>NZ_JBTLRO010000004.1:0-330313 GCF_054482815.1 Oceanobacillus sp. CAU 1775 | reverse complement strand
GGATTTGGACGGGTTACCACCTGACTATATCCATTATAAAGGACTTTTTCTTTGCATCATAGTAAATTAGTGAAGATTATGGGTATTTTAAATATTTCGTATTAATTAATGCAACGCTAGTGAAATCTAGTAAATTTTTAATAGAGTAAACATAAATAAACCACAAGGGGATTTTTATAATATAAAATCATCCTCTTGTGGTTTATCTTATCGTGTAAAGTTTGATGCATTTTGATTTGTAATATTATCATGGAGTGCATCGTTAATACCGTTAGCTAATAAATGTGCCATATCAAGCATAAATCCATCAACTTCTTTTGGAGTAACCATTAAGTTATATCCAATCGGAGTTAGCACTTCTGAAATTAACTTCCTTTTTTCATCCTCTGTTAGACCACCAACTATACCCAAAACCG
Source organism: Oceanobacillus sp. CAU 1775 (assembly GCF_054482815.1). Lineage (NCBI taxonomy): Bacteria > Bacillati > Bacillota > Bacilli > Caryophanales > Bacillaceae > Oceanobacillus > Oceanobacillus sp. CAU 1775. The sequence goes on along the minus strand of NZ_JBTLRO010000004.1, from coordinate 329,897 downwards.
TTTCTCTTTGTTCTTGGTCTGGTAAATCATTTTCTGTTAATTTTTTATTTCCGAAAGCAAAACCTGCTGGTGCTAAGGCTTTCCCAGGCCTATCTTTTTCTTCCCATTCTCTGCCGAAGTGCTTTAACAAGAAATCAATTGTATCACTTGTGATCGTAACTGCATCAACGACTGTAGGTACTCCTACTGCTATAACGGGTATACCAAGCGTTTCGTAACTTAATTCTTTTCTTTTATTTCCCACTCCTGAACCTGGGTGTATACCTGAATCAGATAATTGAATGGTTTCGTTCACTCTCTCAATGGAGCGGGAAGCTAAGGCATCTATCGCTATGATAAAATCTGGCTTTGCTTGCTCTACAATCCCTAATACAGTATCACTTGTTTCAATTCCAGTGATACCCATAACACCAGGAGTTATTGCCGAAACAGGACGATAACCATCGGCAACTGTTTCATATTCGAGTTTAAATAAATGACTCGTAATTAAAATCTTTTCAACTGTCATTGGTCCCAATGCATCTGGTGTCACGTTCCAATTTCCTAACCCAACTACTAAACCTTGCGCATCTGGGGGGATATTATTTTTCTCTAGCAATTGGCGAAGCTCCTTTGCAAAGACGCCTGCAGCTAATTCTTGTTTTTTCGTGTCCTGCAATTTTACCCCGTCAGCATAAATGGTTACATATCTTCCTTGTTTTTTACCGATATTCTCTTCGCCTAGTTGATCGATGTCAACATATGATATTTTTACATCATCTACCATTCGCTCTTTAAAAACTACGCCTTCTAATTCTTTCGTTTTCTTTTCTGTACTTACATACATATCACGGGCTTCAACAGCTAAATCTGTCCGGACTTGAAAATCTTTTGGCTCTACCATATACATAACACCTTTCATTTCATCATCTTTTTATATTTTTAAGCTAAAATATGTTATTATTAGAATGAACCAAAATGTAGAATTCATACAGACAGCATTCGATATTAACAATTCTATTGAAAACATTTGTACATTTTGATAAAATAACTCTTGTTAATGAAAAAGCGAATGATTGAAAATGAAGTGTATAAATTGGTATGCTTTTATTAACCACAGATTGTCATGCTATTTTAGGAGGTGAAAAAATGGCTAATATTAAATCAGCAATTAAACGTGTAGAAACAAACGAAAAGAAACGCTTAGAAAACCAAGCGAAGAAATCTGATATGCGTACTTCTATCAAACAAGTTGAGAAATTTGTTGAAGCAAACGATGTTGAAAACGCACAAGCAGCATTGAAAACTACTTTGAAAAAGATTGATCAAGTAGTACAAAAAGGTATCATCCACGAGAATAATGGAAATCGCCATAAAACTCGTCTAATTAAAAAAGTTAACGGACTTGGAGCGTAAGGCTCTGGTGCAATAATAGAAGTGGATATTAACCACTTCTTTTTATTTTGTTTACTTTCAAAAAAAACGATCCTTCTATGGGATCGTTTTTCTTTATGCTGCTTCGATTAATTCGTAAAGAAGTAATTCAAATGCCAGATCTTTTTCGACTTTTCCTTGTTTTATGTTTGCGTCGGTATCTGCTAGTTGAATCATGATTCGCTCTAATTTATCTACGGTAAATTGTTTCTCGCGATTTAATGCTATTTTTACCACATATGGATGGACTCCAAGCTGTTTCTGGATTTGAAACTGGCTATAGCCTTGTTGTTTTAAAAGTTTAACTCGAAGAATAGATCTAAATTGAAAAGCAATTAAGCCAATCATCGCAATTGGTTCTTCTTTCATTTTTAATAAATCCTTAAAAATTGTTATTGCTTTTTGAAGATCCCTTGCAATCACTGCATCGACAAGCCTCAATGAAGAACTATTTGTTGTATGTGATACTAAATCTTCTGCTATTTCCTTTGTAATAACTCCATTTGAACCAGCATAAAGCGCTAATTTATGTATTTCATTTTCTAATTGGTGCAAGTTAGTAGAAAGCTCTGTTTCAAATATTTCAAATGCTTCCTTTGAAATTGTTATATTTAATTGCTTTGCTACTGAGTCGATCCATTGATTTAGTTCACGATCCTTTATTGCGTTACATTCTGCAACAACGGTTTGTTTTTTAATTTGCTTACTTATTTTTTTACGCTCATCAATTTTCTCATAAGGAGCAATAATAACTAAAGTTGTATAGTCAACAGGTGCTGATAAATATCTCTCAAGAGCTAAAACATCGTGTTCAAAAGGAATTTTATCTGGTTTCGCTTTTAAGAAGACTGGATTTGTAGCTATAACTAATTTTTTTTCACTAAAGAATGGATAAGTTTCAGCATCATTGATTACTTCTTCTATGGGAGTTTCTTCTAAATCATAGACAGATAAACTATCCTCATCATCTTTTGTGACCTTTTCAATCAGCTGTTTTTTTAAATTTTCACGAAAATATGCTTCTGATCCATATATGAAATAAACAGGTTCTATCTTGTTTTTCTTAATATTTTTTAAAACTTCCATGTATGACATTTTGCTTCACCCCAGATTTATTATATAATAACCCTATAGAAAAGAATAGTTATGAAGGATAATTTGAGTTTTCTACAACAAATGGTATTTCGAGTAGATTTTTATGGTGATTTATCTTATAATTAAAAAGGATGATAGGAGGGGTAATGATGAATGAATTTGAAAAGAATCCACAACATAAAGGTAACGATATAATTGAAGCTGGTACTGGGTTTGTATTCTCATTTGTATTCTTTTTTCTTATTTTTGGTATTGGAGTAGTATTTAGTGTTTTAGGTGGTTAATACATAACCTAACTTAAAAATTTAATGCATCGGAACAAAAGAGACTTTTTAGAAGTCTCTTTTTTATTGTTTGTCTTTGTTATGAGCATAAACACTCTGAAAATAATGCCTCTATTACTCATTCTTAAATATAAAAAAACTACCTGCCTCATCAATATACTGATACTGGACCGCCCCATGTTTGTCCGTTCTAAAGATTTGGATCTTTTGGTTTGTTAGTGTTTCTATGACTTCATTTGTCGGATGTCCGTAACGATTATTATTACCCACGGGAATTAAAGCTATTTTTGCATTGATTTGCTCAAGAAAATCCTGATCAGTAGACGTACTACTTCCATGATGTGCAACTTTCAATACGTCTACATTTAGCTTATACTTCTTAATTAATTCTTTCTCTTCTTCTTTTGTAATATCCCCTGTAAACAGCCAAGTCTTTCCACCTATTTCTGTATAGAGTACAAGTGAATTCTCATTTGATTTTTGTTTATCTCGAATTGGTGATAAAACTGTTAATGATTGTTCATTTAGTTTAATCGTTTTTCCCTGAGTTAAAGAATATATATTCACTTTTGACCGCTCTATTTCTTCTAAAAATTGTTCATTTACTGGAAAATATTCACTCACAAATATATCTTCCACTACTCCATCTTCAATCATGTATTTCACACTGCCAATATGATCTAGGTCATCATGAGTGAGAAAAAGCGCATCTATTTTATGAATACCTTTCGAACGCAAATACGGTTGAATGACTTGTTTATAAACTGTATTTGTTGGCTCCATATCTTCAAACGAAAACCGAGCGCCAGCATCGATCATATACACCCCTCTCCGATGTGGTTGCTCAATAATAAATGCATCGCCCTGTCCGATATCTAACATCGTAACATAGCCTCTTGGCGATAAATAAGGAGTAGACGCATAACCTATAATTAACGATATTAATAAAAGGAATGCTATAAAAGCATGTTTAGATCTTTTATTCTGCAAATAAAAAAACGCAGTCAATAAAATAACATAGTAAATAAGATAAAACCATAAAGGAATATCTGTTAGAAAAAGAGGAAAGTCTAGCCAACGATCAACCCACTGAATCATAGTAATCACTATATGATGAGTCCCAATAAAGAAATTATCAAAGATCGCAAGGAGTGTATTTGGCAAGAATGAAAGTAACAGAAGGATAAACATAAAAGGAATAACAAAAAGCGAAAAATATGGAACTACCAATAAGTTTAATATGATGGATAGTGGTTGCAAAATGGAGAAATAATCTAGCTGTAAAGGGAGAATAACAATTTGAGAGACAAAGCTGATCATAAGTATTTGGTATGCCGAGGACGGTACAGTGGCTAACCATTTTTTAGTTAAAATAATACCAAATGTAACGACAAACGAAAACTGAAACCCGATATGATAAATCAAGTATGGTTGAAAGAAGATCAAAATTAGAAAGACGAGGCTAATTACATCTTGAACATAAAATTTAATTTGCATTTTCTTTGCTAGTAGAAGCAATACAACCATAAATACAGCACGCAATACGGAAGGTTGCCCTCCTGCTAAAACAGCATAAATAGGAAGGGATAAAAGTACAATTGTTTCTGCTTTTTCTTTTGTAAGCAAATTAAGCTTTACCAATCCAAAATAAACGATAGCCACTATAATGCCTATATGGAGCCCTGAAATGGCTAATAAATGGGATAAACTCCACCTTTGAAAGGTATCTAGTACTTGTTCATCAATTTCTGAGCGTTCACCTAGAACAAGTGCTTTTAACCATGCACGGGTATATGGACTTAGCTTACTTGGAGCTTCGTCTAATAGCTTTAATCTTAACGTATAAAAACGTTGGAAGAATAAGGAACCCTCACATTCAATATTAGTCAATTCTTTTAGGACAATTTGATAAGAGATGTTTTTTGTTAATAAATACTTTTGATAATTAAATTGACCCGGGTTTGTTGCTTCTGCTGGTAGTTCTAATTCACCAATCACACTACAAGCTGCTCCATATTTTAATTGTCTTAATTGAAGAGAATTGATCTCCTCATCATTAGGAAAATATAAAATAATAATTCGTTGGTTAAGGGTTGTTTCTTCTATTACTAGCTCTATTTTATTCGAATTGAAAACTGGTTCACTAACAATTTTCCCATGAAAATTTTCCTGCTCATACCCAACCAATTCTTCACTAGCTACAATTTCAAGTGATGGAATGTGATGAAAATAGTAGAAAAAACTAAGAATCGCTAATGAAAAGGTCAATAAGGAAATTCGTTTATCATAAAAAAGATAAAACAACCAAATAAAAGCTAGTAAGAAGAGGTTTATATTTAAGATTACGGATAGAGCCGCAAGTAGTACTGTCAATGCAATAAGGTGCCAATGACCTCTCATTTACCTCCCCCTTACAAGCTAAAAATAGTTATTTTCCTAAGAACAATCGCTGTGCTTCTTTCTTTAATTCTTCCGTTTCACTAGACTCTTCTAAGTGATTTAATAACTCGCTTACTAATTGAGTTTTTTCCTGGAAATTAGTATCTACCGCTAAATATTCAAGCTCAACTTTTTTAGTTGCAACCCCAGCTTCCTCGAAAAGCATAATAGCATACTCATGGTTTCGATAGTCTTCAGCGTAAAAAACTGTCTGAATACCGCTTTGAATAAGCTGTTTACAACATTGTAAACAAGGAAAATGCGTAACATAAACATCTGCGCCTTCAGTTGGCACACCAAATTTCGCACACTGTAATAGAGCATTTGCTTCCGCATGAACCGTACGAACACAATGTCCATCAATGACATAGCATCCATCATCGATACAATGAACACTACCTGTTACACTACCATTATATCCACCAGCAATAATTCGTTTGTCTCTAACTATCGTTGCACCAACCATTAATCTTGTACAAGTACTTCTTAATGCGAGTAAATGACTTTGTGCCATAAAATACTGATCCCAAGATATTCTTTCCAAGTTAAATCCCCCTAAAAGTCTTCTTTTTCAATAGTTTACCCGTGCTGTAAGTTAGAAGTCAATCAAACACTTAAGGAATCTGAATTTGATCGATAAAATTCTGTAAAGTTTTCTCTCCAATTCCCGAAACTTGCAATAAATCTTCTGGAACCCTAAACATACCGTTTTCTTCACGGTACTGAATAATTGCCTGTGCTTTTGAAGGCCCAATGCCATTTAACGTCTCAATTTCTTCTCGAGTTGCATAATTTATTCTTACTTTCCCTCCTGTAGAAGGTGAAGGAGAATTTTCTACCAACGCACCATCTTCTGCAATTTTCGGGACAATAATTATCATTTCATCCTGAACCCTTTGGGCAAGATTGATTTGCGTTTCATCTGCATTTTCTGTAAAACCTTGTGCAAGTTTGATCACATCGTTAACTCTAGAATCTATCTTCAACTCGTATACTCCCGGCTTATTTACTTCACCTTTTATATCAACTAGAATAATATCCGACTCTATTGTTTGGACCTCATTCACAGCTGGATTTGACTGTTCGTCATCACCAACAGCTACCAGTCCAGATGATTGATGGGCTATCCGGTTAACATTAGAATCATTTGTGAATAAGAAAAAAATGACGGCTACCAAACAACCAGCTACAACAAAGATTATCTTCTTTAATGTTTCGGTCAAATTGAAATCACTTCCTTTGTAGGGGGTTAGTACAGAGATAAATAAGTGGAATTTGGGGTTAATAGATTCTATTCGACATCTTCTCTAAAAATCCTGCAAACAAAAAAAGGGAGAGATTTTACTATTATCTCTACCCTTTTATAGCTGAAAAGAATATTCTTGAAGGATTTTCACCTAAGTTTTCTACTTTTGTAGAAAAATCAGCATATACTTTGATATTTTCGAATCCAGATTCTATTAAAATATTTTTATAAAAATTTATTTTATAGGTTCTTTGGACGTGCTGCTCGTCAAACCTCTCATATTTACCTTCCTGTAAATAAAAAAAGGTTAAATCATGATACATTTCTCCTTGTTCATCACCTGGGGAACATTTCCAGATATAAGAGATTTCATCCTCTACTTCGGCAAATGTCTGACCTAGATAATATTCCTCTATATATTCTAAATCATGGACATCGAACAAGAAAATTCCACCTGGTTTTAATGTATCATTTATATTTTTCATCGTTTTCGAAAGCTCTTCTGGCTCCGTAATATAATTTATTACATCACAATAGCTAATTGCTACATCATAATTACTTAATCCATCTAGTTCTCTCAAATCCTGTTGTAACCACTGGATATTTAATCGTTGTTCTGTTGCTTTTTGGCTTGCAATCGCAAGCATATCTGATGAGTAATCAACGCCTGTCATCTCATATCCTTTGCTTGCTAACTTCGTCGTTATTTCACCAGTACCACAACCAAAATCAACCATACGTTTGGTATCACCCGAATGATTTTTTAAGATCTCTTCAGTAAAAGAAACCCATTCATCATATGGGGCATGCGCCATTAGATAATCATATAAATTTGCCATTTGTTGATAAGACATAAGTTATCTCTCTTGTCCAATCTGTAATGGAAGCTCTCTTGCGTCGCCCCAAAGTCTTTCTAGATTATAATAACTTCTTTCATCCTTATGGAAAATATGACAAACAACATCACCTATATCTAACAGGACCCATCTTGCTTGTTCCATTCCTTCCATTCTATTCACGTTTATTCCACGCTCTTCCATTTTATCTTTAATTCCGCGAGCAATTGCTTGCACTTGTCGCTCCGTATTTCCGTGACATATTAAGAAATAATCTGCAACCAAGGATACTTCATTCATATCAAGCGCAATTATATTTTCAGCAAGTTTATCATCACAAGCCTCTGCAACTGCATTAACAACATCTATTGTATTCATCCATTTATCCCTCCATTTTTTTGTGTAGATCATTATAAGCAAATACCGAATCCGGATATAGCGTTACTTCTTTATTTAAAAGATGTTGCAACGTATTTCTAGAAATTAACCAGCATGCTAGATCAAGGTTTTCATTCGCAGCTTGACGAACTTCGGTTAATCCTGGGAAATTCCGGCCAGGTTCAATATAATCTGCAAGGTAAATAATTTTATCTATTTGAGACATACTTGCTTTTCCAGTTGTATGGTAACGAATCGCACTTAAAATATCTTCATCAACTATTCCGTATTTTTCTTGTACGACAACTGCTCCCACTGGACCATGCCATAATTCAAAGTGAAAATCTAATAAATCTTTTGGTAAATCAGAGGACAGAATAAGTCTTTTTAATTCATCTAAGGGGAACTCTTTTGCATAATCATGAAAAACAGCTGCTAGCTTAACTTTCCCAACTTGTGCATTATATCTTTTTGCTAGAGATTCGGCAACTTCAACAACCCGCATCGTGTGTGAAAACCGTTTTTCGCTTAGCATCGCTTTAACAGCAGCTACCGCTTCATTAAATTCCATAAAGATGTTCTCTCCTTATATAGTCGTAGACCTCATTTGGCGTAAAATATTTAATTGAGCCACCGTCAAGTAACCGATCGCGAAGTTTTGTAGAAGAAATATCAATTAGAGGAATTTCTACTTTTATGATTTCATATGGCGACTCAAGGCTATACCCTGTTCGCTTCACACCTACAAAACGTACGAGTTTAACTAATTCTTCGATGTCTACCCAATGCGGTAAATAGTCTACCATATCTCCACCAATAATAAAATAGAATTCACAATTTGGGTATTGCTTGTTTAATTCTTTTATTGTGTCGATAGTATATGACTTTCCTGAACGATTTATTTCTATTGTGTTGATTTTAAAAGCAGGATTATCCTCAATTGCAAGTTCAGTCATTTTAATTCGATGGTTCGTTTTTGTGTTAGAACTATCTTTATGAGGAGGTATAGATGTTGGAATAAACCATACCTCTTCTAAATCTAACGCTAGTCGAACTTCCTCGGCAATAATTAAGTGGCCAAGATGTGGCGGATCAAATGTGCCGCCTAATATCCCGATTTTCCTCATAGAAACTCCCACCCGATTTATGGTAATTTGATTTCTTTATTCGTTAGTGACTCTTTATAGAGCACAATATTATTTCCGATGATTTGTACAATTTCTGCATTTGTTTCCTCTGCTAATTCAGTTGCTATGGAGTCTTTATCTTCTGAAGCATTTTGTAAAACACTTATCTTAATTAATTCTCTTTTCTCTAGAACATCAGCTATTTGACTAACCATATTTTCATTTACACCTATTTTTCCTACTTGAAATATCGGTTTTAAATGATGTGCCTCTGCACGTAAGAAACGTTTTTGTTTTCCTGTTAACATATTATCTTCCTTCCAAAATATCTTGTAGTTGAATATCCATATTTGTAACACTGACATTTTTGCCTGTCCATATTTCAAAAGCATACTGTGCCTGATAAAGTAACATTGTATGTCCTAAATGAATATTTGCATTTAAAGCTTCTGCTTGTTTTAAGAACTTTGTCTTCATTGGCTGATAGACAATATCACTTACGACTGCATTCTTTTTTAACTTATTTATTTTCAATGGTGTTTGCTCTTCATTTGGCTCCATGCCTAAGGATGTCGTTTGAATAATTAAATCATATTGGTCGAGAACCTTATCGACTTCTTCTAAAGTATATATTTTAGTATTCGTATTCCCTTTATTTAAAGAAGCAATTATTTCAGCTTTTTCAATTGTACGATTGGTAATATCCACTGTCTGTATTGGTTCTTTCGTCAATGCATAGTAAATAGCTCTAGACGCACCACCACTACCAATAATTAATACCTTTAAGTTCTTATTTGAAAACAAACTTGGATAATTACTTTTTATAGCACGTAAATACCCTGCACCATCCGTATTATAGCCAATCCATTTGCCATCCTGCAGTAGGACTGTATTTACCGCTCCCATTACTTGAACTGTTTCGTCTACCTCATCCAGATAATCTATGATCTTTTCTTTATAGGGAAATGTTATATTAAAACCATTGAGATTTCTCTCTTTCAATTCACTTATTTTCAAATCAAAATTATCGTCTGGATGAATTTCAAATAAGGAATATTCCCCTTCAAGACCTGCTTTTTGTAAGAAACTCTTATGAAGCCAAGGAGACATAGAATGTTGAATTGGATAACCGATTAATGCGAAATTTAACGACATATCATTTCTCTCCTAACCTTATATTAGAGGGTTTCTCAAAGATACTGCAATCCCCTTAGGACTATGAACAACGACTGTAGATTGTTCACCTGTGACCGTTATCCAACCTAAGCCAGGGAAGATAATATCCGTTCTTCCGTCTGTTAACTTATAAGCATGTTCTGTAAATGCAGGTAGTAAATCTTGGCTCTCCTCATTTGGTGGTTGTAATAACTTTCCATGATGCTTTCTAAATAATTCATCAGCATTTTCCAATTTCGTACGATGAATTTCTAATTCATTTGAGAAATAACAAATAAATGATTGCCTTTCTCCTTTAACAAAGTCAATCCTTGCTAAACCACCAATATATAATGTCTGTTGATCATTCAATTGATAAACTCGAGATTTAATTTCTTTTCTTGGAGTGATTACTTTTAAATCTTCTGCAGAAAGGAAGTGCGAAATCTGCTGTTTATTAACAATCCCCGGTGTATCTATCAAATTAGATTTGTCATCCAAAGGAATCTTTATGAAACCAAGTGTCGTTCCTGGGAAATAAGAAGTTGTGATTACATTATTATGACCTGTCGAATCCTTAATTAAAGTGTTAATGAATGTTGATTTACCAACGTTCGTAGTACCGACAATGTAAACATCTTTTCCTTTTCGATAAAACTCAATTTCATCTTTTAATTCATCAATTCCAGTTTTCTTAACGGAAGAAATTAAGAAGACATCTTTAACCTTAATTCCTGCATCTTTTGCTTCTTTCTTTAACCATTGAATTAACTTATTTGGATTAGTCGATTTTGGTAGTAAATCTAATTTATTACCTACCAAAATAATCGGATTATCTCCAGTTATTCTAGGTAAACTCTTAATAAGCGTCCCATTTACATCAAAAATATCAATAATATGGACAATTAGACCTTTTGATTGGCTAATACTAGATACCATATTTAAAAAATCATCATCAGTTATTGGTACATCTTGTGTTTCATTATAATGTTTTAATCTAAAGCAGCGTTGACATAGTATTGTTTCTTTCTCTAAAGCTGATTCAGGTGTGTATCCAAGACCATTTTTGTTCGTCGTTTGTATTTCGGTCCCACAGCCTTGACATTGTATTGTTTCCATTTTACTCCTCCCAGCTAATCTTACCTTTTGAACGGAAATAGTTTAAGATTCTTCTTTCGATTTTTCGGTTAAATTTAGTGATTTTTGCGTCTGTTTCTACAATAGGTACAACTAAAATCGTGTAAAAACCTGCTGAATTACCACCCAGCACATCTGTTAAAAGTTGATCTCCTATTACAACAACTTCGCTTCGGTCCAATCCCATCTCTTTAGCAACTCTTTTAAAAGCTCTGCTTAGAGGTTTTCTAGCACTATAAACATATGGAGTTCCAAGTGGATCTGAGAATGCTTTTACTCTTTCTAGCTTATTATTAGATAAAATAGTAACTTTTATTTCGTGTTGCTTCATTAACTCGAACCATTTAACAATCTCTGGCGTAGCATTTTTTACATCCCAAGCAACAAGCGTATTGTCTAAGTCAGTAATGATACCTTTTATTCCTCTTGCTTTCAAAGCTTCTGGTTGAATATCAAATATAGTTTTTACATTTTCATTAGGTAAAAAGCGCCTTAACAATATTTACACCTCATTATAGTTCTATTCACAAAACGATTGTATTTGAGTTTTTTAAATCAATCTCTTCCTTATAATATCCTAGTTGCGAATAAAGTTAAACCTGCAATAGGTAAATTCATGCAATTTCACGATATATCTTAGAAATAAGTTATCCGTTTATTTAAGAATATGCCAAAAAATTTGATCAATCGTTCGACAAATTGTGACAAGCGCTTTTTTGTGGATAACTTTACACACAAAATGCCCCCTTCTATGTAAACAATTAAACAACTTATTAATCATTTATGCACAAGTTATCTACAGTTAACTGTAGATAACATCTAACTTGTCCTCAAATAAGAAACATGGTAGATTAACTATAGTAAATAATTAACCATGCATTAGGAGGGACTCATAATGCAAAATTTATCAGATGAATTACTACTTGAATCGTACAACACAGCCAGAAAATTAAATTTGAACGAAGACTTTTTATCCTTGATGAAAAAAGAAATCGAAAAAAGGAGGCTTGTAAAAGAGAAGAGTACTTCTTGTTAAGACTTCAACTTCCACGCTCGATCATTACTTCATAAAGATAATTTCACAAGGACAAACACAAATTAAGCTCTTGTGTCATACACTTAACTATGGGCAATCGCCTATAGTTATGTACTTTGACTTTAGGAGGTGTTTGTATTTGTCAGGAATATTATCTACACTCGCTATATTAATAAAAGAAACCATCTATTTTGTTTCCTACATTAAGAACCATGCCTTTCCCCAGCCTCTTTCATCAGATGACGAAGCAAAATACCTAAAAGCCATGCAAAATGGAGACGGTGAAGCTAGAAATAAACTTATCGAACATAACTTACGCCTAGTTGCCCATATTGTGAAAAAATTCGACAATACCGGTGAAGATACAGAAGATCTAATTTCCATTGGTACGATTGGGCTTATTAAAGGTGTAGAAAGCTTTTCAACAGATCGTGGAACCAAACTTGCTACTTATGCTGCTCGGTGTATTGAGAATGAAATCCTCATGCACCTAAGAGCGCTCAAGAAAGTGAAAAAAGATGTTTCGCTTCATGATCCTATTGGCCAAGATAAAGAAGGTAACGAGATAAGTCTCATTGATATACTGGAAGCAGAGAATCAAAACATTATTGAATTTATCCAGCTAAATATGGAAGTCGATAAAATTCAAGAATTCTTCCGTGTGTTGGATAACCGCGAGAAAGAAGTCATTGTTTATCGTTATGGATTACATGATAAAGAAGAAATGACTCAAAGAGAAATTGCTAAGAAGTTAAATATTTCTCGTAGCTATGTATCACGAATCGAAAAAAGAGCATTGATGAAAGTTTTTCATGAGTACTATCGTCAAGAACGCCAGAAAAATAATTAAATGATTAAAAATGAAAAGAGCATTCTTCCCAATAATACTGGGAGGAATGCTTTTTAAGTTAGAGCTTTTGAACAACATTCATAATCAACTCAGCTGCGTTTTTAGCTGCTTTTTCTAAAAACTCATCGAATGAATTAGCAGATTCTTTTCCTGCAATATCTGATAATGCACGGATAACAACAAATGGCGTACCATACTGATGACAAACTTGTGCGATTGCTGCAGCTTCCATTTCAGCTGCAATCATTTGCGGGAACCTTGCACGAGCTTCTTCAACCTTAGTGGTCTCTTCCATGAAAGAATCTCCTGTAGCGATCATTCCAATTTCGTGATTTATATCAAACGATTGAACAACACCTTTTGTTAAATCAATAAGTCTTAGATCTGCTTTAAATGTCTCAGGTAGACCTGGTACTTGACCGTAGGCGTAATTAAATGAAGTTACGTCTACATCATGATGAACAACTTCACTCGAAATGACGAGATCACCCACATCTAGATTTTCAGAATACCCACCAGCAGAGCCTGTGTTAATAATTAAATCTGGTGAAAATCTTTCCATCATAATTGTTGTTCCCATGGCAGCATTTACCTTACCAATACCCGACTGAAGTAAGATTACTTGTTTACCCATTAGTTTTCCTTGAATAAAGCGACTTTTAGCTACTTCAACTTCTTGCGCCTCTTCCATGTTTTCTAATAAAAGTGCAATCTCTTCATCCATTGCGCCAATAATTCCGATCATCTAATAACCTCCTGGTTTGTATAAACTAATTTTAAATGTCATTTTCAACTAATACTTCGACCATTGTGGGCTGCCAACCTTCGTTATCAACCCAAGATAGATAAACTCGATAAAAGTCAGTATAAGCACTATTTGAAACAGTCGAAATTACTTTTTGGTAGCCACCATTCCCTACCCAAATTTCATTTATATCGTCTTCAGCCAATCCTGTTACCATAGAAACTGCTCGTTTTATTTCAATTCTATCTGCTGAACCTTCAGCGAATACAGTTTCGTGAGGGCCTGTCTGTTCTGTCCCGATAGGAGGCCAATTACCTGTGATGACTTCAATGACATTATCATCATCTGATTCTGATACTTCCACTTCAACATCATCAAATTCAGGGTTAGTCTCTTCTTCATCAGAGTTATTCTCTGATTCATTTTCGTTTGTTTCTTCATTATCATTATCTTCATTGGAGTTATCACTTGATTTCGTGTCTTCATCATTATCTTCTTCCTCAACTTCAATAAAGAAGCCTTCATCTTCAGTTTGTTCGTCCTCTAGAGGGCTATCGTCTGCAACTTCATCCCCACCACCGAAAATCCATATTCCTATTAGCAACACAACGAGCACGGCAGCAATGATAAGAGCATATTTAATGAAGATATTATTTCTGCGACGCTTTTCAAATTTCTTTAAGCGAGTACCATTCATATCGTCCATCATGGAACCTCCTTCATCAACTAAATTAAAGTATATGACAATACAAATATTATTTTTAACTATATAGAATTCTATTATAGTATTTAATATGTTTAGCGACAACTGTAACAGAAAAAAATACAACTGCTTCAATATCGAAACAGCTGTTTTTACTATCAGATAAAATTCAATTGCTACTCACGTAAATTATCAATTCACTACACTATCTACTGTTTCTGTTGAATCATAATTTTAAGTAATGACACCTTATTCATGTCTTGCCATGTTATCAGGAATAACCCAGATAACTTGGTTACTCGTACCAGCTGCTACGTTACCTTCAGCCTTACCAAAGAAATATTCATCAGCTGTATAAATGTCCCCTATAAACTGAGCATTCTTTTCTTCGCCTGGTTGTATTTCACCTTCAAAAACTTCAAGACTGTCAAACATCTCCGCACCATTAGAAGAACCAGAGGCTTCCAAATCGTCTGTAATTTCCATATCGTACATTATTTCTTCGGCGAGAATAACATTGTCACCAATATTTTTAAAAGTTAGTTCTAGAACGATTAGTTCATCAAATAAAGAAGGTTCACCATCTAGTTCAGAACCTACAATTTCTGCAGAATGCAATGTAACTTCATAAGTTCCTAATGTAGTTTGAAAAACGCCAGTATCACCAATTGTAAGATCACGTTGATCCTCCTGAGTTACTTCAAATAAGCCGTTCGATGAGTCGGATGTGCTTTCGATATCATTACTATCTTCAGTTGCTGCTCCCTCTTCCTCAGCCTCAGTAGTTATAGTTGCACTTTTATCATTATCATCATTATCGTCACTTGTACTACACGCTGACAATGTAAAAATAAATAGAATCAAACTAAGTAAAATCATTGCTTTCTTCATTATGAATCCTCATTTCTTTCATTTTCATTTGTGATGCATAGATAATTTTCAAATGAGCAAAGTTCGATCGCCAACCCGCGTATCCTCTATGGTTCTTCAATAGCTTTTATTTCGTTTTCTGTAGTTTCACTCTTCTTTTTCCGATGTTTAAGTAATTGCTAATTCTTATGATACTGAACATTCCTCAATATTTCCTATACCACTTGCAGCTTGAAATATGTATAGGGACAAATCATAAGTTTATCCCTAAGGTATTTATTCGTCTCTAGTTTCTTCATCCAAGATAGTAAACCTTATTTCGTTATGACCTCCAGAAGCGACTGATCCTGAACTTGAACCAAAATAGTATTCATCAGCAGTTCTAGTATCTGCTATAAACTGCGCTTCCCTTTCTTCACCTGGTGCGATTCTACCTTCGAAGAATTCGATACTATCAAAAGAAGCAGCTGCATTCGTATTATCAGAGCCTTCTAAATCTGTTCTTATTCCAAGGTTTATCATGACATCTTCAGCAATAATTGGTAAATCACCGACATTCTTAAATGTCATCTCTAATAGAATGATTTCATCCAATAAAGCTTCTTCTCCATCAAGTTCTGTACCAACCATCTCTGCAGTATGAACCGTTAATTCATAAGTACCAATAGATGTTTGAACAAGCGCAGTATCTCCTAGTCTTAAATCAGTTTGAGCCTCTTCCGTCACTTTGAAAGAGCTGTTCATCGTATTAGACCCTGTTCTTGTTCTACCACCCTCTACTTCTTCGTTACTTTCTTCCTCATCTTCTTCCTGTGTATCCTCTGGTTCAATATCATCAGTTACTTCAGTTTCTGAATCTTGATTCTCATCTGTAGTTGTTTCTTCAGCATCATTGCCACAAGCAGCTAGCAATGTAACGGAAAGTAGTCCCGTTAGTAATAACAATAATAGTTTCCTCATTTTGACCTCCATATAAACTAAAAGCAAATTAATTATGATTTTTAACTTTTTCACGAACGTTACACCTAATATTACTAAATTGTTCACAAAATGGTAAGGCTTTTTATTAAAAACAGTAGTTGTTACCTATGTTACAATTATTAATATATTGAATTCATTGGAATTATCTAATGAATTCAATGTAGATTTTGCTTAAAAGCTTTTGTTTTAAGTAAGAGTCAATTCCTACGTACGGATTTTAGCTAATTTTCTCCTTAACTAGATTTAGACTCTATTGAAAATGATAGTTTTTAAAATCTTCATAAAGAGAAGTTTTTTAAAAAATAGAAGCAAGATAGGTAATTCAAAGCCAGAATACTATAGTATTAAATATCCATTAATTATAACGACTGAGTAATTAGACTTATTTGTAACGTATCTGTAATATAAATGTAATAATAACTATTTTATTTATCCCTAGTAAAGTATTAATTAGGTTAGTTTGATTCATCAAAAATTACAATACTATCTGACACTCAAATGAAATTCTATTTGAAATTAAAATAAACATATGCTTACAAAAAAACCAAGTCTGCAATGAGACTTGGTTTTTATTTGTTCTATTATTAGTTTCTTACTATTCTACTTTCGTAATACGCACCTGAATGTCCCCACCTGGAGTATTTACAGTAACCTCTTCGCCAACTTCTTTTCCAAGTAAGCTTTGTGCAATTGGTGAGTCATTTGAGATTTTACCTTCAAATGGATCTGCTTCAGCACTACCTACAATAATATACTTTTCTTCTTCACCATCTGGAAGCTCTTGGAATGTAACGGATTTACCTAATGAAACGATATTTGAATTCGTATCATTATTTTCTATAATAACTGCATTACGAACCATTTTTTCAAGTTGAGTAATTCTTTGTTCAACAAATGCTTGTTCTTCTTTTGCAGAATCATATTCCGAGTTCTCTGAGAGATCACCAAAATCACGAGCGATTTTAATTCGCTCAACAACCTCTTGTCTTCGATCAGTTTTTAAAAATGTTAACTCTTTCTCTAATTTCTCTTTTCCCTCTTCTGTCATATAATAGCTTTTCTCTATAGACATCTAAAACACTCCTTTATAATTTCCAACATTTACACGTTGATTTACATTAGTTAAGATATAATGTATGCGCTTCATTTCTAAATATGAAGAGATACTATCCACCATCATGGCAGATTTTCTTAGATAATTCAATATCTATTTGAAGTTTACTTACATTTTATTTGATAAAATTGTTGAAATTTTACTTGCAAGTATGTCAATTGCTACTCGATTTTCTCCACCTTCAGGAATAATGATATCCGCATATCGTTTTGTTGCTTCAATAAACTGTAAATGTGCTGGTCGCACACTAGTTAAATATTGATCAATTACTGAATCAAGGCTACGACCTCTCTCCTTGATGTCACGTAGTAATCTGCGAATAATTCTTAAATCAGCATCTGTATCAACAAATACCTTAATATCCATCAGATCCCGTAGTTCGGCATCCTCTAATATTAATATACCTTCGACGATAATTACATCCTTAGGCTCCATTGGGATGACTTTATCAGATCGTGTATGCATTTTATAGTCATACACTGGTTTTGAGATGATTTGATCCTTTAATAGATCCTTTATATGCTGAATTAGCAGTTCATTATCAAATGCTAATGGATGATCATAATTTGTATTTAATCTTTCTTCAAACGATAGATGACTTTGATCTTTATAATAATAATCCTGTTCTATTACCAAGATAGATTTATCAGTGAATTGATCAAAAATAGCTTTTGTAACTGAAGTTTTTCCACTTCCACTTCCACCTGCAACACCTATTACTAATGGTTTATTATTCACTGCAATTTATCTCCCTTAATCTTTCTTATAACTTATCATCACGCCATCTCCGAGCGGGATAATTGATGTAATATATTCTGGATGTAAACTAACACTTTTATTATAGTTTCTGATTTTTTTTACCATATTTCTTAATCGTTTCGGAGCAAGCTCAGGTTGTAAAACATATCCTCGAAAAAGAACATTATCAGTAACGATAATTCCGCCCTTACACAACAGTGGGTGTGCAAGTTCAAAAAAGTCTTGGTACTTACCTTTTGCAGCATCAATAAATATGAAATCAAATGTCACATCATCTATTGTTAGTTGATCCATTACTTCTAAAGCATCACCAAGATGAACTGTGATTTGTTTCTCTTTGTTTTGTTTAGTAATGTTTGATATGGCTTCATTGTATCTTATTTCATCTTTTTCAATCGTAGTTATATTAGCATTCGGATTTGCTTCGGACATTCGCAATGCAGAGTAACCAATAGCAGTTCCAATTTCTAATATATTTTTAGGTTTGTGGATTTTAATTAAGTTCAGCATATAATCAATACTTACACTACTCATGATTGGTACATTGTTTTCAATTGCATATGCTTCTAATTCTTTTATCCAAGAATCCTTTGCAGGTAAACATTCCTCTAAATAGCTTTCTATCTGTTCATCCATATATAATACCTCTTTTTTATAAAATACGATTCCTTTTAAAAGGAGAAGAGTCTGAGAAATAACATTTACGGTTATCACTCAAGCTCTCCGAAGTCTTACCTATATGTTTGTATATTTTGGTTGTGTTCATCAAGTGTTTCGGCATAATAAATATTTCCAGCACTGTCATGTAAGAAATAGAAATAATTATTGTTTGCTGGATTTATAACTGCTTCAAATGAGCTCATGCCAAAGTTGCTTATTGGGCCAATAGGAAGCCCTTCAATATAATAAGTGTTATATGGTGATTCTATTTCTAAGTCCTCATATAATACCCTATCTTTGTGTTCCCCATGTGCATACAATACAGTTGGATCTGTTTGTAGTCGCATCCCTTGTTCTAGACGGTTATAGAACACTCCTGCTATCTGTTGGCGTTGATCATTAGCACCGGATTCTTTTTCAATAATCGATGCAAATGTGAGTGCCTCATGAACGGTAAAATCTCTGTTAGCTATTGTGTCTAGGTAACCAGTCACTACCGAATTAGTCTGATCTAGCATCATTTCAATAATGGACTCAATGGAAGGGTCCTCTTCATATATATCATAAGTAATACCAAATAAATACCCTTCTAACGGTGTTCGTATATCTTCATGCAATATATCTTCTGAAAGAATATTAGGATATCTACTTATTAAATCATTCAGATAATCTTCATCATTTGCAATTTCAACAAAATCCTCACTAGTAAAGGAGAACTTTCCAGAAAAGATTTCCGCTATTTGTTCCACAGTTAACCCTTCAGGAACTGTCACCCGGTGGGTAGGTTCGAGAACTATCTTCCCACTCTTAAGTGATTCTATAATTTCATCGAGCGTCATCGTAGGGCTAAACGTATACTCGCCTGCTTGGAAACCAGATTCATTTTTAAAACTTATATAAAACCTAAATATAAGTGCACTATTTATAATATTATTTTCTTCCAAGATGGATGCTATCGTTGAAGTTGAAGAGCCAATTGGTATCTCAATATCAACTGTTTCTTCACTTTCTGAAGCCACAGGTTCTAGTCCGCTTTTCACGAAAGAATAACCCCAAAACACAGCTACTACAAGGGCTATTGTCACTAAAAATAATACGATAAAAACAATTTTACGAATCGTACTTGCTTCCTGACCTTTGGCATTTCTATTTTCTCTAAATCTATTTAGGAAATTACCTTTTGACATAAGACCTCTCCCTCTAACTCGGTTTAATCAATGAAATGAATAAGTGAAACATCTGTTGATGCAGTGATAAACATTTAGTTTCACCTATTGGGCGAGTTCTTCCTGTGAGGAAAACACCCTATCATTTTATGCAGGGAAAAGCTGATGTCCTCTTCAGACATCAGCTCAATTAAACATTTAAGATGGTTAATCTTCATTTTCCTCTTCTTCTGCTAATGTTTGGAGCATTTCTTCAACCATTTCCCATTCCTCATCCGATTCGATAGGGAATAAAGAGAAATCTTCTTCATCATCGTCTCTTTCTTCATAACGAAAAGCATATACTTCAACTTCGTCATCTTCAGCCTGTTCAATAGGAACAACAGCAACATATGACTGTTCTGTCTCGTCTACATCAAATGTAAATAATACTTCGAATAAATGTTCATCGCCGTTTTCATCAGGAATGATGATTCTTTCTTGTTCTTCTAATGGCATGTAGTCACCTCATTTATTTTTGATCAAGATACCCCTGTAATATCATTACAGCAGCCATCTTGTCGATTACCTTTTTTCTTTTTTGCCTGCTTAGATCTGCCTCAAGCAAGACCCTTTCGGCAGCCATCGTAGATAGACGTTCATCCCACAACACAACTGGTATTCCAAACTTCTTTTCAAAGTGTCTAGCATATCGCTGCGATGCTTCGCCACGTTCACCGATTGTGCCATTCATATTTTTTGGCAATCCAATGACAGCTTTAGTAATTTCATACTCATCGATAATCTTCTTCAATTCTTCATCTGCAGAAGGAATATTACTCTCATTCCAATAAATAGTTGTTATACCTTGAGCTGTCCAACCGAAGGCATCACTAACAGCTACACCTATGGTTTTCGACCCTACATCTAATCCTATAATTTTCATCTAATTGTTTTTCTGCTCTTTCAAATAAAATTTCACAAGCTCTTCAATTACTTCATCTCGTTCGACTTTGCGTATTAAGTTTCTCGCGTCTTTATGTCTTGGGATGTATGCAGGGTCACCAGAAAGTAAATAACCTACAATTTGATTGATTGGATTGTATCCTTTTTCCTGCAATGCTTCATGTACAGTAAAAAGAATTGTTTTAATATCTTGTTCAAATGGTTCGTCTGAGAAATTAAATTTCATTGTCTTATCAATTGAACTCATTGTGACACCTCATTCCAAGTTTTTCCCACTTCACATATTCTATCATATATATTAAAAACATTATAACCTTTTCAAGTGATAGTTACAAACCCATTAGCCATTTATCGTTTGTGATACATATTTCTTAACGGATTCTAATGCTTCTGCAATTTTTTCAGGCTTGCTTCCTCCAGCTTGTGCCATATCTGGACGGCCACCGCCACCACCACCGCAAATTTCCGCAGCTTGTTTAATTAAATGACCAGCATGTAATTTACGTTCAATTAAATCTTTTGAAACTCCAGCAGCTAATTGAACTTTTCCTCCTTGTTCAGTAGCTAACAGAATAACAGCTGATTCTAATTTTTGTTTTAATTCATCTACCATATTACGTAGCTGATTCATATCTTTAACATCTACTTGTTGAGCTAAAACAGTGACTCCTGATACATCTTCTGCCTGCTCAACGATGGAAGCAGTACCTACATTAGCTAGTTTCGCACTAAGTGACTCATTTTCCTTTTGTAGATTCTTTAACTCTTTTTGTAAGCCAGCAAATTTTTCGATTGTTTGTTTATCTTCATTTGCTTTTACAAGTGATTTAACTTCATTTAGGATTTCAGCTTTTTCATTTAAGTATTGGTAAGCAAGTTTACTTGTTACTGCCTCAATACGTCTTGTACCTGCTCCAATTCCACCTTCAGAAACAATCTTAAATAAACCAATCTCAGATGTATTTCGTACGTGGCACCCACCACAAAGCTCAACACTAAAGTCACCAACCTGTACTACGCGAACAATATCGCCATACTTCTCACCAAATAACGCCATCGCTCCTAATTCTTTTGCTTCATCAATTTTCATTGAATTTATTGCTACGTCAATGGAATTCCATATTTTCTCGTTCACAATCGACTCAATTTCTACAATCGCTTCACTTGATACAGCTTCAAAGTGTGTGAAATCGAAACGTAATCTGTCAGGAGTAACTAAAGAACCTGCTTGATTGACATGGTTTCCTAACACATCTTTTAATGCTTGATGTAGTAAATGTGTTGCTGTGTGATTTTTAATAATACTATTACGGAACCTTTCTTCAACAATCGCTCTTACTTTATCACCTTGCGCAATCTCACCATCTTTAACAACTACACGATGAATATGCTGGCCTTTTGGTGACTTTTGTACGTCTTTAACATAGAGACTAGCATTGTCAGTATAGATCCAACCCGTGTCAGCTACCTGTCCACCACTTTCAGCATAGAAAGGTGTTTCTGCTAAATAGAGATAAACTTCATCGGCTTCTTGAGCGGATTGAATTATTTCGGTCTCATTAAAAATAGTTGCAATAGTAGTAGTCAACTCTAACGTATCATAACCTACAAAGCTACTCTCTACATCGATTTCATTCATTAGGCTATTCTGCACTTGCATGGAGTCGACTTTTTGCCTTGCACTTCTAGCGCGCTCTCTTTGCTTTTGCATTTCGTTTTCATATTCTACTTCATCTATTGTAAAACCATGTTGTTCTACATATTCAGCAGTTAGCTCTTTAGGGAACCCGTACGTATCATACAAACGGAAGACTTCTTTACCAGGAAATACTTTGTTTCCTGCAGCCTCTTCTTGTTTAATAATAGAAGTAAGAATTTCTAATCCATCATTTAAAGTCTCGTGGAATCGTTCCTCCTCCACTTTTATTATCTTTATAATATAATCTTTTTGTTCAAGAACCTGTGGATAATGATCCTTCATAATCGAACCAACTGTTTCAACTAAGTCATGCATAAATGGTTGCTCGATACCAATGTCTTTTGCGAAGCGAATTGCTCTTCTTAACAACCTTCTTAATACATAACCACGGCCTTCATTAGATGGAATTGCGCCATCACCGATAGCAAAACTAACTGTTCGAATATGATCAGCAATAACTTTATAAGCAGTGGTTGCTTTCTCTTCTTGCCCATAAGTAAGATTTGCTATTTCTTCAATTTTATTAATAATAGGCATAAATAAGTCTGTCTCGAAATTTGTAGGTACATCTTGAATTATTGATACTACTCTTTCTAGTCCCATTCCAGTATCAATGTTTTTCATTGGCAGTGGTGTATACGTATCATCAGGGTTGTGATTGAATTGAGAAAATACGAGATTCCAGATTTCTAAATATCTACTATTTTCTCCACCTGGATATAATTCAGGATCATTTAAATCATTTCCATACTTCTCTCCACGATCATAGAAAATTTCCGTATTTGGTCCACTTGGTCCTTCCCCGATATCCCAGAAGTTTTCTTCTAAACGAATGATTCTTTCTTTAGGAAGTTTAATTTCATGAAGCCAAATATCGTACGCTTCATCGTCTTCAGGGTGTACGGTAACTGACAATAAATTCTCGTCGAAATCAAGCCACTTTTCACTTGTTAGAAACTCCCAAGCAAACTGGATTGCTTCTTTCTTGAAATAATCCCCAATTGAGAAATTACCTAGCATTTCAAAAAATGTATGGTGTCTTGCTGTATACCCTACATTTTCTATATCATTCGTACGAATCGCTTTTTGTGCATTAACGATCTTCGGATTATTTGGCACTACTCTACCATCAAAGTACTTCTTCAATGTAGCAACACCACTATTAATCCATAAAAGACTTGGATCATCGACCGGTACAAGTGATGCACTCGGTTCCACCGCATGATCTTTCTCTTTAAAGTAATCGATAAACATTTGTCTAACTTCAGCAGATGTTAACTGTTTCATATAAAATCCCTCCATAAAATACTTTTGTTATTCCAGAAATGGCGCTGTTAAAGTTCATTGGTGTTGAGGATAAACCCGCTTCGGACTTTAACATAGCGAATAAAATAAAAAAATCCCCTCTCTGCAAATGCAGGGACGAGATTGTCGTGGTACCACCCTAATTATGAATATAAATTCATCACTCTAGCATGGTAACGGTTTGAAACCGGCGGGGATTAGCCGCACTCTAATGGTAGCATTCCATAATCTCTTGTTAGGATTCTTCCAGCAATGAAATCCCTCTCTAGAAACAAAAAAATTATGTACTGGTCATTTTTAACGATTTAAAATATATTCTTCTGACGATATTATATTGAAAAAACCTTATGATGTCAATTAGTAGTCGTCCACGGGGATAAATGAATGTAAAATACTTTCAAAATAGTAAGCACCGGCACGGCCAAAAGCATTCCAATCACACCAAATAATTCACCACCCAATAGCAATACAAAAATAATTGCAACCGGATGGATATTAATACTCTTTCCTACAATATAAGGAGAAAGTAAGTTCCCCTCAATAATTTGAATAACAACCACAGCAATAATCACATATAAAGCTAAGCTTGCAGACACTGTATACGCGAGGATAACTGCAGGGATTGCTCCAATAATTGGACCGAAATAAGGAATAAGATTTGTGATTCCAAAGAGAATTGCGAGTAACAAGGCATATGGAACATCCAACCATTTAAATATCAGAAAAGTTGTTAGCGCTACAAACGAACATACGATTAACTGTCCCCGAATATATCCGCCTAAATTTTTATCAATTCCTTCAGCAACCTTCTTAAAGTATTGCCTATTTTTCGTTGGAATGATTTTCATAAAAAATCCTTTTAACAATTGTTGATCCTTTATAAAATAAAAGACTAAAACTGGAATAACAGTAATGATTATAATCATATCGAAAATATGCATGAACCCATTCATTAATTTCGTTAATAATTGGTCTAGAATCGCTTCTATATTAGTAAAAAGTCCATCCACCTTTTCATGGACGGTCTCAGGAAGAAAAGCAGTATAATCATATATACTATAAATAAAGTCATCATACATTTTAATAAACTCAGGAAAATTCTGTGTTAAGTCATTTAACTGTTGAATAATTAATGGGTAAACACGATAAAATAGAAAACCTATTCCCCCAAAAAATACCGTATATATTAAAAGAACTGCCAAACCTTTATGTATTTGGTGTTTGTTTAGAAAGGATATCAAAGGATATAGTAAATACGCTAAAAAACCAGCTATTAAAAACGGAAGTGATATTCTCCAGATAAACTGGAAAAAGATAATGTAGATTGGATATGTTTTATAAACCAGATAGGAGAATATCAATAATAAAATGGCAAATAATAGTAAATAAATAAGATTTTTATTTTGAAGGAACCGAAGCATAGTAACACCTCCAATAGTTGAAAGGTCTTTTAAAACAGTTAAAGCTCTTTAACTAATCGGAGTCATTAAATACTTCTTTCTTCTTCTGTAAATAAATCATTTAGTGGACTCAGACTTCCGTCCATTTCTATTTGATGTAAGTTAATTTTATTTTTATCTACGACAACTTCAATATAACAATTCCAACAATAATATGCGTGTAATCCTATTTTCCCTAGGTTACTTCCTCTACAATTCGGACAATCCACCACTATCAACTCCTGATTAAGAACTATATAATAGCCTAACCAGAAATATTATGAACTATACTTTTTTTACATGAAATCATAAGGACTAATTTCTTCTTCATCTGTTTCTGTCTCTGGCGAACTATCCGTTTCTAACCTTTGTTGTAATTGACTAACAAGTGTTGTATAACGACTATTTGTATCTATTGTCGCCACACCTCGAAATAATGCTTCTTTTTCCCCACAAATGATAAGTGATTTTTTACTTCTTGTTATAGCAGTATAAAGTAAGTTCTTCCTTAGCATTCGATAGTAGGAGGATAAGACAGGTAAAATGACGATTGGAAATTCACTGCCTTGTGACTTATGAATGGATATACAGTACGCATGCATGAAGTTACTATAGTCTTTTCTCTCATATACAATCTCTTTTTCTTCAAAAGCAATAACAACCTGTTCTTTTTTTTCAACATTTTCTTTCTCAAAAAAGATTGCAACGATTTCTCCAATGTCCCCGTTAAAGATTCCATCTTCTGGTTGATTAACGAGCTGAATTACCCGATCACCGACACGATAGTTTGTATCATGCACCTTGATTTCTTTCTTCTTCTCTGTTTTTGGATTAATCATTTCTTGAAGTTCAATATTAATTCGGTTGATGCCAGCTTCTGTCCGATAAATCGGTGCTAGTACTTGAATGTCATTCGGTTCTATTCCTTTATCAACTGCACGCTTATAGATAGTTGCTATCACTTGGACCATCTGTCTTTCATTTGCTTGAATAAAGCTAAAATCACTCGCATTTTTTAATGATTCTTCTTCCAATGCATTATTCTTTATTTCATGTGCAAGTTGGATGATTTTTGAACCTTCTTTTTGACGATAGACTTCATTTAGTCTTACGATAGGAATTCTTTCACTTGATAAAAGATCTGAGAGCACCTGACCAGGTCCAACAGAAGGCAACTGATCTTCATCTCCGACTACTAAAACCTGCATATTATCGGGAATTGCTTTAAATAAATGATTAGCAAGCCATATATCAACCATCGAAAACTCATCAACAATTAAGAAGCGACCAGATAGTGGATTGTTTTCATCACGGTCAAACGTGGTATGCCCATCCCATCCTAATAGCCGATGTACAGTTACGGCTGGAAGGCCAGTTGACTCACTTAATCTCTTTGCTGCTCGACCAGTAGGTGCTGTTAAGACAAAAGGAAATTCTCCCTTGCTCTCATAATCATCTATATCTAAGGAAAGGTCATGAATCGTTGCATAAGCCTTAACGATTCCTTTAATTACTGTCGTTTTTCCTGTCCCGGGCCCACCCGTTAATATCATTAATTTAGAATGCAATGCTTTCTCAATTGCATTAAATTGTTCTTTCCCATAACTCAGTACTTCTTCCTCTTCAATTTCACCTGTAATTTTTAATAATTCTGCTAGGGTTGTCTCTGATTCAACTGGCTTTCTTATAATTCTGTTGAGATTTCCTGCAAAATTATCTTCTGCATAATATAAGGAAGGTAAATAAACATTTTTATCTATTACAATGACTTTCTTTTCAGCGTTTAAAGCTTCTAATCTTTCCAAGATGACTTCTTTTTCAAGTTGGTATAGGCCTAGTAGCTGATAAACTTCTGCAACACAATCATCAATAGGTAGATAAACATGACCATCTTGAATACTTTTTTGAATGACAAAAATACATCCAGCCCCAATTCGGTTTGGATGTGTCATGGAGATGCCATTTGCTGCAGCGATACGATCGGCAGTTTGAAAACCAAATCCATCAACATCAAATACGAGTTGATAAGGATCGTCGTGAAGCACAGATATGGCCTCTTCCTTGTATTTTTGATAAATCTTTTGTGCCATTTTTAGACCGAGTTGATAATTTGATAGTGAAATCGCAACATTCTCAAAGCCCTGATGCTCTACTAAACTTTCAAATAAAGAGTTTGCTGCTTTTTTACTAAGACCAGAAATATTGTTTAGATAAGATGGGTCATCTAAAATTTTCGGGATTGCATTTACACCTAATTGGTCAACAATTTTTGTTGCAGTCTTAACACCAATTGCGTAAAATAAATCGCTTGAAAGGTAACTAATTAAACCTTCTTTTGTATCGGGGATATATGTTTGATAAGAATCAACCCGATATTGAACACCAAACCGTGAATGGTCCTCAAATTCTCCAAAAAAGAGATACATGTTTTCTTCTGTCAACTGTGTAAAGTACCCTTTTACTACAATTTCCTTCTCGTCGAAATCTTCGTTCGTTTCATCGATTAGAACTTTTACGATCGAGAAGTTTTCCGCTTCGTTGTTGAAAATCGTATATAGTACAGTACCTTTGATAAACTTTTTTTCGGTTAGACTCTCTTCGTTTTCCATTATAAACAACCCCACATTTCGTTGCTTAATTCTCTTTAAGAAACTTCTCTATCTGTTTCTTGCCATTTCCGGCTAAGTAGTGCTCAGGATGGAATTTTAATGCAAGATCAAAATGCTCAAGTGCTTTATCAGGGTCTTCATTAAATGCAGCAATGACGCCCAAATTATAATGGGCATCACTGTGCTCTGAGTCCATGGCTATTACTTTTTCAAAAACGGTTTGAGCTTCCTCTAGTAAGTTTGATTGTGCTAAGGATAGTCCGTATTGGAATAAATAATTCACATCCTCTGGCTCTAGTTCAGTTGCACGAAGCAAGTATGGTAAAGCCAATTTAAATTGGTCCTGATATTGTAAGGAAAGCCCTAATAAATAATAAACATCCGCTTCTTCTAAACCATTCGCCATTGCCGTTTGGAAAAACTTTTGAGCTTCTTGATAATTTTCCTGTTCAAAAAATAAATTACCCAAGCCAAAATAGGCTGTTGCTGCTTTTTTATCTAACTCAATTGCTTTCAAGAAAAACCTTTCCGCACGCTCTGTTTCATTTATTTCAGTCAATAAATTTCCGAAATTTATATAACCGATTGGATCTTTAGGGTTTTCTTCAATAATTTCATTAAAAAGCTTTGCTGCTTCCTCATAATTTCTATCTTTCATATATTCGATTGCTTGTTTATTTTTATCCATTGCAAAGCTCCTAACTTAACCAACGTATTGCAGTTGTTCCTTATTCTTCATCACTTTGTCGATTGTCGCCCCACCTAAACAAACTTGTCCATCATAGAAAACAACTGCTTGTCCTGGAGTAATCGCACGTTCGCTATTAGCAAAATCTACACGAACGGTATTATCATCTAAAATAGTAACTTTCACATCACTATCTTTTTGACGGTATCTAAATTTCGCCGTACAAGTAAAACTCTCTTTAATATCATCTGGATTTATCCAGTTAACATCTGTTGCTATTAATGAATCAGAATATAATTTTTCATTTTCATAACTTTGTTCTACATAAAGTACATTATCTTGTAAATTCTTTCCAACGACAAACCACGGGTCTCCCGCTCCACCGATACCTAGACCTTGTCTTTGACCAATTGTGTAGTACATTAATCCATCATGCTTTCCAATTACTTCACCAGCTAATGTTTGCATTTCACCAGGTTGTGCAGGTAAATACTCACTTAGGAACTCTTTGAAATTTCTTTCTCCGATAAAGCAAATTCCAGTTGAATCCTTTTTCGTCGCAGTTGCTAGGTTATGCTTTTTCGCAATCTCTCTTACTTCTGATTTCTCAAGATGTCCTAAAGGAAACATTACTTTTTCTAGTACATCACTTGAAAGTTGGTTAAGGAAGTAAGTTTGATCCTTGTTATTATCTACTCCACGAAGCATTTCTACTTTCCCATCAACATTTCTAACTTGTGCATAATGCCCTGTAGCCAAATAATCCGCACCTAAAGCTAATGCATGGTCTAAAAATGCTTTAAACTTAATTTCTTTATTACACATTACATCTGGATTCGGAGTACGACCAGCTTTATATTCGTCAAGAAAATAAGTAAACACTTTATCCCAATACTCTTTTTCAAAGTTAACCGAATAATACGGGATATCTAACTGATTTGCTACGCGCACAACATCATCAAAGTCTTCTGTTGCGGTACAAACGCCAAATTCATCTGTATCATCCCAGTTTTTCATAAAAATCCCTACA
Source organism: Oceanobacillus sp. CAU 1775 (assembly GCF_054482815.1). NCBI lineage: Bacteria > Bacillati > Bacillota > Bacilli > Caryophanales > Bacillaceae > Oceanobacillus > Oceanobacillus sp. CAU 1775. Next base: position 300,188 of record NZ_JBTLRO010000004.1, on the reverse strand, counting down.
ACATCATAGCCTTGCTCTTTTAAAAGCAATGCTGCAACTGATGAGTCTACTCCACCACTCATCCCAATAACGACACGAGTGTTTTTATTTTCATTCATATTTATCACTTTCCTTAATTTATTAATCTTTTTATGATTTTTGCAATCCTTTTTGCAGCCTCTATTACATTTTCTTCCGAATTCGCAATTCCAAAGCTAAAACGAATTGAGTTGGTTGTGCATGGGTTACCTTCTCCAAACATTGCACTAAGTACATGCGATGGTTCAATACTTCCAGCAGTACATGCACTTCCACTAGAAGCTGATATTTTCGATAGATCTAAATTCGCTAGTACTTGTTCAACATTTGTACCCGGAAAACTTATATTTACAATAGAAGGAACAGTCTCATTCATGCTCCCATTGACTTCAAAGTTAACTTCTTCATTTTTAAATTGTTCTATAAAAAGGTTTTTATACTGTTGATATTCCCCGTATTTTTTATTCTTCGTTTCCTCTGATAACTGAACAGCTTTCTCAAGACCAACTATTGCAGGAACATTCTCGGTTCCAGGTCGGCGCTTTCTTTCCTGTTCACCGCCAAAGAAAAGGGTATTAATTTTTACAGTCTCTTTTGCATAGAGGAAACCAATTCCTTTAGGTCCATTTATCTTATGTCCTGAAACGGTTAGTAAATCAATATTCAAATCTTTAACATTTATATCAAGTAAGCCATAAGCCTGAACTGCGTCTGTGTGAAAATAAGCTTGATGGTCTTTCATAACTTCACCAATTTCTTTAATTGGTTGAATAACACCAGTTTCGTTATTTACGTACATGATTGAAACTAGAATTGTATCTTCGCGTAGAGCCTCTTGCAAATCTGCAATCTTAATTTGACCACTTTCATCTACTGGTAAGTATGTTACTTCGAAACCCTGAGTTTCCAAATATTCAGCAGCATGAAGAACAGCATGGTGTTCTTGTACGGTAGTAATAATATGGTTTCCAGACGCCTTATTTGCGAGTGCAGTACCGATCAATGCAATATTATCGGCTTCTGTTCCACCACTTGTAAAAAATATTTCTTTTTCGTCTGCTTGAATACTTTTTGAAATTGTATAACGAGCACCATCTAGTAATTTTCTTGCTTTTCTACCAGAGGAATGTACGCTAGATGGATTTCCATAAACGTCATTAAAAACAGCAGTCATTGCTGTAGTTACTCTTGGATCCATTGGAGTTGTTGCCGCATGATCTAAATATATCTCTTCCATTAAAGTAAATTCCCTTCTAACTAGAGTAAAACTTTTTTTATGTGGCTGTGTTAAAGTTAATTGTTATTGTGAGCATGGCTTAGATATAAAACATATATGCTTCTGATTCTTGGTTACCATCTGAGTGGACAAGGTCGTCAAGGGTTGTCGTATCTAATACATCTCTAATGGCATCACGGATTCGAATCCACAAAGCTTGCTGTGCCGGTTTTTCATCTTCTATACCCTCAACAAGAGTAATCGGCCCTTCTAATGCACGAATAATATCACCAGCTTTTATTTCATTAGGCGCCTTTGAAAGTTTATAACCTCCGTAAGCACCTCTAATACTTTTTATTAACCCAGCATTCCTAAGAGGAGTAGCTAATTGTTCTAGGTAGTGATCAGATAAATCATTATCTTTCGCAATCGATTTTAAAGACTTAGGACCCTCACCATAATGTTTCGCAAGTTCCACCATAATCGTAAGTCCATATCTTCCCTTTGTAGTAATTTTCATTCCTGCACCTCTTCCCAAAAACCAAAATCATCTATATCATTATTTTAAATTTGTTCCTATAATTAAACTCATTAGAGCATTATACTACTTTTCTTATAGTCTTTACACTAATTGATATTATAACATGAAATCTCTTCCTCTTGCATTTAAGCTATTTGAGGATTAAGCTTTAACTATAACATTTATAAAGGGCGATTTAGATGAAACAACAACCATTAGCATTACGTATGCGACCTGAACATTTAGATGACGTGATCGGTCAAGAGCATCTAATTGGCGAGGGTAAATTAATAGATCGAATGGTAAAAGCAGAACGACTTGCATCAATGATTCTGTTTGGTCCTCCTGGTACAGGAAAGACTTCAACAGCTTTTGCCATAGCAAAGACTGCTGGTTTCAAAGTGAAATTATTGAATGCAGTAATCGATAAGAAAAAGGATATGGAAATAGTTGTTGAAGAAGCGAAAATGACAGGGCATGTCGTTCTCATTCTTGATGAAGTACACCGTCTCGATAAAGCGAAACAAGATTTTCTACTACCACATCTAGAAACAAATCTCATTACAATGATTGGATGTACAACGAGTAATCCATTCCACTCTATAAATCCTGCAATTCGAAGTAGATGTCATTTATTTGAACTAAATTCACTAGGACCAGAAGATGTTAAAAAAGTTTTACTTCGTGCGATTGATGACGAAACGAATGGTCTAGGGAAATTAAATATTGATATTACAGATGAAGCATTAGAACACTTCGCGAACAGTGCGAATGGAGATATGCGTCAAGCATTAAACGGTTTGGAACTTGCAGCAGCGTCCACACCAGAAGATGATAATGGTATTATTCATATTGATTTAGCAACATCAGAACAATGTATGCAAAAGAAGAGTTTTTCACATGATAAGGACGGAGATGCACATTATGATGTCCTATCAGCTTTTCAAAAATCAATACGTGGAAGTGATGTAAACGCATCTCTTCATTATTTAGGAAGATTAATTGAAGCTGGAGATTTAGATAGTATTGCCAGAAGAATGCTAGTTATTGCCTATGAGGATATTGGACTTGCTAATCCACAAGCAGGACCTAGAGCGCTAGCAGCCGTTCAAACTGCAGAACGTTTAGGATTTCCAGAGGCAAGAATTCCACTTGCTGTAGCGATTACAGAACTTGCTTTATCACCAAAATCAAATACAGCTTATAAAGCATTAGACCATGCATTAGCTGATATTCGTAGTGGAAAAAGTGGAGATATTCCATTACATTTGAAGGATGCACATTATAAAGGTGCGGAAGAATTGGGTAGAGGCACGGATTATAAATATCCACATAACTATGATGGAGCATGGGTTCCACAGCAATATTTGCCTGATAGAATTAAGAATCAGAAGTATTTTCACCCTGTTGAAACTGGTAAATTTGAAAAGGCTATGAAACAGGTATATGAAAAAATTCAAAGAGACTCAAAGAATACGTATAATTCCTCTTTCTCTGGTAATAATAAATAGAAACAACATATTCTATTGTTTTATAGAGAAAAAGGAGTTGTTCGTATGGCCAAAGTAAGACAGGATGCCTGGTCACATGAGGATGATTTACTATTAGCAGAAACCGTCCTTAGGCATATTCGTGAAGGAAGCACACAATTAAATGCATTTGACGAGGTTGGTGATAAATTGAATCGAACCTCTGCAGCATGTGGGTTTCGTTGGAATGCAGAAGTACGTAATAAATATATTCATGCAATCGACCTTGCAAAAAGACAAAGAAAAGAAATGAAACGTTCACAAGCACTAAGTGGTAATCTTAAAGTGAAGCAACAAATAGAATTTCCTACTAAACCAAACTTTGATTTTCAAAATGAAACTAGTAGTGAAATAACGATAGATAAAGTTGTAGCGTTTCTAAAAAACCTAAAACAAGACTATTATGCTTCAAATCAATCAAAAGCAACAATTGAAATGAAAGAAAAAGAAAATATTAGCTTGAAAGAAAAAGTCGAACAATTAAAACGTGAGCTTGAGCAAACCGAAAAACAGCTTGAAACCATTCAAGAGGATTACCAAACGTTCATTCAAATTATGGACCGTGCAAGAAGAATGACTGTTTTACAGGATGAACAAAAATTTGTAGCCCCTGCTTTTCGAATGGACAAGAATGGGAATCTCGAACAACTAATCAATCAGAGTAAATAATCCTCCCATTATTCATTCTGGTTTTCTAAAAAAACTGCTACAAAGATTTTAGTCTTCGTCGCAGTTTTTTTATTCTATGTACCGATCAATCCCGATTATGCCGTCCAGGTAAAGTTTTGATCCCGCTTTTCGCAGGTGGGTGCCCTGTTCCATCATACGTGATTGCCAATGAAGGCAATTTGTATAATGGAAACGTCGGGCTCCCTTTCAAATGTTGTTCGGTCAAAATACTTTGTATGAACGTACACATCAGGATTGAGGGATAATTCTTAATTGTAAATTTATATTAACACAACCAAATTATCGATGCAAGCTATTAAAACAATTCATCGATTATTTGGCTTGTCCTTTTTAAAATGTTGAGTAAATAGTTCGTACGCTTGGAAATCGGAATAGAAAAGGGATACGAGGTTTTCGCCTGTATCCCTTTTTAAAATTATTATTTATTTTTGGTTTCTTTCTTTGCAATTGCAATAGATAACTCTTTTAATTGCTCATTTGCTACTTCGTTTGGCGCTTCTGTTAAGAGGTCTGAAGCAGAAGCTGTTTTTGGAAATAGAATGGTATCTCTTAGATTTGATCTACCTGCAAGGAGCATAACGATTCTATCCAGTCCGAGTGCAATCCCTCCATGAGGTGGTGCACCGTGTTCTAGAGCTTCAAGCAAGAATCCAAACTGCTCTCTAGCTTCTTCCTCAGTAAACCCAAGTACCTCAAACATTTGATCCTGAATCTCTTTCTTATAAATCCTTAGAGATCCTCCGCCTAATTCATAACCATTTAGTACGATATCGTAAGCATTCGCTAGAACGCTTCCTGGATCAGTCTTTAACTTTTCTAAATCGGCTTCAACAGGAGAAGTAAATGGGTGATGTGCCGCAAAGTAACGACCAAGCTCTTCGTCATATTCTAGCAATGGCCAATCAGTAACCCATAAGAAGTTGTATTTTGTCTCATCAATTAAACCTAATTCTTTTCCTAGCTTAAGACGTAAAGCACCTAAGCTATCGAAAACAACATTTGTCTTATCTGCTACAAATAACAATAAGTCTCCGTCAGCTACGTCCGCTAATGAAACAAGTGCAGTTATTTCTTCTTCAGAAAGGAACTTAGCAATAGGTCCTTTTAATTCCTCGCCCTCAGCTTTAAGCCAAGCAAGCCCTTTTGCCCCATATACATTTACATATTCAGTTAGCTTATCAATATCTTTACGTGAGAAGTTAGCAGCTTGATTTTTTACATTTAATAAACGAACGCTTCCTCCATTTTCAATCGCACCTTTAAAGACTTTGAAATCAGACTTAGCAAATACCTCAGAAGCATTAATCAGTTCAAGGTCAAATCTTGTATCTGGTTTGTCAGAACCAAAGCGATTCATTGCTTCGTTATATGTCATTCGTTTAAGAGGTAATTCAATATCTACATCTTTTACTTCTTTCATGACATATTTCATCATCTCTTCTGTCATGTTCATAATTTCTTCGCTTGTTTGAAAAGATGTTTCAATGTCAATTTGAGTAAATTCTGGTTGACGATCCGCACGTAAATCTTCATCACGGAAACATCTGGCAATTTGATAATATTTTTCAAAACCACTCATCATAATTAATTGTTTAAATAATTGTGGAGATTGTGGCAGTGCATAAAACTCACCAGGATGAACCCTACTTGGGACTAAATAGTCTCTTGCACCCTCTGGTGTACTCTTTGTTAAAATTGGTGTTTCCATTTCTAAAAACTCTTCGTTATTTAAGAATTCACGAATCGCTTTTGTAGTCTTATGACGCAGTTTAAACGTTTCTTGTAAGCTGGAACGACGTAAATCAATATAACGATATTTTAAACGAAGGTCTTCGGAAACATCCGTTTCATCTTGAATCGCAAAAGGAGGTGTTTTTGCTGTATTAAGGATTTTTAAACTAGAAGCAATGACTTCAATCTTCCCAGTTTTCATATTAGGATTGACCGTACCTTCATCTCTTCCTACAACCTCACCAGTGATTTCAACAACATACTCGGAGCGAATCGTATCAGCAACAGCTAACGCCTCACTTGACACATCCGGATTAAAAACTGCTTGAATAATACCTGAACGGTCACGAAGGTCAATAAAGATTAATCCACCTAAATCACGGCGCTTTTGCACCCAACCACGTAATAAAACTTTTTCGTTAATATGTTGTTCATTTAATGAACCCGCATATACTCTTGCCTGCATATTATTGTCCTCCTAATAACTTTCCTTTAATCTCATCGCTTAATGATGCAATTGGGACTTCTGTTTGTTCACCAGTTCCCATATCTTTTAATAAGATAGTATCTCGCTCTAGTTCCTCTTCACCTAGAATAAGTACTAATTTTGCTTTTAGTCTATCAGCAGCTTTGAACTGCCCTTTCATCTTACGGTCTTGATAATCTTTATCAACTTGAATCCCTGCATTTCGGAGGTTATGGATGATTGGCACTGCTGCCTTCTCTGCTTTTTCACCGACAGCAACTACATAACAATCCAATTCTTCTTCAACTGGTAACTCGACACCTTCAACTTCAAGTGCTAGTAAGAGTCTTTCGATACCCATTCCAAAACCAATTGCAGGAGTACTTGGTCCACCTAACTGGTCAATAAGCCCATTATATCTGCCACCACCAGCTAAAGTGGTTATTGCTCCAAAGCCTTCCGCATTACTCATAATTTCAAATGCTGTATGGTTGTAATAATCCAAGCCGCGTACTAACGTTGGATCAACTGTATACTCAATTCCAATCGCATCTAAATAACTTTTCACTTGTTCAAAATATACTTTTGATTCTTCGTTTAGGTAATCAAGAATAGACGGTGCTGTGCTCATTGCCGGGTGATCTTTATCCTTTTTACAATCTAAAACACGTAATGGATTTTTTTCTAATCTGCCTCTGCAATCATCACAAAGTTCATCAACATGTGGTGTAAAGTGATCAACTAATGCTTGTCGGTGGCTTGCTCTACTCTCATTATCCCCTAAAGAATTAATTACTAGTGATAAAGATTTTAAGCCTAATTCTTTATAGACTGTCATTGCCAGGTCAATTGTCTCTGCATCAACGGCGGGATTAGAACTTCCTAATACCTCTACACCAAACTGATTAAGCTGGCGCATTCTTCCTTTTTGTGGTCGTTCGTAGCGAAACATCTCTGCAAAATAGTATAATTTTATTGGTTGGTTTACTTCCCCATATAATTTATTCTCCACATAAGCACGAGCAACTGGTGCTGTACCCTCTGGTCTAAGTGTAAGACTTCTTCCCCCTCGATCTTCGAAGGTATACATTTCTTTTTGAACAATATCTGTTGTATCTCCAACTCCACGCTGAAAAACTTCTGTATGTTCAAATAAAGGAGTACGAATTTCTTTATAATTGTAACGACGACAGATGTCTTTCATCTTTTCTTCTACGTACTGCCAAGCTTTGCTATCCTTTGGTAAAATATCTACGGTACCCCGTGGTGCTTTCATATTCATGAGATACGCCTCCTTTATTTTGTTAAATAATTTTAAATTCATTAAAAAAATATAAAAAATCCCGTCCCTTATAAAATATAAGGGACGGGATTTACCCGCGATGCCACCCTAGTTGATGTATGAATACACCCGCTCTTCACAGTTAACGCCTGCAAAACGTATGTATCTACTTGAATTTCAATACATATCCTCTGGAACGTCTTTCATTAGTCTATGAAATAAAGATGTTTACAGCCAATGACATCTTCTCTCTTGATTTCTAGTTTCTAACTACTTTTTCCTTCTACGGTCAATTTATATAAAATTATTTCATTTTATGGAATGAATATAATATTAAACTTTTCGATCGGGATTGTCAAGATTGTTTCTTATCACCAGTTTAGTTTTGCCATAAACTTGGATTTCTATTATACTTAAGTTCAAATTTACAATAAAAAAAGTCTAATCTTTTTGTTTGGGGGAAACAGGCATTGTCGCAAAAGAAAAACATTCTATTAGTAAGCTTTTTACTTCTTAGTTTTCTTTTTATACAACCAATATTTGCAAAAGAAGCTTTAATAGAGGGAAATAATCTAAATGTAAGAAGTGGACCAGGAACAGAGTATGAACCTGTTGGACAAGTTAACAGTGGGGAAGTATATGAAATAATAGAAGAAGAAAATGATTGGGTGAAAATTCAGCTGGAAGATAATGCTGGCTGGGTTATTAAAGAATTCATTACAGTAAATGATGATGAGAATAATGAAGAATCACAAGAAATAGAGCAACCAATTCCAAGCAAAATGGAAACAGTTATAATCCAGCACGATAATACCCATTTAAGAGCTGGAGCTTCAACGGACAGTGAGATCATAACTTATGTGGATCGAGATCATACTTTTGATGTCATTTCTGAAACTGAAAACTGGCTAGAAATTACAGACGGAGAAATCACTGGCTATGTCAACCGTCAAATTATAAATGGTGATACGAAAAGAAGTAAATCAGCTGGCTTAAAAAACAAAACAATTGTTATTGACCCAGGACATGGTGGTCGAGATGTCGGGGCAATCGGAGTGAATGGCTCCTATGAGAAAGATATTTCATTTTTAACAGCAAGTGAACTTGAACGCGAATTAATCGCCTTGGGTGCAAATGTAGTAATGACTCGAACGAATGATGCGTTTATCCCTCTAAGCAGTCGAGTCCTATTAGCTAACGCAGTCGATACAGATGTATTTATAAGTTTTCACTACAATAGCTTCCCTGAAGCACCTTCAGCAACAGGTGTTGAATCATTCTATTACCATGACCAAGATAAACCACTTACAACTTTCATACATAATGAAATTATTAAAGAAACGGAAGAACGTGATCGCGGGGTTACATTTGGTAATTTTCAAGTAATTAGACAAAATTTTAAACCAAGCGTCTTACTCGAACTTGGATTTCTATCAAATCAAGAGAATGAAGCATTACTAAATACAAATGCCTACCAACGAAAAATCGTCTCAGGCATCATTAATGGGTTACAAAAGTATTTTAATATGAATGATTATTAAGCAAAACTGGCTGTACACAACAAATGTTATGTACAGCCAGTTTTTATTTGTCTTTACTATCTAATATGATTGTCACTGGTCCGACGTTTGTAAAAGCGACATCCATCATGGCACCGAATTCCCCGGTTTCTACTTGAATATTATTCTTTACTAGTTCATCATTAAATTTCTCATAGAGTTCTTTTGCTTGATCAGGTTTTGCAGCCTGAACAAAACTTGGACGTCTCCCTTTTTTCGTATCTGCATAAAGTGTAAATTGAGATATCGATAAAATGCTACCTCCAATATCTATTAGAGATAGATTCATCTTCTCTTCTTCATCTTCGAAAATACGTAAATGAATAATCTTATTTACTAGATAATCAATATCCTCAATAGTATCTTCATGTGTCACACCTAGTAGAATTACGAGTCCATCATCAATAGAACCGACTATTCTTTCATCAACTGTGACTGATGCATTTTTCGCTCTTTGTATTACTGCTTTCATGTTGAAAATCACTACCTTCCCGAAGAGGAATTAATTTATTGTTCTTGTTACTGAGTATACATCAGGAATTTTCTTCAATCTCTCGACGATTTTTTTCAAATGACTCGTATTTTGTATGAGGATTGTTAAGTGAATAATTGCCATTTTATTTTTATCTGTTTTTCCATTCACATGTGTAATATCTGTTTTCATTTCACTTACTGCTTGAAGCACTTCATTGAGTAACCCTCGACGGTCATAGCCAGAAATTTGTAAATCAACATGGTATTGTTTTAAATCAGTTTCATGCTCTTCCCAAGCTACTTCAATATGTCTTTCTTTTGCTTCATCAGTATGAACATTTGGACAGTCTGTACGGTGAACTGATACCCCTCGGCCTTTTGTAATATAGCCAGAAATCTCATCACCTGGTACAGGATTACAACATTTGGCAAGACGAACCAATAAGTTATCAATGCCTTCTACTTTAACACCTGATTCTTTTCGGTAAGTGCGATTTACTGGTTTCTCTGTATTAGCCTCGGTCAATATTTTATTTACTTTATCTTCTTTTTCTCGCTCTTGTCGAATATGATCCGTTAACCTAGTTGCAACTAATGCTGCTGTAATTCCATGATAGCCAACCGCAGCATAGAGATCATCTTCATTGGTAAAACTAAATTTATCATAGACTCGTTGCAGGTTTTCTTGCGTTAATACCTCTTTTGGTAAAATGTTTAACGCGCGAATTTCTCTTTCGACTGCTTCCTTACCTTTTGTAACGTTTTCTTCTCTACGTTGTTTCTTGAAAAATTGCTTAATTCTACTTTTGGCTTGAGAGGTTTTGGTGATTTTCAACCAATCCTGTGATGGCCCATAGGAATGTTTCGAGGTCATCATTTCAATAATATCGCCATTTTTTAATTTATAATCTAAAGGTTCCATTTTACCATTAATCTTCGCACCAATTGTTTTATTTCCTACCTCTGTATGAATCTTATATGCAAAATCAATCGGTACAGAGCCAGATGGTAACTCGATTACATCACCTTTTGGTGTAAAGACATAGACCATATCAGAAAACAAATCGATTTTTAAGGATTCGATAAACTCTTCTGCATCTGGCGTTTCATTTTGCCAATCAAGAATCTCTTTAAACCAAGAAAGTTTTTCTTCAAAGGTTTGTCTTTGACTATTTTTTACTTGTTTACCTTCTTTATATGCCCAATGTGCAGCGATTCCATATTCTGCAATTTCATGCATTTCTTTTGTTCGAATTTGAACTTCAAGTGGATCACCTTTTGGACCAATAACTGTCGTATGAAGGGATTGATAAAGATTTTGCTTTGGCATCGCAATATAGTCTTTGAATCTGCCAGGCATAGGTTTCCAGTTTGTATGAATAATTCCTAAAACCGCGTAACAATCTTTAATACTGTTCACGATAATACGGACTGCAAGTAAATCATATATCTCATTAAATTGCTTATTTTGTTTCATCATTTTTTGGTAAATACTATATAAATGCTTTGGTCGCCCTGACATTTCTGATTCAATATTTACTTCAGCTAATTGATTTTTTAACTGATTAATCACAACTTCTATATATGTTTCACGTGCTTCACGTTTCTGCTTCATTAATTGTACGATTCGGTAATACTGTTGGGGATTCATATAACGTAATGCCGTATCTTCTAGCTCCCATTTAATCGTAGAAATTCCCAAGCGGTGTGCTAAAGGTGCAAAGATTTCAATTGTTTCATTAGCTTTTATACGCTGTTTTTCAGGTGGTAAATGCTTAAGCGTGCGCATATTATGTAACCTATCCGCAAGCTTAATAAGAATTACTCGAATATCTTTCGCCATTGCGACAAACATTTTTCGGTGATTTTCAGCCTGTAATTCTTCTTTAGACTCGTATTTAATTTTCCCTAACTTTGTGACACCATCGACTAAAAGAGCAACTTCATGGTTAAATGCTTCTGTAATTTCTTGAAGTGTGACTTCCGTATCTTCTACTACATCATGTAAAAATCCTCCAGCAATTGTTTCAGCATCCATTTCTAGCTCAACTAAAATGCCAGCTACTTGCACTGGATGTATGATATACGGTTCACCTGATTTTCTAAATTGTCCTTCATGTGATTTTTCAGCAAATTCATATGCACGTTTAATAAACGCAATATCTTGATCAGATAGATATTTGCTTGCCATTTCTAATAACTCTTCAATTGTCATGATTTCATCTTTAGCCATCTAATCACCTTTATCAACAGTCTTTATGTAAAATAAATTTACTTTGCAATATTATATGCTTTTCTATTGAAGCTGTCTAACTATAAGTGTAATCACCATTTAATACCAGTATGTAAAAGAATAGGTCTGACTTTATAAAAACTGCCAGACCTGAACATATTCATATTAGTAACTTGTTAGGGATAAGACATCATAACCTACAAGTTTTTCCATTCCATCTAAATAACCAAGTTCAACTAAAAATGCACAACCAACAACGATTCCACCTAATGATTCAACTAATTTAATTGTAGCTTCTATTGTGCCACCTGTCGCAAGTAAGTCATCAGTAATTAGGACACGTTGACCAGGAGTAATAGCATCTTTATGAATGGTTAGGACGTTCTCGCCATACTCTAATCCATAATCTACTCTTATAACTTCTCGAGGTAATTTACCTTCTTTTCTAACTGGTGCAAAACCAACCCCAAGTGCATAAGAAACTGGACAGCCTATAATAAATCCTCTTGCTTCTGGGCCAACAACAATATCAATTTCTTTTTCCTTAGCAAAATCAACAATATCATCTATAGCTGATTTAAAAGCTTCACCGTTTGCCATTAGTGGTGTGATATCTTTAAATGATATCCCTTCTTTAGGCCAATCTTGTACAATTTCAATATGTTTTTTAAAATCCATTCAACTTTTCCTCCTTGGGAACCCCCAAATAGTCTACATTCGTTTCAAACCAATTTCTAAATTCTGGATAACTCGAGTAGTACAATTGTTTTTCAATTTCTTGTTGATGCAACCGATCTTGATAGATAGTCGATTCTTCTAAATCTTTTTTTGTTGAATCTGGATTAATTTCAACGACACCATTATTTGTATTGATGAAACCTAATTCCTTAAATACTTGAACAATAAATATAATCTTATCCCGTGACCATGACTTTAACTTCATCATTGCGTGGATTTCAGTTTTCATATCCACTTTCTCTTGTTTCATAACGTTGGCATAAAACCATACAAAATCATCACGAGAAGGAAATGATGTTAAATATGCACTATCATTTATATGATAACATGCATAAATGTTTTTAGGCTGTGATTCATTTAAGATTTCTATTAAATTTTTAGTTTTCGTTGGTAATTCATATAAAACGATGTTTTGATATTTTTTTAACTCTGAAAAGTCAGCATCATAGGATATGTAGGCATAGTTAGGATACTCTCTAGCTTCAGTGTTTGACACAAAAATAGTATCATCCTGTGGTAAGTGGTCTAGTTGATAGTTTTTTCTGCCTCTGTAATCAAATAATTGCCATTCATCAATCCGAATATCTTGAACCATAATCTGTGCTTTCCGATTACCATTCCATTCGTTAATGTTTAATTCTCCAACTAGCGAAAGCTCCGTATTCGGTGAAATTTGATGATATTGTTTTCCTAACCCAAAGGCAATCCCGTCTAGTGTCTTGCCTTCTTCAGCAAATTGTAGTTTAAGATGATTTTTATTACCACCAATTTGTCTAATATCAGATGGTATATGGGATAACTTAAAAATTGGTTTAGGATTTCCCATCCCATACGGTGCAAGTTGATTTATTTCATCTACTAACTTTTCATTGACTTCAGGCAGTGTAATCGTGCCACTAACAAGAATTTCTTGTTTAAAATCTTCAGGTGCTACTTCTTCTGATAGATAAGTATTCAATGCAGATTGTATCTTTGCTATTTTATCTATTTCTATTGTCATACCTGCTGCTTGCGCGTGGCCACCAAAATTTATAAATAAGTCTCTAATTTTCATGCAATTTGTAAATAAATCAAATGCAGGAATACTACGTGCCGAGCCTTTCAATATAGCTTTTTCTTCATTCACATTTAAAACAATTGCAGGACGATCAAACTTTTGTACAAGCCTCGAAGCAACAATACCTAGAACTCCTTCATTCCAGTTAGCCTTCGAAACAATAATTACATCCTTCGCTTTAGGATCTACCATTGCTTCAGCCTCAAGAATAATCTCACTTACAATCCTCTGTCTCTCTTGATTTATTAAATCAACCTCTTCTGCCAGATATTTTGCCTCATCTAGCGAATCCGTGAGTAGGAGTTGTACAGCAAGGCTAGCATCTTGTAGTCTGCCTACAGCATTTAATCGTGGTCCTATCATAAAGCCAATACTTTCTTCGGTAACTTTACCTTCAATTTTACAAATGTTTTTCAGTGATTGAATACCTGGACTTTTACTTACAGTTAGCGCATCCAAGCCGTAATAAGTTAAAATTCTATTTTCATCTTTTAAAGAAACTAAATCCGCAATCGTCCCAATCGCGACATATTCCAATAAATGTTTCGGAAAATAACCTAAGAGGTATTCTGCGAGTTTAAATGCTACGCCAACACCAGCTAAATCTTTAAAAGGATATGCTTCAGATAGCTGTGGATGAATAATAGCAGTGACATTTGGTAATTCACCCTGTGGTTCATGGTGGTCTGTTATAATCAAATCTATTCCAAGAGCTTTTGCAACATTCGCCTCATGTATTGCAGTAATACCAGTATCAACCGTAATTATTAAAGAAACAGATTGATCCTTCGCGTAATATATCGCATCTTCGTTTAACCCATAACCTTCAGAAAAACGATTCGGAATATAGAAATCACATATCGCGTTTAATTCATTCAATGCTTTCATTAATACTGTAGTTGACGTCACACCATCCGCATCATAGTCACCATAGACTAGAATTTTTTCTTCCTTCTCAATTGCCTGATGAATTCTATCGGCGGCTATATCTATATCTTTCAAATTTTTAGGATGATGTAAGTTTTCGATATCAGGTGTTAAGAAACTTTTTGCTTCTGATGTATTTCTTATTCCTCTTTGTAGTAATAACTTCTCTACTACTGGAGAGATTTCTAGTGGTATATCTTGAATTAATTCTTCAGTTTCTGGTTGTTCAATATCTTTCCATTTTGCCTTACTCTGTAACATAAATTCACCCCTGACTAGTCTATTATACAAAAGACTATCAGGGGTAGCAATTTAATACGTTCCATTTGTTAAATTATATTAAACTACTGGTCCGTCTAATTTTTTCTTCTTTCTAAAGTCTAACGGTTTGTCTTTCAAGTTTCTTCCTCTCCATACTAACCAAATTTGGGAAGCTAGGAATAGAGATGAGTAAGTACCTGCAAGTAAACCTATCACTAATGCTAGGGTAAAGGTGAAAATTGATGAAGTACCTAGTATTAGGAAAGCAAAAATAGCAATTAATGTTGAAATTGAAGTGTTCATCGTTCTTGTAAAGGACTGAATAATACTTCGGTTAATAATTTTTGCTAAATGACTGAAATTCGTAACTCGTTTATCCTTTTGAATGTTTTCCCTAATACGGTCAAAGATAACAATCGTATTATTTAAGGAATAACCAATGATTGTCAGTATTGCTGACACAATTGTTATATCAAATTCTATTTGCGTGATACTAAAGACAAATAACATGATAAACACGTCATGTAATAATGCAATTACCGCAGTAATACCAAAAATTATCTCAAATCGGAAGGCAATGTATATGATAATGAAGAAAGCAGCAATTGCAACTGCATAAATTGCATTTTTCACTAATTCTTGCCCTACAATCGGCGAAACTACACTAACTCCAGGTTCTACTCCATAACTATCATTAATTGTATCTTGAACCTCAGCTACGTCTTGATCTATCAAGACTGTTTCAAAGCGGGCAACAGCAATATTACTATTATCCCCTGATAAAACAATCGATTTAGCCTCTAAGTTTAGACTCTCAAAAGTAGATTCAATCTCTTCTATACTTAATGTTTCTTCCGTAATTATTTCAACTCTGGTTCCACTTGTAAAATCAATACCTGGATTAATTTTAAAGATTAGTATGGTTATAGATCCTAATATAATGAGTAAAGTTGTAAAGATAAAGAACTTTTTGCGATGTTTTACAATGTCAACATTTCGCTTAAATAATTGTGGTTCTTCTTCCTCAGCATCAAGGTCTTTAATTTGATTCGTTTTTACACCAAACCATGAATGTTTACCTTTCAAGTAACCACTCTTGACCCAAAAGCCTGTTAATAATCTTGTTCCAAATACAGCTGTAAGGAAGCTAACCAAAATACTAATAATTAACATGGTAGCAAAACCTTTAACTGAACTTGTCCCAAAGATAAATAGAACTACTGCAGCAATCATTGTTGTAAGGTTTGCATCGAGAATCGTTCGGAATGAATTTTTATTTCCACTCTCAAATGCTGCCTTAATAGACTTACCTGATCTGATTTCCTCTTTATAGCGTTCAAAGGAAATGACGTTTGCATCTACAGCCATCCCAACACCCAGAATAAGTGCAGCTATACCTGATAGCGTTAAAATACCATTCATTAGGTAAAATACGAGTAGAACTATAAATGTATATACTACTAAATTAATAGAAGCAATGATTCCAGTAAATCGATAAGCTATAATAAGGAATAAAATTACCAGTGCGAGACCAATTATTCCTGCAAATACAGTGTCATTTAATGCTTGCTCACCAAATTGTGCCCCTACAGAAGTAGAGAAGATTTCTGTCATATGTACAGGGAGTGACCCAGAATTAATGACATCCGCTAACATCTGTGCTTCTTCAACTGTGAAGCTACCACTTATCATAACACTTGAAGTATGTAATGGGGCGTCAACACTTGGTGAGGAAATAAACTTAGGATCTTCTTTCATTACTTCTTCAGCGAAAGAGTCTCCTTCTTCAAAATCCATCCAAATAACCAACAGATTATCTGGTCTCATCTGACTGATCTCAGTGGTCACTTCCCCAAACTTATTCGAATCATTTAATTGCAATGTGACAATTGGTAAATTTGTTTCCGAGTGAAAATCTTGTTTGGCACTACCGGCTCTAATATCAGAACCGTCCATATATTCAACATCATTTACATCACGGAATGATAATTGTGCAGATGTAGCTAGCATATCACGTGCTTGTTGCTGGTTCTCGACCCCTGCAAGCTGCACCCTGATACGATCTTCACCTTCTATATCAATAACAGCCTCACTGATACCTAGACGGTTTACACGGTCATTTAACGTACGTACAGTACCTTCCATTAAACTTTGTGATATATCTTCGTCAGTATCAACAGGTGTTACTTCATATAAAACTTCAAAGCCACCTTGTAAATCTAAACCTAGATTAATATTTTTTGTTACTCCACTTGTCGATGTTCCAATCACAATACCTAAAGCAATTACGATTAGAAAAAAGGCGACTAATTTGCCTCTCTTTTTCATTTAAACCTTTCCTCCCTGTTTAGCGAGTATCCTAAAATCTACTCTGTTTTCATAATAGCTGCAATTGAAGCCATTAAATCATCATTTTTAAATGATTCCACTGTCAAATAACTCAAGTAGGTAGATGATTGTAAATGCATAATATCATTTGCAACTTGATGAAGTTTTTTCTCAGGATCACCTTTCCATACTTTCGCAATTAGGCATTTCCAGACATCATCATTTGTAGCTTGACTATAACCCATTATATGTAATTCTTCTACTTTACTAATTAAAAAAGGAACAACAAACTCCTTCCACTGTGACGCATTTTTTATCGCATCCATATTCATTCCCCCTAGTATTATGGAGTATTCGAATTAACTTGTCATGCTTGACCATATAAAGTACATATACTTCATTGTATATTAATTTTTATTTTTTGAGAAGGCAGGAAGATAAAATGACCAAACAAACATTTTTACAAGGAGCTTTAATTTTAATTATAGCAGGTATGATTACCCGCTTTCTTGGTTTTATTAATCGAATTGTTGTCGCTCGACTAATAGGCGAAGAAGGTATGGGACTCTACATGATGGCCCTACCTACTCTATTCCTTATCATTACCTTAACACAATTCGGTCTTCCTGTTGCCATTGCGAAAAGAGTTGCAGAAGCAGATGCAATCAATGATCAAGCCAAAATCAAAAAAATTCTTGTTGTTTCTTTAGCTTTTACTGGTTCAATTAGTCTTGTTCTTAGTATTGCTATGTTTTTTGGAGCGCCACTCATCGCAAATAGTTTATTAACAGATGAACGTACATTGTATCCCCTGCTTATGATAAGCCCAATTATTCCAATTGTTGCAGTATCTACTGTCTTGCGGGGCTATTTTCAAGGTAAACATAATATGAAGCCCCAGAGCTATGCTCAAGTAATCGAACAAATTGTTCGGATTGTTTTTGTGTATATTTTTATAACCATCCTGCTTCCTTATGGCGTAGAAATAGCAGCAGCAGGAGCGATGTTAAGTGTAGTAATCGGTGAATTAGTATCTGTTATTTATATGATGTACCAGTTTAATTATAAAAAGCTTAAGAGATTTAGGCTTTCGCTTTTTCGTAGTTCAAGAGAAACGATAAACTCTTTATTCTCCATTGCTCTTCCAAGTACAGGCAGTCGCTTAATAGGTTCAATTTCTAATTTCCTTGAACCGATTTTAGTTTCTCAAGCACTAGCAATCGCTGGAATTTCTAGTATTGCAGCCACCAAACAGTACGGAGAATTAGCTGGATATATTATACCATTATTATTCTTACCAACTTTTATTACACATTCTCTAGCTATTGCATTAATCCCATCCATTGCTGAGGCTGGCGCTAAGAATAATCACGCTGCCATTCATTATAGAATTCATCAGGCCATTCGTATTTCATTTGCTTCAGGAGCACTTGCCACAATCGTCCTCATACTTTTTTCAAAGCAGATTTTATTTTATATGTACGGAAGTGATAATGCTTCACAGCTCCTAATTTTAATGGCACCTTTTTACATCTTACTATATATACAGGCACCTTTACAAGCAGCGTTACAGGCGATGGATTTAGCGAAGGAATCCATGTGGAATAGCTTAATTGGTGCTATTGTAAAACTCGTTATCATTTTTCTATTAGGATCCAATCCAAATTTCGGTATGCAAGGAGTTGCGATTGCCTTATCAACTGCTGTCTTATTGGTTACCGTTCTCCATCTTGCGGTATTAAATAAAAAGATTTCCTATACCATTCCTTTAAAAGATTTCTTCAAAATGATTCTATTAGCTTTAAGCACTTTCTTTATTGGAATTATCCTAAAGCAATTCTATTTGTTATCGACCCCACATGTTTTAAAATTTCTAACCGTACTAGTTGCTTTGTCGGTTATTTATTGTTTCATTCTCTATATTTTACGATTTATCACGAAAGATGAACTAAGAGCAATTCCTTTGTTTAATCGTTGGTTCCCAAATAATTAATATTTGTTGGTCTATATCTATTGGCACTGAATAAATTGATACTAGGACAAACATAAGGGGGATGACATATGAAAAAACAGTCACTTGCTATCGTCTATGGTTGGATTTTTATTCTTACTTTCATACTAATTGGCAGCTTTATACTTGCTCTATTATTACAATTTACTACGATAAGTTCATCAATGCTTTCTTGGGTTTCATTTGCAGTAGGATTACTAGGTTTATTCATTGGTGGGTTAATTACAGGAATGAAAGGCAAGAAAAAAGGATGGATTTACGGAGGATTAACTGGTGCGGGATTTACTTTGTTTATCTTTCTCGTACAATTCTTAGGTTTTCAGAATGGCTTCTCACTCGAACAAATCATCCACCACAGCGCATTCATTCTCGCCGCAATGTTCGGTGGAATGATCGGAGTCAACTTATTTACTAATACAGCGGAATAGTTTTTTAGAAGGAAACAGTTAAAAGTCTATAAATAAAAATAACCTTATGAGCAAATTAGATGCTCATAAGGTTATTTATTTTGCAACTCTATGTATAGACCTGCGCACTATTTAAAAGCAATAGATTACACACCTATTGCTTTTATCATGAAATAAAAATTTACTGTACAACTTCACGAATTGCACTTCTGTCGTATGTTAATTTTGTACCTTCACCAGTGATTAGCACGATCGTACCTTCATCGATTGCATGAATGGTAGCGTGAAAACCACCAATTGTAATGATTTTATCACCTTTTTGTAGGTTATCTTGCATTGTTCTTACTTGTTTCTGTCTCTTTTGTTGTGGACGGATTAATAAGAAGTAAAAAATAACAAACATTAAAATAATCGGTAACAAAGCAACTAATGTATCCATTTATTCCCCCCCTTTCTCAAACAATATACTAGAGGATACGAGCTTTTAGAAGTTTTTTGCATTTGGTTTATTTAGCCCATATTGCTCAAAAAATTCCTCTTTAAAATCACCAAGTCGATCTTCACTTATTGCAGTTCGTACTTGCTCCATCAATTTTAACAGAAAATGAAGGTTATGATAAGTAGTAAGTCTGAATCCGAATGTTTCATTACATTTAACTAAATGACGAATGTAAGCACGTGAATAGTTTTTACACACATGGCAATCACAATTCTCATCAATTGGACCAAAATCACGAGCATATTTTGCATTACGGACGACAAGTCTTCCGTTAGATGTCATACAAGTTCCATTTCTAGCAATACGAGTTGGTAATACACAATCAAACATATCAATACCACGGATTGCCCCGTCAATCAATGCATCCGGAGAACCAACTCCCATTAAATATCTAGGTTTATCAGCAGGTAATTCAGGAGTTGTAAACTCTAAAACACGATTCATTACATCTTTTGGTTCGCCTACAGATAATCCACCGATTGCATATCCTGGAAAATCTAATGAAATTAAATCACGTGCACTTTGTTTTCTTAAGTCTTCGAACTCTCCACCCTGCACGATACCAAATAATCCTTGATCCTCTGGTCTTTCATGTGCAGACAAACATCTTTCTGCCCAACGAGAAGTACGCTCAACAGATTTTTTCATATAATCGTGTGTTGCAGGGTACGGAGGACATTCATCAAAAGCCATCATGATATCTGAACCAAGCGCATTTTGAATATGCATGGCTTTTTCAGGAGAAAGAAATAGCTTGTCTCCATTCAGATGATTTCTAAAATGCACCCCTTCTTCAACGATTTCTCGCATATCACTTAAACTAAAGACTTGAAATCCACCTGAGTCTGTTAGAATTGCGCCATCCCAGTTCATAAACTTATGAAGACCACCAGCTTCTCTAATGATATCTTCACCAGGTCTTAGCCATAAATGGTAAGTGTTTGATAAGATAATATTTGCATCCATTTCTTTTAATTCTTCAGGACTCATCGTCTTAACAGTCGCCAAAGTTCCTACTGGCATGAATGTTGGCGTATCAAATGAACCATGAGGTGTATGGACTCTTCCTAAACGGGCACCAGTTTGTTTATCTGTTTTTATTAATTCATATGTTATTGGTGTTGTCATGTAATCTTCCTTTATTTATATAATTAACATCGCATCGCCGAAACTAAAGAAGCGGTATTCTTCTTTTACTGCAGTGTGATAGGCAGAAAGAATTTTATCTCTACCGGCAAATGCACTAATCAACATAATTAATGTTGACTTTGGCAAATGGAAGTTTGTTATCAAACCATCAATTGCTTGAAATGTATATGGTGGATAAATAAATATATCTGTCCAACCACTTGTCTCAATAAACTTACCATAATCTTTCGCGATTGTCTCTAACGTGCGTGTTGAAGTTGTTCCTACAGAGATTATTCTACCGTTTTTATCTTTTACGTCATTTAATATTGCTGCTGTTTCTTTTGTCATATGATAAAACTCAGCATGCATTTCATGATCATCAACTGACTTAACACTTACAGGACGAAATGTTCCTAATCCAACATGAAGTGTAATGAAAGCAATTTGAATCCCTTTTTCTTTAAGTTGACTAAGTATTTCTTCAGTGAAATGTAATCCAGCAGTAGGAGCGGCAGCGGAACCTTCTTCTTTCGCATAAACTGTCTGGTATCTATCTTTTTCGGAAAGCTGTTCACGAATATATGGTGGTAAAGGCATTTCTCCAAGTTTATCTAGCACTTCATAAAAAATACCCTCATAGGAAAATTCAAATATTCTTCCACCATGGTTTTCTATTCCAGTACATACTGCTTTAAGTTCACCATTACCAAAAATTAGTTCTGTACCCACTTTTACTTTCTTCGCTGGTTTTGTTAATACTTCCCATGTATCTGATTCTTGTTGATGAAGTAGGAGTACTTCAATTTTTGCCCCTGTATCTTTTTTTATACCATAGAGTCTAGCAGGTAAAACTTTTGTGTCATTCAATACTAAACAATCACCTGGGTTTAGATAGTCTACAATATCTGTAAATATTTTATGTTCAACTGCATCTTTTTCTCGATCTACTACAAGTAATTTTGATGCAGAACGATCTAAAAGAGGTGTCTGTGCAATTAACTTTTCCGGTAATTCAAAATCGAAATCATTTATATTCATACGTTAATCCTTCCTTACCTTTACCTGAATTTCCCAATAAAATAAAAAACAAGTGTTAAAACGATACTTACTACGATTGATGTTACGATAGGAAAATAAAAAGTAAAGTTGCCTGTTTTAAACTGGATATCACCTGGTAATTTTCCAATAAATCTCCATAATAATCCTATTATAATTAATACAATACCTGTAATAATTAAGAACTTACTTATATTCATTGGCCATCAGGATCCTTGATACCAAAATGCGCATATGCTTTCGCAGTTACTACTCGTCCTCTTGGCGTTCGTTGAATAAATCCCATTTGCAATAAATAAGGTTCATAAACATCTTCAATTGTTTGGGCTTCTTCACCAATGGTTGCTGCTATTGTGTCTAAACCAACAGGGCCACCATTAAATCCTTCGATTATTCCCTTTAATAATTTATGGTCGATATGGTCTAAACCGGCGTCATCAACTTGTAGCATTCCAAGAGCAAGATTCGTTACTTCCAAACTAATTTTACTTTCTCCTCTAACCTGAGAGATATCGCGAACTCTTTTCAGTAGCCTGTTAGCAATTCGAGGTGTTCCTCTTGAGCGTAGCGCTATTTCGTCTGCAGCTTCTTTTGTAATAGACGTATCAAATATTTCAGCTGTTCTTTCCACAATTGCGGTTAAATCTTTCTGCTCATAAAAATCAAGTCGACTTAATACCCCGAATCGATCCCGTAATGGTGCAGTTAGTAACCCAGCCCTCGTTGTAGCTCCAACGAGTGTAAATGGCGGGAGATCAATTCGCACAGACCGCGCACTTGGTCCAGTTCCTATAACAATATCTAAAAAGTAATCTTCCATTGCTGGATACAATACTTCTTCTACAACACGTGGTAAACGATGAACTTCATCGATGAACAAGACATCTCCTGCCTCTAAAGAAGAAAGGATCGCAGCTAAATCACCGGCTCTTTCTATTGCTGGTCCTGAAGTGGAACGGAAATTTACACCCATTTCATTGGCTATAATTGCTGCGAGTGTTGTTTTCCCTAATCCTGGTG
This sequence comes from Oceanobacillus sp. CAU 1775, assembly GCF_054482815.1. Lineage (NCBI taxonomy): Bacteria > Bacillati > Bacillota > Bacilli > Caryophanales > Bacillaceae > Oceanobacillus > Oceanobacillus sp. CAU 1775. The sequence goes on along the minus strand of NZ_JBTLRO010000004.1, from coordinate 277,035 downwards.
GTCCGTAGAGTAACACATGGTCAAGTGGTTCTTCACGCATTTTAGCCGCTTGGATAAATATCTTTAAGTTTTCTTTTACTTTATCCTGGCCAATGTACTGATCAAGTGTTTCTGGACGAAGACTTAGTTCTATTGTCAAATCTTCTTCGTGAATTTCTCCAGTAATCATTCTTTCTTCCATCAGTTAATTGCTCCTTTCTTAATTTTTCATAAGTAACGCAAGTGCTTGGCGAATTAATTCATCTGATTTCTCTGCTTTTGCTTTTCTTAAAGTAGGCAATATTGGAGAGATTTCTTTATCTGTATAACCCAAAGCTTTTAAAGCATCCTCTGCTTCTTTTAATGCTGTTACATCTTTAACTGGAATTTCTGTTTCAACAGGAGCAACAGAAAATACAGTAGTTAATTTTCCTTTTAGATCTAAAATAATTTGTCTCGCTGTTTTCTTTCCTACTCCAGGAAAGCTCGTCAAATATTTCTCATCTTCATTTTCTACTGCTGATACAAATGCTGGTATATCTACTGTGCCTAAGATTGCTAGAGCACTTTTTGGACCAATACCAGATACCGAAATTAATTTTGTAAATAAATATTTTTCATCTTTGTTTTTAAAGCCATATAATACTTGAAAATCTTCACGAACATAATGATACGTATATATGAATACTTCTTGTTTTAATAAGTCTTGGAAATAAAAAGGGTTGGAACAAATTAATTCATATCCGACTCCGCTGGCTTCAACAAGTACTGCATCGTCATGAATTTCTGTTAACTTCCCTCTTACATATGCAATCATTTAAACTCTTCTCCTTTATAAAACTTTCTCTCTTTATACTACCATATTCGGCAATAAAGGATGAAACTTCTATCCCATAAGTATGGAATAGAAGTTTCAGTAAAATTTATTAATCATTTGATTGTTCAAGGTTATGATGAATATCTTGTACATCTTCACTTTCTTCAAGTAACTCGATTAATGCTTGCATTTTTTCCTCATCTTCTGCAGACAATGACGAATAATTTTGTGGGATTAGAGTAATTTCACTATCTAAGATTTCAAATTCCTTTTCACTTAAATAGTCGACAACTTCCTGGAAGCTTTCTGGGCTAGTCAGAATTTCATACACACCATCTTCAGTTGAAATATCGTCCGCTCCAGCTTCCAAAGCTTCAAGCGTCATTTCATCTTCATCAATTTGACCAGACTCATTATTAATGACAATGACACCTTTTCGGTCAAACATGAAGGATACACTTCCGTTTTCACCTAAGTTTCCACCATTCTTTTTAAATGCATGTCTAACTTCACCAGCTGTGCGGTTTTTGTTGTCTGTAAGGGTATTTACGATGATAGCAATACCACCCGGGCCATAACCTTCATAGGTGATTTCCTCAAAGCTCATGCCATCAAGCATTCCTGTTGCTTTTTTAATATTTCTATCTATATTATCATTCGGCATATTATCTGCCTTCGCTTTTTCAATCGCTGTTCGTAACGCAGGATTCATTGCAGGGTCCCCACCGCCTGCTTTTGCTGTTGTATAGATTTCTTTTGCATGGCGCATAAATATTTTTCCTCGTTTAGCATCTTGTGCGCCTTTTCTTCTCTGTATATTATGCCACTTAGAATGACCAGCCATTGGACATTCTCCTCTCTAGAAATTTCTTTACTAACTATATCAAAAAAAAGGCATATATAAAAGTAATCTCTATAAAATATAGTTAGTATTGCTCTAGAAAGATAAGTGATTTAATTATCCACATTAAAAAAATCATTAAATATGGAGTCTATCTGTGGTTTTGCATGATGCTCCTTTAGCCTTTGCCAATGGCTATGGTCGGAGAATACAATCACTCGTTTATTTTCATCATTAATCATCTCTTGCACTTGCTCTTCAATTTCCGGAACAACGTTCATATCATGGTTTCTACCAAAAACATTATCCCGTAATCTGAGTGCTACAAAAACTTGATCATCAATTACTCTAACTTCAGTCATGACAATATCTCTATTTTTCATTAATTCCTTGGCAATTCTCTGACTTTCTTCTGTCGTATAGGGATCTGTGTAGTGCTCCATGTCGTTATCTGACAGCTTTTCTGTTTGAATTCTCCTTACATCAACATATTCCTCATAATAATCTAATTCCTCTTTTAAGAACCACTGATTCCTTAATTGTTGTGGGTGAGGGCGATTAAGATCATCATTTGTATTTTTTAACGTTATATCATTCCCACATCCAACTAAAAGGAACAACGCTATCATTATTATTATTTTTTTGAACATAAAAACAACCTCCTTATTTATAGTTTGTATAAGAAAGGTTGTTTTACACATAAAACGATATATCATTCGGTGGGAGTTTTTACCACTACCACTTCTTCAAGCCTGGATCGACTCCTATTTTATTAATAAAAATGTTAATTTCTCTTATATTTCGGTAAACTATCTCTTTTGTGACTTGTACGGCGATGCATGGATTCAATTAATTCTTTATCAGCTTCGTCAATTTGCTTTCCTTCTAAATAAGCATCAATGACGTCGTATGATACACCCATTTCCATTTCATCACTTTGTTCTTCCCATAAATCTGCACTAGGAACTTTTTCAACTACGTTAGGAGGAACTTGAAGAACTCTAGCCATTTCTCTAACCTCTGTTTTTGTAAATTCCACTAGTGGCTGGATGTCTACACCACCATCCCCGTACTTTGTGAAATAACCTGTATACCATTCCGCAGCATTATCTGTGCCTACTACTAAATAATTATAATGAGCAGCCAAGGCATATAAGGTATTCATTCTTAGTCTTGCACGTAAATTTGCATTAGCTAACTGGTCCGCATCTAAATTTAATGTTTTACTTTCTTCAAGTGCTTGAGTAATCCCTTGGTACATTACTGTATGGGTTTCTGTAAGATCAATCTTTAAAGGTGTTAAGTTACAAGCTTCTAATACATTCTTTGCATCTTGTAGGTTCAATTCACTTGTATGAATCGGCATCATAACTCCTAATGAGTTATCAGGATAAGCACGCTTAATTAGATTAGCAACAACTGCGGAATCTAATCCTCCACTGACGCCAACTAGCAAGCCCTTTGCCCCAGCTTTTTCTGTTGTTTCACGCAGCCATTCCACAATCTTATCAATATGTTTCTCCATTTTAAATCCCGCTCCTTCATCTTCATATAATATTTCAAGTATGAAGGAGTATTCCCGAAAAAGTCAAGAAACTAACAGGGTTCTTATTTATCCTTTTCCTTATCTGTTGCAGAATCCTCATTTACTGCCGGAGGTCTAGGAAAGAACTCTGGTTCATTTTTTCTGTCAAAATGTGAAAAGTCATTTGTTGGGTAAAGTTGATCTATTTGTTGTTGGTTCATTTGTTGTTGATACATTGGTTGTTGCATTGGTGGCTGAGGCATTGTATGTTGATGCATTTGTTGTTTCATAGACGGATAAGGCATTGAATATGCTGGCTGCTGGTAGTGATTATTTTGTTGCATAGCGTAAGGTGAATACATTGGTTGAGATTGCTGACCGCAGCATCCAGTTGGCATGTGGTTGTAGTATGGCATCATCGCTTGATGCTGACAGCAAGGACAATAATGAGCCGGTGCCATATTCGTGCAAGGTGCATAATAATTGTCTATTGGAGACTGATACATTGGCATTTGTTGAGTAGGTTGAACATAGCTTTCTTTTGGTTGCTTAGGTACCTCCTGTTTTGGTATTTGTTTTGGCTGCGTTTTTGGTTTGGCTTCTTTCGCTTTTTCTTTCTCTTTCTTTACTTCTGGGAACATTGTTGTTGGATAAAAATCATCCATACCTTCTAAGCTAGGTAATGTGATTGATTTATCACCTTGGAGTTTAGGGGACTCCGTTATTTGCAACTTTTTTGTAGGTTCGGTAGGCTTTGGTATTGTTTTTGGTTCGGCTTTTGGCGTAACAACTTTTTCTTTCGGAGATGTCTTCTTCTTACTTTCCTTTAATTTTCCTGTAGAAGGAATTCTAATCTTCATTCCAGGCATAATCATATCTGGGCTTGCTAAGTGTGCATTCAATTCTTTTAACTCTTCAAAATCTACATTATATTTTTGGGAAATCTCCCATAAAGTATCTCCCTTTTGAACAATGTGTATTTTCAAAAGAACTTGCTCCCTTCTTTATCGATCTAGACTAATTATTCTATATCAACATATGCAACAACAGCCCAAAAGTTAACTATAAAACACAACTTCATTTGAAGGAAGCTTTTATAGACCTTCCATCTACTCTAAAGTAAGTGAATTAATCCTGCATAAACTAAATAAAGAAAAAACGTTAGATACTATGATAGTAAATAACGTTTATTGGTGTATTAATTTAATGAAAATTTTTAACTTAATTTATGGATTTATTAAATATAGTTCTTTGATACATCATCGCTAAAGGGTGAGAACACTAAAATGAGCTTCGGAAATATACGAAGACTCCAGCGGGATGGAAGGCAACGGCGAGACCCCACAGTGCGCAAAGCGCGCGAGGAGGCTCGTCAGCCGCCCGCGGAAAGCGTAGTATATTTCCGAAGCGGGTTTTTCCTCTTATTAAGATTGAACATAAATATTACATAATCTCTTAAGAGTCACATTAACTTTAAAGATCATCCATATGATAAACAGGATATGTTCCTAGGATGTTAACTTCACAGCCTAGTGCTTCTAACTCTCCTTTAACTCCAGGGAATAAAGCATCATCATATGTTTGGTTAACATCTACGATAAAGAAGTAATTTCCTAACCCAGTTTTTGTTGGGCGAGATTCAATCTTTGATAAGTTCATTTTTCTCCAAGCGAAGGCCGATAATATTTGGTGTAAAGCACCAGCCTGATCACTAGGTAAAGTAATTTTTAGCGTCGTTTTTTCTGCTTTAATTTCATGATTAATCTTTACAAGTTCCTCATTCTTAGTAAGAACAATAAACCTTGTATGGTTATTCGGATAATCATGGATATTATCTTTTAAGATATTCAATCCATATTCTTTTGCAGCCAAAACATTTCCAATTGCCGCAATTGGAAATGTTGAATCTGCAACTAGCTCTGCAGCTCTTCCAGTAGATGTTGTAAACTCAATCTTTGGTGAGTTTAAGTTTTTGTGAATAAACTGATGACATTGCGCGATAGCATGACTATGTGAATGTACTTCAGTAATGTCTTCGTACCCTCCAGTAAAGTCTGGTCTAACGAGAAGATGCTGTTCGATAGGCACGACTATTTCTGCAACGACTGGTAAGGATACCTGATGAATTAAATAATCAACAGTTAATTGGACAGTTCCTTCAATTGCATTCTCAATTGGAACTACTGCAATATCAATTTCATCATTAGCTACAGCATCTATACATTCTGGGATGGTTGTATAACTAACTTTATGTTCTCCGTTAAATGCAGTATCAACTGCTAATTTTGTAAAAGTCCCCTTTGGACCTAAGTATCCTATCTTTGTCACCGTATTCACTCCACAATCTATTTTATTCTATAAATTCAAATTCGTAATCTAAAATATGAACAGTATCGCCATCACGGGCTCCCCGTTGTCTTAGGGCTTCATCTACACCCATACCTCTTAGTTGACGAGCAAATCTTTGAATAGACTCGTCTCTAGAGAAATCAGTCATCTTAAATAACCTCTCTAACTTGTTGCTATGCAATTCAAAGGATCCATCTGGATTACGAGAAATAACCAAATCATCTTCCTCTTTGTGGTGGCGATAAACAACCGTTTTCTCTAAATCCTCAAGATCAGTTTGTATTTTTGGAATAGTATCTAGTACATCAGCTATCGCATAATTTAGTTCTTTGAGACCCTCTCTTGTGATTGCTGAAATTTCATATACTTTTGTATCAGCAGGCAGCTTCTCTTTAAATGCTACTAAATTTTCCTCTGCTCCAGGCATTTCCATTTTATTTGCAACAATTATTTGCGGTAATTGTGTTAATTTAACATTATACTCTCTTAGTTCTTCATTAATCGTTTCATAATCTTCATAAGGGTCGCGTCCTTCTGTTGCAGCCATATCAATAATATGAACGATTACACGTGTACGCTCTATATGTCGTAAGAACTGATGGCCAAGACCAACACCCTCACTTGCACCTTCTATCAATCCAGGCAAGTCAGCCATTACAAAGCTTCTCTGATCACCTGTATCTACAACACCTAAATTCGGTGCTAACGTCGTGAAATGATAATCGGCAATCTTTGGTTTTGCAGCACTAACCACTGATAGTAGTGTGGATTTACCTACACTTGGAAAACCTACTAAACCAACATCAGCAATTACCTTTAATTCAACTTTGATATTTCTTTCTTGTCCTGGCTCACCATTTTCGGCTATTTCAGGAGCTGGATTTTTTGGAGAGGCAAATCGAATATTTCCTCTACCACCTCGTCCACCTCTTGCGATTAAAGCTCTCTGCTCATGTTGCGTTAAATCAGCAATGACTTCCTCTGTATCTTCATCAATTACAACCGTTCCTGGTGGCACTGGGATTACCATGGCATCAGCATTCTTACCGTGCTGAGACTTACTCATCCCGTTCTCTCCACGCTTACCTTTAAAATGTCGTTGAAAACGGAAATCCATGAGTGTATTTAAGCCTTCGTCAACCTCAAAGATAATATCTGCGCCATCTCCACCATCACCACCTGCTGGACCTCCAAGTGGTACATATTTCTCTCGACGATAAGCTACGATTCCATTTCCGCCATCACCAGCTTTTACATAAACACTGACCTGATCTACAAACATCTAATTCACCTCATTATTGATTGGAATATGAAAGTGATAAATAATCTCTCCACTTTCAATTGTCCTTTCAATCTTTTCAAATTTAGCCAATAATTCTTCCTCTACTTTATGTGAATCTAATTTTAGATAAACAATTACCTTACATGTTTCTATGTTATCCATAAATTCAATTTCAATGGAGTAAAGATTTTTCGGATTCGTAATTACTAACATTTCTTGCATGATTACATTTAACTTCTCTACAACATTATTATCAGCGTGTTGTAAATTTTTCTTGATATCAATGGCATAAGTTACTTTAAATCGATTATAATACTTTGGAAATTGTAGAAACCAGAGATATGTATTCGGCATATTTAAATTTAATAAATCTCTTTCATTTTGAAAATATTCTAGGAGGTTGGTAAGACTTATATCTGCTTTTTCAACATCTCGTAAGCTAATATATCCATGTATTAATTGCACATGATTCAAAATATCATGACGGTATTGTTGAAGTACCTTCACTACATCATGAGATTTCATTTGATTAACCCTCCTATATTATAGAAAGTATAGCAGAAACATATATATTCTTCACTACTATAGCATAATTTCCCCGGCTCACGAACCAATCTAGTGCACATTATAATGATAACAGAAATAAAAAACTCCAGTCTACCTGACTGGAGTTTAATGAGTTATATTATGCTTCCTGAGCTACAGGAAGTATACTTACTTTCTTACGGTCACGACCGTAACGTTCAAATTTAACAACACCATCAATTTTCGCGTAAAGTGTGTCATCTGAACCAATACCTACGTTTTCACCAGGATAAATCTTAGTTCCACGTTGGCGATATAAAATAGATCCACCTGTTACGAACTGTCCATCTGCGCGTTTTGCACCTAGACGTTGTGACGCTGAGTCACGTCCGTTACGAGTACTACCAGCACCTTTTTTTGTTGCAAAGAATTGCAAATCTAGACGTAGCATTCAGTTGCACCTCCTTAGGATTCAATTATCCTTATAAATTTTCCATACTCATTTTCAATCGATTTTAAGGAAACAAGCATTCCTTCGAAAAGAAGTTGTGCTTTTTCACTCTCTTTATCGTCATGCATTTTGGGAAAAGCAACCTTTAAATAGCCGCCTTCTCCACCCTGCTCAATTTCTAAGTTTACTTCACTTAATTCCATAACTGCATTCACTGTTCCTATGGATACAGCCGAAACTCCTGCACAAACTAAATCATACCCATATGGGCCACTTTCAGCATGTCCAGAAAGCTCAATCGATTGGATAAAATTATCTTTTCGTTTTACAGTTACTCGAATCACATGAATCTACCTTTAAGCATTAATTTTGTCGATTACTAACTTCGTATAAGGCTGTCTATGACCTTGTTTACGATGGTAGTTTTTTCTACGCTTGAATTTGATAACATTAATTTTCTTTTGACGACCTTGTTTTTCAACTTTAGCCGTAACTGTTGCTCCATCAACGAATGGAACACCAACTTTAACAGTGTCTCCACCTACAAAAAGAACTTTATCAAATGTAACAGTTTCATCTGCTTCAGCAGCAAGCTTCTCAACGTAGATTACTTGACCTTCTTCTACTTTAACTTGCTTACCACCTGTTTCAATAATTGCGTACATACCCGGCACCTCCTTAATTAACTCAGACTCGCCATACAGGCACTTTTTTTATAAAAAAGTTCAAAACCTGATCTGTGCGGTTGTAGCACTGGTGCTACGATGAATAACGTATTAACATTATCACGAAACACTATATCATGTCAAGCTAATTTCATGCTGTTTTCATCTTAATATCTCATATAATGTCTCACGATACTGCTTTTTATAAAAATAAGCATGCAATAAATCCATCTCATCTATATTATCAGCTAAATCTGGCTTATCGGTAACAATAAGCGTATGTTTTCTCTCTCTTTTAAAACTACTAAAAACATCGATTAACTTACTGTCTCCTGAACAATATAGTGTCTCCAGACGACTTACCGGTTGAATGCCTTCATAGCGTTTTAATAAAAATCTTAGGAATAAATAAAATCTACGTTTCCATTCCAATTGATTTTCAAAGAATATAAATAAAATAATACAAAGAAAGCTTAATGTAAATGGGAAAAATAATAGATGACCAATAAATAATACACTGCATAATACCATCGATATTAGCAACGCTACATTATAGGAGGCTCGGTATGGATATTTTAAAGTCATTAAAAAGAAAAGTAATTTCCCTCCATCAAGTGGCCAGATAGGAAGCAAATTAAATAAAAGAATGACTAGATTGTATGTAATTGCTGTTTGATACAATGTTTCATTCATTAATCCTATTTCATGTAAGAGGACAAAGATTAAATATATTGTTAAATGCTGTGCTGGTCCAGCAATCGTTACGAGTACATCTTCTTTCATACTCCGTGTCCCATAATCGTCCGTCTCCATTACTCCACCAAATATCCATAACATTATTTTTCGAATTCGCCACTTAAAAATTTTTGCCATTGTATAATGACCCATTTCATGTACGAAGACAATAAAAAAAATGATGAATAACTCCACGAAAGTTCCTGTTATGATTGACAAAAAAATAAACAAGAAAAAAATAGGATGTAAATGAATTGGTGGTAAAAAATTAGTTCGCATCATCCACCTCTATCACCTGTACTGGATCTAGATAAGAATTATCTCTTTCTAAAGAAAAATACAATGCTTCCTTGCCTTCCTCAGGAGTAAAGCTGCCAATGCGTTGATGAGCACCAACATATTGGTAATGATGAACTTCGATATCACTAAGAAAACCGTAACTAGAATCTGTACCATCTGCATGTTGAATAATTACTGTTCTATCCGTATCTGACTTCTTTCCTGCGAAAATAACAATACCAGGTTGATGAGAGAATACATCTGTCTCTTTTCCTGGTGTTATCTTCACTCCTTTTCCATTGACTTGAAAGCTTTCAGTGATTTGTCCATTGACAGGAAGTGCAGCAGGATAATCCTCGGATGATTTAAAGTCAGTTTGTGACGGGAAAGCTAATGGGGAACCAAATACTTCTTGGTACCATGTATTTACTTTCGCAAATGGGAAATCATTTTTTAATAAATTCGTCGTAACTTCTTTCGGTTTTGATAAAAGATTATTATTACTTTCCATTAGAATTGCAACCGAGAAAAATAATATTCCCGATAGGATTACTTTAAATACAAGTCCAGCTAAAAAAGGCTTTGACTCTCTACGTTTGATTGTATACCCGGATATTTCTGGTGGGTAGCCATGTTTTTCCTCGATGTCATGGATTTGCATCGGCATATTCATATCTGTTGGCAATTGATTTCCCCGGGTTTTCTTTCGACTTTCAATTGATTTTCTAACTTTTTTTATTTTTTTATTCATTCCCTCACCAACTTTCCTATACTCACTTTTATATATATGGGACAAGGTTAAATTTAAGAACGGAATTTCTTCCTTCTAATTTCTGAAAAGTTATATTATTATAGGGTTGGAGGGGATAGTGTATGTTGATTCGTGAGATAGAGAAAAAGGACAATAAAATAGTAAAAGAAATCATACAAAACTCATTAGAACTACATCAGTTGGATATTCCGGGTTCAGCTTATTTTGACCCACAGCTTGGCTATTTGTATGAATACTATAAGGAAATAGATCATGCAAAATATTGGGTAGTTGAAGTAAATGGTGAGGTAGTTGGTGGAGTTGGAATCGCACCATTTAATAAGGAGAAAGGAATTTGTGAGTTACAAAAGCTTTATTTAAAACCTACACACCTAGGATTAGGATTAGGTAAACAATTGATGGATCAAGCACTTAACTATGCTCGTACACATTATAAAGCTTGTTACTTAGAAACCATGCATAAGCTAGCACCTGCAGCAAGACTATACGAAAAACTCGGCTTTACACTCTTAAGTGAACCTATTCCAGGCTCTGATCATTCTGCAATGGATGCTTGGTACTTAAAAGAATTTTAATTTCAAAACAAAAAAATCCCTTATTTGAGGGATTTTTTGTTGAAAACTATTTATTATTTTTTGCTAAAAAAGCTTTTGAATTTTTGGAGTACACTTTTTTCATCTTCTAATGATTGAAGTGCCACGTTTTCACCTAGAATTCTTCTAGCAATGTTACGGTATGCGATGGATGCTTTCGAAGTTGGATCTAAAGCGACAGGCTCACCGTTATTCGAAGCTTTAATTACTGCTTCATCATCAACGACAATACCAATTAATTCTATCGATAGTAATTGTACGATATCATCTATTTCTAGCATTTCACCAGATTTCATCATATGATTGCGAATTCGATTAATTACAAGTCTTGGAGGTTCTTTCATATCTTCCTGTTCTAGTAAACCGATAATTCTATCTGCATCACGGACACTTGAATTCTCAGGGTTTGTTACTACAATTGCACGATCTGCACCAGCAATGGCATTTTGGAAACCTTGCTCAATACCTGCTGGACAATCTATTATAATATAATCATAATCTTGTTTTAACTCAGCAACAATTTTCTTCATACCTTCAACCGTTACAGCTGATTTATCACTTGTTTGTGCTGCTGGAAGTAAACTTAATGTATCAAATCGTTTATCACGAATTAAAGCTTGATTTAAACGACAGCGCCCCTCAATAACATCGACTATATCATAGATAATTCTATTTTCTAATCCCATAATAACATCAAGGTTACGCAGCCCAATATCTGTATCTATTAAACAAACTTTTTTCTCTAGTAAAGCTAATGCAGTTCCGATATTTGCGGTAGTCGTCGTCTTTCCAACTCCACCTTTTCCAGATGTAATTACTATTGCTTCACCCATTTTGAATTCTCCTTTCAAACCTGTTTACGTCATCTCTCAATTGTGAAAGAAGTTGTATCCGATCTATGATAATCTTATCTTCCTCTCCATCTATAAAGCCACATTCCATATAGACACCGTCTGACTCGTAGTCTGGTGCTCGACTAATAAAGTCTGCAATTCGCAGTTGTGTGGGCTTCATATAGGAAGCTGCGATAAATGTATTTCGATCGCCACTATACCCGGCATGAGCAATTCCATACAGATGACCAATAATATAAATATTTCCTGTTGCCATAACTTTTCCGCCTGGGTTAACATCTCCAATAAGTAATAAATCACCAGTTACTTTTAGCACCTGTCCTGAGCGGATGACTCTTTTTTCTAATTTAATTTCGCTTTCATCTTTCCAACGTATTGCATCATCGAGATGAATAACATTTGCTTCAATTGATTCTATCACGAAGTTTTGATCTTTCTCGATCACGTCTTTTAATGTTTGCCTCTTCGTATCATCTAAATAACGATTACCAGACTGCACACTGACTGGTACGACAGGTTCTTCTCGATTATGTTTTGTTAATAAAAGCTTCTCTTCTAATTCTTTTAAAGCTTCATCAAAAGAAGCATCATCACTAATAAACAGTGTAAGCCCTTCTCTTGTACCTTTAATTGTAATAAGTTGCTTATTTTCTTGCAAAGTTGTTCACCTCTTTTTCCTTACCAACATCAAAACTATGTATATTATGAATCATTACTCAACTGCTCATTACCCCAATGAACCATCTTCTTTTTAAATAATGGGTACAGAATTAGTAGGAAAATTAAGTTAGCAGCTATTGATGGTAACAATCTTTGTAATAAATAATCCTGCCAAATCATTCCCGTAATATTCACTACATAATAAATTGTATATATTGATAGTTCAGCTATCATTAGCCCCAAAATTCCAAGAAGGATTAATACGAATATGTTTCGTTGGAGAAGCCGTTGCAGCCCATGAATAATATAAATAGTTAATCCATATGAAAACATGTATACACCTAATACTTCCGTGTAAATGATATCTATTAATAAACCGAAAATAAAAGCGTAGACAACGGAATAGTAAGTGGATTCTGTATCATAATAAATCGCAATATAAATTAGAAATACAAGTACCCAGTGAGCAATTATTAAATAATCACTTAAAGCAATTGAAGTGGGAAGTAAGTTGATTGCTACGCCTTCAAATATCACTAGAAAGAACAGAATGAGGGGTAAGTATATTCTTTTCATTACTCCTCGTCCTCCTCAACTGCTTCCTCACTGTCATCTACTTGTCCAATTTCACGATCTAATACAAGTACATGATTGATTTCATACATATCTGCGGCTGGTTCAACAAGCGCTATTTGAGTTAAACCATATTGGTCAGAAACAACTTCTCTTACAACTCCTATAGGAACACCCGCTGGAAACACACCACCCATACCTGATGAAACTACTAATTCATCTTCTCCGATTTCCTGGATGGAATCTTCAATAATTCGAAACATAAGTGATTCTGTTTCATAATCATATCCTTCAATCATACCAAAGACATTTCCGTCTTCTTCTCGTGAAACCATTGCCGAAATTCTATTAAACTGATCGAAACCTGTTAATAATTTCACAGTAGAAGTAACTTTACTTGCAGTTTGTATTTTTCCAATCATACCCTCAGCAGTCATCACAAGCATATTCGCTTCTACTCCATGTTCTTTTCCTTTATTAATGGTCATCAATTCTAACCAACGTTCAGGCGACCTTGACATAACTACTGCCTGAATTGTTTCGTGGGTTCGGATCGAATCCGAATCTAATAACTCTAAAGCAGATCGTAACTGCTCGTTTTCTTTATTAATTTCCTGAACATCGTACGCCAATCCTTTATACTGACTGATTTGTTCTTTTAATATCTGATTCTCTTCATATGTGTTACGAAAATCTTGTATATTCGTTACGATATCAGTTGTGAAATTAACGGGTACGTGAATAACATATTGAATCCAACCTACCGTATCATTTATTATTTCTTCTGCGAAAGTTACATTTACTCTGTCTCGTAAGGAATAACCAATAAGAACGACGAGTATAATGAAACCAATCAAAAAGATAAACGGTCGTTTATTTCGCATAAATCGCATCTAAAAAACACCTACTTATTTTTTTAAAGAACCCGTTGAAACATTTGTATCGCGAAAATGCTGAATATAATCGATCGACATTCCAGTTCCAATTGCAACACTGTCCAACGCTTCCTCTGCTATAAATACTGGAATCTTCGTTTCATTACTAATTACTTCGTCAATATTTTTAAGTAATGCCCCACCACCTGATAATACGATTCCACGATCCATAATATCTGCTGCTAGTTCAGGCGGAGTTTTTTCTAATGTATTTTTAACAGCTTCAATAATTAAATCTACTGTATCACTTAAAGCTACAGCAATTTCTTTTGCACTTATTGTAATTGTTTTTGGTAAACCTGTAAGTAAATCTCTTCCTCTAATATCCATCTCAATATTTTCAGTCACTTCTCCAGCAGTACCGATATCCATTTTAATAGATTCTGCAGAACGTTCACCAATTAATAAACTGTACTGTTTACGAATATAATTAATAATTGCGATATCCATATTGTCGCCAGCTGTGCGAATCGATTTGCTAGTAACTACTCCTCCAAGAGAAATAACCGCAACCTCTGTGGTTCCTCCGCCAATATCTACAATCATACTTCCAGTTGGTTCCCAAACAGGTAAACCTGAACCGATTGCTGCTGCGAATGGCTCTGAAATAGTGAAGGCATCTTTTGCACCTGCTTGTTTCGTAGCATCAATGACTGCACGTTCCTCTACCATGGTAATTCCAGAAGGTACACAAATCATTACATTCGGTTTTTTTGCAAATATTGAACGGCGACGCATCGCTTTTTTAATATAATAATTCATCATCGACGCAGTGGTGTCATAATCAGCAATTACACCATCTTTCATTGGTCTAATGACAGTAATATTCCCAGGAGTTCTCCCAATCATATTTCTCGCATGACTTCCAACAGCCTCTATTGCACCGGTTTCTGCATTTTTTGCTACTACAGAAGGTTCTCTAACAACAATTCCTTTGCCCTTTACAAACACTAGTGTATTGGCAGTACCTAAATCTATCCCTAAGTCCTGTGAAAAATTAAAAAGTGCCAATCCAATCTCCCTCTCCGGTCACGTTTCATTAATATGTAGTTTAACTATATCTATTTCTGATAATTGATGCAAACGCATATTATTATAGTCTATAAATAAAAACGGTAATAAGCGCCACTTTCATACTTCAAAAGAAAAATGGCGCTGTTTAAGTCATTCCTATAATATTATACGAAAAAACATAGAAAATAGATAGTGTAATTCATATGGTTGAACAAATAATAGTAGATGAAGTTATAAATACCCTTTCTCTTTTAGTGAAACAAATTTTCTATCACCAATAATTAGGTGATCAAGTACTTCAATACCAATCATTTTACCAGACTCAACTAACCTTCTAGTAACGTGAATATCTTCCTGGGAAGGACTGGGGTCTCCGCTGGGGTGGTTATGCACGACAATAATTGAGGCAGCTGAACGTTTTACGGCTTCTCGAAACAACTCGCGTGGGTGTACTATACTTGCATTAAGGCTTCCAATAAATAAGGTTTCCCTATGAATCACTTGGTTTTTCGTGTTTAAAAATAGCGCGACAAAATGTTCCTGCTTCAATGTTCGCATGTCCTCCATGACAAAGTTAGCCCCATCATCTGGTGAACGGATAACATAGTGTTCATTCGGACGAAATTGACTAGCTCGCTTTCCTAGTTCTAATGCGGCAAGAACTTGTACACCTTTTGCGGCTCCGATTCCTTTAATTGCTGTCAGCTCTTCTATAGTCGCATCTTGCAGTAATTTAAATCCTTCAAAATGCATCAATACTCTACTTGCGAGTGTCATAACGGATTCTTCTTTTGAACCTGTTCCTAATATAATTGCTAAAATCTCTTGGTTGGTCAGATGGCTAATACCTAATCGAATCGCTCGCTCTCTTGGCCGATCCTCTTTTGGTACATTTTTAATCAAAATACTCAATGTGACACCTCCTCTCATTTTATCTCAAGATACCTGTTACCATTTCATTTTACAAATCAGTAATTTTGAGTTTTATCTTGGAGATTTTCATTAAAAATATAAAAACCCCCTGCTGAAATTTAAATTATCAGAGGGAGTTAAATAAGTATAAATATATTTTTACTAATTACCTAATTGATTATATAAATACATTATTTCTAAATAAAATTCATCATTATTTTTATTTTCATTAGACTTTAAGTAATTACTTAAAAACCCTAAAGTAGTTGATGCAGGGATTTTTTGCGTCAAGTCACCAAACGCTGTTTGATCCTTTACCATGATGGTACTATTCCAAACGGCAAGTAATTCTTCTAGCCAAACTTTTTCTTCCGTGGTGAGTTGTAATTCACTATTTGTAGTAGTCCATTTCTTTGTGTAAAATTCCAAATTTGTATCTTGGTACTCACTTGCTTTTATTTTTGCCAATTCTTCTGTTTCAAAAATTCCTGAGAACAAATAATACTGTGTATCCTGCTCCCATATAAACGACGGAATATGATCCGGCAACGTATTTACCTGCCAATCTATCGCGTTCTCTTCTGTACTGAAGACCCCTGCTTGAAGCACATATCCTGAAAGCTCTGGCAAAGCTGTTGATTCTGTCTCAGCAACTGAAACTGGTTGACTAACTTCTTTTACTTCAACACTAGCGGTAGTATCATCATCCATGAATGCAAACATATGCAATGCACCATAACCATATAAAAGTCCTATCATGCTTGCAGCTAGTACGGTAAACAGTACGAGTAAAAATGCGGATGAGTTTCTTCTTTTCTTCTTTTTTGGTTGATGAAAAACAGGGATAGTATCAGGGTTATATTCCTTTTTTTCCATGCTTTCATTATGAATAATTTGAAACCGTTTGGCAGGATCTTGATTTTCTATATTCATAAACCTTTCAAATTCATCATCGTTATTCTGTTTA
This sequence comes from Oceanobacillus sp. CAU 1775, assembly GCF_054482815.1. Taxonomy (NCBI): domain Bacteria; kingdom Bacillati; phylum Bacillota; class Bacilli; order Caryophanales; family Bacillaceae; genus Oceanobacillus; species Oceanobacillus sp. CAU 1775. Next base: position 260,307 of record NZ_JBTLRO010000004.1, on the reverse strand, counting down.
TTATTCATCTCTTCACTCCTAACTTGTACGACTTTTTTTCACTCTAGCACAAGCGAGTTAAAAAAAGAGATGAATTTTGTCAGGCTTCATAATAAAAATTTCTACATATCTAGACGATTCTCATTGAAATAATTTCTTACCAGCGTGATGAAATGTAAAGAACCAGTAATATAATATGACTTCTCCTTGTTTTTCGTAATTTCTTTCATGATATATTGCCAATTTGAATGTTGATAGATATTATCCTTAGCGATACTCCCAATTAATTCATCCGTTGAAGCAGCGCGTGGATGATCAAATGTTGTTACTGTTACTGAAGTAAAATAGTTAGATAAGCGTTTCAGCATATCCATTGTATCTTTATCCTTAAAAGCAGCTACAATCACATGTTTTTCAAGTGATGCATCATAGCTCTTTACGGTTTCAATAAACGCTTGAACACCAGCGCTATTGTGAGCTGCATCGACAATTATTCTGGGGTTATTATGTATCGTCTCAAATCTGCCTGGTAGTTGTAATTTAGCTATTTTCTTTAATACGTTTTCCCAGCTAAGATTAAATCCCTTGTTTTCTAAAACCTCTAAAGCTTTTAATGCTAAAGATATATTTTTAAATTGATGCTCTCCTTGGAGCTGAAGTTTTACTTTATGCTCATTTGAATTACTTCTCCAGATTATCTCATCTTGATTCTGTGATTTTTCATAAGTAAAGCTGTCACCAAATACATGAAGCTCACTTTCCGTACTTTCTGCTTCACGCTTTATTACTTGAAGCGCTTCTGGAACCATTTCTCCAATAATTGCAGGAGTATTCTTCTTAATAATCCCTGCTTTATGAAATGCTATTTCTTCTAGCGTTTCTCCTAAAAAGTCTGTATGATCAATCGAGATATTTGTTATGATCGTTAACAATGGATGGACAGTGTTTGTCGTATCAAACCTACCTCCCATGCCTGTTTCAATTAAAACAATATCTCCACGCTCAGCAAAGAACATAAAAGCAGCCACGGTTAGAATTTCAAACTCGGTAGGGGCCATACCTTTCTCATCTAACTTCAACACTTTTGGATGTAAATTATTCAGTATTTCTACTAAGGTGCTCTCACTTATTTCAGTATCATTTAATAAAATATGTCCTGTTAAGCCAGTAAAACTTGGTGAGGTGAAAATTCCAACTTCATAGTTATTCGCACGTAAAGCAGCATTTATAAAATGTAGTGTCGAACCTTTCCCATTCGTTCCGGCAATATGGATTGCTTTAAATTTTCTCTCTGGATGATTTACCTCTTGTAATAACGCTTCGATACGTTCCAACCCAGGTTTGATTCCTAACTTTTTTCTATGATTGAAAAACGATTCAACCTCATGTAATGTAGAAAACATGGGAACACCACTTTCTTAGACAGATAGTTTTCTTTAATTATAACAGAAAGGATATTTCACTTTGAATAAAATGGGATGGATAATATACAATGGCAATTTGCCTGGAGATAAATTTTTAGACTTTGCCGAGATGCTTCAAGAAGCTGGAGAAAATCATGGTAGTAAAGTACAAATTATAAAAAACAATGAATTGCTTAGTTTGTTATCAACAAATAGTCTAGGACTTCTTCCTGAGGTCACTCTACCTGACTATGTTGTATTTACAGATAAAGATATTTATTTAGCAAGACAGCTGGAGTATTTAGGGATACCTGTTTTCAATCAATCAGAAGCGATAGCAATTAGTGATGATAAAATCGCAACCTATCAACAACTTTCCAAATTAAATTTACCAATACCTAAAACAATTATTGCACCAAAAATCTTTATTGAAGGTACTTTTAGCAAGGATATTATTGAGCATGCAATCATAGAAATTGGCTTTCCCATGGTAATCAAGGAGGCTTTCGGATCATTTGGTGAACAAGTGTATCTTGTCGAAACGAAAAATGAATTACAGAAGATAATTGACAAGATCGGAAATAAACCCTTTGTCTTCCAAGAGTTTATTGCAACGAGTTATGGTGTTGATATTCGTCTTCAAGTTGTAGGTGACGAAGTAGTTGCAAGTATGAAGCGGAAATCAAAAAATGATTTTAGAGCAAATATTACTGCTGGCGGAACGATGGAATCATATACTCCTTCGATTGAAGAAAAAGAATTAGCTGTAAAAGCTACCAAGGCCATTGGGGCAGACTTTGCTGGTGTCGATCTATTATACGGGGAAAACAATCAACCAGTAATCTGCGAAATAAACTCGAATGCACATATACGTAATTTATATGAATGTACAGGGGTTAATGCAGCAAATCATATAATAAAATATATTTTAACTGAAATAAAATAAACGAAGTGCCTCATTCAGTTAACTGTTTCTGTTGTTAAAAATAGGGTTATATAAAGTAAACACAAATTTTTCAACACATATTTATACAGTCAACGAACATTCATAAAGAAAAAAACGTTCAGGAAGTCTGAGCGTTTTTTAATAAATCCGAATCTAATTATGGTTAAGCAGTCGTTATTTTATATAAATCAACTTATAAAACTACTATTACCTTTTTTAATATGTACACATTTGTTTGACACTACATTATTTCATCAGTTCAGAAAAATACCTTTTAATATCTTCTGGCAATTCCTCAACTGCAAGAATTCTTAATATTTCCGTTCCAGGAGATGTCATAATTACATAAGATTTATTACCATAATCAAAGAGCGTAAATTGCCCTACCTTTTTCGCAGTATTTCCTTGAATATAATTAAAATCTTTTTCTGCAAAACTATCTTCGTATCCGTCTAATAACAGTTTTTGTATATCTTCAAAACTATTTGCAAAAGTGAGTTCTTGATACAATTCAAGTGAATTTCTAGGTGGTAAAAACAACATAAAATAAATTGAAGCACCTATAATTAGTAAGACTAAAACTAAGTAAATAATCCAATCTTTTAATGACCTTTTCTTTCTAAGCATCATTTCCTCCTCTTTTTCTGGTGTAATAATTTAACACATTAACTCTAACAAGAACATTTCATAATCTTTTGTTTATTTTACCATATAAATCAAATTAGATTTAAGGGAATGTTAAAACTCTAATATTTTGACATAGACTTTTTCAATATCCAATTAGTTTATTGTAATGAATGGTATGCTTCACATTAAAAAGTATTGAAAAAGTAAAAAGAGAGACACCAATTCATTTACGAATGATGTCTCTCAAGAAACCTTTTATTAAAAGACTTCGCCCCGTTATTTGAACAACTTACGTTCATACGGTTATCTCTTAATATTAACCTTTTAATTCTGTCAATCTTGCTTTCACTTTTGCTTGTTTATCAAGATAATCTTTTTCTTTTTGTTTCTCTTCTTCGACAACGGAATCTGGAGCTTTGCTTACAAATCCTTGATTCGCAAGTTTCTTTTGAACTCGTTCTACTTCTTTCGTCCACTTTTCTAATTCTTTTTCTAATCTTTTAATTTCCTTCTCGAAATCAATTAGACCTTCAAGTGGTAAGAAAATTTCTGCTCCAGTTACGACAGCTGTCATTGCTTTTTCTTTCATTTCGATTTTACTTGCAATCGATAATTCTTCTGTATTACAGAAGCGTTCGAGATATTCACGATTGCCATCTAACTCTGATACAATATCTTCGTTTTCAGCTTCGATAAACATGTTGATTTTTTTCGACATTGGTGTATCAACTTCTGCACGAATGTTACGTACAGATTTAATAATTGATACCAAGCGAGACATTTCTTTCACTGCTTTTTCATCTTGGAAGTCTTTATTTACTTCTGGCCAGCTAGCAATGGTGATTGATTCCCCTGCGTGCGGTAACTGCTGCCAAATTTCTTCTGTAATGAATGGCATATATGGATGCAATAAACGCATTGTTTGATCAAGCACATGAGCCAATACGGATTGAGTCGTTTTCTTCTTAGCTTCGTCATCTCCGTATAGTGGAAGTTTTGCCATTTCAATATACCAGTCACAGAATTCATCCCAGATAAAGTTGTATAAATGACGACCTGCTTCCCCAAATTCATATTTCTCCGTGTTTTTTGTTACTTGTTCAATTGTTTCGTTCAAACGAGTCAAAATCCACTTATCAGCTAAGGATAGATCACCTGTTAAATCAATGTCTTCATACGTGAAGCCTTCAAGATTCATTAAAGAGAAACGTGACGCATTCCATATTTTATTGGCGAAGTTCCAGGTAGATTCTACTTTCTCCCAATAAAATCTTAAATCTTGCCCTGGCGTTGATCCTGTTAGTAAGAAATAACGAAGTGAGTCTGCACCGTACTTTTCAATAACATCCATCGGGTCTACACCATTACCAAGTGACTTACTCATCTTTCTACCTTCTGAATCACGAATTAAACCGTGAATCAAAACATCGTTAAATGGTTTTTCACCTGTAAACTCTTGGGACTGGAAAATCATTCGTGCTACCCAGAAGAAGATAATATCATATCCGGTTACGAGCACTCCTGTTGGGAAAAAACGTTTGAAGTCTTCAGCATCAGTATCTGGCCAGCCCATCGTTGAAAATGGCCATAATGCAGATGAGAACCATGTATCAAGAACATCTTCGTCCTGCTCCCAATTTTCAATATCGGCTGGAGCTTCTTTACCAACATAAATCTCTTTCGTCTCTTTATGGTACCAAGCCGGAATACGGTGTCCCCACCAAAGTTGACGTGAAATTACCCAGTCTCTTATATTTTCCATCCAATGTAAATACGTTCTTTCGAAACGTTCTGGATAGAAATCTACTTTCCCTTCACTCTGCTGCAATTCAATTGCTGCATCAGCCAATGGTTGCATTTTTACGAACCATTGAGTGGATAAATAAGGTTCAACAACCGCTCCACTACGTTCAGAATGTCCTACTTGATGAACTCGATCTTCAATTTTAAATAGTACTCCAAGTTCCTCAAGTTCCTTTATAATTTCTTTACGACATTCAAAACGGTCCATTCCTTCATATTTTCCAGCATTTTCATTCATCGTGCCATCTTCATTCATTACGAGGACACGCTCAAGGTCGTGACGATTACCAATTTCGAAGTCGTTTGGATCGTGAGCTGGTGTAATTTTCACCGCTCCTGAACCTAACTCTCTGTCTACATAATCATCAGCTACAATTTTTATTTCACGCCCCACGATTGGAAGAATTACTGTTTTACCAACTAAGTGTTGGTAACGTTCATCATCCGGATGTACGGCAACAGCTGTATCTCCAAGCATTGTTTCAGGACGAGTCGTTGCAATTTCAATAACTTCATCACTGTCTTTGATAGGATATCTCAAATGATAAAATTTGCCTTCAACCTCTTCATAAATAACTTCAATATCGGATAATGCAGTTTTTGTTTGTGGATCCCAGTTAATGATATACTCGCCGCGATAAATAAGACCTTTTTCATATAGTTTTATAAATACTTCTTTAACAGCTTCAGATAAACCTTCATCTAAAGTGAAACGCTCTCTTGAGTAATCAAGGCTTAAGCCTAGCTTTTCCCATTGTGAACGGATAAAGTCAGCATATTCTTCTTTCCATTCCCAAGCTTTTTCAAGGAACTTTTCTCTACCAAGTTCATAACCACTCGTACCCATTTCTCTAAGTCTTTCTTCAACTTTAGCTTGTGTAGCTATTCCTGCATGGTCCATTCCTGGAAGCCATAGTACATCATAGCCTTGCATTCTCTTCATTCTTGTTATTGTATCTTGCATGGTTGTATCCCATGCATGGCCAAGGTGAAGTCTGCCAGTTACGTTTGGTGGTGGAATTACAATGGAATACGGTTCTTTGTTCACATCTCCAGTAGCTTCAAAGAATTTTCCATCTAACCAAAATTGGTAACGGCCCGCTTCAACTTCTCCCGGGTTGTATTTTGGTGGCAATGAATTTTTGTTTTCTGTCATCAGAATCTTCCTCCTTTAATTTAAAAATCAAAAAACCCTTCTCATCCTAATAAAGGACGAAAAGGGTTAGCTTCCGTGGTACCACCTTTGTTTACAAATAACTTTCATTTGTACACTCATCGTTTGATATCGGTTTTAAACCGGCACACTTCTACTCTCCTTCAAAGTGGCTGCATCAAGGGCGACCTTCCAAAATAACCTTTCTAGGAAATTCTCAGTAATCATTTCCCTTCCTGTAGATGTTTATCTCGTACTCTTCCCTATCCATTGCATCTAAATTATTTGATTATGATTTATTCTAGCGATTAACAGCCAAAACGTCAACTATTATTATCCTGTTGCATATAATTATCTTATACCTTATGAAAAGTAATGACAAGAGGTGAAAATATGGCTCGTTATTATCGATATCGTTTACCACCATGGGCGAGAAAATGTTTATGGGCAATTGAAAAAGCAATGGCACCCTTATTAATTTATCAAATACTACGAACATTCATCTTTCCAACCACATTGGATGTTTTTTTATTAGGCATTTTTGTAATTGTATTCGTTGCCTTTTATCTAAAGTGGATTTAAGTTTGCTCATTCTTATTTTCTGAAGCCTGAAAATCATAAATACGGTCATTAAATTTTAACCCAAATACGATTGTTCTATACAATTCATCTATTTGCATCGTCTGTTTTAGCATAGAGGCTTTTTGTCTTTTTGTTGATTGGTATTTTTCTAATTCTAATAAATAAGGTTCGACATTCAATAAATGGAGCGTTGTTATAGCTAACTCTATTAGTTGAAGTGGGTTTTCATCAAGATAGCTGGGAAAAGCGTCTAAAAGTAGATCAATCGAACGATAACTTCGCTTAGCTTCCATACTAAATACATCCAGTAAATCATGCATGGAATGATTATAAGAGCCGAATTCCCAATTAATAAAATACGAATCAAGAAAATGACTCTGTTCTAATTTACCATGAATGAGACTATTCCCCCAATAAACTTCTTCATCAAGCTCTCTAATAATTGTAGCTGTTAATTGTTGTGATTGTTTCATAGCGTATGAAAGATCACGATAATGGGTTAACACTTGTAACTCTAATGGGGAAGGATATAGTTTCCTTTCAAACTTCTCAACATATTGGAGAGCTTTTTGTTCTAGCTTCATGCAATGATTCTGATAAGTCTTAAATTCTTCAAGAACATCCATTTCTTTTACGTTTGTAAGCTGTTTCGTCTGTAAATGAATGGTTCCTAAAGTTCGTAAATATTTACCGAAATCTTCTTTGGAGGGTTCTTTTTCTGTTGTCTTTACCCATGGCAATAGATAGTAGACTTCCCCTTCTGCTTCAACATAAAGCTTTCTATCTACTGTTAAATAAATTGGCAAGATCCCTGATAAATTCTTTTCCTGTGCGAGATGATATATTTGCAACCACTTGTTCACATTATTTGTTTTTAGATGACTTCTTTTGAGTGCATACATTTTACCATTTGCTTTTATCTGAGTGAGACGGTCTGTTATTGGAACAACACCTTGAGGAAAAATATGATATTGTTTCAGAATTTCAGTAAATTTATTCACAGAGATCCCCCCAGCCTAGTATGTAAAAAACCCCTTGTAAAATTTAGCAAGGGGATATAACTATTTTTTTGGTATATATAATAGTTGCCCTTCTTGAATATCAAAATCTTCGTCTAGTTCATTTTGCTTTATGAGTTGTAAAGTACTAATTTGAAATCTTTCGGCAATCGTTTCAATCGTATCGTCTTCTTGAACAATACATAATTTCAATTTTGAGTATCGCTCTTCTGTCTCACCACGAAACATATCTTTTAAATAGCCAAGGTCCTGTACTTCTTCTACAACTTCACTATCTTCTTCCTCTTCCTCTACTCGAATATCAATTTCAATTTCCTCACGTGTTTCTTCTAATAATTCTTCAGTCTCTTCTTCTTCTTCCGGGCTTTTCAATTCGAATTCAAAGCTTGGAAATGCTAACTCTTCTATACTTTCTTCCAACTCTTCTTCACGATTTTCCTTCAACGGCGTTGCTGCTTTATTTATTCCGTTTATTTTTGCAACTGCTTTAAGTTTTAAGTGGTCATTTGTTGGAAATTCATAATTAAAATCTAGCATTTCTATCTGGATATCTTCTAATTCAGTTACTCGATACAAAGGAACAGAGATTTCGATAGGTAATGGATGTGAGAACTCTTGTTTATTCTCATCGACTTCTGTTATACTCTCGATGTATCTTTTTGCTGTGAAATCTTCTTGTTCGAGTGTTAATTCTTCTCTATTTTCATCTAAAACAGCCTGGAACTCACCTTGCAGCATAATCTCTCCACGAATGGTAACATATTCATCGTCTGCCTGCACACTAACATTTGGCTCTAGTGAAATCGTTAATAACTCTTCTACATGAGAACCCTGATTAAAATACACCGATTCTACTAATTCAAACTGAAATTCGTTATTATCTTGAGGCAAATGTATTTCCTCCTTTCAAGAATTTACAAGAAAAATAATCTTAACATACACTAACTATATGAAAAGATGATTCTACATATGCATGAAAAAAACTGATGATTTCTATAGGTAACTAAGAAATCATCAGTTTAAATTAATTGTTTTATAAAGTTGCAAATACCTTGTGTATCGCTTGAATGGTAGTTGAAATATCTTCATCCGTATGTGCTGTTGAAAGAAAAAGTCCTTCAAATTGTGAGGGTGGTAAAAAGATACCCTCTTTGATCATTCCTTGGTAATAAGCTGCAAACATTTTTGTGTCTGAGGTTTGCGCTTTCTCAAAATTTATTACTCTCTCTTTCGTGAAAAACACACCTAACATTGAGCCTACACGATTAATGTGAAGCGGTATCTTATATTTTTCTTTTGCTTCGATAAAACCTGATTCGAGCTTGTCGGCTTTTTTATTTAATGATTCATATGCTTCTTCGTCCATTGCGCTTAATGTTTCATACCCTGCCGTCATCGCTAACGGGTTTCCTGATAAAGTACCGGCTTGATAAATCTTACCAGTAGGGGCTAAATGCTCCATGATTTCACGTTTCCCACCAATAGCTCCTACAGGTAAGCCTCCACCAATAACTTTTCCTAGGCATGTTAAATCTGGATGCACCTGATAATAGCCCTGTGCTGAATGGTAGCCCACACGAAAACCTGTCATTACTTCATCGAAAATTAGCAAGGAACGATAATCTGTTGTAATCTCTCTTAATTTCTCTAAGAAGTTATTAATTGGAGGTACTACACCCATATTTCCACATATAGGCTCTGCAATTACAGCTGCAATCTTGTCCCCATATTGCTCAAATGCTACTTTCACACTTTCGAAATCATTGTAAGGTACGGTTATTGTATTGCTTGCAACAGATGCAGGCACACCAGGACTATCTGGTAGGCCAAGAGTAGCAACACCTGAACCTGCTTTTATTAGTAATGAATCCCCGTGTCCATGATAACTACCCACAAATTTGAGTATGATATCCCTACCAGTATAGCCGCGTGCCAAACGAATGGCAGTCATCGTTGCTTCTGTTCCTGAATTCACCATGCGAACCATTTCTACGGAAGGGACACGATCAATAACCAACTTTGCCAATTTATTTTCAGTTAACGTAGGCGTTCCAAAGCTCGTCCCTTTATCAACAACTTCTTTTAGTTTTGTTGTGACTCGTTCGTCTGCATGACCTAAAATTAACGGTCCCCAGCTTAGTACATAATCTATGTACTGATTTCCATCGATATCAGTAATATGAGCTCCCTTACCCTCTTTCATAAAAAGCGGTGACATTCCTACAGATCTGAATGCACGTGCAGGTGAATTGACACCACCTGGCATTAGTTCAACAGCTTCCTTGTATGCATCTATCGATTGATTAAATTCCATCAATTATTTAAACCCCTTTATTTTTTGTGATTCATTCTCTATACCAAAAATATTTGTAAATAGTTCCAATACCTCTTCCGCATTTTCATTCGTTGCTAACTGCTTCACTTTTAGAATTGGTTCTTTTAATAATTGATTCATCATACTTTTTGTATGCTTATGAAGAAGCTTTCTTTCTCTCTCTGTTAAATCAGGCATTTTCCGAACGAGACTATTCATTGTTTCTTCATGAATATGTGTCGCCTTTTCTTGAAGAGCTGAAATAGCTGGTGATGCATGACTACGATTCATCCAATCATTAAAGAAAGTAATCTCTTCTTCTAAATTTTGTTCAATTTGTTTTGCTGCAGTTTTTCTGCTTTCGATATTTTCATCCACGATATATTTTAAATCATCAATATCAAATAATGAAACACCTGTTAAATCACTAACCTTTGGGTCTATATCTCGAGGTACAGCGATATCAATTATAGTGAGTGGCTTTCCAGGTCTTTGTTCAAAGATTGGTTTGAGCATTTCTTTTTTAATGATAAAACCATCAGCTGACGTAGAACTAATTAAAATATCTGCATCAATTAAAGTAGATGATAAATCCTTTAATTGTTTATGACTTATAGTATGCTTTAAAGCAATCTCTTCCGCATTTCTAGCACTTCTATTTACTATCGTAACTTCTCGCGTTTTTGCTGTTTTTAAATAATTTACAGCTAACTCTGCCATCTTCCCTGCACCGACTACAACGGCTTTTTTATTTTCCAAAGAGCCAATATGTTTCTTCGCAAGTTCAACAGCAATATAACTAATCGATGTAGGATATTCTCCGATAGCTGTCTGATGTTGTGATTTCTTACCAAAAGTAATAGCCCGCTTAAATAATTCATTAAAAGTCTTGTCAGTAGTTCCATTTTGTTGAGAAAATAAAAAAGCATCCCTTACTTGACCAAGAATTTCTGTTTCACCTAGAACCATAGAATCTAATCCTGTCGTTACACGATATAAATGATTCATTGCTTTATTATTTGATTCAACTTTTATGTATTTCTTAAAGTTACTTTTATCTAATTGAAACCAGTCAGCTAAAAAACTGATAATATCTTTTGTTCCTTTTTCTATATCTTCAACAACTGCATAAATTTCTGTACGATTACAGGTAGAGATAATGACATTTTCAATTATGTCTACTTGATTTTCTAAAGTTTGCATCGCAGCTTGTAAGGAGTCTTCGGTAAAAACCAGTTTCTCTCTAATATTTACAGGAGTTGTCTTAAAGTTAAATCCAACCATCATAATATGCATTTCTAATCCTCCTGAAAACCGTGCTTTCTAAAATGATAATCTACTTATGTAATTATAGCATAAAGAGAAATGTCCTTCGTTCCTATGGTACAATATAAAAATAGATTATTTCCATTTCTAGGGGGAGAAATGCTCGTGAACAAACAAAACTCATTAATAGCCTATATACTTATAGGGGTAGGTGTTTTCTTTCTTTTACGTGAACTTAAACTACCTATATTTACGAATTTTTATTCTTGGCAAACGATCCTAATTGTGATTGGGATTGCTTTTCTAATTCATAGTTACCGTGGCAAAAATTATGAACAAATCTTCACTGGTGTATTACTGCTTGGCATAGGTATCCACCTTCATGGAATTCAGAATTACAGTTTTTGGATTGATCATTGGGGAATGTATCTTTTAATTCTTGGCTTAGCATTTTTATTACGTTACTTTAAGACAAAGAACGGATTACTCATGGCTCTCCTTTTTATAGGAGTAGGCGCGTTACTCGTCTTTTCCAGTCAGTTTAATACTTATTTTTACTGGATAAACGACCTTTTCCGCTTAGCAGAAAAATTCTGGCCGATCCTTATTATTATTTTTGGAATCATCCTACTCAGAAAAAAATAACCGTCAATGGATGTAATATCCACTGACGGCTTTTTATTATTTAGGAAAATAAAAACTCCTATGATGCGGATATTATTAGTGGGTAGCCACGTCCGGCTCCAGCGCCCACCGACTATCAAACTTCACACTCCTCCAATCGATAAGTCAACATCGGTTCGTACCTCACCGTGTTTCCTTTATCTCATTGCGAAGTGCTCCAGTTTGTTCGTCGCTGAACGGGCGCTTGCGCCTTTGCTATTATAAATATTGTCTAATTACTTTCCATGCTTCTTCTTTTCCCTCACCAGTTTCTGAAGAAAAAGGAATCAAAACATCGTCTGCATCCAATTCGAATGTGTTTTTGACCTGTTTAATTTTCTTATGGCGTTCTGATTTTTTTACCTTATCAAATTTTGTTGCAATAACAATAATTGACATCTCATTATGCTTTAGAAAATCATACATTTGTACATCGGCATCGGTTGGTTCATGACGAATATCACACACAAGAATAACCGCCTTCAAAGTGGAGCGATTTTGGAAGTATTCATCCATCATTTGCCCCCACTTTGCTCTCTCAGCCTTAGAAACCTTCGCATAACCATAACCTGGGACATCGACAAAGTAAAAACTTTCATTAAGCTTGTAATAATTCAATGTCTGCGTCTTTCCTGGTTTTGAAGATGTTCTTGCAAGGTTTTTTCGATTTATTAATGTATTAATAAAAGAAGATTTTCCCACATTTGATCGTCCTGCTAACGCAATTTCTGGTAAACCATCATTAGGATAATGGTTTTGATTAACAGCACTTAATATAAACTCTGCTTGATTAATTTTCATTGTTCTCCCCCACTAATGCAATCTCTAGCACTTCATCTAGATGTCGCACAGGAATAAACGTTAAATTCTCTTTCACACTTTCAGGAATTTCTTCAATATCTTTTTCATTTTCAGCTGGAATAATGATTGTTGATAAACCAGCGCGGTGAGCACTCAATGTTTTCTCTTTTAATCCACCAATTGGTAGAACTCTACCTCTCAACGTGATTTCTCCAGTCATTCCTACTTCTTTACGAATTGCCCTGCCTGTTAAAGAGGATACAAGTGCTGTAGCAATCGTAATTCCAGCAGATGGCCCGTCCTTCGGTGTTGCTCCCTCTGGCACATGCACATGAATATCATATTTTTCATAAAAATCTTTAGCAATATTTAATTCATCTGTTCTTGATCTGACATAACTGAATGCTGCTTGTGCCGACTCTTGCATCACATCACCAAGTTTTCCTGTTAAGATTAACTTACCTTTTCCAGGATAATGTGAAACTTCAATTGATAAGATATCTCCACCTGCTGAAGTATATGCAAGCCCAGTAGCTGCTCCAACCTGATCTTCTAATTCCATTAAACCATATCTAAATGTTGGTTTCCCTATTAAATCTTCCATATTCTTTTCTGTAAGTACGACACGTTTTTTATCACCAGAAATAATAATTTTTGCAGTTTTACGAGCAATTTTCGCTAGCTGCCTTTCTAAACCACGGACACCAGCTTCTCTTGTATAAGTTCTGATTAGCTTTAATAAAGCATCATCTCTTACTTGTAAATTCGAAGCCGTTAAACCATTTTCTCTTATTTGCTTAGGAAGTAAGTGTTCTTTTGCGATATGAAGTTTTTCTACCTCAGTATATCCAGCAATAGAGATTAATTCCATACGATCTAATAGAGGTCCTGGGATATTAGTTACACTATTTGCTGTTGCTAAAAATAATACTTTTGATAAATCATAGGTCTCTTCAATAAAGTGATCACTAAAATTACTGTTTTGCTCAGGGTCTAGTACCTCAAGCATTGCGGAAGAAGGATCTCCTCTAAAGTCGTTTGACATTTTATCAATTTCATCAAGCAAGAATACTGGATTTATCGTACCAGCTTTCTTCATACCTTGGATAATTCTTCCAGGCATTGCACCTATATATGTTCTGCGGTGTCCTCGAATTTCTGCCTCATCACGAACCCCACCAAGTGAAATTCGGACAAAATTTCGGTTTACTGAATTAGCAATAGAACGAGCAAGTGAAGTCTTACCTACTCCCGGTGGTCCAACCAGACAAAGAATTGGCCCTTTAATTGAATTTGTTAATTTTTGTACAGCTAGATACTCTAAAATTCGTTCTTTAACTTTTTCAAGGCCATAATGATCTTTATTTAACACCTTTTCAGCGGTGTTTATATTAATTGTATCTTGAGTTTGTTTTTTCCAAGGTAAATCAACTAGCCATTCGATATAGTTTCTAATTACTGAGTTTTCAGCAGAATTTTGTGGTATCTTTTCAAATCGAGCTAATTCTTTCATTGCTACATTATGAATATGTTCCGGCATTTCTGCTTCTTCAATTCGATCCCTTAAATCTATTACTTCTCCCGATTTTCCGTCACGGTCACCGAGTTCTTTTTGAATTGCTTTTAGCTGTTCACGTAAGTAATATTCCTTTTGGGTCTTTTCCATGGACGTTTTAACTCTTTGACCAATTTTCTTCTCAATATCTAATACTTTCTTTTCATTGGTAATCAATTTAATGATTTCTTCTAAACGAGTTTTTACATTAGTTAGTTCAAGTAAAGCTTGTTTATCTTTTAATTTGGCAGCTAAATGAGATGTTATAATGTCTGATAATCGACTAGCATCTTCTATGTCTGCTACAGTTTCATATGTTTCATTGGAAACTTTTCGTGAAAGTTTTGTGTACTGTTCAAATTGTTTTAATAAAGAGCGTACTAATGCTTCCTCTTCGTTACTATGTTCATAAATCTCTTCTAATTCTTCTACCTCTACGATGAGTTCATTTTTGTCATCAACTAACTTGTTAATTTTATAACGACTAAGACCCTCAACTAGTACTCTCAAAGTACCATTGGGTAATTTCATCATTTGGTTTACTTTTGCGAGTGTGCCCACTTCATAAATGTCTTCTAATTTCGGCTCATCTATGCTCGTTTTCTTTTGAGCTGCAAGAAATATAAGTTTGTCGTTTAGCATGGCATTTTCTAGTGCTGCTATTGATTTATCTCTTCCTACATCTAAATGTAAAACCATGGATGGAAAGACAATTAATCCACGTAACGGCAGGAGGGGCGTTTCTTTTATATATTTAACCATTTCAACAACCTCCGTGTCTATGTATGTAATTATTAGTATGACCCATTTATTAAAAAATAGGTGCTGTTTCAGTTGTATGATATTGGATTATCAATTCCGCTTAAATTCAAATTTCTAAAAAATAAATATGAAAAAAATAGAGACTGGCTGGCATTATACTCCAAATAATAAATACTAGAGCATAATGCAACAGCCAGTCTCCATTCATATTAGGAAAGTGTACTTTCTTTCAACATTATGCACTTTCTTTTGGTAGCTTCTCATTTCCTTCAATTACTGTTCCATCACGAAAGACAAGCTTTGGACTAGTGTCATCATCAATTACTGTTTCTTTCGTTATTACACATTTCTCAATGTCATCACGTGAAGGTAGTTCAAACATTACATCACGCATTATACCTTCAATAATGGAGCGCAAACCTCTTGCACCTGTTTTACGTTCAATTGCTTTTTTCGCAATTTCTAGTAATGCATCTTCTTCAATTTCTAAGACAACATCATCCATTTCAAATAACTTTTGATATTGTTTAGCAAGTGCGTTCTTAGGTTTCGTTAGAATCTGAACAAGAGCGTCCTCATCAAGTGGAGTGAGGCTTGCAATTACTGGAATTCTTCCGATAAACTCTGGAATTAAGCCGTAACGTAATAAGTCTTCTGGAAGAACTTTTGATAATAATGCTGCCATATCAAGTTCATCTTGTATATCTGTTGAGCCAAATCCAATAACTTTTTCCCCAAGACGACGTTTAACTACTTGGTCGATTCCATCAAATGCTCCACCAACGATAAATAGGATATTCGTTGTATCGATTTGAATGAATTCTTGATGTGGATGCTTTCTTCCACCCTGTGGTGGTACACTTGCAACCGTTCCTTCTAATATTTTAAGGAGTGCTTGCTGTACACCTTCACCAGATACATCTCTAGTAATCGATGGGTTCTCTGATTTTCTAGCTACTTTATCTATTTCATCAATATAAATTATACCTTTTTCAGCTTTTTCTACGTCATAATCTGCAGCTTGAATAAGTTTAAGAAGGATGTTTTCTACGTCTTCTCCAACATATCCTGCTTCTGTAAGGGATGTAGCATCTGCCATAGCAAATGGAACGTTAATAATACGTGCTAAAGTTTGAGCGAGTAATGTTTTACCACTACCTGTAGGTCCAATCAAAGCGATATTACTCTTAGAAAGTTCTACATCGTCACTTGATTTCAACGAGTTGATACGTTTGTAGTGATTGTAAACAGCTACAGATAAACTTTTCTTTGCATCATCTTGTCCGATTACATAATCATCAAGGATCTCATTGATTTCTTTTGGCTTAGGAATTTCAGTAAATTCCATAGTGTCTTCTGCGCCTAATTCTTCTTCAACTATTTCTGTACATAGCTCAATACATTCATCACATATATATACACCAGGTCCAGCGACTAGTTTTCGAACCTGTTCTTGGCTTTTACCACAGAAAGAACATTTTAATTGCCCTTTCTCTTCATTAAATTTAAACATTTCTTCACCCCTATAGTTCATAAGAAAATTAATTCAGATTTGATTATAGTCAATCATATCAGATACAAATTGAAAAACAAAATGATAAACCTTTTAACGATACAAAAAGTATATATACTTATTTATATGTTCACGAACAAATAATAAGTCAGTTATATTTAATCCTTATTAAAATAAGATAGAACCAAGGCGCAGATAGTCGCACCTTGGTTCTAAGTTACTTATAATTAATCAAATTATAAATTATTCAGCAGTTTTACTGTTTTCTACTAGTACGTCAATTGCTTTTCTCATTTTAATATCGTTATCAAGTGTTTCTGTATTGCCGCCAAGCATTTGGATAAGCTGTTCTGCTTCTACACCGTACATCGAAGCCATGTTAGAAAGCTCTTCATTAATATCTTCTTCAGTAACTTCGATATTTTCAGCGTCTGCAATTGCTTCAAGTGTTAAGCTTGTTTTCACACGCTTCCCAGCATCTTCTCTCATTTGCTCTTTAAGCGCTGCTTCGTCTTGTCCTGAGAATTGTGCATACATTTCCATTGTCATACCTTGCATTTGTAGACGTTGTTCGAACTCAGTGAACATTTGATCTAGTTCATTCTCAACCATTACTTCAGGAATTTCTACTTCAACAGTTTCTGTTGCTTTATTGATTAAAGCTTCACGTTTAGCTGTATCTGCAGCCTGTTTTCTTTGGCTTAAAAGTTCTTCTTTTTTCTTCGCTTTTAATTCTTCTAAAGTTTCAACTTCATCGTCTACATCTTTAGCGAATTCATCATCTAGTTCAGGAAGTTCTTTTGTTTTAATTTCATGAATTGTAACTTTGAACATAGCATCTTTACCTGCAAGTTCTTCTGCATGGTAGTCTTCAGGGAAAGTAAGTTCAACTTCAGTTTCTTCTCCTGATTTTTTACCTACTAGTTTTTCTTCGAATCCAGGAATGAATTGTCCTGAACCAATTTCTAAACTATGATTTTCACCTTTACCACCATCGAAAGCTTCACCATCAGTAAATCCTTCAAAGTCGATAACAACTGTATCTCCTTCTTCTACTTCGCCTTCTTCTTTAACAACAAGCTCTGCGTGATTTTCTTGTAGGTGAGTTAATTCATGATCCACATCTTCGTCAGTTACTTCAACTGATTCTTCTTCTACTTCTAAACCTTTGTATTCGCCTAGTGTAACTTCTGGTTTCACTTCTACTTCAGCAGTAAATACTAAGGCTTTACCTTTTTCAATTTGTTCGATATCAACTTCAGGTTGATCAATTGGAAAAATTCCAGCTTCATCAATAGCATTTGTATATGCATTTGGTAAAACGATGTCAACTGCATCTTGATAAAGTGATTCTACTCCGAAACGTTGCTCGAATAATCCACGAGGAATTTTCCCTTTACGGAATCCAGGGATCTGTACTTCTTTTGAAACCTTTTTAAACGCTTGATCCAACGCTGTGTCAAATTCTTCTGCTGATACTTCAAAAGTTAAAATTCCTTTGTTACCTTCTTGTTTTTCCCAATTTACTGTCATAAATAATTCCCTCCAAAATCTATTGTTTAACTAACAACCTTTTATTTTTAAATGACGATTTCAATTTTACAACCATCTCATTATATCACAAATCATATGCCTTTCAAGCATTTCTATTTATTCGTTAATAATAGTCGTATAAAGTATTTCACTCGTTTTAATCTCTTGGATATAGTGGGCATATTCGTCGTTTTCGTTTGCACTCTCTATCTCTTTTAAATTTAAGTATTCTTCCCCAATAATTATTAGTGACTCGGCAACTAATTCTGCATCTTCTATGGGTGGTGAAATTGGATAAAGGACATAAAGATACTTCTCAAATAACTTTTCAACTAACTTATATAGAGTCGGATTTTTATGTTCTAACTGTTCTATTGTTTGATAGACAGCGTTAGCAAATAGATTATCTTTTATATCCGGAGTCTGTTTTGGGATCATTTTAATATGAACACCAAATTTATGTATATCTACGGGTTTCGTAACTCCCTTTTCTTTGAGCCAAAGAAATATTGCCGATTTGTTTAATGGATGCACATACTCATTGGAAAGCAGGGAGACAACTTTTTCACTCGGTGGCAATTTTAATTTACTAATTTTATTAATTAACCGCCATTGTTCTATATGATTCTCTTGATTTACAGCATCGTATAGTGCATCTAAATAGATATTTGAGCGATCTGTTTCAACATCTAAACGCATCTTCTCGCTCATCTCATAGAGTTGTCTAAACTGGGCGACTAAGTTATCACGAATATTACCATTTTCTAATTCGCTTTCTACTATATCCATCAGCATGCCGTATTGGTTTGTTTGAAATAAAATCGTTAAATAAATATGTATGTATTCATCATAATGGACATCTTTCACACTAATTAATGTTTCGCATAAATCTTGTGCCTCTTCATAGCGTTCCAATTCCATTAAGCAGATTAGCTTCCCTGTGTAAATATCATGGTTTTCTACTTGATGATCAAGCAGCATGTTTAGCTTAGCTAATCCTTCTTCAAAACTTCTATCTTTAATCGCTCGAACACTTTCTACTTCTAAAGTTTTTTGCCACTTTGGAAAAAGAATAATATTCTTTGTTTCCATTTATCAGATTCACCTCACATCCTATATTAAATTTATATATACTATTCAAAGCCATTACCCTCAATATAGACAATTTAAACATAAAAGAAAAGAGAAACCTAATTAGGTTTCTCTTTTCTTTAACGACCCGAGCAGGATTCGAACCTGCGACCTACAGATTAGAAGTCTGTTGCTCTATCCAGCTGAGCTACCGGGCCATGGAGCGGGTGAAGGGAATCGAACCCTCATCATCAGCTTGGAAGGCTGAGGTTTTACCACTAAACTACACCCGCATATTTTTTACTTATTTAATATTACTCTATTAAAGTAATTAAATAAATTGGTGAAAATTGACTATCAATTAAAGTCGACAAGATTTATTATAGGCATTAATAATTTTTTTGTCAACATTTATTTTTAATGCCTATAATTTTTATTCAAAAACTTTTAAAATAATACTTTCAGCCAGTCGTCTAATTGCTTGATTGCTTCACTACGGTGACTGATTTTATTTTTTTCTTCTGGAGATAATTCTGCCATAGTTTTGTTATACCCGTTTGGAATAAATAATGGATCATAGCCAAAACCATGCTCGCCCTTTGGAGAATATCCTATTTGCCCATGACAATAACCCGTTTTGAAAATTGTTTCTTCCCCTGGTCTCGCAATTGCTAGGGTACAAACAAATTTTGCAGTACGTTTTTCTTCAGGAACGTTTTCTAAGTTTTTTAGAAGTTTATTATTATTTTCACTATCACTTTTATCTGCTCCTGCATATCGTGCGGAATAAATTCCAGGTTCACCATTTAGCGCATCTACCATTAAACCAGAGTCATCTGCTAGAACTGCTTTATTTAAGATATGAGCAATTTGTTCAGCTTTTAAAGCCGCATTTTCTTCAAAGGTAGAGCCTGTTTCTTCAATATCAGGAATATTATTTTCTAAATCATATAAGGAAAGTACTTCTATTCCATATTTTTTAAAGAAATCTTCAAATTCTTTAATTTTCCCTTTATTCTTCGTTGCTATTACGATTTGTCTCATCTTTTGACACCTCATCTTCACTATCAAAATGGATAAGTTCTGCTATGTTGCCTAGAGCTTCCTTCTGGATTTCAAAGATTTCTTTTACTCCTTTTTCAGCTAAAGAAAGCATCATCATCAATTGTTTATTTGAAAAAGTAGCTTCTTCACCTGTACCCTGAATTTCGACAAATTCACCAGTTCCAGTCATAACAATGTTCATATCCACATGTGCTTGATGGTCTTCCTCATAATCTAAATCAAGAATTTCTACCCCACTAGGCAAGACTCCTACTGAAGTTGCAGCTAAGTAAGATTTTACCGGCATTTCTTCAATTACTTTTTTCTCAACTAATGTTCCTATTGCTAACGCCATCGCTACAAATGCTCCTGTAATTGAAGCGGTTCTTGTTCCACCATCTGCTTGAATGACATCACAATCAATCCAGATTGTTCTTTCACCAATCTTTTCTAGATCTACTACAGAACGTAAAGCTCTACCGATTAGGCGTTGAATTTCCATTGTTCTTCCTGTGACTTTCCCTTTAGATGACTCACGAATAGTTCGCTGTGCAGTTGCACGTGGCAACATAGAATATTCAGCGGTAATCCAGCCTTTTCCTTGTCCACGCATAAATGGTGGGACTCTATCTTCGACACTCGCGTTACAAATTACTTTTGTATTTCCTACTTCAATAAGTACAGACCCTTCAGGGTGGCTGATATAATCTTTTGTTATTTTAATTGGTCGCAATTCATTTACCGTACGATTATTACTTCTCATGATATATCCTCCTTCAGTTCGCATTTTAGCTTATCATATTTCTTCATAAATAAAAAATCCAAAAACAAAACCAGCAGATATTTATCCTGCTGGTAATGGGAGGAACGCATTAAATAATAAAATCATAAAGCTTCTGAGCGATCAAATATTTCTGTACTAACTGGTTGGCTATATGCTTCGCCATTTTCATTTTTCAGTTGTTCTTTATTATCTACTTTAATATCAACAGCTTCAATCTGATCATGCATGCTAAGTGTTCGAACAATTGTCTCAACCACTTCATCAGCTATAACTGCATTTTCATTGTCAGTTAAAATCGCATCATTGAAAATTAATTCGAGGACTCCATCCCTTAGTACTGGTTCGTTCATCAACGAAGTCCCACTATTAAACACATGGACGACATTCGAGTCATAGCCTGGACCATTGATTAAAGACGATATAATAGATTGGTAGCGATTATTATCCTTCGTCTCTACATATTGTGTGACTGGAATATAATAACGATTTCCTTCGTATGCTGCAGGATAATACATTGTGACAGCCTCACTATGCATCATATCTGTCCCATCTGGATTTACAATGTTGATTCCATTTGCTCTGGAATAGCTTTTTCCTATAGCTGTACCATTGACTGGCATCTCATGTAATGGGTGCCCATTAATCCATAATTGAACTTGTTCAACACTGTCAAATTGCGTTAATGTGTGCGTAATTGCTTCAACAATTTTCACTTCATCTGCTGCTTGATATTCTTTAAACTCTTCCGAAAAATCAACGATCATCGTGCCATCCTCTTGGAGATTTAATCCTAAGATTTCTGTTCCAGCAGGAAGTACAGCACGGAATCCGTTTGGTAATACCTCCGTAATCGGTCCATCAACTATTAAATACTCCAATACTTGCGTAGCTACCTCTTGTGACTCTAACAACGGAAGATCCAAAGTTTGAGAGGCTACCATACCATTTGCGTCAATTAGATATAATTGTCTTGCAACGGTTTCTAACCCTTCAATTGAACCACTATCCTCCTGAGTAACTTCATGTCCAGTTTCTTTGTCCTCGTTTACAGCTTCTGCATTCTCAGGTGGGTCGATTTCTAATGAGGATTGCTCTCCTTGGAAACACGCTGCTAAAAATAACAGAGAACAACATGTACCAGCTAAAACTACCTTTTTTACTTTCATGCTATAACCTCCTACGATGGTATGTACTACTATATATACGAGCTCTTTTCTAAAAAAGAACAGCACAAAAGAAAAAGATTAATCACTTCCTCGTCTTAGAAGAAATAATTAATCTTTTTCAATATTTGCTGTAGCAATAGAAACGTTATCAAGCATACCAAATTTAAATATCTTTTCGGCTATTTGTTTAAATACATCTACTCCTCCAGTTGTATAAAATGTATGGTGTAAAGGAAGTTCTTTTGTATTTAATAATTTTTTAATTTCTAGTACCGTACTCGTTTCTCTAGCGGTTTCTTCACTTGAAGAAATTACATTCACCTCGTCTCCAACCACTTCTTGAATGACTTCCTTTAATAAAGGATAATGGGTACATCCAAGAATTAAAGTGTCTATATTCGTTCTTTTTAAAGGCTTCAGTGTTTCCTCAACAATCTGTCTAGTTTGTTCACTAGAGAAGTTACCTTGCTCCACAAGCGGAACGAATAAAGGGCAAGCTAAAAGTTCAACATGTAATCTAGAATTTATATTTTTAAGAGCCTCTGGATATGCTCCACTCTTAATCGTTCCTTCTGTACCAATAACACCTATATGTTCATTACTTGTCACTTTGATAGCTGCACGACTTCCAGGATTGATCACACCAATAACCGGAATGTTTAAGTTTTCTTTTAATTCGTCTATGGTAAAAGCTGTCGCTGTATTACAAGCAATTACTAATAATTTAATATTTTTTTCAAGAAGAAAGTTCACCATTTCCCAGGTAAATGTTCTAACTTCTTCTTCCGTCCGCGGTCCATAGGGACAACGTTTTGTATCCCCGAGATAAATTAATTCTTCCTTTGGTAATTGGCGCATGAGCTCATAAGCCACTGTTAGGCCTCCAACACCAGAATCTATTACTCCTATAGGTCTGTCCAAATCTGTTCCGCCTTCTAATTATTTTTCATTTACATGTTTCATTTGATCATATAAAAGTTCAAGAATATCATGTAATGCGACTTTTTCTTCCTCACTAAAACTGGATAAAACTTCATCTAAGTAATTTTGTCTTTCTTCAATTACTTCATGGATAATTACCTTGCCTTTTTCCAACAAATGAATACGAACGACCCTTCTGTCTTTCTGATCTCTTACTCGCTGAACGAGGTCATTTTTTTCCATTCGATCGACAAGGTCGGTTGTGGTACTAAACGCCAAGCTAATTTTATTGGAGAGTTCTCCAATTGTTAAATCCCCTTCTTCTAATAGCCATTGCAAAGCAACAAACTGTGGAGAAGTTATAGGATAGTTATTTAAAATTTTTCTTCCATTTTGTTTTATCATTCCTGATACATAGCGAATCTTTTTTTCGATTTTTTTAATTGTATCTGTCGTAACTTTATTTTCCATTCTTGAACCCCCTGCAATTTCACGAATACAATCTAAACTAAGGTCATCTTGTGATAAGTATAACAAATTATTTAGATATAGATAGTAATAAAATACACTTATCCTCATAATTTGCAGGGAAATGTAGAAAAATCTGTTTATATTAATATAGTGTTCGTTTGTAAGGAACCAATATGAGCTATTTATTTTTTAGAGGATAGGCTACTTTTCCAGCACTTATTTCATTTATCTTCATAAGCTATAATGACTAAATAATTCCCTTCAAAAAGCAGCTCTACAGAGCAAGGAGGGGTTATCATTTGAAGGATAATGACTATCAACCAAAGCAACTACTAACGAAGCGCGAAAAAGAGGTATTTGAGCTGCTAGTACAGGATATGACAACGAAAGAAATCGCCCAAAAATTATTCATATCGGAAAAAACCGTGAGAAATCATATTTCGAACGCGATGCAAAAATTGGGTGTAAAGGGGCGCTCGCAAGCTGTGGTTGAGCTTCTCAGAATGGGAGAACTGAAGCTTTAAAAATAAACCGACTTTCCTTGATGAGAGTCGGTTTATTTTAGTTTATTTATTTTCCAGATTCAACTTTTCCAATCATTTTTTCTTTAATAGACTCTGGAATTCTTTCAGGTTTTCCTTTTTCTAAGTCAATAAATACAACTCGGCCGCGCCCAGTTAGTGTAACTTCTCCTGCTTCATTGACAGCCATATAATGAATGTCAGCAGAACTATTGCCGATTTCATTTACTTTTACATAGAAATCAATTGTTTCATTAAAAAACATTTGCTTTAAATAATTACATTGCAGGTCAGCAACTACCATTCCATGTTTTTTTACATCAATATCATCATAGAGGCCGATTGCTTGTAAATACTCAATACGAGCTTCTTCAAAATATACAAAGACAGATGTGTTATTAACGTGCCCGTATAAATCTGTTTCTGAAAAACGAACTTTGATAGATGTTGAGAATTCAAATTCAGAACGCCATGTATCAAAATTATCTATATAATTGATAGAACTCATGTCAATATCTCCTTAGCAAAAAATGGCCCTTTCCACAAGATGGAAGGACCATTTAATTTTATATATTATAGTGACGAATCTGCACCAAAGAAGCTCTTGAATGCATGGATGTTAGTAGCTCTGTTCATTGCTGCGATCGAAGTTGTTAAAGGTATTCCCTTCGGACAAACTTGCACACAGTTCTGTGAGTTACCACAGCCACTAATTCCACCGTCATCCATTAATCCTTCTAAGCGTTCACTTGCATTCATTGCACCTGTTGGATGTGCATTAAATAAACGTGCTTGTGAAAGTGCTGCTGGACCAATGAAATCTGATTTATCATTAACGTTCGGACAAGCTTCTAAACATACACCACAAGTCATACATTTAGATAATTCATAAGCCCACTGACGTTTGTTTTCTGGCATTCTCGGTCCTGGTCCAAGATCATGTGTACCATCGATTGGAATCCAAGCTCTTACTTGTTTCAATGCATCAAACATACGCTCACGGTCTACAATTAAGTCACGAACAACTGGGAATGTAGTCATTGGTGCTAAACGAATTGGCTGCTCTAATTGATCAACCAATGCCGCACATGATTGTCTTGCTGTTCCATTAATTACCATAGAACATGCTCCACAAACCTCTTCCAAACAACTCATTTCCCACATTACTGGTGCTGTTTCTTTCCCCTCTGCGTTTACTGGATTTCTTTGAATCTCCATTAAACCAGATATAACGTTCATATTCTTTCTATAAGGTATATGAAACGTTTCGTCATAGGGCTCAGACTCGGGACTGTCCTGACGAGTTATAATAAATGTAACTGTACTTTGTTCAGCCATTTTTACTGTTCTCCCCCTTATTATGATACCGTTGTGTAATCACGTTTACGCGGTGGGATCAATGAAACATCAATCTCTTCATAGCTAAATACTGGTGATTGTGTCTCTTGATCGAACTCAGCGATAGTTGTTTTCATAAACTCTTCATCATTACGCTCTGGGAACTCAGGTTTATAATGAGCACCACGACTCTCGTTTCGATTGTAAGCACCAATTGTGATTACGCGTGCCAGATGTAACATATTTTTCAACTGACGTGTAAACATAACCCCTTGGTTACTCCAACGTGATGTGTCGTTAATGTTTATATTATTCCAACGTTCTAGTAATTCTAGAATCTTTTCATCCGTTTTTAGTAGTTTTTCATTTTCACGAACTACTGTAACGTTATCAGTCATCCATTCGCCTAGCTCTTTATGAATAACATAAGCATTTTCTTCGCCCTTCATATTCAGCATAGCATCGAATGCTTCTTGCTCTTCGCGTACTTTCGCTTCGAATAATTCGTCGCTAATATCTTCCGCATGTTTATCTAGTCCATCAATATATTCAATTGCTTTTGGACCAGCAACAGACCCACCATAAATTGCAGATAGTAACGAATTCGCTCCTAAACGGTTTGCTCCGTGCTGAGAGAAATCAACTTCTCCAGCAGCAAAGATACCAGGAATATTCGTCATTTGGTTAATATCAACCCATAGACCACCCATTGAGTAGTGAACAGCTGGGAAGATCTTCATTGGTACTTTACGAGGGTCTTCACCAACGAACTTCTCGTAAATCTCAATGATTCCACCAAGTTTAATATCTAATTCCTTTGAATCTTTGTGAGAAAGATCAAGGTAAACCATATTTTCCCCATTAATACCTAACTTTTGGTTAACACAGACATCAAAGATTTCTCTTGTTGCAATGTCACGAGGTACTAAGTTTCCATAAGCAGGATATTTCTCCTCTAGGAAGTACCAAGGCTCACCATCTTTATATGTCCAGATTCTTCCACCTTCCCCACGAGCGGATTCACTCATCAGGCGAAGCTTGTCATCTCCTGGAATCGCGGTAGGATGAATTTGGATAAATTCACCATTCGCATATTTAACACCTTGTTGATAAAGAATACTTGCAGCAGATCCTGTATTGATCATTGAGTTCGTTGACTTACCAAAGATAATTCCAGGTCCACCAGTTGCAAATATTGTCGCGTCAGAACGGAAATAGCGAATTTCATGCGTTTTAATATCTTGAGCAATAATTCCTCTTGCGATTTCCTCTTCGTCAATAACTGCTTGAAGGAATTCCCATCCCTCATATTTTGTAACAAGTCCTTCAACTTCAAAACGTCGAACTTGTTCATCTAATGCATATAGTAATTGCTGACCTGTAGTAGCACCTGCATATGCTGTA
The DNA here is from genome assembly GCF_054482815.1 of Oceanobacillus sp. CAU 1775. Classification (NCBI taxonomy): domain Bacteria; kingdom Bacillati; phylum Bacillota; class Bacilli; order Caryophanales; family Bacillaceae; genus Oceanobacillus; species Oceanobacillus sp. CAU 1775. Next base: position 233,668 of record NZ_JBTLRO010000004.1, on the reverse strand, counting down.
CGGTGCATCTGAGTTCCACCAAAGCGACGGAAATCCAGAAGACCTTCTGGTGTACGGTTAAACATAACACCCATACGGTCAAACATATGTATAATTCCAGGAGCCGCATCACACATTGCTTGAACTTGAGGCTGGTTTGCTAAAAAGTCTCCACCGTATACTGTGTCGTCAAAATGAAGCGCTGGTGAGTCACCCTCACCTTTCGTGTTAACTGCTCCATTTATTCCACCTTGAGCACATACAGAGTGAGAACGTTTTACAGGAACAATTGAAAATAAATCTACTTTTACGCCCGCTTCTGCTGCTTTTATGACTGCCATTAAACCTGCAAGACCGCCACCAACAACAGCAACTTTACGATTACTCATTTATTAAACTCACTCCTTTTATTTCTAGCTATTAAACACCAAACGCAAATTGAATTAATGTTCTTACACCTAAGTAACTAACTGCAAAGAATACTCCAATTACTACATAGGTTAAGATTACTTGAGATCTTGGTGTTTGAGTAATACCCCATGTTACAAAGAAACTCCATAATCCATTAGCAAAATGGAATACTGCTGCAATTACACCAATGATGTAGAACCAGAACATAAATGGATTGGAAAGAATTCCTTCCATTAAGCTATAGTTAGCTTCAGCATTTCCTAAACCAATTTGAACACGTGTTTCCCAAACGTGCCATGCAATAAATACTAGAGTTATAATTCCAGTCCATCTTTGTAGCTTGAACATCCAGTTACGGAAAAATCCATATCTTGACACATTATTTTTCGCAGTAAATGCTATGTATACCCCTAAAATTGCATGATACAAAATTGGCAGATAAATAATGAAAATCTCCAAAAGTATTACAAAAGGAAGACTTCCCATAAATCCTGCTGCTCTGTTAAAGCTTTCTTCTCCATACACGGCGAAATGGTTAATTACTAAATGCTGTACTAGGAAAATTCCGATCGGGACTACACCAAGTAAAGAATGCAATCTTCTCCAATAAAATTCACGTTGCCCTGCCATGTTACCCCCCCTTATATAATTGTCATTTAATATAGATCATTTTAGGTGGTAATGCTTACATATTATTCAGCAAAATCTTCTAAAATGAAACAAATCTGTAACATATTTATTGTACTTCTAACTTCATAAACCGTCAAGACAACGACTAAATTATCTACCAAATTAGCAAATTTTCGTAAAAGTACTAGATAAACTTGATAATTATCATTTTACGATAGATAATTAGAATAGCTTTTTACAAATGTCCTATCCTATATAATGATAGGACATTAAAGAGTTGCTTCATTTTAGCTAAGTAGAAACATTAGCTTGAATCTATTATTATACATACATAGTATTTCTTATATTTTAACAGAAAGTACTGTTGTTTTGGAAAGGAAGAGTTTCATGGATTTAGAAAATAAATTATCCACGATTCAGTTGGATGAATTATATACTGCTGGTGCAGGATTTGACATATTAAGATACGTAGCTCTGCCAGAACTTTTAGGTGAAGAAGCACCTACATTGCTTTATTATATGGGAAGAAATCTAGCAAGAAAATTTGAAATGCAATCGATTGAAGACGTCTGTTACATATTCGAAAAGCTCGGTATTGGAAAACTAGAACTCGTTAAAGAAAAGAAGCATAAAAGGATTTTTCATCTGTTAGCAGATTCAGTAGTTCTCCGTTTAAAAGCTTCTTTTGAAGCGGATTTTCGTCTGGAAGCAGGATTTCTCGCTGAAGCAATTAAAACGATTGATGGAATAGACTGTGAGTGTATAGAAGAAATTAACAAACGTATTCATCAGGTTCAGTTTTCAGTTATCTCTGTAAAATAAATAAAAATGCTACAAAGAAGGTAAGCACCTCTTTGTAGCATTTTTATTTTTCATTATTTATTTCTATTTCTTCTGGTTTATTTAAATGATCTATTATTTGTTGAGCTGTATTACTAGGTATACCTAGCTTGGTAATTTCTTCTATTGTTGCATCTTTAATTAGAGAAATCGATTTAAAATGCATAAGTAGCAACTTTTTTCTTTTTTCTCCAACCCCTGGTATCCCATCTAATGCAGATTGGAACAAACCTTTTCCTCGTAAATCTCGATGAAATGTAATTGCAAAGCGGTGGACCTCATCTTGAATTCTTTGCACGAGATAAAACTCTGGTGATTGTCTTTCCAGCTGAATTACTTCTGGTGGTGAACCATAGAGTAATTCACTTGTTTGGTGCTTCTCATCTTTCACCAGGCCTGCTACAGGTATATCAAGCCCTAGTTCATTTTCTAAAATGTCTAAAGCGGAGCTGATTTGACCTTTTCCACCATCAACTATAATTAAATCTGGTAATGGTAAATTTTCTTTTAAAACACGTGTATACCTTCGACGAATTACTTCTCGCATTGTTTCATAATCATCTGGACCTTCGACTGTCCTAATTTTATATTTACGATAATCTTTTTTACTCGCTCTACCGTCAACAAATACAACCATTGCTGATACAGGATTTGTTCCTTGAATATTAGAGTTATCAAAAGCTTCAATCCGGTGAGGGGTAGCGATATTTAAAATTTCACCTAAATGTTCATTTGCAAGAACTGTTCTTTTCTCATCTCGTTCAATTAATAAGAACTTTTCATTCAAAGCTATTTTTGCATTTTTTGTAGCTAATTCAACAAGTTCTTTTTTCCCGCCACGATATGGTGTATGGACATTCGCCTCTAAGAGCTCAGCTATCAGTTCATTATCAGAGCCAATAGGGAGTAGAATTTCTTTTGGCTTTAAATGATTTTGATGGAGATAAAAACGACCGATATAACTATTAAACGCCTCTTTTGCGTCGTCGTAAAAAGGAAAGATTGTTACATTTCTTTCAATTAATTTTCCTTGTCTTACAAAAAACACTTGGACACACATCCAGCCTTTATCATAGCTATAACCAAATATGTCACGATCTGTCTGATCACTAGAAGTCATTTTTTGTCTTTCCATCACAATTTCAATATGCTGAATCTGATCACGCAGTTCTTTTGCTCTTTCGAAATTGAGGGACTCACTAGCCTCGTACATTTTCTTCGTTATATTGTCTTTAATATCCTTAAAACCGCCTTCAAGAAAAGCAGCTATTTCTTGAACGATTTTTGCATAATCTTCTTTTGAAGGTGGCTGTTCACTACATGCTAAGCATTGATTTAAATGATAATAGAGACATGGCCTGCCAGGTGGGTTATTACATTTTTTTAATGGATATAATCGATCTAGTAATTTCTTTGTTTCTCTCGCTGCTATTACGTTTGGATAAGGGCCAAAGTATTTTCCTTTATCCTTTTTCACTTTTCGTGTAATGAGGAGACGAGGGTGTCTTTCGGAAGTTATTTTCAAATATGGATAAGACTTATCATCCTTCAGCATGACATTATATTTTGGGTCATACTTTTTAATTAAGTTCATTTCCAGAATCAAAGCTTCTAATTCTGATGAAGTGACAAAGTACTCAAAGTCTACAATTTCTTGTACCAATCTTTGCGTTTTACGATCGTTTGCACCAGTGAAGTAAGAACGAACACGATTTCTTAATTTCTTTGACTTCCCAACATAAATAATCGTGCCATGTTTGTCTTTCATCAGATAGCATCCTGGATTTGGTGGTAGTATTTCTAATTTTGATTTTATATTATCGTTCATTGTAATCAATCCTTATATTTCAGAAAAATCCCTTGTTAAAGTCAACAAGGGATTTTTAGTTTCGTTATTTAATTGTACACAAATTAAGCGTGTTTGTTAATTAAATTTGTTAAAGCTTCTTTTGGTTGGAAACCAATTGCTTGGTCTACAACATTTCCGTCTTTCATTAAAAGTAATGTTGGAATACTCATTACTCCATATTTACTTGCTGTTTCTTGGTTGTCATCAACGTCTAATTTGACGATTTTTACTTTATCTGCCATTTCGCCATCAATCTCTTCTAAAACCGGTGCAATCATTTTACAAGGTCCACACCATGGAGCCCAGAAGTCAACGAGAACGAGTCCGTCAGAAGTAGATTCAGCAAAGTTTTGATCAGTTACGTGTGAAATTGCCATTCTTATTTCCTCCTTTAATAAATATCATCTTGCTTAATAAGAAGTATATCACCGTTGTTATTCACTGCCTAATATTATGCTTTTGAAAATAACGGCTCTTTATAAAAAGAGACCAACCTTTACATTAAAGGAGTTGGTCTCTAAGTAAATTATGCTTTTACAGCTTTAATTTCTTCGATCAATGCTGGGAGTATCTCGAATAGGTCTCCGACAATTCCATAATCTGCAATGTTGAAGATATTTGCTTCAGGATCTTTGTTGATTGCAACGATTACTTTAGAGTTAGACATACCTGCCAAGTGTTGGATTGCACCCGAAATACCAACTGCAATATATAGATCCGGAGTAACTACTTTACCTGTTTGTCCGATTTGTAAAGAATAATCACAGTAATCAGCGTCACAAGCTCCACGTGAAGCTCCAACTGCAGCACCTAATACATCTGCAAGTGCATATAGTTCGTCAAAACCTTCTTTACTTTTCACACCTCGTCCACCTGCGATAACAATGTTTGCTTCAGATAAGTCAACACCTTCAGAAGTCTTTCTTACCACTTCTTTTACAATGGTACGAATATCTGCAACTTCAACATCTTTAGAAGTGATTTCACCAGTTCTAGAATCATCACGTTCTAACATTGCTATGTTATTCGGACGGATTGTAGCAAAGATAAGTCCAGCTGTAATCATTTTTCTTTCAAATGCTTTCCCTGAATAAATTGGACGAATGAATTCAGTTGTATCGCCATTATGTTCAATGCCGATTACATCTGACACAAGTCCTGTATCTAATTTAGCTGCAAGCTTTGGTGTTAAATCTTTTCCAATTGACGTATGACCCATTATTATTCCATCAGGGTTCTCGTCATTCGCTACAGCTAATACTGCTTGACCAAATCCTTCTGATGTATAAGCGTCTAACTTATCATGTTGGACAGTTACTACTCGATCTGCACCATAATAAATTAATTCTTGTGCTTGTTCTTCTAAGTTACTATTACCTAAAACAACACCAACTATCTCGGCATCGTTGTTAATTGTTTTTGCAGCCGCAATTGCTTCAAATGAAACATTACGTAAAGTTCCTTCTCTACCTTCAGCTATTACTAATATTTTACTCATGTCTCTACCCCTCTTCCTGTATCAATTAAAGTACTTTCTTTTCGTTTTTTAATAAAGATACTAATTCCTTCACCTGATCAGCTACTTCACCTTCAAGAACTCTTCCAGCAGCTTTTTCTTCAGGTAAGAAGATTTCAATTGTTTTCGTTTTTGGTTGAAGTTCATCTTCATCTAAATCTAAATCATCAAGTTCTAATTCTTCTAAAGGTTTCTTCTTCGCTTTCATGATCCCAGGTAAAGATGGGTAACGTGGGTCATTTAATCCTTGTTGACAAGTTACTAATAGAGGCAGAGTTGTTTCAATGATTTCAACGTCACCTTCTACGTCTTTTTCAATGTTCACTGTTTCACCATCAATTTTTAGACTTGTAATCGTAGTAACATAAGGAATCCCTAATGCTTCAGCTACCCTTGGGCCAACTTGTCCACTCGCCTCATCAATAGCAACGTTCCCAGCTAAAATTAAGTCAACATCTCTATCTTCGAAAAACGCTTCAAGAATTTTCGCAGTAGTATACTGGTCACCTTCTTCAAGGTCATCCTCTGTATTAATTAAAACTGCTTTATCAGCACCCATTGCTAGAGCAGTTCTTAATTGTTTTTCAGAATCTTCATCACCAATTGTTACAACCGTTACTTCTCCACCATGAGCATCACGTTGGAGAATTGCTTCTTCTACTGCATATTCATCATATGGATTGATGATGAACTCTGCACCATCATCGTCAATTTCCCCACCTGATACACTGATTTTTTCCTCAGTATCGAATGTCTTTTTAAGTAGTACATAGATATCCATTTATTTTCCTCCTAGTCCTTGTGTAAATATTATTTATCATTGAAATTAGGTTTTCTTTTTTCTAAGAATGCTTGAATTCCTTCTGAAGCATCTTCAGATCCAAATACTTTTCCAAATGCCCTTGCTTCAGCCTCCGCACCTTTCACTAAACGATCTGGACGGCTGTAACCTATTAACTCCATAATGTGCTCAATTGTCAGTTTACTTTTCATAGCAATTTTTTCTGCAAGCGCTTTACTTTCATTGAAAACTTCAGCGTCAGCTACTGCTTTATTTGCTAAACCGATTTTTGCTGCCTCATTACCCGAGATTGGATCACCTGACAAAATCATTTCCGTAGCTTTAGCTGCCCCTACATAATGTGGCAAACGCTGCGTTCCAGCAAACCCCGGAATTATTCCTAAGTTTAACTCTGGTAGACCGATTTTAGCATTTTCCCCTACGATTCTTATATGACAAGACATCGCTAATTCTAGTCCACCACCCAAAGCTGCACCATGAATGGCTGCAATTACTGGTAACTTGAAATCTTCAATTCTCTGAAACACTTTCTGCCCATTCAGAGCAAGAGATTCATAGTCTGAAGCCTCTTGTAAGGAAGTGAATTCCTTTATATCTGCACCTGCTGAGAAAAATCGTCCCTCTCCATGAAGTACAACTGCCTTTACTTCTGGATTTGCTTCTATTTCAGTAAGCTCTTTATCGATGTCTTTAATAATTTGACTTGATAAAGCATTAGCTGGTGGACTCTGAATTGTTAGGTAAGCTACATTATTTTTTACTTCTTTATTTAATGTACTCATCTCTTCCCCCCTCATCATCTTATATTCTAATAGATTATCTAACTTTTTGAAAATATTTACTCATATTTTTTATAAAAGTTAGTAATCAAGATTAATTAACTCTTTGCGCTATAACGCAATCCTTCTGTAATAAATTGGTGTACTTGATCTGTGAGACCAGTTAATTCGTACTTACTATCCTTCATTACCCAGTTGGTCACTACTTCATCAAGCGTTCCAAAAATCATTTGTCTTACCAAAGCTGTATTAATATCATCTCTAAATTGCTTGCTTTGTTTTCCCTCCTCTATAATCGAATCAATTATATTTAGATAAGGTTTTAAAACTTTATTGATTTGCAGTCTCAAAGAATAGTTAGATTGTCTTAATTCTAGCTGCGTAACTATTGCAAGCTTTGGATTTTCTTCGAGTTGATTAAAGTGCATGTAAATAAGTGTTTTTAATTTTGTATTGGTATCTCTTTGTTCTTTTGTAGCATTAGCAATCTTCTCGATGAATTGGCCCATTTTTTCTTCAAATAATGATACAAGTACATCTTCTTTATTTTTAAAATAAAGGTAAATTGTTCCGTCTGCTACGCCTGCTTCTTTAGCAATTTTTGAAACTTGTGATGCGTGATAGCCATTTTCTGCAATAACATTCACAGCGGCATCAATAATTTGTTGATACTTTGGTTTACTACTCTTCATGATTCTGCTCCTTAAAATATAAGATGGAAATATGAATGAACAGTCATTCATATTTCCATCTTATAAGTTTCTAGATATTATGTCAATCGTTTAGTCATTTTTCATGATACTGGTTTTGCGGTTTCTTCTTGTTTATTTAATTCTTCTTCTAGTAACTTCCTTCGTAAGATTTTACCTACAATCGTTTTTGGTAGTTCATCTCTGAATTCATATTTTCTTGGGATTTTAAATGCTGCAAGGCGTTCTCTTGTAAACGCATTCAATTCTTCTTCTGTTACTTGATGACCATCCTTTAAAACAATAAACGCTTTTACTGTCTCACCACGGTATGGATCTGGAACCCCTACAATAACTGCTTCTTGAATTGCTTCGTGCTCATATAGCACTTCTTCAACTTCGCGTGGATAAATATTAAAGCCACCTGCGATAATCATATCTTTCTTACGATCAACAACATAGAAATATCCTTTTTCATCCATATAGCCCATGTCTCCTGTATGGAACCAACCATCTTTCAAAACATTATCTGTTTCCTCTGGGTTATTCCAATAGCCTCTCATAACTTGAGGTCCTTTGACAACAATCTCTCCAGTCTCACCTGTCGGAACTTCTTCACCTGTTTCCAAGCTTACTACTTTTGCATCGGTATTTGGCCAAGGTAATCCAATACTACCATTAATGCGATTACCCCAAACAGGATTTGCATGTGTTACTGGGGAGGTTTCTGTTAAGCCATATCCTTCAACGAGTCTACCACCTGTTATTTGTTCAAATTTATCTTGAACTTCTTTTGGTAAAGCAGCTGAACCACTTATACATGCGCGTATAGAAGATAAATCATATTTACTAATATCAGGATGATTGATCAAACCGATATATATTGTTGGTGCGCCTGGGAAAAGTGTCGGTTTTTGTTTATCAATAACTTTTAAGACATCCTCAGCATTAAACTTCGGCATGAGAATCATTTTCGATGCTTGTTTCACCGCAAAGTTCATAACTGTCGTCATACCGTAAACATGGAAAAATGGTAAGACTGCAAGAACGGTTTCTTCTCCTGGTTTTGTTTTATATAACCACGCTTCACACATTTGAAGATTCGCTACTAAATTATAATGTGTTAATATAACGCCTTTCGGGTGACCAGTTGTTCCACCAGTATATTGTAATAGTGCAATATCATTTTTCGGATCAATTTCAGGTTTTTTGAATTCTGGTTTACTATTTTTCATGATATTTTGCCATACATGTGTATCTTCACTTTGTTCTACTTTTACAACCATATTATATTCCTTTTTTTGAATAAAGGGATAAATTAAGTTCTTTGGAAATGGTAAGTAATCTTTAATACCTGTTACAATCTTATGCTTTAACTTCGTTTTTCCTTGAACATTCGTGACTCTTGGTAAAAGTATATCTAAACAAATAATAATTGATGTATCCGAGTCTTTTACCTGATACTCCAATTCTCTTTCTGTATACAATGGATTTGTTTGAACAACTGTTCCCCCTGCAAATAAAATTCCATAGTAACTTATTACTGCTTGAGGACTGTTCGGTAACATAATAGCTACTTTATCCCCTTTTTGAAGCCCTAAAGATTGTAAATAATTAGCAAATTGTTTCGCTTGTGTGTAGAGTTCACCGTAACTTAGCTCTTTACCCATAAAATGAAGCGCTTTCTTTTCTGGGAATTTTGACGCAGTCTCCTCTAGGAAACTAGAGAGTGGCTTTTCTTCATAATCAATGTGGATAGGTATTTCTTTAGGATAATGGTCATGCCATAATTTAGTTACTTCCATGAAATCTCCTCCTTTTTATTATACTATACCAACATTAGTGATTAATTTCTATATTTAGAAAGTTTTTTATATAATTATATTAAAAAAACAACTCACTTCTGCTAAAATAATGAGTATTTGAGCCCAGAAGGTGAGTTGTTTAATTATATTTCAATTCTCCACTATTTATTCATATTACTTAAATATATAAAAGACACCAACTGCCAAGAAAATAATAGCTACTGCAAAAAGTATCTTTGCTAATCTTTCGAAGACCATTTCTGTCTCCCCCTTTAACTCACAATGCTTGCACCAATTACAAAGGCCATACCTATTGAGAATATCATGGAAAGTAAGCCAACTGCATTATTTCCCTTTCCAATTTCTTCGTCTACTTTTATAGTTGGAAGTAAAAATTCAAAGATGAAATAACCAGATAATAATAAAACAAAACCGAAAAATCCCCAACCTACAGTTTGAAGTAATGTATCATTATGCTCAATTGAGTAACGGAAAATAGTAGCAATACCAAAGATTTTCCCCCCAGTTGCCATCGCTACAGCAAGATTTCCTTTTTTAATTTCTTCCCAATTTTTATAGGATGTTACGAGTTCAAAAATCGCTAAAAATACAAGCGTACAAATAATTACTACACTAAATCTTGCGGCAGTAATGACAATAATGTTTTCCCAGAATCCTTCCATATGAACATCCCTTCTCCTCTGATGAGAATTATTTCAACTCTAACACAGATACTCCACTACCGCCTTCTCCACTCGCTCCCATTCTAGAAGCCGAGATAGCTGGGTGAGATTTCACAAAATCTTGCACCCCAGTTCGTAATGCACCAGTTCCTTTACCATGTATGATTGATACCTTTGAATAGCCTGCTAATAAGGCATCATCAATATACTTCTCTAGCTTTAAAATTGCATCCTCAAAACGTTCACCTCTAAGGTCAAGTTCTGGACGAACATGGTAGTTTGATCCTTTGATGGTTGCTACTGTCTTTTCAGGTTGTTGCTTTTGCTTACCTATATATTGTAAATCTTGACGTTTTGCTTTTACTTTCATAATACCGACTTGAACCATGTATTCATTCTCACTTAACTTTTCAAGAACTGACCCTTGCTGGTTTACTGTTAGTAATTTTATATCGTCACCTGGGTGGAGTTCTTTTGAGTCTGTCTTACTTGAAACTTTTTTCTTCTTCGACTTTGTTAGGTTCGGCCTTGCATCTTCAAGCATTTTTTTGGCTTCAATCCACTCATGCTCTTTCAATGTTGCGGATGTTTTCATTTTACGAACTTCTTCTACAATTATTTCTGCTTCTTCTCTAGCTTTATTTAAAGCCTTTTCTGCTTTTTCTTCAGCTTTTCTATAGATTAATTCTTTTTTATCCTCTAACGCTTGCCATTCTTTTTCAATCTCTGTGCGTAATTTTTCACTTTCCAGTAAAAATTGATGCGCTTGCTCGTATTCCTTCTCTGAATCAAGCTGAGACTTTTCTAAAGAAGCAATCATGTTTTCAACGTTCTTTGAGTCAATTCCAACTAGTCCTTTTGCTCTTTCAATGATTTCGTTGTTTAGACCTAAGCGCTTCGAAATTTCAAAAGCATTACTTCTACCAGGCACTCCAATTAATAATCGATATGTTGGTTGAAGTGACTCTACGTCAAATTCAACTGAAGCGTTAATCACATTTTCACGGTTATAACTATATGCCTTCAGCTCTGGATAGTGTGTAGTAGCAATTACTCTAGCGTCTCTCGAGATCACTTCATCAAGAATTGCCATTGCAAGAGCTGCACCTTCTCCTGGGTCTGTTCCTGAACCTAATTCATCAAATAAAACTAATGAATGTTCATCTACCTCTTCTATGATTTGAACAATATTTTTCATATGGGAAGAAAATGTACTTAAGCTTTGTTCGATTGATTGTTCATCACCAATATCTGCAAAAACATCATTGAAAACTGCCAACTGACAATCATCATGTGCAGGTATTTGTAATCCTGACTGTGCCATTATAGTACAAAGTCCAATCATTTTTAAAGTTACTGTTTTACCACCGGTATTTGGCCCGGTAATTACGATAGTTGTATAGTTTTCACCGATTTCAACATCATTCGCAACAACTTCATCATCTGGGATTAGGGGATGTCTTGCTTGCTGCATTTTAATAATCCCTTTGTTATTCATTGTCGGCTTTGCAGCTTTCATTTTTTTACTTAGTTTTGCTCTCGCTGAAATAAAATCAATTTTAGCCAAAATTTCTAAGTTCACAAGCAATGTCTCACCATTTGTAGCAATTGCTGACGATAACGCTGCTAAAATCTTTTCGATTTCTTGTTTTTCCTTTATGAGTGCTTCTTGTAACTGATTATTTAAGTCTACAACTGCCTTTGGCTCCATGAATAGCGTTTGTCCAGAAGATGATTGATCATGAACGATTCCGCCAACTTGCGAACGATACTCATGTTTAACTGGCAGCACATACCGATCATTTCTAATTGTGACAATTGAATCTGATAGCATATTACTATGTGTTCTCGTATAGCTTTCTAACTTTTCACGAACTCTTGATTCAAATGTTCGAATGGATGAACGTAAGCCTCTTAAGGTTGACGATGCGTTATCCAAAACATCTCCATTGTCATCGATACATGCTTTAATTTCTTGCTCGAGTTCTCTGAGTGAAAATACAGCCTCCGTCATACTCTTTAAGATTGGAAAGCCTTCTTCCAAACCTTCTATAAAATGCTTTAATTGTCTGCCACCATAAATAGTGTTTGCAATATCTAAACACTCTAAGGCAGAAAGTGTACCGCCAATACTCGTACGTTTTATACTTTCACGAATATCACGGATCCCCCCGAATGGTATTGCTTTATTTAATCTTAATATCTGGACAGCCTCATCCGTTTCTTCTTGCAAAAGATTCACTTCGTCTAGGTCAATACTAGGTGTAATTTTACGTGCTAGTTGCTTACCTAAGGAGGTTTCTGCATGCTTTATTAACTGCTCGATAATTTTGTTAAATTCTAATACTCGCTTCACGCGATCGTTCATAAAAAACACCTCTATTTATTACGATTAAAGAAATCAATTAGTTTTTCTTTTGTCCATGTATTTAATACTGTTTCTGGTCTAATAAAGCCTTTTTTTGCTATACTTACGCCATAATTCATGTCATCTAACATTTGGTAATTATGAGCGTCTGTATTGATTGCAAGCTTAACGCCAGCCTCTTGTGCAAGTCGCAACCAGTGGGCTGCTAAATCTAAACGATTAGGGTTTGCATTCAATTCAAGCGCTGTATTTGTTTCTTTCGCTTTTTCAATAAGTTTCTCTACGTTAACAGAATAACCATCCCGGCGACCAAGTAATCTTCCGGTCGGATGGGCGATAAGTGAGACATATGGATTTTCAAGTGCATGAAATAGTCTTTCCATGATTTTATCTTCACTTTGATTAAAACTAGAGTGAATAGCTGCAATAACATAGTCCATTTCTTTTAGAAATTCATTTGAAAAGTCTAACGTAGCATCTGGCAATATATCCATCTCTACCCCTGCAAAAATATGGATGTCTTGATACTTTTCATTTAGCTTTAAAATTTCTTCGCGCTGTTGTCTAAGACGAGTTTCATTCAATCCATTGGCGACCCTTAGATACTTTGAGTGATCAGTGATTGCTATATATTCATAGCCTTTTGCTCTTGCTTTATTCACCATTTCCTCTAATGATTGGGCACCATCACTCCAAGTCGTATGCATGTGGATATCTCCGCGTATATCTTCAAGCTCGATAAACCTTTGTTCTTCTTTAAATAAATCAAGTTCTCCCACAGCTTCGCGCATTTCTGGTGGAATAAAGTTTAGTCCAAAATGCTCAAAGAACTCCTTTTCAGTTGAGAACTGAAGGACTTCATTTGTAGCTTCTACCTCAACACCATATTCATTAATTTTTTCACCACGGGATTTTGCGAGCTGGCGCATCGCTACATTATGATCCTTTGATCCTGTAAAATGATGAAGTGTCGTTGCAAACTCTTCAGGTTTTACGATGCGAAAATCTACATTAATATCAAATACTTCCTCTATTGTAACAGAGACTTTCGTATCACCTTTAGCAATTACCTCTTTTATTGTCGGGTATTTTAATAACTCTTCTTTGACTATCGTTGGCTCATCTGAAGCGATGATATAATCTAAATCTTTAATTGTTTCTTGCATTCGTCGCAGACTACCTGCTTGTGAGTATTGTTTGACAGCTTTAATTGTATCCAAGTATGCTATTATTTTCTCTGCAATTGGAAGCATAATAGCTATGGATAAGCGTTCAGGACGCTTCCCTGACTCTTCAAGAGCGAGAAGGATATTTTCTACTGTCTTTTTACCGAAGCCTGATAGTTTCTCTACTTCGCCATTTTCACAAGCGTGTTTTAATGTGTCAGCATCAATAATATTTAGTTCTTTATACAGGCGAGATAGTTTTTTACCACCTAAGCCCGGAACACTTAATAAGGCAATCAACCCTTCAGGAATTTCTGATTGAAGCAATTCTAATTCTGATGATTTTCCTTCTGTTATGTATTCGGTGATTACTGCTCCAGTGCCTTTTCCGATGCCTTTGATTTTCGTAAAATCTTCTATCTCATCTAGAGAGCGTTGATCTAACTCTAATGATTGGGCAGCTTTTCTATAAGCAGAGATTTTAAATGGATTTTCTCCTTTTAATTCTAGGTATGTTGCTATTGTTTCTAATAAATTTATGACATTCTTTTTATTAATCTTCATGTTTAAATCACCTAATCTTTATATATTTCAATTATCGTATGTTGAACGTAAAAAAAGACCTATTTTCGTTGTTAGATACTATTCTACACGCTCTGCAGAAGTATTACTAATACGACGAATTGGTCTTTAGTTACGAATGTGAAGCAACTATTATTCCTTCATTACATATGTAGTGATTAACTCAAATAGTTTTTCAGAAAAATATGGTGTGTTCTCTAGCATGAAAAGTGCAAGAGATGAATTGTTGATTGCATCAAGTATTGGTTCGACTGGCGCGAGGGCAAGAATAAATAAAATAATGAAAACAATTAAATAGACTTCCACAAACCCTAATGCAGCACCCGCTAGTTTATTAACCGATCTTATTAAAGGGATAGATGCAACAAAATCTAGCATAGAAGCGATAATTTGTAATAGAATTTTTACTGCAAAGAAAATAATAGCAAAAGATATAATACTATAAAATGATAATTCTAATGGTAGTACTTGTAAAAATTCAGCCCATTTTCCATCATCTGAAACTTCTCGATATGGAATCCATAATTTTAATTTTTCGGCTAAATCATCATAATACATTGCTGCCACGATAAATGCTGTTATGAAACCAATTAAATGTAGTAATTGCAAAATAAATCCTCTATTTAGACCAATAAACAAGCCAAATAGTAATAAAATAATAATAATTAAATCAAGCATTTCTTATTGATCCTCTTTCCTTTTAATAGAACCTAATAATTTTGCATAATCTTCTTTTAGTTTTAGATAGTCATTCATTGTATTTACTGCTGTTAGTACAGCTAGTTTTGTTGAATCTAAATGACGATTGTGTTGATGAATCTCATTCATTTTTTGATCGACTAGACTAGCAACCAAATCAACATGGCTTTCTGACTCATTTCCAATAATCGTATATGTTTTATTATAAATTTCTACACTTATTTTACTTTTCTTCTGTTCAGTCATGGTGGTTCTCCCCCCAACAATGCTACAATTCATGATACCATACGTTTTTTATAAAAAGAAGCATTTTCTTGCCTTCTAAGATTTCTATATAAAACATATATATTAAATTATCGTTTGAGATGTTTTATACCGGTAACTTTATCATTAATAAAGAATGTAAAAAATGTTGTACGTTGATTTATAGCAACGTACAACATTTTTATAATGAATAAATTATGATCGGACATAGCCGTTATATTTATCTGCAACTGCTTTTACTACTTGTTGATAGGAAGCTTCTACTTCGTCATCTTTTAATGTTTTTTCTGGATCTTGGTAAACGAGATGATAAGCGATTGATTTCTTACCTTCTTCTAGATGCTCTCCTTCATATACATCAAAGATATCTACTTGTTTTACTAAAGGAGCACCAATTTCATAGATAAGTGTTTTTACATCACCTGCTGATATATCCTCATCTAAGATGAATGCAATATCGCGTGTAATTGCTGGGTATCTAGGAATACCAGTAAAGCTTGGAATATTCTCGTATGCATCTATTACTGCATCAAAATGGATGTCAAATACATACACTTCTTTTAAGTCCGCTTCTTTGGCAAGTCTTGGATGTAGTTGTCCAAGAAAACCAATAACCTCATTGTTCCGTTTAATTACTGCAGTACGGCCTGGATGCATGTCATTTAGTTGTGCTTGCTCGAAAGTCACGTCTAGCTTCAATAAATCAAATAAACCTTCCACTATTCCTTTCACAACATAGAAATCTACCGGCTTCACTTCTGCTTGCCATTTATTTTCTAGCCAGTTTCCAGTCATTGCTCCTGAAAGACGTGAGATTTCTTGCGGTTGCTTTGAAATAACTTTTTCGTCAGAAACGAAAATGGAGCCAGCTTCATAATAAGCAATATTTGATTGATTACGTGCACTATTGTACGTAAGTGAACGAATTAAATCAGGAAGAATACTTAATCTTAAATACTTATGATCCTCACTCATTGGTTTGGATAACTCAACAGGTACTGGATTTTGTTCTAAAATCTCTGGGCTAATAAGTTTTTCACTATTTGCTTCATCAGTTAAAGAATAGGTTCTATTCTCCATTAGACCAACGCCCTGTAGGTAAGCTTTTACTTCCCGTTTTACCCTTTGTGCTTCGCTTAATCTTCCTACTTGTCCTTCACTACTAGGCAAAGTAAATGGTAAATTATCATAGCCATACATTCTTGCGACTTCCTCTAACATATCTTCGAAAATCGTAATGTCTTGTCTTCTTGTAGGAACCGAAATTTTAAAGTCCTTTTCACTTTGTTCGAAGTTAAACTTTAATCGTTTTAGAATCGAAGCAATCTCTTCTTTGGAAATAGATGAACCTAATCTATCATTTACTTTATCCGTATTAATTTCAACTGTTTTTTCATCATAATTTAAAGTGTCGTGCTCGCTGACCCCATGTACAACTTTACCATCTGCATACTTCTCTAAAAGATGACAAGCGCGTAAACCAGCTTTCTTAACACGATTTGGATCTACACCTTTTTCAAATCTTGTACTTGATTCACTGCGAAGTCCTGTTTGTTTAACAGTTCTTCTAACGGATGACGAATCAAAATACGCTGCTTCTAATAAAATCGTTCTCGTTTCATTAGTCACTTCTGAATCTGCTCCACCCATAACACCTGCTAAAGCAGTTGGTACCGAACCATTTGTAATTACGAGATTCTCAGCAGTCAATTTGCGAGTTTGCTTGTCGAGGGTCACCATTTCCTCGCCCTCATTTGCTCGACGTACAACTATGTTGTTGGAATCAAATTTTTCATAATCAAACGCATGTAGGGGTTGTCCATATTCTAATAACACATAGTTTGTGATATCAACTACATTATTAATCGGACGAATTCCAGCTGCCAATAAATAATTCTGCATCCATAATGGAGAGGATTTAATGACAACATCTTTTACTACAAACGCTCCATAATATGGATTTAAATCTTCTGCTTCAACCTTAACCGAAATATAATCGTGAATTGATTCATCTATTTGATTAGTCAATTCCTCTCCAGGCAACTTAATTGGTTTATCAAGAATCGCTGCAACCTCATATGCAACACCTAACATACTTAATGCATCTGCACGATTTGCCAATACATCAAGCTCTAAGATTGCATCATTTAAGTTAATCAAAGGGGCTACATCTTCTCCAGCTTCCACTGATTCAGGTAATACAAAGATTCCTTCAACAAATTCCTGTGGGATAAACTTTTCTTTAATTCCTAACTCTTGTAAAGAACAAATCATACCGTTTGATTCAACACCACGAATTTTCGCTTTCTTAATTTTGAAATTTCCTGGTAAAACAGCACCAGGTTTAGCCACAATTACTTTTTGACCTTGAGCAATGTTCGGCGCACCACAAATAATTTGTAAGTTTTCTGCTCCTACATCGACAGAGCAGATGCTTAACTTATCTGCATCTGGATGCTTTTCACATGTTAGTACATGTCCAACGACAAGATTGTCGATGGATTCACCAATATATTCGATACCTTCTATTTCAATTCCTGACTTTGTAATTCTTTCGGCTAAATCCTCAGGAGAAATTTCACCTAAATCAACATAGTTATTCAACCAATTATATGATACGTACAATGTTAACTACCTCCTTAAGCATGATGATATTGTTTTAGGAAACGAATATCATTCGTGTAAAAACTGCGAATGTCATCTACACCATATTTGAGCATCGCAATACGATCTGGTCCCATTCCAAATGCAAATCCTGTATATTCATTCGGATCATAGCCACCCATTTCCAATACTTTCGGGTGAACCATTCCTGCACCTAAAATTTCAATCCAACCTGTTCCTTTACATACATTACAACCTTCTCCATTACATACCTTACAAGAAATATCCATTTCTACAGATGGTTCTGTAAACGGGAAGAAACTTGGTCGAAGTCTAATATCACGATCTTCTCCAAACATTTTCTTAGCGAAAATATTCAAGGTCCCTTTCAAGTCACTCATACGAATGTTTTTATCAATGAGTAATCCTTCGATTTGAGTAAATTGATGTGAATGCGTAGCGTCATCACTATCTCGGCGATAGACCTTACCAGGACAAATGATTTTTATCGGCTTTTCACCTTTAGCTTCTTGCATTGTACGTGCTTGCACTGGTGAAGTGTGCGTTCTTAGTAGTAACTCATTTGTAATATAAAACGAATCCTGCATATCTCTAGCAGGGTGGTCTTTTGGAAGGTTTAATGCTTCGAAGTTATAATAATCTGTTTCTACTTCTGGACCTTCTTTCACTTCATAGCCTAAACCAATAAATAAATCTTCAATCTCTTCAACGATACTTGTTAATAAATGTGGCCCACCGACATTAACTTTACGACCAGGTAATGTCACATCAATAGTCTCCATTTTTAACTGCTCTTCTAATGCTGCATCTTCAAGGACTTTTTGTTTTTCTTCGATTGCTTCTGTAATTGTGTTACGTACTGTATTTGCGACTTCTCCAATGATAGGTCGCTCTTCTGGGGATAACTTACCCATTCCTTTTAATACTTGAGTAATCGATCCCTTTTTACCTAAAAAAGCAACACGTGTGTCTTGAAGGTCTTTCATTTCTTCTACTTCTGAAATTTGATTCAGAGCCTCTTGTTGCAAAGCCTCTAACTGATCCTTCATCATTTATTCCTCCTTAAATAAGTTAAAAAAAACAAATAAAAAAACCCCTCCCTAAAAAGGGACGAGGTTATTATTTCGCGGTACCACCCTTGTTGACAGTATAAATAAACTGTCCAACTTGTTTTGATAACGGATTAGAGTCCGGAACACCTTTATTTGCATAAAACAAAGTCCAAGTGTCTGCTCCAGAGTGAAAATGTACGCTTACAACAATAGAAATGTTTACAGTCTAAGACATCTCTTCCCTGAATTGCTGTGTACTATCGTACAAGGCTCTTTCAAAGCTTTATTATAATTATATTCATTATAGATAATTTACTCATTTGATGCAACTCTAATTCTTTAAGTGATACATTAAAATCCCTGCCGCTATCGCTACATTCAAAGATTCAGCTTTTCCGTAAATCGGAATAGTAACTCGTTTATCAGCAGTATTTAATAGCTGACTGTCGACACCAGCACCTTCATTTCCTAAAAGAACCGCAACCTTCTTAGGAATCGCAAGGTCCTGGTAGCGTGTTGCATCTTCTAAAGCTGTCGCCCAAATTTCAAATCCTTCTTCCTTTAACGTTGCAATCTTTTCCCCCAGGTCGGCAGTGTAAATTGGAACATGGAAAAGAGAACCCTGTGTTGCACGGATAACCTTGTCATTGTACAAATCAACGGTGCCCTCACCTAAAATAACTGCGTCGATCCCAGCAGCATCAGCTGTTCGAATGATAGTGCCTAAGTTCCCAGGGTCTTGTATTCTGTCAATTAATAAAATATGATTACCTATTAATTGTTCTTCCTCTGGGATTGATAAGACAGCTGCAATTCCTTGTGGTGTTGTCGTTTGTGAAACTTCTTGGAATACTTGTTTACTAACGATCTCCACTGAATAGTCATTGGCCCACTCAGGAACTTCGGTAAACTCTTCCATAATAATTTCTATTATTTCAACATTATTTTTCCATGCTTCCTCAACCAAATGCAAGCCCTCAATTAGAAATGCACTTGCATCATTTCTACCTTTTCTCTTATGAAGCTTTTTCCATGCTTTAACTTTTTCATTTTTAATTGATGTTATCAAGATTGTCATCCTCTATCATTACATTCTTAATTAGTAAGTTTTTTAGCTCTTTTCTTTTTCTATCATACATATTATTCCATGCTTTGGTCAAACTAAGTTTATTATCTAACTAATAGGAGGAACAACTAATGGACTTAAACTTACGAAAAGCAATTCTTAGTAATATATCTGAAAATGATAAATCACAATTAGAAGCAACAATTGTTGATGCGATTCAAAATGGTGAAGAAAAGATGTTACCTGGTCTAGGTGTACTATTTGAATTAATTTGGCAACAATCCGATCCATCAGCAAGAGATGAGATGGTCAATTATCTTGAATCAGGAGTAAAACAAGCGAGTATGCATTAATATTTATCTGTAAATTAGTGCAATTTCTTTGGCAACCCTATTTCTCATGATAAACTATAGCTATCATACGAAGGAAAAGAGGGCTAAAGATGTATAGAAAGATAAAAGACTTTGTTTCTGATTGGGAAAGTGCTCGGTATGGGACAATACAAATACTTGAGGCAATGACTGATGATAAGTTAGATCAGTCCATTGTTAAAGGACATAGCACATTAGGATGGCTAGGTTGGCATATCACTACTGCTCAAAGTTATTTCGGTGGATTGGTAGGTCTTGACATTCATATTCCTGGCGATTTAAAAAATGTTCCAAGTAAAACAAGTGAAATCGTTGAGGCTTATAAAGTTGTAAGTCAAGAGTTACTAACAAAGGTTGAAGAAGATTTTACAGATGAATCACTTGAAGAAAATGTCGACATGCATGGGACTCCTGCACCTCGAGGGAAAATTTTGCGCACGCTACTTGACCACCAAACTCATCATCGTGGTCAAATGACGGTATTATTGCGCCAAGCTTCCTTAAGAGTTCCAGGTGTTATGGGGCCAACAAAAGAAGATATGGAAAAATGATTGAAATCGGGACAGGATTATCATTCAGGTTATATCTGAGTGATTCCAGTCCCGACTTACTTTCTAGTACATACCCAACACTGTATTAAATTTTCCAATCACTCAACAACTACAAGTTCTACAATTATTAAATTTTCTCCCCCTTTCATTGTTATTAAATCTACCAGACTTATATTTTTCACAAAGTCTCTTGATTTCTGCTATTCATAAATCTTTCACAAAAGTTTATTTGATTATACCTTTCATTTCTTGTAAAATAGGAATAGTAAAAGTAGGAGCGATAATAATGGAAATTAGAGATTTACAACAAATGATACAATTACAAGCTATGAACACGATGACATCTGGATTTACAAATGGAAATAACAGCTCTGCTTTTCCTGACCTTGCTTTTAAACAACTACTACAGGAAAAAATAAACTTAGCAACTTCCAAAATGAATCAAACAGTTAATCCAACCGAAAATAGCATCCCATTTGGGCAGGTACCTACCCTTCCGTATGCTCAGTTTATGCAATCTCCAACAACGACTCAACCGAATCAATCGACAGCTTTTGATTCCATTGTTGCCGAAGCGAGTAGCGTATACAATATTGATCAAAAACTGATTCATTCCGTAATAAATGCTGAATCAAGTTATAATCCAAATGCAACCAGCAGATCTGGTGCCGAGGGACTTATGCAATTAATGCCTGGTACAGCTCGTGGCTTAGGTGTTGTTAACTCCTATGACCCAAGAGAAAATGTATTTGGTGGGACAAAATATTTAAGACAAATGTTAGATAAATATAACCAAAATGTTGAACTCGCGCTTGCGGCTTATAACGCGGGACCAGGTAACGTCGATCGATATAATGGTATACCACCATTTACGGAAACAAGAAATTACGTTACTAAAGTAATGAATAGTTATTTAGCATAGAAAAAACAGCAAGTTGATATTATTCAACTTGCTGTTTTTATTATGCTAAAATTAATTCTTTTACTGTTTCATTATCTAACTTCTTAATTACTTCTACAATTAGTTTCACTGCATTTTCAAAATCATCACGATGTAACATTGCAGCATGTGAATGGATGTAACGACTTGCAACAGTAATAGAAAGTGATGGAACACCATTTGCTGTTAAATGGATCGCACCTGAATCTGTTCCACCGCCAGCAATCGAAGTATATTGATATGGTATTTCTTTCTCGTCAGCTGTTTTTAGAACGAGCTCACGTAAGCCCTTATGAGAAATCATACTAGCATCATATAGTACGATTTGTGGGCCATCTCCAAGTTTACTGTCTGCTTCATGCGGTTTAATTCCTGGAGTATCCCCAGCAATCCCTACATCAACACCAAATCCGATATCTGGATTGATTTTATGTGCTGCTGTACGTGCCCCACGTAAGCCGACCTCTTCTTGAATTGTTCCAACACCATATACAACGTTCGGGTGATCAACATCTTTTAATTGTTTTAATACTTCAATTGCAATCGCTAAACCAATACGGTTGTCCCAAGCTTTTGCAAGTAACATTTTTTCGTTTTTCATTTGTGTGAACTCGAAATAAGGAACTACAGAATCACCAGGTGAAACTCCAAACTCTTCTGCTTCAGCCTTACTTAATGCTCCGATATCAATAAACATATCTTTGATTGCATAAGGTTTCTTGCGAGCTTCTGCTGATAAAACATGTGGAGGCTTTGAACCGATTACTCCAGTAATGTTTCCTTTTGCGCTCATAATTGTAACACGTTGTGCTAGCATTACTTGATTCCACCAGCCACCAACTGTTTGAAAGTATACAAATCCTTTATCATCTATACGAGTAACCATGAAACCTATCTCATCAAGATGTCCAGCAACCATAATTTTAGGGCCATTTTCGTCACCAACTTTTTTAGCGATCGAACTTCCTAGATTATCAGTAGTTACTTCATCTGCAAATGGTGTAATGTATTTTTCAAAAACTTCTCTTACTTCTCGTTCATTACCAGGAATTCCATTAGCATCTGTTAAATCCTTTAGCATTGTTAATGTTTCGTCTAACTTAGTCATTTTTTACTCCCTTTCTATATAAGACTTTCAGAAAATGTTCAGACTACTTTAGTATAACGTAATATTTTAGAAAAACAAAACTTGTCCCTTTAGTATCCACTATTCTGTCTTTCAAAATTTATTTCATTCTTTACAAAATATGCTTGTTGGATTGCTTCTTCTGTAAAGCCTAACAATTGTCCAAGCTTTAGATACTCGGTAAATAACTCGTTATATTTTTCTTTATTTGGATTTTCTTTAAAAAATGCTGCTTTTAAAAATATGTTATTAAATTGCTCTGTTTCACTTAATTCACTTGGTTGGAGTTTCGTATCTTCATAACGATAACTTTTCGCTAAACCAATTGACAATAAAAAGTGGATTCCATCCACATATTCGGCAAGAACGACATCATCAGCACTTCTTTTTTTAGTGCTCCAAAACTTGAAACAACGTGTTTCATTCGCGAGTTCTCCAAGTTCGACTAATAATGCTAAGTATCTTTCATTAAATAAATCTTGGCCTTCAACTTGATGATTCTTATGTATATATGAATCTAACTGCTCTTGCATAGAATAAAGCTTGTCCCAGTTCATCTTTTTCCCATCCTTTTAAAAGTTTATTAATTTTTTTTGATAAAACGAAACTTTATGTAGTGATACCTCGTAATTATAGTATATACTTTGAAAACTTAGTTGTCAGCAAGCATATCGGTGACAAACTTTATTGTATTTATGTTATAAAAGGTATGCATACTTCTTTACTACCAAGCAAGGGGATGATAGAAATGCTCGTATTATTTTTTCGATTACTTATTCTGCTTGCTATAATTCTCCTTATTTATACATGGGTTGAGTATTTGAGAAGCTCGGAAAGAAAAATGAGGATAGCTCGTAGCACAAATACATTTTACTTTGATGACGAAGCGAATAATAGTAAGAAGAATCTACAGTTTGTATATCGTGGATGTCTTTTTGAAGGGGAAAAATACGTAGGAACTACAGAGAATTCTTTTGAAGTTCTAAATATACATGTTACTGTTCGGGATCCGATAGATTTGCACGGGATAACACGGGATGACCTATATTTTTTAGAAAATGAAATACTTTTGCGCTATCCCCATGCTAGAATTGAATGGAAACATCCGATAAGTCAACTGATTTTAACTCCTATTGAGTGAGCTTTCATACACTCAAATAGGAGTTAATTTGTGTTACTCGCTAAAGGAAAGAAATCCTTCCATTTTATAATTATTTCTTTTTTTCTTAGAAGGTAAAGAATAGGTAGTAATAGTACCATAATAATAGAAATTAAGACCGGTGACAGGTTAGAAATGGTACCACCAATTGAAGTATAAATAAATGCCAGAGGTATATTTGAAAGCAGAGATGCTTTCGCGTAGTCTTTGAATCCAGAAGTGATTTGAATAAGGCAAAGCGATAATAGATGAAAATGAATAAACGGAATTAATCTTAGAATGATAATTTGTGACTTAGTCAGCTCGCTACGTTCTCCTAACACCCTCTCTTTTATTCGAGAAAGACTTTTTGATGTATTTGGTAATTTAAAGTAAATACCATAAAATAAAATACTAGAAATGGTTACACCTATTAGCGAATAAATACTTCCAGCTACTGGACCAAATAAAATTCCTCCTGTTATACAAATGAATACAACTGGAATAAAAAGGAATGGCCTTAAAAGATGAAAGCAAATAAACAGGAGCGGTGCAAATAAACCACCAACTTCAATAAAATTTATGACGTTCATGCTAATCGCTTCCATAGTTTCCTCCCTCTATTCGTTAGTAGGATACTTTACGTGTTTAGGAAGAACAATAATGTACTTTTTCTATTGCCAGCAAATCACTTGCTACTTTATCTATATGAAAGAAGGCCAGTCTTATATTACATGTTATAGAAAGCGTATATAAATAACCCTATATTTAATACAATTAAAATAGGAATTCCAACTGTAAACCTCGCATGTTTTGTTTTATGACGAAATAACTTCATACCAATATATGTACCGATTGCACCACCAAGAATGGAAAGCAAGAAAAATGTTCTTTCCGGAATTCTAAATTGATTTTTAATCGCTTTTTGTTTATCAATCCGCATTAAATAGAATGTAATAATATTTACTACAGCAATATATGCAAAAAGTGAATTCTCCATAATATTATATCCCCTTAAAGTAAAAAAAGGTCAATTCCATATCAAACGGAATCGACCTAATTGTTATTTTTTAAGTGCGTCTTTAGCTTGGTTTGCTAATTGAGTAAATGCTTCTGCATCATTGATTGCAAGATCTGAAAGCATTTTACGGTTAATATCAATACCAGCTAATTTTAAGCCGTGCATTAATTTGCTATATGAAAGCTCATTTAAACGTGCTGCAGCATTAATACGAGTAATCCATAACTTACGGAAATCACGTTTCTTCTGTCTGCGGTCACGATATGCATACTGTCCTGATTTAATAACCTGTTGTTTTGCTACTTTAAATAATTTACTCTTAGAGCCGTAATATCCTTTAGCTAACTTAAGGATACGTTTACGACGACGGCGTGTTACTGTTCCACCTTTTACACGTGCCATTTTAATTCCCTCCTAGTACTATATCTTTCCAATTTTATTCTCGTAACTACTACTTATTTAGGTAGCATAGAATCGATGCGTCTTAAATCTCCAGCTGAGACCATAGCACCTTTTCTTAGTTTACGTTTTTGTTTTTGAGATTTATTTGCGAATAAGTGACTTGTATATGCTTGAGATCTTTTTAGATTTCCAGATGCAGTTCTCTTAAAACGTTTTTGTGACCCTTTATGGGTTTTCATTTTTGGCATTACATATCCTCCTAAGCTATAATTACAACATATTTTATTAAAAATGCTTAAGCACCTTTAAAATTATCTTACTAAATAAGAATGTTATTGTTTCTCAGTTAATGGAACTACCATCATAAACATGTTACGACCTTCCATTTTAGGTTTTTGTTCAACCGTTGCAATATCCTTTACTTCTTCAGCGAAGCGATCTAACACTTCACGACCAAGTTCTTTATGGGTAATCGCACGACCACGGAAGCGAACAGCAACCTTAACCTTATCGCCTTTTTCCAAGAATTTTCTAGCGTTCTTCAGTTTCGTTTCAAAATCATGATCGCCAATACCTGGTGTAAAACGGACTTCTTTTACATTGATAACTTTTTGTTTTTTACGCGCTTCTTTATCTTTCTTTTGCATTTCGAAGCGGTATTTACCATAGTCCATAATACGAGCTACTGGTGGTTTTGCATTAGGAGCAACTAAAACTACATCTAGATTTCTTGTTTGTGCAATTTCCATTGCTTCTTGATGTGTCTTCACACCTAGCTGATCACCGTTTGAATCAATTAATCGAACTTCTCTCGCACGAATCTTCTCATTAACATTCATATTATCTTTGCTAATCTCGAGCCACCTCCAAAATTTTTGTACTTCTGATCTTTATTGACAGGTTTATTTACACATAAAAAAAAGTGTCGGTATCTACTGCACCCACACGTGTCCCCTAAATATATTAGAATATCTCTAGGAACCAGCCAACTACTTAAAACAGTGTTGGACAGGTGAGAAGCGGGTGCTTCTACTTGTCTTTAGATCATATTATTTAATTCAACTTTTAAAGTATAGCATTCTATATGTTTTTTGTCAAACCAACCTTGGAAAATTTATTAATATACTATATACTACTATTGGAATTAAAAAGTCGAGGTGCTTGCATGAAAAATGTTAATTGGTCATTTTTAATCTTAGCCGTTTTAGTTGTAACTATGTTTATTGCAGTTGGATTTGCGATTGCGCTACGTAATGTCTGGCTGATTATATTGTTTATAGTATTAGGATTTTTCTTAATGGGATACGGTATTTCATTGAAAAGAAAAGCAAAGTGACTCTATTCAACAGTCACTTTCTTCCCTCTTCTATAAACTTTAATAGTTGGCCTTGTAACATAGTGTTACAAGTAAGAATGGTATTAACTTTAAGCATTTCTGGTTTTTCACCGTACAGGTTCGTTGTCACACCACCAACTTCATTTACAAGTACCATACCCGCTGCAATATCCCATGGTGCAAGCCGCATGGAAAAATACCCATCAAGTATTCCCTCTGCTACATAAGCAAACTCTAATGCTGCTGAACCATATGTACGAGTACCACGGACAGTTTTTACTAACTTCTGCATCTCTCGTTCATCAACTATCCGATTTTCACAG
Source organism: Oceanobacillus sp. CAU 1775 (assembly GCF_054482815.1). NCBI lineage: Bacteria > Bacillati > Bacillota > Bacilli > Caryophanales > Bacillaceae > Oceanobacillus > Oceanobacillus sp. CAU 1775. The sequence continues at coordinate 206,655 of NZ_JBTLRO010000004.1, read as the reverse complement.
AGAAAATGATGATTTAATGCAATAATCGTCTCATTTAAATCCTTATCCATTTGAAGTTTCGGTAAACGGATGTCATTTTTGAAAGCACCTTCTGTACGCTTTGCATGGTATAATTCATCTGCCATGACATCATAAATTAATCCAATTTCCCCAACTCCATCTACATAAACTCCAATAGAAATAGCAAAGTTCTTCTTCTGATGGACAAAGTTCATTGTTCCATCAATTGGATCAATGATCCATACAATGCCTTCTAACTTTTCTACATCATCACCAAAACCCTCTTCACCAATTATTAAATGATTAGGATATGCTTCTTTTATTTTAGAAATGAAATAAATTTCCGTATCTTTATCGATTTCTGTCACAAGGTCGTTTGGATTCGATTTAGTAGTAATGGTATGTGGCTCATACATTTTGTCTTTAATTCGCTGCCCTGCTTCTAAAATCCATTGCTTAGCATTTGTATAAATTTCTTCACGAACTAAGTTATCCAATACTATTTCCCCCAGTGTTTCAATTTATCTCATATTGTACCAGAAAATGAATGGTTATTCACAATAAAAGGACTCCATATTTATTTGACCATCAAAAAGATACCCAAATAAATATAAAGTCCTGTAGCTTAAATTTCATCTTCAGTTAATTTTGTTAGTTGATAGTGTAGTGCCTTTAATTTTTCTTTTGCTTTAATGATTTCCGTCGTATCATCAGCCTGCATCGCCTCAAAAAGATTCATCAACTCATAATCTATTTCCATTCGAACAACTGGCAACTTCTGTTTGGCTTCCTGTTTCTCAATTGCCTGCATAAGATACTTCATTTTATCACACCTCTCTATTGTAGAGCTTTCGATTTATTCTTTATTTTAGTTTATGATGATTTCTACAGGAAGTTCTATTTATAAGCGGAACTTATATTTCTTATCTTTGTTTTTCCCATAATTTACGAATTTTAAACATCTGAAAACTCTAAAAGCTTATAAATAAATAATAAAGTCATGTAAATTGACAAAGGAAAGTGATTCCTTAATAATTATTATTGTAATGTATTTTCGAGAAGGGATGAGTTGTATGGGTTTTTCTGGGTTTACTGAACATGATTTTAATACATTTTTAATAGATGGATTAGACGCACGAATGGAAGCAATTCAAAATCGAATTCAGCCTAAGTTTCAAATTCTTGGTGAGGAACTTACACAAGAATTATCTATGAAACTCGGAAATGAAATGTATCTACATATTGCAAGACATGCAAGAAGAACTGTAAATCCTCCGAATGATACTTGGTTAGCAATTTGCGATAATAAGCGAGGATATAAAAAACATCCACATTTTCAAGTAGGATTATTTGATGATCGACTTTTTATTTGGTTAGCACTCATTTATGAATTACCAAGTAAACAAAATATCGCTAAGGCTTTTCTAGATAGCTACAACGATATTAAAGATCTGCCTGACGATTTTGCAGTGTCGCTTGATCATATGAAAAAAGATTTTATTTCATTAGATGATCTTTCGGAGAAACATCTCAACCGCTTCAGAGATGTTAAAAAAGCTGAATTATTAGTAGGGAGAGTCTTGAATTTTGATGACCCGATTGTGCAGGACGGCGATAAACTCTTAAAGACAATCAAGGATACATATCAAGATCTGATTCCTTTCTATCAATTAGCAATGCGCTCCAGATAGTAAAACCGATGTGATTTAACTAATCACATCGGTTTTTATCTTTTAATACATCTTTATATATTTTTCATCTGTTTCTCTTGCTCTTTTTACAACCAGATATGCACTATAATTAGAAGACTGCTCAAACTCTTTAAACAAAGTCTTTTCCTCACTTTTTGAAGGAACAATTTCCTTGAATCGACGATATAGTGCGATGATATCATCACGTAATACTTTGGATTCATATGCTTTTTCAATCAATGAAAAGAATTGAACGACATCAACGATTTCTTCTGTTGACCAACTTTCATCTATTGGATATTGATACGCCATAAATCTTCACCTCATTTTGACCATTTATTTCGGATTTCTTCAGCCTCATTTATAATGTTATTAATCAACTCTTCAACGGTGGGAATATCGTGGATTCGCGCAACAGCCTGTCCTGCCCAACCGAATCCTTTCGTATCATCACCTTCTAAAATATATTGATTATTTACTTTGCCACTTATGTAATCTTTCAGGGCTTCGTATCCGAGGTTTTGTTCTTCAATTTCTAAGATTTTATCTGCCCAAGGCCCTTTAAGTACTCTTGCTGGAGCACCAATGCTTCGCTTGATTACAACTGTGTCTTCTTCATTAGCATCTAAAATGGCTTGTTTATAACCTTGATGGGCATGACTTTCTTTTGTTGCGATGAACCTTGTACCCATTTCAATACCTTCTGCACCAAAGCTAAGTGCAGCCATTAAACCTCGACCATCTACAATTCCACCTGATGCAATGACAGGGATTGACACATTATCAACTACTTGCGGAGTTAGAATAAAAGTACCTACATCACTGCGCCCAAGATGGCCACCACCTTCTTGACCAACAACCATCACAGCATCAGCCCCTAATTCTTCAGCCTTTTCTGCTTGTCTACGTGCTGCAACTAAAACGAGTTTCTTCATATTATGTCCGCTAACCATATCCAATACACCTTTTGGATTTCCACCAGTAACAGAAATAACTGGAACCTGTTCTTCGATCGCTACCTCAACCATTTCTTCAAAAGGTCTGCCATGTTGGCCAATCGCATAATTCACACCGAATGGTTTGTTTGTCATCGCTTTCATCTTTCTTATTTCTTCACGTAGCGCATCAGGTGAATCGAGTGACATTGCCGTTACTTGTCCTAGACCACCTGCATTTGAAACTGCTTCAGCCAAGTCTGAGTATGCAAGATGAGCTAATCCACCTTGAATAATTGGATATTTAATTCCTAATAATTTTGTAACCCTTGTTTCAAAAGTCATTGCCCTATCCCCTCTCCAACATTTCTCTAACACTAGTTTAGCATTAGTTTCTTCAATCTGTTAATAAAATAGTATGAGTAAAGGAAAAGAGAAAACAACTCATATCTTTATTTGATGTTTCTATCTTACAGAACAAGGTACTTCTATACTAATCTGATTTTAATCTTTTTACTAACGATATCTAAGTCAATAGAAAGTTAGATTAACTTACTTGCATATTCAAGTTTCTTGTAGGAAAATTGATGGATAACAATATATTAGAGTGGGTGAAGGAGTTTGACCTTATTAATTGTAGGCATTATTTTATTATTTATCGCATCTAGTTATTTTTCTGGAAGTGAAACAGCCTTGACTGCAACAAACGAAATGAAGCTACAACTTAAAGCTGCAAATGGTGACAAAAAAGCAGAACGCTTATTAAAATTGGTCAATAATCCTGATTTATTTATCCCTGGGATATTAATTGCAAACAATGTACCTAACATTGTTCTACCCTCACTTGTGACGATTGTAGCACTTGAGTATGAATGGAACTTAGCAATTACGACAGCCATATTGACAGTATTAATTATCATTTTTGCAGAAGTTATGCCGAAGTCCGTTGCGGCAGCGTTTCCAGAGCGAATTGCTCATATTGTCTATTACCCGACAATGATTATTCTTCAGATTTTGAAACCTTTCATTTGGGCTTTGAACCTACTGACAAGAACAACAATCAAGCTTCTCGGGCAAGATGATGGTAAGCAAATAACAATTTCTAAGGCAAAGATGCGCGCAATGGTAGATATTGCACATACAGAAGGAACGTTTAAAAGTGACGAGATGAGTCGTCTAAAGTCTGTATTAGATTTTAAAAGTTTAAATATCGCTGACGTTTTAAAAACACATCGTATTGACATGCAATCTCTCTCTATACATACAACTTATGAGGAAGCATATGAGTTTGTATTATCTAATCGTTACACGCGTTATCCTATTTACGATAAAGATGTGGATCATCTTGTAGGAGTGTTTCATTCAAAAGCAATGCTTGCTTGGGCGCAAAATCCCGAAAAGAGCATTCGGGAATATGCAGATATGGATCCATTATATGTTTTTGAATTTAACTCGATTGATGTAGTATTTAAGCGAATGATGCAGGAACAGAAGCATATCGCAATCGTTTTAGATGAGTATGGTGGTACAGAAGGCTTAATTACTCATGAGGATTTAATTGAAACGATGATTGGACAAGATATTGAGGATGAATTGGATGAGCATAATTCATTAATTATTAAAAATACAGGGACAAAGATAGTTTGTGATGCAAAACTATCCTTACATCAACTAAATAATGTCTTTCAAACAAACATTCCGGAAGATGCTGATAGTTTGGCTGGATTTATTCTCACGATGTTTAACTACCTACCGCAAACCGGTGATGCATTCACTTATGAGAATCTAGAATTTAAAATATTGAGTGCAAACGAACGAAAAATTAATCTCGTTGAAATTAATAAAAAAGAGGATGTCTCTTAGTAGACTTCCTCTTTTTACTTTTCGCCTATCCATGATTCCACTGATAAATTTAATCTGAGAGTCTGCATACTTAGGTGTTAATTCTACTAGAGCTTTTCTATACTTTTTACACATTCATTGATTTTTTTATAGAAACTAAGCTCTAAGTCGGTCATAGCAACACCTAGAAATATTACAAGAGATGAAATTATTGGTTTTCTGATTTTGTTTGAGTTTACATATAATCTTGTTCTGTTAAAATGGGTTTACTTGGTTTAAAGGAGGATTTTTTTGAATAAAAAATGGTTAGTGAGTATATCTCTCGTGTTACTCGTATTTCTTCTCGCTGCTTGCAGTGGTGATGAGGAATCAAAAGAAGAATCAGAAACGTCAACGCAGGAAGCTGAAGCAATCCCAGGGGCAGGTGCAGAAATGCCGGAGCCTGATTTAGAGGGCATTCCTGATGTGGTTGCAGAAATAAACGGTGAAGAACTTTCAAAAGAAGAATTTGAAATGACTTATACTTCTCAATTTCAACAAGCAATGATGCAAGCACAGATGAGTGGTGAAGAAGTTGACCAAGAACAATTGAAAGCTCAGGTTGTTGATGCTTTGATTGGTCAAAAGCTTATTGTACAAGAAGCTGAAAAGAATGATTTTGAGGTTTCAGAAGAAGAGATGAATGAAACACTTGATATCCTTGTCCAACAAAATGGGCTTGAAACTCAAGAAGCACTTCTTACTGCTTTAGAAGAGCAGGGCACGAGTGAAGATGAAGTTATGTCTGTGATTGAGACACAAATCAAAATAGATAAGCTTATTGCTCGTGAATCTGGTGATGTTGAGCCGTCAGAAGAAGAGGTTCAAGAGATGTATGATATGTATGTCGCTCAGTTAGAACAGATGAATGAGGAAAATGAGGAAGAAGTAGAGGTTCCATCGTTTGAAGAATTAGAACCGGATCTCATTGCACAAATTAAAGCAGCAAAAGAATCAGAAACTTATCAGAAGCTTATTGAAGAACTTCGCTCAGATGCGGATATCACTAAAAATTTATAAGCTGAAAATTATTATGAAAACGCTCAGAAATTTCTGAGCGTTTTTTGCTTGTCATTTATATTAAGTGATTCTGGTATTTTCAACCTCAACCGAACCTATTATTCTATTTGCTTTTTATTTAACTTCTATTAAATTAGGGTCAACTATTTCATAACCATTTTCTCGTAGCCCCAAAACAATTCCTTCTAGCGCATCCTTTGTCCATTCTCGATCATGCATTAAAAGGTTTGCACCTGGTTTTAATAGTGAATAGTCAATATCAATTTCTGGTGCTTCTCCAGTGATCATTGCTTCTGTTAGTTTTTCTGCATTCATATAGGGCTCAAAGTAATCATAGCCATACGTCCAATTCATAAGCACCATTCCGTCTTCCTCAACGACAGCCTTTGAATAATCCGAGTTCATTCCGTGAGGCGCGCGGAAGAACTTTGGTCTTTCTCCAATAATTTCTTCGACTCTATCACTTAAACTAATAATCTCTTCATATTGTTCATCTTCAGGAATATCAGGAATAACCGGATGTGAATACGTGTGGTTTCCAATCAAGAAGCCCATTTCATGAATTTGTTTTAAAGCCTCTTCTTCTTCAGGTGAATCTAAAAAATGACCATTCACAAAAAAGATTGCATTTGCATCTAGATTGCTTAATATTTCTGCCATTTCTAATGTATAAGTTGCTGGAGCGTCATCAATTGTTAGTAAAACAACATCCTCTTCGACTCCATCTCCTAGAGGTACAACTGATGAGTTCTCATCAATATAATATTGTGCTTCTATAATTTCTTCTTGTTCTTCACTTGTTTCCTCTTTGTCATTTTCAATATCTTTTTCTGTTGCTTCAATATTATCGTTATCTTCTGTTTGCTCTTCGGCAATATTATCTTCTTCTACAGGCTCGGTTGTTTCGTTTTCTTCATTATCGGCACACGCTACTAGTAAAAGTATTAGTGTTAATAGGCTTATAGTTAATTTTTTCATTCGTAATATTCCTCCTGATGTAAGCTACTACCATAATTATAGAGATTAGGAAAATAAATAACAAGAAAAAACGGTAGCCTGATTTAGACTACCGTTTGAATATCAGTTATTACTTCATCATATGAATCGGTTTACCAATCGCTACTTCTGCTGCTTCCATTGTGATTTCTCCCAATGTTGGATGTGCGTGGATTGTTAAAGCAATATCTTCTGCAGTCATTCCAGCTTCTACCGCTAGTCCGATTTCAGAAATCATATCACTCGCATTTGGCCCGGCAATTTGACCACCAAGCACTAGACCGTCTTCTTCACGTGTAACAAGTTTCAAGAAGCCGTCCGTTGCATTAAGTGAAAGTGCACGTCCATTTGCTCCGAATGGGAATTTCCCAACCTTAACTTTGTAACCTGCATCTTTAGCTTCTTGTTCTGTTAAACCAACAGACGCTAATTCTGGTTCTGTGAATGCAACAGCTGGCATTCCGATATAATCAATTTCAGATTTCTCTCCACTGATTACTTCTGCTGCAACTTTACCTTCGTATGACGCTTTATGTGCTAAGGGTAAACCTGCAGTAATATCACCAATTGCATAAATGTTATCCAGGTTTGTACGGCATTGTTTATTCGTCTTCACTAGTCCTCTTTCATCTAGTTCAAGACCAATTTCTTCTAAACCGATTTCACTTGTATTCGGTTTACGGCCGACTGTAACCATTACGTAATCTGCTTCAATTGTTTCTTCTTTACCTTTAACTTCATACGTAACTTTAACTCCGCTATCAGTCTCTTCTACACCTTTAGCCATTGCTTCTGTTACGATTGTTGCACCTTTACTCTTCAAACGCTTTTTAACAGGTTGTGTCATTTGTTTTTCGAAACCACTTAGAATGTCTTTTGCACCTTCAAGGAACACAACTTCTGTACCAAAGTTAGCATAAACAGATCCTAACTCAGTACCCACATAACCTGCACCGATGACTACTAACTTTTTAGGAATTTCTTTTAAGTTAAGAGCACCAGTTGAATCTAAAACTCTTTCAGAGAATTTAAAGCTAGGAATTTCGATTGGAGTAGAACCTGTAGCAATAATACAATTTTTAAACTTGTAAGTTTGCGAGTTTTTCTCATCCATAATTTTTGCAGTATTTTGATCTACAAAGTAAGCTTCACCATTTACAATATCTACTTTATTACCTTTAAGTAAACCTTCAACACCTGAAGTAAGCTTATCAACGATGGAAGATTTCCATTCTTGAACTTTTGAAAAATCAACAGTAACGTTCTCTGCCTTAATTCCAAGCTCATCGATTCCATGAGCTTCTGCAGCCTTTTGGCCAGCTGAAATTAATGCTTTAGAAGGTATACAACCAACGTTTAGACAAACGCCACCTAAAGCACCTTTATCTACGATTGTTACTTTTTGTCCTAGTTGTGCAGCACGGATTGCAGCAACATAACCACCTGGTCCTGCTCCTACAACAAGTGTATCAACTTCTACCGGAAAATCTCCTACTACCATTCTATTACGCCTCCATCATGATTAGTTGTGGATCATTAAGTACTCGTTTAATTTGGTTCAATGCCAACTGCGCAGTTGCACCATCAACAAGACGATGATCAAAGCTTAGAGATAATGCAAGTACAGGAGCAATTACAACTTCACCATTGCGTACAATTGGTTTTTCTGCAATTCTACCGATTCCAAGGATAATAGCTTCAGGGTAATTCAGAACTGGTGTAAACCACTGACCACCTGCAGAACCAATATTTGTAATTGTGTTCGAAGCTCCAGACATTTCCTCTGCTGTTAGTTTACCATCCCTAGCTTTTTCTGCCAAGATACTGATTTCTTTAGAAATATCAAATAATGATTTTCTATCAGCGTCCTTGACTACAGGAACTAATAAACCACGATCTGTGTCTGCTGCAATTCCAATATTATAATAATGTTTCTCAACAATTTCTTCTGTTTCTTCATCAATCATTGAATTAATTACTGGATACTTTTTAGATGCTGAAATCAAAGCTTTAACAACATACGGTAAGAATGTTAATTTGATATCTTGTTCTGCTGCGATATCTTTAAATTTCTTACGATGTGCAACAAGTTCTGTCACATCTACTTCATCCATAAGTGTCACATGTGGCGCTTTTGTTTTCGAATTTACCATAGCTTTTGCGATAGCTTTACGTATATTTGTCATTTTTTCTCTTGTTTCAGGATATGTTCCTGTAGGTACTGTAACAGATTTTTCTTTCACTTCTTCTGTTTCTTCTATGCTTTCCGTTTCAGTAGTATCTTCTTTAACCGAATCACCACTTAAGAATGCATCAATATCTTCTTTTAAAATCCTACCGTTTTTTCCGCTACCTGAAACATCTTTAATATTTACATCTTGTTCACGAGCGTATTTCCTTACAGATGGCATCGCAATAATCATTGTAGAATCATCTTCATCGGATGCTTCTACTTCTTGCTTGTCTTCTGTTTTGGTTTCTACTTTCGTTTCTGTATCTTCTTCAGGCTTTGTTACTTCTGGTTCAACTTTCGTCGTTTCTTCAGCTTCGTCGGATTCATAGCCTTCTGCGTCAATTGTAACAAAGACATCACCAACGCGAGCTACTTCACCCTCTCCCACTTTGATACTTTTAACTGTACCTTCAACAGGGGAAGGGATTTCTACGACAGCTTTATCATTTTGAACCTCACATAAAACATCATCTTCATTAATTGCATCGCCTTCTTTAACAAACCACTTAACAATCTCACCTTCAGCGATTCCTTCACCGATGTCAGGGAATTTAAATTCAAATGCCATTCTATCTACCTCCTATCGATTTTTTTTAGAAGTTAATTACTTGTTTTGCTTTCTCAATTACATCGTTATGGTTAGGTAACCAAATTTCTTCCGCTTCTGAGAATGAATATACTGTATCTGGAGCTGTTACACGTAATACTGGTGCTTCTAGATGTAGAATTGCTCTTTCTTGAATCTCAGCCATCACGTTAGCTGCAACACCAGCTTGACGTTGTGCTTCTTGAACAACAACTACACGATTTGTTTTCTTAACTGATTCAAGAATTGTATCATAATCAATTGGAGATACAGTTCTTAAATCAATTACTTCTGCTTCAATTCCTTCTTTAGCAAGCTCTTCAGCAGCTTTCAAACAAGTATGAACCATTGCGCCGTATGCAACAAATGTAATATCTTTACCTTCGCGTTTAACTGCAGCTTTACCAATTTCAATTGTATACTCTTCCTCTGGAACCTCTTCACGGAATGAGCGGTACAGCTTCATATGTTCTAGGAAGATTACAGGGTCATTGTCGCGAATTGCAGAAATTAATAATCCTTTAGCTTCATAAGGAGTAGATGGTATAACAACTTTCAATCCAGGTTGTTGAGCTACTAAACCTTCTAATGAGTCAGCATGTAACTCAGGCGTGTGAACTCCCCCACCGAATGGAGCGCGAACTGTAATTGGTGCGTTAAAATGTCCACCAGACCTGTAACGCATACGTGCCATCTGTCCACTCACAGAGTCCATAACTTCATATAAGAAACCGAAAAATTGAATTTCCGGAACTGGGCGATAACCTTGTAGAGCCAATCCGATTGCTAGACCACCGATTCCTGATTCAGCTAATGGTGTGTCAAATACTCTTTCTTCACCAAACTCTGCTTGTAGTCCTTCTGTAGCACGGAAAACCCCACCGTTTTGTCCAACGTCTTCACCGAATACAAGCACATTTTCATCATTCTTTAACTCATTGCGCATTGCATCTGTAATAGCTTGAATCATCGTCATTTGTGCCATGATTTACTTCGACTCCTTTGCTTCATATACTTCTAACTGTTCTTGTAAGTTAGCTGGAAGTTCTTCATACATATTATTAATTAAGTCAGTAACTTTCTGTTTCGGATACTGATCCGCTTTTTTAATTGCTTCTTTAATATCTTCTTTTGCTTCTTCAATTACTTTTTCTTCATCTGCTTCTGTCCATAAGTTTTTCGACTCAAGGAATTTACGGAAACGGACAATCGGGTCTTTTTTCTCCCATTCTTTATCCAGATCTTCTGTACGGTAACGTGTTGGATCGTCCCCTGACATTGTATGAGGGCCGAAACGGTAAGTAAGTGTTTCAATTAATGTTGGTCCTTCTCCATTAATTGCACGGTCACGAGCGTCTTTCGTTGCTGCGTAAACTGCAAGAACGTCCATCCCATCTACTTGAATTCCTTCGATACCTGCTGCAACTGCTTTTTGAGCTAATGTTTTAGCAGCTGTTTGCTTTTCTACTGGAACAGAGATTGCAAATCGGTTATTTTGTACGATAAAGATAGCTGGTGCTTTATATGCTCCTGCCATATTGATTCCTTCATAGAAGTCACCTTGTGATGTACCACCATCACCTGTATATGTTATCGCTACATTTTGTTTGCCTCTTAATTTCATTCCTAAAGCAACACCTGCAGCTTGAACGTATTGTGCACCAATTATAATTTGTGGAGCAAGCGCATGTAGATCATCATGGTATTGATTTCCATGAAAATGCCCTTTTGAGAACAGGAATGCTTGGTATAAAGGTAAGCCCTGCCAAATTAATTGTGGAACATCACGGTAACCCGGTAAAATGAAGTCTTCTTTCTCAATTGCAAATTGACTTCCTAGCTGTGATGCTTCTTGACCAGCAGTTGGTGCATAGAAGCCTAATCTTCCTTGACGGTTTAACGCAATTGAACGTTGATCAAGAATTCTAGTGTATACCATTCTACGCATTAACTCTTTTAAGTCATCGTCTGAAAGCTCTGGCATATCCTCTTCGTTAACGATTTCTCCATCCTCATTCAAAATCTGGAACATTTCAAATTGACTTTCAATACTCTCTAATACATGTTTCAAGATGGTCACTCTCCTTTAAAATAATCTGTTATATAAAATATTTTTAAATTACTGGTACAAAGCATGTCCTTCTAAATATTATCTTATTTTATGTAATTGGTCAATTACAAAGTTTAGTCACATAATCACCACTATAACAAGCCGCATTTGATGTTATAGAACAATCAAAAAACTTATTTCTGTTGCAATACAGAACAACAGTGAATACTAATACAGTAAGTACATGAAGCATGTATAAAAGAATAAAGGCCACCTTAGGGGCAGCCGTAAGCGTTTTGTTATTTAATTATTATCTTTGCTTGATCTCGTTGTCGGTTTTCCATATTTTCGGTAATGTTCTCTTTCATCGGAGTCTGCATTTTCATACCATTCTTTCGCAGTATCAATTGCAATCGGAATTGCCCGTCCTTCTTCATAACCATCATCAACCATCGAATTTGCAATATCAATTGCTTTTTTCCTCGTCACATCTTCTAGGTTTTTCATAGAGTCAGGATAATCTTCCATTGTCCAAGGCATCTATATCACTCCTTTAGTAGTAATTATTTCCCTTCAAGCCTGGAATGAAACATGGGGTCGGTTCTCCTGTCGCACTAGAGTGCAACAGGAGAACCGACCCCATGTTTCATTAAAAATTATTCACTTTCTTCATTTTGATTGTAGGTAACATTCATTTCTGCGGCTTCATAGAATTCTTTTTTAAATTGATTATACGAAACAGTTAATTCATTAAATTGATCATTTAATGTAAAGATTGATTCATAACTTTCATTAACTTTTTCAATATGTTCATTTAACGTTTCTTGCTCTAAGTCTTCTAATTGAAGCATTTCATATAATTCCCTCTCTAATTGCAGGGATTCCATATAGGCGGCATATAGCTCATCATAGGTTGAGTAGCGTTCGACCATGGTATTATACATTTCATTTGCTTTCTCATTTGCAGCTTCATCTTCAAGGTCAGTTAATAAATCTTCTATAGAATGGAATTCTTCACTTGCGCTAGTGATACTCTCCTGCTCTAGATTAACTTTCTCCTCACGTTCATCAATGACAGCTAATGCTTCATTAGCAAGTGCAGTTATTTGATCAAATTCATCCATATCTAATTCAATAATTTCTGCATAAATATCTTGTTCCTGCTTTTCTAACGTAGTAATTTCACTTTGTTGATTTTTGTAGTCTTCTTCTAAGACAACTGTTTCTTCCAGGTGCATATGTATTTTTTCTGCTGTACTTTCACCGCTACATGCAGCAAGTACAGTTACTAACCCTATCAATAGAATGATAATCCATTTTCGAGCCATTCTTTTCCCCCCTAAAATCATTTTCTAAGCACATCTTCAATGAGTATAACACAATCTATTGTCCCACCGAAAGTACGGTTATCCATCGTATATATAGTTAATATATGTGTTATGTAGATTTAGTATGTTAAAATAGTAGCAAACATATACTTACTTGTACAATCACAGAGTTAGGAGAAATGATAAATGATTACGATGGACGATATAGTTCGTGAGGGACACCCTTCCTTAAAAAGAACTGCAAAAGAAGTGGAAGTACCTATCTCGACTGAAGATAGAGAGTTATTAGAGGATATGCTAACATTTTTAAAAAATAGCCAGGATGATGAAATTGCGGAAAAATACAAGCTACGACCAGGCGTTGGCTTAGCTGCACCTCAGCTAGGGATAGAAAAAAGATTAATCGCTGTTCATTTTGAAGATACAAATGGAAAGTTATATAGCTACGGACTTGTTAACCCTAAAATTGTTTCGCACTCGGTGGAGGAAACATTTTTACAGACTGGTGAAGGTTGTTTATCGGTAGATCGTGAAATCGAGGGGTATATTCACCGTTATAAACGAATTACAGTTAAAGCAACTGATATGGATAACAATCCAGTGAAGCTACGTCTGAAAGGTTATATTGCTGTTGTCTTCCAACATGAAATCGACCATTTAAATGGAATTATGTTTTATGATCATATTAATAAAGAAAATCCATTTTTCATTCCAGACAATTCATCACCCGTTGAATAATAAATAAAAGATGTCCACTTAGTTGGGCATCTTTTATTATTATTTGGGCATGTATAAATTAAGGAGTTTGGCAAAAAATACTAGTATCTAGCAACAACACATTTAATTTTGTTATTTCAAATGATTTTAGCTCGTAAGAATAGGGTAATACTATAAATAGTGATTAAAATTAATTATTTTTTTGTTTATCATTTCAAATTTCTTAATTTCGTACTATACTATAGATAAGTCGATTGGAACGGTATAATGTTTTGTTGCTTTTCTTAATTTATGAAAGGAGACGTGTGTAAACATGTTAAAACGCCTTAGAGAAAAGCTGAAGAAACGTTGGAAAGACTTTATAGGTGGAAAAGGACGTGTACCTACAACTTATAAATAGAACTGCATAAATAAGTAGACTTAGAAGTTTTCCTTTTAAATCTACGTTCGTGCAAATTTGGTTCCAAAGAAATTTGGTAACTATAGTTTCTACAACCAATCACAATTTAATAAATTCTTTATGTATGCCACGGAAACATACATTGGAAATTAATAAATAGCGTCAACATGTATTATTGATCGAAATGTCACGATACATGGCTTATTTGATACGTCGTAAAAGAAAATGATAGGAGAGATTAAATGATATTTAAAGTATTATTCCAAGAAATAGCTGATGAAGTTCCTGTAAGAGAAAGAACGAAAAGTATTTATATTGAGGCAGACTCAGTACGTGATGTACGTGAGCTGTTAAAAGAAAGAAACTATAATATCGAGTATATCCAAGAATTAGATGAGGCACATCTAGCATATGAAAAACAATCCGAAACCTTTGAATTGGAGAAATTTTAAATTATGAAATTCGTAAAAAATGACCAAACTGCAGTCTTTGCTTTAGGCGGACTCGGTGAAATTGGTAAAAATACGTATGCAGTTCAGTTTCAAGATGAGATCATCATTATTGATGCTGGAATTAAATTCCCTGAGGATGAGTTATTAGGAATTGATTATGTTATTCCTGATTATACGTATTTAGTCCAAAACCAAGACAAAATTAAAGGATTGATTATTACCCACGGACATGAGGACCACATTGGTGGAATCCCTTATCTGTTACGTGAAATAAATGTGCCGATTTATGCTGGAAAACTCGCTATTGGGTTAATTAGAAACAAACTCGAAGAACATGGTTTATTAAGAAATGCAAAACTAACGACAATTCAAGAAGACGATGTTATTAAATTCCGTAAAACATCTGTAAGTTTTTTCCGTACAACGCATAGTATTCCTGATTCATACGGGGTAGTTGTTAAGACTCCTCCAGGAAATATCGTTCATACAGGTGATTATAAATTTGATTTTACTCCAGTTGGAGAACATGCCGACTTAACGAAGATGGCAGAGATCGGAAAAGAAGGCGTACTTTGCTTACTATCCGATAGTACAAACAGTGAAGTTCCAGGTTTTACAATGTCAGAAAGCGTAGTTAGTGAAAGTATCAACGATATTTTTAATCGTGTAGAAGGTCGTTTAATTTTCGCAACCTTTGCATCAAATATCTATCGCTTGAAGCAAGTAATCGATGCTGCTGTAAAACATGGCCGTAAAGTTGCTGTATTTGGACGCAGTATGGAAAACGCAATTAATTTAGGGTTAGAGCTTGGCTATATCCATGCTCCAAAAGAAACATTTATTGATAACCATCAAATTAATCGCCTGCCTGCTGATGAAATTGCAATTTTATGTACTGGTTCACAGGGTGAAGCGATGGCTGCCTTATCAAGAATTGCTAACGGTACGCACAAGCAAGTACAATTAATTCCTGGAGACACGGTAGTATTCTCATCTTCTCCAATCCCAGGAAATACGATTAGTGTTAGTAGAATTATAAATAAACTATACCGCGCAGGCGCAGAAGTTATCCATGGTCAATTAAGTAACGTCCATACTTCTGGTCACGGTAGTCAAGATGAACAGAAATTAATGTTACGTCTAATGAAACCAAAATTCTTTATGCCAATCCATGGGGAATATCGTATGTTGGTAGAACATAATAAACTAGCTATAGCTTGTGATGTTGCACCTGAAAACTGCTTCACACTAGATAATGGGGACGTTCTTGCGTTAAGTAAGGATACTGCAGATATTGCAGGTAAAATCCCTGCTGGTACTGTTTATATTGATGGTAGCGGCATTGGTGATATTGGTAATATTGTTCTTAGAGATCGTAGGATTCTATCTGAAGAAGGACTTGTTATCGTTGTAGTCAGCATCAATATGAAAGAATTCAAAATTGCTTCAGGACCAGATATCATCTCTAGAGGATTCGTATATATGAGAGAGTCTGAAGATCTTATTAAAGAAGCGCAAGAACTTGTAACTGTTCATTTAAATAAAGTTATGAGTCGTAGAACGAATCAGTGGTCTGAAATTAAAAATGAAATCACTGATACAATTGCACCATTCTTATTTGAAAGAACAAAACGACGTCCAATGGTACTTCCAATTATTATGGAAGTTTAATTTAAAAAACTTATTAAAACACCCTAGCAAAGGTCTGCTAGGGTGTTTTTTTAACGTTCTATTACTAGTTTTTTCTCAAAAAGATCAATATCCTTATCTTCGCCAATTACGATTAATATATCTTCAGATCTGATTGGATCATCTACTTCAGGAGAAACGATAATATCTTTTCCACGCTTTAACGCGACTATATTACAGCCATACTTCGCTCTAATATCCAGTTCGATTAAAGTCTTACCAATCATTCTCTTGCCTGCCCTTACTTCAACAATACTATGGTCATCTGAAAGCTCAAGAAAATCAATAATATTACTTGATAGTAGGCTTTGTACTAGCCTTTTACCCATATCACGTTCGGGATGGACAATTTGATCAACACCTAACTTTCTCAGAATTTTTTCATGATAATCATTTTGAGCTTTTACAGTTATTCTTTCTACTCCCAAATCTGTTAAAATAACAGTTGTCAAAATACTCGCCTGAATATTTTCACCAATTGCGACAATGACATGTTCGAAATTATGAATCCCAATTTCTTTTAATGATTCCTCGTCAGTAGAATCTAAAATCACTGCATGTGAAACGATATTCTTGAATTCATTTACTCGTGTTTCATTATTGTCTATCGCTAGTACATGTTTACCTTCGTTGCTTAATTCTCTACATATACTACCGCCAAATCTACCGAGTCCAATTACTGCGAAATCCTTTGCCACCTGATTACCTCCATCCTACTTAACTATTCATATATATTACCATAATCAGTGCGAAACAGATAAAAAGAAGGAGACAAATGATATCGTCTCCTTCTAATATAGATACTCTGATTATTCTTTATCGAGCATTGTAAATTGGGATTTTACTAAATCATAGTACTTTCCTTTTTGACTAATCAACTCAAAGTGATTCCCTTGTTCTAATATCCTACCATTTTCAAGTACAAAGATCTTGTCGGCATCGCGGATTGTTGATAGGCGATGGGCAATAATGATAGAGGTTCTTCCTTTTAATAATAGCTTCAAGGCCTTTTGAATTTTTACTTCAGACTCTGTATCAATACTTGCGGTTGCTTCATCCATGATAATAATGCTAGGATTTGCTAATAATGCACGTGCAAATGAGAGTAGCTGTCTCTCCCCTGCTGATAAGATATTTCCACGCTCTTCTACCTCTGTAAAATATCCATTTGCAAGTCGTTGAATAAAGTCATCCGCTCCTACCACTCGAGCTGCTTCCATTACTTCTTCATCTGTTGCATCTGGTCTACCAAAGCGTATGTTTTCAATGATGGTACCTGAGAAGATAAATGTATCCTGTAACACGACACTTATTTTTTCTCGTAAAGTTAAAAGCTGTACATCACGTAAATCATGTCCATCTATCTTCACTGCACCTTTTGTCGGATCATAAAACCTACTGATTAAGTTAGCGATTGTAGACTTTCCACTTCCCGTATGACCTACTAAAGCAATCGTTTCCCCAGCATGCATTTTTAATGAGATTTCATGAAGAGCTATACGGCTTTCATCATAAGAGAATTGGACTTTATCAAACTCAATATTCCCTTCCATATCCTCAAATACGTAGGCATTTTCTTTCTCTTCTACATTTGGCTGCTCATCTAGGAATTCAAAAATTCTTTCGGAAGATGCCATTGCCATCAGTAATTGTGTATACATCTGACCTAAGCGAGAGATTGGTTCCCAGAACATGCCTGTGAAAAATGCAAAGGCTACGAATGTACCAATAGAAATTCCGCCATTTCCTTCACCCAATAAAATCAAGTATGCACCGAATACAATTAAAATTATCGTTCCAATCGCATCACTCAGATCAACAAACGGTCTAAAGAAAGCGGTTTTTCTAGCAGCATTCTTAAAACTGTCGAAGAATCCTCTGTTTACTCCGTCAAAGAATTCAGCATTCTCGTTTTCCTGGGAGAAAGATTGTGTGATACGCATTCCCTGGATACCTTCATTTAAATGTGAGTTCATTTTTGATTGATGAATACGAACTTCTTGCCAAGAACGACGTATATTTCTACGTAATCTAGTCGAGATGTAGAACATAATTGGAACAACAATCAATACCGCAATTGCCAATTGTGGGCTCAGAACAAATAATATGATAATGATTCCAAGTAAAGTGATCGTATCCATTAATAAATTAATGATTCCATTTGTGAATAACTCTTGAAGCGAGTTTATATCATTTAATATTCGTACCAATATGGAACCCGCTGAACGATTATCAAAAAATCGATGTGACAATCGTTGAACATGTGAAAATAAATGATGGCGTAAATCGTATATGACGTTTTGGCCTAAGAGGTTCACCCATTTTATTCTAAATGTGTTCGCTCCATAATTTAGTAAGTATAATACTCCTATAATAACAACTAACCAAGTTAATAGACTGGTATTTTTATTTTCAATGGCTACATCAATTGCTACCTGACCGATTAGGATTGGTACGGTTAAGCGCACAAATGTTGAGATCAACATCATAAGTATCGCAGCAGGTAAGTATGTTTTAGAATACGGCTTTAAATATTTTAAAAGACGTAACATTTGTTTCCAGTTAAATTGCTTTTCGATAACTTGCTCAACTGTATAATGGAACCTTGTTAAATGATTTTTCTTCTCTTCCTTTTTTACATTTTCCAATGCTTTACCTCCTATTCCACTACTGATTAACAGCTTCCATTATTTCTTGTCTATCTTGATATTGAATATTATAGATACGGCGATAAATACCGTCTATCTCCAATAACTCTTGATGTGTACCTCTTTCCTTCACTTCCCCTTCTTCTAACACTAAAATTTCATCAGCGTGCTGTAAAGAAGAAATTCGATGTGCAATGATAAAAGAGGTCCTGCCTTGCATCACTTCTTTTAAAGCTTCTTGGATTCTAAATTCCGTTTCCATATCAACTGCAGAAGTTGCGTCATCCAATATTAAGATGCTCGGATTGATACAAAGCGCTCGTGCGATTGCAATTCTTTGCTTCTGGCCTCCAGATAATCCCATTCCTCGTTCACCAAGGAACGTATCGTAACCATTAGGCAATTCCATAATGAAATCATGAGCTTGTGCACGTTTTGCTGCATCTATTATCTGATCATCAGTGACTAACGGTTGACCATAAGCAATATTCTCTCTAATTGTCGTGGAGAATAAAAATGGTTCTTGAAGAACAAACCCAATATTGCTTCGCAGTGTTTTTAATTTATAATCCTGAACAGGGCGGCCATCAACTAACACTTCACCTTCATCTGCTTCATAGAATCTCGTAATTAGTTGAGTAATACTTGTTTTTCCTGACCCTGTTGCTCCAATTAATCCAATTGTCTTCCCTGAAGGAGCTTCGAAACTAATATTTTTTAATGCAGCATCATCATCTTTAACATAATTTAAAGTCACATTATTAAATGTCACATCACCTTTAATCGGAACATCAATTGCATCTTCTTTTTCTGTAATATCTTCATACTCATCAAGAATCTCTAATAAACGTTCCCCTGAAGCTTTCGCTTGTGAAAATTGGTTAACTACAAATCCTAGGTTCATTAATGGTCCTAGAATGTACCAAACAAGACTGAAGAAAGCTACTAAGGCACCAAGTGCCATTTGTTCTGAGATAACAAGATATCCTCCATACCCAAGCAATGAAACGACTGCAATATTTCCGATGAACTCCATAAGGGGGAAATATTTAGCCCAAAGCGTTGAAGTATAGATATAGTTCTGGCGATAATCATCATTACTTTTAGAAAAACGGTCAATCTCAAAATCTTCTCTTGAAAGAGACTTAACTGTATTCATCCCACTAATATTTTCCTGAACTCTTGTATTTAATTTACCAAAAGAACGTCTAATACCACGGAAAGCTGGGTGCACTTGCTTATCAAACTTATAGACAATCACACCTAAGAAAGGCATTGCAAGCATTGTAACAACAGCAAGTGGTGCCGAATAATAAAACATGATACTTAAACTTACAGAGATCAATAAGACGATTCTAATTAACTCTGCAAATCCCGCAGATAAGAAGAAGCGAAAGCCCTCAACATCAGCAGTTAATCTAGACATAATATCGCCTGTCTTTGAGTTATCGTAGTACTTGAATGATAATACTTGGAGTTTATTGTAAAGTGCGTTACGCAGCTTAAATACGGATGTCATACCGAATATATCTCCTAAGTATTGAAAAGAAAAACCTGAGATTGCTTTAATCATCATAAGTCCAAAGAATATGATTGCAAGGTAAGGCATTAGTGCATAATTATCCTTTAAAACCACTTCATCAATCGTGATTTGTAGAATTATTGGATAAACAACTGTTATTACTGTAAAGAGCACGAGAAATAATAATGACCAAAGAAAGTATTTTTTATATGGCCAATAAAATCTCTTAAGTCGTTTGAAAATATCCAATCTTGTTCCTCCTTCAAAAGTTTCGTAATTATAAATATAACGGAATTCGAAATAAATTGCTATCTTTATTTTAAAAAGTAGTAACAATTTTATTAAAACAAATTAAAAAATACATCCTCCACTAAGAGAATGTATTTTTAATATGGTTATATTTATTTCTTAAATTCTTTTGTATAAATATCTTTTTTAATTTCTTTTAAGATTGCTCGTCTTGTTAAGATGCCGTCGAAGAATCCGTCTTCATCGACTACACACGCAAATGCGTGATCAATTACTGCATTTAACCCATCAATTAAGCTTTCGTCTTTCGTAACTCTAGGTATATCCGTATTCATAACTTCATGCACTTGCATATTGGATAACTTTTCAAATTCGATTCTCTCTAAGCCTAGAATTTCATTTAAAATTACTGTCTTTCCAATGATACCTGCTAACTTATAAGATGAATCCAGAACTGGGACGGCAGCATAACCTGACTTGATTAAGACAAGTAACGCGTGTTCTAATGGATTATTTAATTGTACATGTGCTACTTTTTCGGATGATATCATTAATTCTTCGATTGAAATGTTTTGAATTTGTTTCTCTTGCATTGTACTCATACAAATTACCCCCTATTTATTGACTTAACTTTAAATAACTACTTTAAAATTCACTAAATAAGCATGTCAATAAGAATCGTACCCTTTTTTTATAACAACAAATCCTCACTAATAATTTTTTAAAAAAGCTTATTTTACTGACTATTTATATTGTATCAGATAACAAGCCAGTTATTGAAACAATATGCCGGAATTATTTTCATCTAAGAAGTAAATTAATTTTATCTAGTTATAAATAGGATATGATTAACCATTTACTTTTGCTTGTAAGTCATTTTGAGTTGTCATACAATGTGTTAAGATAGTTGAGTATCGAAGTAGTTCAAAGAGAAATATGTTGTAGAATTACTTTACTTAATTAAAGTCTATCCTTTTACCAAATAGATGTCAACTAATTAACAGACAATTTCGATATCTGGTATAAAACTACTAATTCAAACGAAGGATTGAAATATATGAACCGAAGATCATTTTTAAAAAGGGCAATCGGCTCTTTCGTAGGACTAATTGGATTAGTTGGCGGAACTTTTTTTTATGGTAGAGAAATAGAACCCTCCTCTCTTCAAATTAGAAAAGAAATTATTCAATCAAAAAAAATACCAGAACAACTACACAATAAAAAAATCGTTCAATTTTCTGATACACATCTTGGCTTCCATTACTCTATAGAAGATTTAGAAGAACTTGTAACTGAAATAAATAACTTATCACCTGATATAATCGTTTTTACTGGAGATTTAATTGATGATCCCAAATACTCTAATGAAGAATTTGAACAAGCAATTTCACAATCCTTATTAAAATTAGATGCCCCAGAAGGGAAGTATTGGATCTATGGAAACCATGATCATGGAGGTTATGGAACAGACAGACTTTTAGAGATTATGGATAATGCAGGTTTTACTTTATTGCAGAATAGTCATGTAGAAATTCACTCTAACTTTATAATAGCCGGTATAGACGACATGATGCTTGGTAAACCTGATTTACGAGCCGCACTTGCGAATGCAAATCCTAATTCGTTTACAATGCTCCTTGCGCATGAACCTGACTTTGCGGATACAGCGGTTCAATTTCCTATTGATATACAATTATCTGGGCACAGCCACGGTGGTCAAGTGCGCTTACCTATTCTTGGTCATCTATATACTCCAATATATGCGGAGAAATATGTATTAGGTAAATATCGAATCGAGAATAAACTTGATCTATATGTCAATGCCGGTATTGGAACAACGAGGCTACCATATCGCCTGTTTTGCCGACCCGAAATTCATGAATACACACTAAAAGCAAAGATGTCATAAAGGTTTCACACGAAACGAATCTAAAATACTAAAAAAGACTTTAACAAATGTTATACTTGTTCTAAATGCACTTATTCTATTTATGAAAGGAAGTCTGTCTATTCATGAAACGACTATTTTTTGGACTGACATTGGCATTCTCCCTTTTTCTTGTTGGCTGTGGAGAAGCTATTGAAACAAATATGAACGAGGATTTTATTGAATTTGAATTTACCAATCAAGATAACGAACCTTTTGCTCTTGATGATTTAAAAGGCGATTACTGGATTGCTAATATGATTTTTACTAATTGTGATACAGTTTGCTTACCAATGACTGCTAATATGAAAAATTTACAAGATCAAATGGCTGAAGAAGGTTTTGATAATGTTCAGCTAGTTTCATTTAGTGTCGAACCTGATTATGATACACCTGAAATTTTAAAAGAGTATGGAGAAAGCTATGGTGCTGACTTCAGTAATTGGAACTTCTTAACAGGCTATGACTTTCAGACAATAAAAGAAATATCAATAAAAACATTTAAAAGCTTATTAGCTGAAGCACCTGAAGGAACAGACCAAGTAACGCACGGTGTTAGCTTTTTCCTAGTTAATCCTGAAGGTACTGTTATTAAAAACTATGATGGTGTGAGATCGGCAAGTATGGAAACAATCATGAATGATTTACGAAAATTGAACGAGTAAATACACCATGCCCTGCAAATCTTGATACTTTGCAGGGTTTATGTTTTTGTTTTTTCTGGATAATCTATTTGATTAATAACGGCTGTTACGTTACGATTGAATTATTAAATGTCGAAAGGAGGATAAAGTGATTGATAGAAGAAGAACGTCTAGATGAAATTGCACAAGCTATTTTTACTGTTAACCGTCATGCAAAAACTGCACCAGAGCCACAGCATTTATATTTTGTAAAAAAAGAAGCTATAAATAAATTAATAAAAGACAATGATGCGAAAAAGATAGGTTTACATTTTTCAGAGCGTCCGAAATTTAGTAATCAGCACTCAACATTACTTGTACAAGTCGGGAATTATTACTTTCATATTCCCCCAACAAAAGAAGACTTCAAGGAATTAGAGCATCTTGGCTCATTAGATAAAAATTACCGTAATCCCCAAACAAAAATGTCACTTTCCCAAGCAAAAAGGATTTTGTATCCATTGATTGATTGGAAACCTGAGCAAAAAAGTAAACAGAAAGTTAAAAGAGAATACTCATCAGCATATTACACCCCCTCTTCCCTTGGTAAAATGGAATGGCCACCATCAAATAAAAGAAGATATTAAAAGCGTTAAAGTCTCCTAACTTTTAGCGCTTTTTTTACTAATCTTTTAAAAACAAAATATAAACTTCTGCATGTAACAAATATTATCCCAAACATCCCTATTATTTGAAGTAATAATGGAATGAATTCTGTTATTCTTTGTGCTTGATTGGTGTACCATAAATAAATCACAAATAAATTTATAAATAATATACTTCCAAAGAAATAACTAAGTAAATAATAGAGTTTACGTTTCATTCCATAATTCACTAACTGATACATAAAGTAGAATACGACGGTAAATAGGCATAATACTGCCAATAAGAATATTGCTTGGTAGTTATAAATAATTAAATCCGCTTCCATTCTATCCCTCTCTTTCAGTAAGCCATTAAAAGTATTGCCTCCCTTAAATATAGATATACTTCTAAATTACCTTTATAATTAGAGTCATATGATTTCCTATAAGAAAGGCAGAGATTGAATTGAACAAAGCATTTATAAGCATTATCATTGGCGCTACACTCTGGGGAACAATAAGTTTCTATGTAAAAAATCTCTATGCATTCGGGTTTTCACCGATGGAAGTCGTCACCTTAAGAGCTTGGACTTCTGCTTTGATTCTCGTATTATACTTTTTGATAACATCGCCAAAAACTTTAAAACTACATAAATTTACAGATATCAAATACTTTATTGGTACAGGTGTTTTTAGTATTATCTTCTTCAATTATTGTTTATTTACTGCAATTGAAATTTCATCTATACCAGTTGCCACAGCACTTTTATATACTGCTCCTGCTTTTGTAACGATTTTGTCGTTCTTCTTATTTAAGGAAGCTTTGACAAAGGTAAAAGTTATAGCGCTCATTATTACATTATTTGGTACTAGCCTAGTAGTTGGTTTAATTCCTTTTAATACAGAGGCTTTTAAGTTTGCAAGTATTGTATTTGGTCTTGGATCAGCCATTGGATATGCTTTTTATAGTATTTTTAGCAAGTACGCTTTAGAGAAATATGGTAGTTTAACAATTACGACCTTTACTTTTCTTGTAGCTGCCGTTACATTACTTCCCTTCTTTCCTTATAAAGAAAAAGGAGCCTTACTGTTTGAACCAGAGGTATTGTTTTATGCTTTCGGTCTAGGTTTACTACCAACTGCAATCGCTTATATCATTTATACATATGGATTAAATCATACAGAAGCATCGAAAGCTTCCATTCTAACGACAATTGAACCCGTTGTAGCTACTATTATTGGAATCTTTATATTTAAGGAATCCTTTTCTTTTATTCAAATGTTAGGGATGGCTCTCATTATCGGTGCAGTAATTCTAATTCAAGTGTATGGAAGCAGAGCTGTCTATGCTCGGAAGGTCTTGAAACGTGAATAAGCCTTAAGATGGACAAATATAAAAAGCAGAGCTTAAATTTAAGCTCTGCCTTTTATATTAATTCATTTTCTACAAGTAATAGTTTAAACTTTGTTGTCTGTTTGCTCTCTGTGTTTTAGAGCAGACGCTTCGTGTCTTTTTTCTAATCGCATTTCTAATTGATCAATTCTATTCTCATCTTTTAAAATATCTTGGATATTTTGGTCGACTAATTGGTCATAGTTTAAACGCTTTGGTCTCATTTGCTGCACCCCTTTACAAAGTACTATTTCTACTATACCCCATTTTCCAACCTTTCAGTCACAATTGCGTGAACATTTTATTAATTAATTTTCTAAATTAGCCAAAACTTCACTATTAAGTCACAATTGCATCTTCTTTTTAGTGATTTAATCTATTAAAAAAGAATTACTTTTGAATTCGATAAGTCAATTTTTCTATGATAATATGGATAAATGAAGGGATGATCGAGATGAAAAGTAAATCTAGTAATAGCTGGAAAGAATGGATAAGAGCAATTGTATTCGCTGTGGTGATTGCATTCATTCTACATACCTTTGTTTTTGCAACTTCTGTTGTTGAAGGCGAGAGTATGGAACCAACTTTGGAAAATGGAGATAAACTAATCTTCAATAAGTTTATCTATTTTATAGATGAGCCAAAAAGAGGCGATATCGTAATCATTGAACAACCAACTAAAAATTATGTGAAACGTATTATTGGATTACCTGGAGAAGTAATAGAAATAAAAAATAATTCTATTTACATTGATGGTGTAGAATATAAGGAGTCTTTTTTAAGAGAAGCTGACCTAGATAAAACTGGCACCCACGGGCCTTTTACTCTTGATGAAGACAGTTATTTTGTTATGGGAGATAATCGTGCAATAAGTAAAGATAGTCGCAATGGCTTAGGCTATATTGATCGTACAGAAATTATAGGAAAATCCGAGATAATTATTTACCCATTTAACAATTGGGACTTAACGCGTTAAGGTTACAATATTTCTCATAAAAAATAGGCAGTCGTTATAATTACGACTGCCTATCTTATTATTTATCGTTGTCAAACACACAGTAGCCAATATTTAGTGCAAGAATTGTAAATAGAACCAATGCAAATAGTACTTCCATTTCGCTGCACTCCTTTCAATGTCATCTTAATTATATAAACTATTATGTAATAATTTCCTTACCTTTATAATACCAACTTTCTCCGACTATTGAAAGCGATAATGTGATAAAATTAGTAAAAGTATCTGGAGGTGAAATTATGCTCTATTGTCCTCATTGTGGAACACCAGTAAAAGAGGAAGAAAGTTATTGTATTAAATGTGGCAAGGCTCTTCCAGAAGACATGTTGACACGAACAGAAAGAAAAAAAGAAATATCTAAATGGTGGATGCTTCCTATCCTTTCTATACTTGTTGTCGTACTTGCAGTTGGAGCATATTCTTTTTTACTCCAACATAAATCTGCTAAAGCCTTGGAATTATATAATGAAGCTGAAGTATTGCTTATGGAAGAAAATTATACGGAAGCTAATGAGTTACTACAAGCATCATTAAATCAAAAAGAACATTTCTCTCAAGCAGAAGTTTTATATAATTACACAAATGTAGCGAATCAAACAGAAGAAGAATTAGTAGAAGTTCAGAGACTACTCGAAAATGGTGAATTTGAAGAATCCATTGCACTAATTTCTACTTTAGAAAGTAAATTAACAGCTTTTCACGGTCCAGCGGTCAGCCTCTTAATCGAAAAGCTTAATAACTATTATGCACTCGCAAAGTTAGAACAATTAAAAGTAAAATTAGATGATGGTCCTTCATTTAATGAACTTCGGATACTGATTTGGGAAGCTGATGAAATCAACCACCCAGAGTCACCTGAGATCGTCTCTTCTATTCGGGAAAGAATTATTGATTATACTTTTTCTAGAGCAAGTGAAGAGCTTAATAATAATCAATTTAATGATGCTATATTAATTGCCGAAGATGGCTTAAAATATGCTCCGGATTCTGAAAAGCTCCAAAGTTTATTAACAAACATAAATAAAGAGAAGCTTGCTTTTGAAGCAGACGCGAAAGACAGAATGGAACAAGCGATTGATACTGCATCAAAAGAGCACCAAATAAATGAAAATGATGCAATTGAATTATTATCTGTGAAATTAGAGAATAATGCAGATGATGAAGTCGTTATTAAAGGTGAAGTAAAAAGCAATGCTACCGTACCAATTGATTCTATTATGGTAGAGTATGTATTGTTAAGAAATGATGAAGAAATACTTACAAATGAAATTTTTGTTTTCCCAGATATGCTTTATCCTTTAGAAAATGGGAAATTTGAATTTACACATTTTGATTTGAAAGAGAAAAGTACAAGATTAAAAGCAGAAGTGAAAAAAATAACCTGGTATACAAATTAACTTCTGTGCTAAATCTTCTGAGGTGAGACTTCATGAGGCACAAACGCTATCTACCACTTATCCTATCTGTTCTTTTTTTACTTTTTGGTGGATTTTTATTTGTAAAACAGTATACAGATTGGAAAGCAAATGAACCTGAAATTAATCAACCAATCGTTTCAATGATTACAGAGGAGTCAAGTACACTAGATTTAAAATCGATCATCTATGAAGCGGAAAAAACAGTTATACAAATTGAAGGTCAAAACGAATACCAAACAATTACTGGTTCTGGATTCTTATATAATGACAAAGGCGACATCATTACAAATGCACATGTTATTCAAGACATGGATTCAATTTATGTCCGAACAGCAAATGCACAATTCTATCCTGCTGCGATTGTCGGAATTAGTGAGGAAACAGATATAGCAGTTATCCGCGTTCCACAATTAGCCAATATGGATTATTTACCGATATCGGAAGAATTAGCTGAAATTGGTGAAGAGATTATTGCACTCGGGAGTCCACACGGATTTCAAAATACAGTTACATTAGGTATTATTTCTGGAACAGACCGTGATTTCCAAGTAGATGGTTATGACTATTCTAATGTGTATCAGATATCTGCTCAAATTACACATGGAAATAGTGGTGGTCCTTTAATTAAGAGAGAAACTGGGGAAATTATTGGCATTAATTCTGTAGGTACAGAAGATGGACTATTAGGA
Organism: Oceanobacillus sp. CAU 1775; assembly: GCF_054482815.1. Classification (NCBI taxonomy): domain Bacteria; kingdom Bacillati; phylum Bacillota; class Bacilli; order Caryophanales; family Bacillaceae; genus Oceanobacillus; species Oceanobacillus sp. CAU 1775. Next base: position 178,549 of record NZ_JBTLRO010000004.1, on the reverse strand, counting down.
TTTAGCATTCCTATAAGCGAAGTGATTGAACAAGTCCAAGAGTGGTCAAATACTGCTGTGAATGATCAATTAGAGTTCCCTAGTGTAATTGACATGATTAATCAGGATAATATGGAGCAAGGTCTTCAGGATTCTATTTATTTAACAGAACATTTTTGGGACAGTATTGCAATTCGAGATTATGTAAATGCATACTCCCTTCTTGCTAGTGATTTACAAAAAGGCACATCCTATTCAGATTTTAGAAATCGTTATATTGCTATCGTTGATTTAGACTTCTCAGAAATTGAAAGTAATGTCGTTGAAAATAATCAAATACAGACAACTATTACTGTAGAAATTGAAAAAAGAGATGAAGCTTCAGAAGATGAATATATTTCTTCTGAAAGACAATTTGAATTTATTTTTGCGTACGAAAATGACCAATTGAAGATTGTAAATATGAATGAAGTTACCAATTAATAAGGAAGGATAAATTCTTAACTGTGCGAATGTCTATACCTAATTTTCACCTCTTGCATATAGTAAGACAGTAGAGGTGGGAGGTGAGTTTCTATGGGCTATGGATATGGTTTCGGTCAAGGTTGTGGATATCCAACTGGTGGTGGCTATGGAAATAATTTTGCGTTAATCGTAGTATTGTTTATCCTACTCATCATCGTAGGAGCAGCATTTTACTTTTAGGATTTAAATAGAGGCAATGACAAAAGTGGTTTGTTTGATAAAACCCTTTTGTCTCTGCCTCATTTTTTTATCCAATCAGAATTTTTTCTTTTGGATATTGAACTTTATCCTTTGCTTTTTTGGGTTTGAAGGAGAATAAGATGGTAAGGATACCTACCCTTCCAACAAACATTAAAATCATTAGAGCAATCTTACTCAAGCTGCTCAACTCTCCAGTTATCCCAAGCGATAAGCCAACAGTTCCAAAAGCAGAGGTAACTTCAAATAAAATTTGTTGCAAAGTAAATTCCTCATTCATTGAAATAAATAATACAGAAATAAACATGATGAAAATTGCAACGATAAATACTGAGATTGCTTTAACAAGGTCATCTTCATTAATTTCACGATTAAATACTCGAACATGCTTTTTCCCACGAGCATACGCTATGATAAATAAAAGAACTAACGCAAAAGTAGTTGTTCTAATCCCACCACCTGCACTGCTTGGAGAAGCGCCTATAAACATTAATAAAGAAATAAACAACTGATTGGCGTCAGTAAGTAAATCAATATCTAAAGTTGATAAACCACCACTTCTCGTTGTTACCGATTGGAATAAAGCATAAAATAACTTTTCATGCCAAGCACCAGTCATAAAAAAACGATTATAATCAAGTAAATATATTCCTATTGTACCAATCACAATTAAACCAAAGAAAGTTATTGTGGTGATTTTAAAAAATAGACTAAATCTAAATAGGTTGTGAGCATTTCTTTTTTTAAAAAGAAATTCCCTAATTTCTATCAACACAGGATAACCAATTGCACCGAATATGATTAGAAACATCACAATGCTTTGTATAAAGTAATCGTTTGAGAAAGGTTGCATGGATTCGCCCGAAAGATCAAATCCACCATTTGATATAGCTGTTATCGTAGTAAAATAACCATTAAAAAATGCTTCAGACAATGTCGCATAATACTTTTGATAATATAAACCTAAGATGAGGATGGATATTCCCTCCACAACTAAAACCAGGATAGAAATCTCTTTAATAAGACGAACCATTCCAGTAAAGCTCGTTTGATTTTGATCGGTCATAATTAAACGGCGTTCTGCAAGTCCAATTTTCTTTCCAAGAAAAAGCCAAATTAATGTGCTTGTAGCCATAACACCAACTGCGCCAAGGTGTAATAATATAGTAATCAGGATTATCCCAAATGTACTAAAAGTTTCACCTAGTTGGACTGTTGTTAAGCCCGTAACGCTTATCGCACTTACAGCCACGAATAATTTATCAATAAAAAGTATAGATACTTCATCCTGGTAGGCATACGGAATGGACAGTAGGATTGTAGAGATAGCAACAGTTAACAGATAGAGAATAATTAAAACCTGTACTGGAGTTAGTTTGGTAATCCATTTGTATTTTAGCCGCGTTGAGGTCATCACAAACTTCCTTTATCCGTTAAATTTTTTCTTTGAATTTTTCAAGAAGAACGTCTCCTTTATGCCCTTCTTCAACAAGCTCTTGTAAATATGCTTCTAATTTGGTTGTTCTTTGATCAATCATTTTTCCTAAAAATAAGACATTCATCCGATCTCCAATTTCTTTGATTCCAATGATTTTTGAGAGACATGTCGCTTTCTCATTTAATTCTGTTGTAATTTTTACATGTACAATTAGTTCATCATGAGTTGCTTGAATCTGCTTAAAATACTCCATATACTCTTTTTCAACAAAAGCTTCGATTAACCAATTATGGTCGTTATCTTCTCTATTGATGATAAGTCCATCAATTAGTGGGACATCATTTGCTTTATATGGTGCTGCATCATAATCTACAATCTCTATCTTTTTTAATTTAAATGTTTTCATCATACATCCCCTCTCTTGATAGTTGAAGTGTATCAAATTTATCTGCTATTGAAAATGGAAGATATAATAAAAATAACCACCTCACCTGCAAAAAACAAAGAAAATGCATGTAAAATAGAATTATTGTATAATTAAGTCGATCTGTAAAAACAGATTTGCCAATAAACATTAGCTTAAGGAGTACGCTATGATTAAATTTGCAACTTTACTATTGATGGCTACTATACTAACTGCATGTACTACTGAAAACAAAGATGCAATTTCTAAAGTAGAAGAAGTTTTTGAGAATGCTCCTGCTGATTTGGAAGTTGCTGATGAAGAAATGGAAGAGGCTCGTGAAGGAAAAGTTCAATTTATTGAATTTAACCTCGAGGAAGAGAATATCTTAATTGATATTAATAAAGTACCTATTCTTGCTGAGTACTTAAATCCTCTCGAAAACCCACAGAATGCCATAGAAAATATGTCTATTGAAAGACTAGATATTACGAATGAACCAATTTATTTATTGAGCTTTTCTTGTTCGAATGATCGTTGTTCTTATCTAATCTTCCACGAAAATCAAGAGAAGCAACCTTTTCTTCTTGCTGATTTGGCCGAGTTTTCACATATTATTTTATCACCAGATGAAACGAAAGTTGCTATTCAATTTAGTCGCTCCATAGAGGACAAGGTTCCATTAAATAATATTGTTATTTTTGATATTTTAAACTGGCAATCCCTGCCTCTTTACAATGAAGAACTGACTTCAAATATCTTAAATTTTAACTGGCCATTTGTATCTGTTGAGTGGATAGATGAGGATCATCTATCAGTTTCTATTCCGGAAATTGTTGAATTAAATAAAGAATCCTATAATGAATGGAGTAGTTCTACCACAAATTCTGTTCAGACAGTAATTTATCAATTGTATGAAGATTAACACCTAAGAAAGGAAGAAAGCAATGAATGAAACGATTCAATTATTACATAATCACCGCTCTATTCGTAAATTTACCAGTGAAAAACTTTCTAACGAACAAGTAAGAATAATTGTCGAAGCAGGACAACGAGCTTCTACTTCAAGTAACGTAATGGCATATTCTATTATTGGGGTTACAGATGATACGCTTAAAAAGGAATTACAAAAAGTATCTGGACAACCCTATGTAGAAGACAATGGCTACTTATTTGTTATTTGTGCTGATTTAAAACGACATGTTGAGCTTGCCTCAGATGAAAATAAAGATGCTATCATAAATTCAATTGAAACAACCGAGCAATTTATTGTAACTGTTACAGATGCAGCTTTAGTAACCCAGAACATGGTGATCGCAGCAGAATCACTTGGCTTGGGTATTTGTTTCCTTGGAAGTTTAAGGAATGACATCAAACGAGTTGATAGCTTATTAAATTTGCCAGATTACGTTATTCCTTTATATGGGCTTGCTGTAGGTTATCCAGAACATAAACCAGAGGTAAAACCGCGATTACCTTTTGAAGCAGTATTTCATGAGAATGGATATGAGAAGGACAAGCAACGTTATATTGAAGATTACGATGAAACACTTTATAAATACTACAAATCTCGTTCATCCAATAATCGTGCTGATAATTGGTCAAATCAAATGGTTGATAAATTTAGCCAATCGACGAGAACAGATGTCGGTCCATATGTGCAATCAAAAAAGTTAAATCAAAAATAGTGCGATACGAGCAAGTACAGAGAACTCACTCTCTGTACTTGCTTTTTTTGTTGTAGGAAGGAAATACCAAGTATATTTCAAGCGGATTACCAAAAAATATAACCATAATTATTCGCAGGAGGAAGAACATGCCTTTTAGATTATGGATTCTACCAGTAATCCTATTACTCATCCTTAGTGCTTGTACAAATACGACAAATCCAGATGAACAACGTCAAAAAAATAACATTTCGTTCAGTCAGACTTCAACAAATATTAATCAGAATACGGCTGCATTTGTTAAGAAGTTTATCAAAGCAAACAAAGATCATGAAGAAGTATACGCAGTTAATACAACTGATAAATTAATCTTAGCTGTCATTCCAAAACAGCACGATCGCTTTCAATTAAAAGATTTCCGTAAAGAAATCGAAAAAGAATTAGGATATGAGCTAAGACAAATGGACTTAGAAGTTACAACAGATAGAAAAATTGCACTTGAGATAGAAGCACTTGAGGAGAAAATTAGAAACAAGAAAATTTCCAAACATGATCTTGAAAGGGAAATGGAAAGGATTATTAAACTTTCCAAAGAAGAAACCTAACTTACAAGGAGAGAAGCAAACACTATGTCGAAACAAAAAAAGTCACCTCAGGATGTCGAAGAATATAAAGATTTCCTAGAAAAAAAAGAAATCAAACGTCCTCTACTAAAAAATTGCATAAAAGCTTTTCTTGTCGGAGGATTTATCTGCTTTATTGGACAATTAATTTCTACCTTTTATATATATAATTTCAATTTTACAGAACAGACTGCTGGAAATCCGACAGTAGCAACACTTATTTTCATAACCATGCTCCTAACTGGATTCGGTCTTTACGATAGAATTGGACAATTTAGTGGTGCTGGTTCTGCTGTTCCCGTAACAGGATTTGGCAATGCGGTAATATCTTCAGCAATTGAATACCGTACAGAAGGGTTTATCCTAGGCGTAGGTAGCAATATGTTAAAACTAGCTGGGCCAGTAATTGTTTATGGTGTCTTTTCTGCATTTGTCGTTGCCCTTATAAAAACGATCCTCATTCAATTGGGGGTCATCTAATGTTACTTGGAAAGCAGACCTGGACTTTCTCAAACCCGCCAGTAATCCTTGCAACTGGAACCGTTGGGGGGCCTTTTGAAGGTGAAGGCCCAATTAAAAATGATTTCGATAAAATAGTTGATGATAATCGAGTACAAGAAGCATCTTTTGAAAAAGCACATCAAAAACTTATGGAAGAAGCTATAGAATTTGCCGTTCAAAAAGGAAATATCACAAATGAAGATGTAAATTTTTTTATTAGTGGAGACTTAATTAATCAAATGACTCCAACAAATTTTACTGCGCAAACGGTTGGGATTCCATATCTCGGATTATTTAGTGCTTGTGCGACAACCGCTGAAGGATTAGCATTAGCTTCTATAATAATGGATGCAAATGGTGCCGACTATATTGTAACTGGTAGTGCTAGTCATCATGCTGCAGCTGAGCGACAATACCGCTACCCCAATGACTATGGAGGACAGAAGCCTCCAACTGCCCAGTGGACGGTGACTGGTGCTGGATGTGCATTATTAGGAAAAACAGGCACAGGCCCTAGAGTTACATCTGCAACAATTGGTAAAGTAGTTGATCTGGGGATTACTGATCCTTTTAATATGGGTGGAGCGATGGCGCCTGCAGCAGCAGAAACGATTGCTACTCATTTAAAAGAAAGAAATCTAGAGCCCAGTTATTACGATCTTATCGTAACCGGTGACCTTGGTGAAATCGGTAGACAGACATCTTTAGACTTACTAAGGAAACAACAAATTAACCTTTCTGAGAAACAATATTTAGATTGTGGGCTCACTATTTATGGGGATAAAAAGCATGTTTTAGCTGGCGCAAGTGGTTCTGCATGTTCGGCTGTTGTAACTTATGGACATCTATTAAATCGAATGAAAAAAGGGGAAATATCACGGATGTTATTTGTAGCTACTGGAGCTCTTCATTCAGCCGTAAGTATTCAACAAGGTGATTCAATACCCTGTATCGCTCATGCAGTTTCTATTGAAATGGAGAGTGGAAACATATGATATTTTTCTGGGCATTTGTTGTCGGAGGTATAATCTGTGTAATTGGTCAAATTATGTTCGATGTTTTTAAACTGAGTCCTGCTCATACGTTGAGTATATTAGTAGTTGCTGGGGCTGTACTTGATGGTCTTGGATTGTATGAACCACTTATTGATTTTGCTGGTGCTGGTGCGACTGTACCAATTACAAGTTTTGGTAATTCACTTGTCCATGGTGCTATGGCTGAAGCCGAAAAACATGGGCTCATTGGTGTAGTTACTGGAATGTTCGAGGTAACTAGTGCTGGTATTTCTGCAGCAATTATCTTTGGTGTTATTGGAGCAATTCTATTTAAAGCAAAAGCTTAAAAGTAAGAGCATATTCAAAAAGAATATGCTCTTGTTTATTAATTAGAAATGTTAAAGACAATTTTTCCAAACTGTGAGTTTTCTTCTAAGATATCGAAAGCTTTGTTTGCATCTTTTAAGTCTATGACAGAATCAACAACTGGATGGATGTTGTATTCCTCCATCATATGAAGAAGTTCTTTTAATTCTTCTCGACTGCCCATTGTCGATCCGATTAATTGATATTGTCCATAGAAAAACTCTCTCAAATTCAGATCAACTACATCTTCTGTTGTAGCTCCAAACGTGACAATTTTTCCACCTTTTTTTAATACTTCTAATGTACGATTAAATGTCGCAGCACCAATACTATCTATAGCAAGGTCGATTACAACATCTTCTAATTCTTTTTTCCAATCACTATGTGTAGATATTGCAATATCCGCACCGATCTTTTTAGCTTGCTTCAATTTGGCTTCACTTCGGGAAGTAACTACTACCTTTGCTCCAATACTTTTAGCCAATTGAATAATGAAAGTACTGACCCCACTACCTGCTCCAGGTATAAATAATGTGTCTCCTGCCTTGATTTGACCCTTTGTTACTAATGCACGGTAACCTGTCAATCCTGATAAAGCAACCGTGCCAGCTTCTTCCCATGAAAGGTAGTTAGGTTTTTGTTCAACCTGATCTTCAGATAAAACAATTTTTTCTGCAAAAGTTCCATTATCAGGCATCCCTAAGATATCAAAACTAGGAGGTGGTGCATCCGAGTTGTTCTTCCAACGAAGCGATGGATTTATAATTACTTCGTCACCTACCTGAACAGATGATACGGCTTCTCCAATCGATTCAACAATTCCTGCTCCATCTGATCCAAGGATAAGTGCTTTTTTGTCACTCCCATGACGTCTAGGAATATAAAGGTCTCTGCGATTTAATCCTGCAGTTTTTAATTTAACAACAACTTCTTTTTTTCCTGCTACTGGCTCGGGCATATCCTTTACTTTTAATTCTCCATATTCTAATACAAATGCTTGCATGACCTTCCCCCACTTCCAAATATATTTTATACTTAGAAGTATACTAATAATTCATACATCATGCTATTACTTTGATTCATTCTAGGTACTCCTCATAACACTAAGCTTTAACCGCGTGTAATTAAAAACCCCTATTAGTACAGCTGCTTTATGCAGATGACTAATAGGGGATTTTTTATGTGAGCAGATTCCTTAAAACAATTAATTAGTAGCTAGATTCAACAACGTTCTAGGTTGTTTGTGGAACAAGAAAAAGACAAGTACTGCTGATAATACAAATGACGGGAACATATAAGACGCATTATAGATTAGTGAATAAATCCATGGTGATTGCCCTTCAACTGCAGATCCGAAAAATACCGCTCCTGCAACATAGTGTGCTAAAAATCTTAATACAGAACCTACTAAGACACCAGCAGTAATATAAGTTAAATAAGTTTTCACCTTTCCATCTTTAACCGCTTCTTGAATTTGCTTAGCAAAGATACCAGCAAAACCTATTACTGTAAAGGCAATTGCATAATCAATGAACCCTTGTAACGGTGTTAGAATATACGCATTTCCTACAGCAATCTGTAACATCCCCCAAAGGAAACCAGATAATAAGCCACCTTTTATTCCCCAACGGAACGCAACAATAAATACAGGAATCATTGCAAATGATACAGATCCGCCTTGTGCCCATAGCTTAAAGGATAGTGGTAATATATCAAGTAATAATGCAAGCGCTGTAAATATAGACACTTCTACTAAAAATAAGATTTTCTTTCGATTCAATGAATTAACTCCCCTTTTGAAAGCATTTTTTCCAACAAAAAAAGCAATGCCAAGGGAAGGTCCTGATGGGGAATCCGCTCACATTGCTTTTTTATCCATCAAAAAACCACAATCCCTACGCTAGTATTAACTAACAGGTTCTAAGGGTCTGAACATTTACATGTTCACTCTCAGCTTCAATAGCTCCCCCTGTAGGCTTTTCATTTACTTTTTTTGTTATCTTTAGTATACAGAATTAAATCAATAATTACAAATTTACAGCGATAGGAACTCTTCTACATCCTCTACACAAAGAGCGATCGCATCTTCCCAAAAATCAGGTTTCGTTAAATCAGCATTAAGGTGTTTCATTGCTAAGTCTTCTACAGTCATACGACCTGTATCTTGTAATAGTGCAATGTAATCATCTTCAAAGCTACCACCTTGTTTTTTAGCGTAAGCATAAATTCCAAGACTGAAAAGATAACCAAATGTATAAGGGAAATTATAAAACGGAACTCCAGTAATATGGAAATGTAATTTTGATGACCAGAAGTTTTCATCATAGTCAGCCAAAGCATCTTGATAGGCTTCTTTCTGTGCATCAATCATTAATTCATTTAATCGATTTACAGAAACGAATCCATTTTCTCTTTCTTTATAGAAGTTTAATTCAAAAATAAAGCGTGCATGAATATTCATGAAGAATGCTACACTTCTGCTTACCTTATCTTCTAGCATTGCTAATTTTTCTTCTTTAGAGGAAGCATTATTAACTGCAGCATCAGCTACAATCATTTCTGCAAAGGTTGAAGCTGTTTCAGCCACATTCATCGCATATCTTTGATTTAAACCATGTAGATCATTCATCACATGTTGATGATATGCATGACCTAGTTCGTGAGCTAAGGTTGATATGTTGGAAGCAGTTCCTGAGTATGTCATAAAGATTCTCGTCTCTTTGCTATCGGGGAAACTTGTACAGAAGCCACCTGGTCTTTTACCTGGACGGTCTTCTGCTTCAATCCAACGATTTTCAAATGCTTGCTGTGAAAAATCTGCCATTTTCGGACTGAATGCACGGAAGTGTTCAATGATAAAGTTTGCTCCATCTGTATAGCTAGACTTTTGTTCCGTTTTTGATACTGGTGCATTCACATCATAAACACTTAATTTTTCAAGTCCTAATAGTTCAGCTTTTTTATTTAAATACTTAACAAAATGATGTTTGTTATTCGTAATTGCTCGCCACATCGCATCTAATGTCCCTTGTTGCATACGGTTAATTGTTAGCGGCTCTTGTAAAATATTATCCCATTTACGGTGTTTGTACGTTTGGATGCGGAACCCGGCTAAATTATTAAGGGTTTGAGCAAATAATGGTGCTTGCTCACTCCATGCTGCATCTAATTTTTCATAAACATATTTTCTGAACTCTCGATTAGGTGAACTTAGTTTATTTGAAGCCTGACCAATAGAGTATGTATTTACCTCGCCATCTTCTTCAAGTTCAACCTTCATTGTACCTACTAGTGTGCTGTACATTTGATTCCATGCATGGTAACCATTCACTGCTAAATCACTAATTAATACCTCTTGTTCTTTAGGTAATAAATCTTGAGCGTTTGTTCGATATTCATTTAAAATATAAGTAAGTTCTTTTAAATTCTCATTTTGGAGTAACTGATTCCATTCTTCTTCAGGAATTGATACAATTTTATCTCTAAAAGTAGTCATAATTCCACTAAATTCTGCACCGAGGGCACTTCGGTCACCAACAAGGATTTCAGCTTCTGCATCATTTACATCTTGTGCACTAAGACAACTTACAAATGCTCCTGCTTGTCTTACCTTCGTCATTATATTTTCTAACGCATCGATAATTTTTACTAATTTTTCATCTACGTTTTTTTCATTCGGTTGGAATTCTTCGAGTTGAACAGATAAACTTTTCATTTCTTTTTTAATATCTTCTATATATCTCTTAAACTCTAAAGATGTGCTCCCTCCTTCAAAAATTGAATCTAAGTCCCATTTTGGATTAAACGCCTTCTGCATACTATCTCTCCTCTTATAATATGATTTTCGTTATCTTTTAATTATAACGAAATATCAGATATTCTCTATTTTAAAGGAAATAATTAGGAATAGAAAGTTTAACAGTGGATAAAAGAAGGAATAGATAATAGTTAGCCTAAACATCTTAGTATACTAAGGTTTTTTTAGAAACTAATTTTATATTTAAATAAACAATTTTTAATTAAAGATACTTGACATTAGTTATTTATTAATCTATACTAAGTATCATAAAGTAAGTAACGTAATCTACTTTTAAAAAATAATTTACATGGAGGTCATTTAACATGACAAAAACAAATTGGAACGTAGACACAGCACACAGTGAAGTAGGATTTTCAGTAAAACATATGATGATTTCAAAAGCGAAAGGTACTTTTGATAAATTTGATGGTACTTTTGTTCTTAATCCAGAAGATTTAACAGATGCAACAATCAATATTACAATTGATGCTGCAAGTGTTAACACTCGTAACGAAGACCGTGATAACCACCTTCGTTCAGGCGATTTCTTTGATGTAGAAAATCATCCTAACTTAACTTTCGTTGCTACTGACATTAAAAGTACTGGCGGAAATAACTATGATGTAACTGGAGATTTAACAATGCGTGGTACTACTAAGCAAGTTACTCTTGATGTGACATTTGAAGGACAAAGTAAAGATCCAATGGCTGGCGCAACTGTAGCTGGTTTCAGCGGTAAAACTTCAATTAGCCGTGAAGAATTTGGTTTAACTTGGAACGCTGCTTTAGAAACTGGTGGCGTACTAGTATCTGATGATGTTAAAATCCACTTTGAATTAGAGCTTCAAAAAGCTGAATAATTTATAATGCCAAAAAGCAGTATTCTCTTCGGAGGATGCTGCTTTTTTAATTACTTTTAAAATAACCGACAGTATCACTGGACAGCATTTCAATATAAAGATTTCCTTTAGATGCTCTTGCTTTAATTACAATCGGTTCGTTATAAAGATTTTTAAAAGAAAAATCTGGTCCCCACCAACTTACTGTTGCGTCGCGGCCGGGAGGAACATAAGGTACATCTCTACTATGTGTATACCTTTCTAAAATCTGAATTCCATCTTGCTCTACTGCATTATATAATGTTGAGGAAACCTGACAAATACCTCCACCAATGTCTTCTGCAAATTCACCTCGAACAATCACCTGTGCCTTTTTGTAGCCTCTATCTTTCGTTCTCTCACCAACAACTTCGTTAAATGAAAACGATTCTCCAGGGAAGATGACCGTTCCATTAATTGCTTGGGTTGCAAGTTTTATATTAATACTTCTATCTTCATTGGATGAGTTATATCTTGTTGCATAGGAACCCAATGATTTACTACTTAATTCTTCAAGCAACATCCTATCTACTCTAGGGCTGACATTTTTTATTGGTATGTGCATGTATTCTTTTGATGAATCATAATAAATGTTAAAAAAGTCTTTTTTAAATTGATAATGATCTAAACTTTTCCCGTCCTTACCATCGACAATATTAAATAAGTCATCGAACGTAGCATTGACTGGAGGAATTTGTACTTGTTCTCTTAAAGATTCAATTAATGTATGTAACCTCGTTTGATCAATAAAGGCTGTATCGATTGGCTCTATATTATAATGCAATACCTCATCTTTTTGTAATGTTATTTGCTTCGCATCTACGGAAGATACTATTGGAAAAACCGAACTTGTTATTAGTATGATTAGTATATTAGATAAGAACTTCATGAAACCACCTCAAAACTATTATGTCTTAAAATACATAGAGCATACTAAAAATGAGATGTTGATTTTGAAGCGCATTCGATAATCTAGGTAAAAACTTTAGAATAAAAAAATCGCCTAACTATATTCAGCTAGACGATTTATCTTATTAAAATTTAGCGAAAGTCTCTTGAGTCTTCCATCGAATTACTTACTGCACGGTATCCGACTAATGCAGCAATAACAAATAATGTGGCACATAATACTCTTTTCATTATTTATCTACTCCTCTTTCCCGAATTTGTTGGATTTTAGTAGAAGATTAACTTAAAATGGGATAAATTTACCTTTTTTAAGCATTGCTTTTGTTCCACCAACAGCAAGTAATGCACGGTTATCAACAACCTTCTTCATTGCAGCTGCTCGTTTACCTTGTAATTTTACTCCATCAAAGATGTTACCAATTCCATCAGAGAATCCTAGTGATGCTACTGTACCTTTGTTTTCGAAAACAAAATCTTCAATTGGTAAACCATATAATGAATTCTTAATATTTTTAGCTACAGCAACACCTTCTTGCATTGCTAGTTGTCCAGTTGGAGGGAATGGTTTGCCATCTTCTTTGTTCATTGTCCAAGAACAATCTCCAATAATAAACACGTTATCTGATCCAGGTAATTTAAGATCAGCTTCAACTGTTACTTTACCTCTGAATAATTCGAATCCTGATTTTGCAAGTACTGGACTTCCTGTTACTCCACCAGTCCATACGCTTGTACCAGCTTTAATTAACTCTTTATCTTCTCCAACAATAAATCCTTCTGGAGTACATTCTGAAATAGCTGCACCAATTCTAAATTCTACACCGCGATCTTCTAATGATTTTTTAGCATAAGCAACTAATTCATCATCAAATACTGGTAAAATTGAAGGTGCTGCTTCTACGTTAATAATTTTTGCTTTATTACGTGGGATATCATATTTCTTACATAGTTCAGGAATTTTATCTGCTAATTCACCAACAAACTCAATTCCTGTGAATCCACCACCACCAACTAATACAGTTAGGTCGCTTTCATCTGTAGATTCACCACTGCTATACTGTGCAAACTTATATTCAATATGTTCTCTAATAACACGTGAGCTATCAATATCTTGAATGAAGAATGCGTTCTCATCCATTCCTTTAATACCAAATGTGTTAGTAACGAAACCTAGTGCCACTACTAAATAGTCATATGCAACTTCGCTGTTTTCTAATACAACACGCTGTTCATCTTTCTTAACCTCTACAACAGAATCATAGATTAAACGAACACGCTTAGGATTCACAACATCAGAAATCATATAACGCGCTTGGTTATGATTAATCGTTCCTGCTGCAACCTCATGTAGCCAAGTTGTTTCATAGTGATAATTATGTTTATTTATCAGTACAATCTCAGCTTCTTCTGGTGATAACTTTTGAGCTAATTGACGAGTAGCTGTAAGACCAGCATACCCTGCACCCAATACAACTATTTTGGGTTTATTCATAATAAAACACCATCCCTCATTAATTTTTCTATATGTAATAGGAGTTTAAAATTATTATGCAGTAGCAATATGTAGATCAATAAAATGCCCCTACTACTAATGATTATACTTCCCTTCACAATAATATCAAATTTCATTTAAATATGCTAATTATGTAACGTACTTTAGAAAGTTTTGCAAAATAAAATAAATTACTATCATTCGTTATGAAATTCTTGTTATATCTAGTTTAAATCGTAACGTGGATATTTTTTTCTTTCCACTCGCTTCTACCTATTTTCTCATAAGACCCTATTACTCGCAACAAATCGGATTATTATTAACTTTCTGGACTACATAGTATTTTCAATGGTTCAGACACAACAAAAAGAAGTCGATTAATTAACCGACTTCCTTGATTTAGTTCAAGAAGAGAAGTATTTATTCGCAAGTTTTTCCGCCGTTCGGGTTGCAAGCGCCTGTGTTGTTAACGTTGGGTTTGGCCCACCAAGTGAGTTATACTGCACACTATTGTCAGCAATATATAGTCGGTCTACTTGATAAGCTTCACAAGAAGTATCAACGACAAATCCCATACGCATCGTACTTTGTATATGAATATAATAATCTTTTGGTAGGTTTGTTCGGTGAATTTTCCCAGCACCTGCCGAGCGCAACATCTGTGTTCCAATTTTAACTAGCTGCTCTCTTCTCTCTCTAGATTTTTTTGTTGGATTGTAAAGAATATTTGCTACTGGGCCATGTTCATCTTTAATATGTGGATCAAGTGCCACTCTATTTGCAAAATCTACCTCGTCACCAGTTACAATAAGCAATGTTAGCGTTCTTCGGTAATCCTCCATTGATTCTTGTAGATTTTTACCAACTACCCGCCCTTCAGTGTCACCAATGGCAGGATCTTTAGTACGTAAAGCATCATATCCTGATTGACTGAAACCAAATACAGACATCGATGCAATACCAGGACTTTCACCAAGATTTTCAATCATGCCTAATCCTGGGTAATCAAGCCTTGCCCCAGATGTATGTCCGATAATCGGGTTAATATCTGGAGATCCTATCGCATTCATTATTGTTTCCTGATCAAATGTACCTGTAACAAGATCCATATAGTGATTGGTAAGCCCTCTACCGACCCAGGAATTTTGAGGGAGTTTGGAATTTAGCCATAGCCTCGGGGTTTCAATGCAACCTCCAGCCATTACTACTACTTTTGCTACTATTTCTTCTATTTCCCCTGTCCAAGTGTCACGAACTTGAACGCCTTTTGCTTTTTTTCCGCGCTCCGGGCTATCCTCAGTCAATACTTTCATGACAAATACATTTGGACGAATGCTTACATTGCCAGTCTGTAAGGCTTGAGGAATGTAGCTGATATTAGTCGATCGCTTTGCCATTCGGTTATGTGACGGACCATATGGACAACCTTGCCCACAATGCCCACTCAATGTACAACCTTCCATATGACTTACTTCTTCAAGGGAATAATCGGTATCCATCAACTTTTCATTCGGTGGTAAAATAGCATTTGGCTGTGGACGGTAACCGGGTTCGGTAACATCTAATGTAGCATTAATTGAATATCCAGCCTGCTCTGCTGCATGATAAAACATAGCTTCCTTTGAAGTCGTTGGAGCAAACTCAACAGGCAAAATCGCTTCTACTTTTTCATAGTATGGAATAAGTTCCTGATAACTTATCGGCCATTCTTTTATTGCTTCTGGAAAGGCGCGTAGTGAATTCGCGTAATAATGGATTGTTCCTCCACCAACAGCTGCCGTTTGCCATAGAAAAGCTTGATTAGGAATGTTTCTGTACCACGGAGCTCTCCGTCTATCAGCAGAACCAAAACGAAACTTTCCAGTTACCACGTCATCCATATCATTTTCTAGCCTAGTAAGCTGCTGCCTATACAGCACACCGTCCAAGTCATCTGGATTGCTACTTTCTTTTGGCCCTCGTGTTTCATTTGGCTTTGGCCAGTTTTTATTTCCGTACCATGGTCCTGCTTCCAAAACGAGAACTTTCATTCCTTTTTCTCCGAGTTCTTTGGCAATCACTGCCCCTCCGCCACCAGCCCCTATGACGATTACATCAGGATTCTGCTTCATGCTCGAACCTTCTTTCTATATCCGACATTCTTAGTAAAAACCCACGGAAATCTCTGTAACCATAAGCTACACCAGGGTAACCGACCTGCTCCCATCCCCAAGGGAAAAATTCAAGCCTGCGAAGCTGCGGAGGATAAAGTCGTGTAGAACCATATGCTGGCCACTCCGAGTAGTATCCGAACATAGAAAATCTATTTAATGCATCAATAACATGTTTTATAAAACCAGCATTATTTCTGAAAGGTTCAGGTAGAGAATACAAATCAAGTTGAAGATTTTCTAATGCAGATAGAGTTTGCAAACGATCTTTTCTTGAGAGGCTGGAAAAAATCCCACCGCCAGAAAACGACCCTTCGTTTGTTGGTTTGATTTGATTAAAAGATACGAGCTGTTTCGCTGCAGCATCTAGCAATTTTGCTGTGGGAAGGGATAACGAGATAGTAATTTGATACAACTGTTGCTGGATAGCAACATAGTGATTAAGAGCATAGATAAGATATTCATGAACTCCCATATCCTTACTAATATAGCCATATTCACTTGGAAGACCAGGAGGTAATATGGCATCGGTTAGCGCTTGAAATGTTGTCTTTATATAATCTTGCGTGGGGACTGAGTATTGAATGATAAACACCCCTTTCATAATAAATGCACACACTATTAGTATATTTTTGTAGTTTTCATTTATGAATCAAATACCAATTATTTGGAATGATATTCATATATTTTAAAACGCATCCAATTTTGGAGGTTGATATAGTGTAAGACTTTAATTGGATATGGCATACAATTGTTATTTTTTATGGTGGAAGATTTATCTTGAGATTAGCAGGTAGAAAATCAATATCCCAGATGACGATTACGCAGGTTATTGTAATGATTGGTATTGGCTCCTTGTTAATTCAGCCAATAGCTGACAAAGGTATCTTTCATACCTTGGCTGTCGGTTTTTTAATGATTTTATTGATGATTGTTACGGAGTATTTAGAAGTGAAATTTGATTTCTTGGAAACGATCTCGACTGGTAAAGCTAAAATTGTTATAGAAAACGGAAAAATAGATACGGATACTTTAAGAAAGTTGCGAATGAGTGTGGATAGGCTTGAAACACGATTAAGACAGTCAGGGGTTACTTCCTTAGAAGATGTGAAGTATGCAACGATTGAGGTAAGTGGACAAATAGGCTATGAACTACATGAGAATAAAAAGCCAGTTACAAAAGAAGATCTTCAACTATTAATGCAAGAAATAGCGCACTTAAAAGAATCACTAGGACTTGCCAACAAGCCTACACTACCTACAAATGAAAAGCAGAATGATAATATTTTTAATGAAGTAAAAACGAAAAAATTTGAAGGAAAGCAGGAACCTTAACAAAACGACAGTATAATTTTTATATGAACATTAACTTCGCTTACCATAATTGTAGACCAAATAATTAAAGGCCATCCACTACGGATGACCTTCATCAAAAATAAAATGCAGCTTATTTTATACAATTCCGTTTACAAGTATTCCCTTCTACTTTTTACGATAATTCGCAAATTCAAAAGTAATTTTACTATCTTCTAATTTAAGATATGCATTAAATCGTTTTCCTTTTTTAGATATCATTCCTTTAATCATGCTAGTCTTTCCTTTTGTGCATAAATCTTTGATATTTTTTTCTGTCAGTTTCTTCCCTAATATCTGTCCAGGGAAATTTTGTTTACAGCCATTTTCGTGCTCAGAACAGCGGTAATACGTTTTTCTTTGAATAATATTCCCTTTTTTACAACTTGGACAAGTTGCAATTTTGGTATTATTTTGTGTGACAGCTAAACTTTCGTTAAGTTCCTTAACATCCAATTGCTTTGGTGTTTCTTGGATTAATTTTTCTATGAATCTAGCAATACTAGAAATGAAATATCTAGGCTCCCCTTCACCATTCCCTATCTTCTTTAAATAGGTTTCCCATTTTGCAGTCATCGAAGGACTTGATAGAAGGTTACCTTGTATTGATTGACAGAGGATCTCTCCTTTTTTTGTGACACTTACAATATTTTTATTCACCTGAATATAGCCATGCCTTTTGATTGTCTCGATAATACCACTTCGAGTTGCTTCTGTACCTAAGCCTTCTACTTCTTTTAATATTTCCATTTCCTCTTCATTATCTATATCTTTACCACATGTTTTCATCATGTTAATTAATTGACCTTCAGTATAAGGTTTAGGAGGTTTTGTCATTCCTTTTTTCATTTTTATTTCTCCTGATACCTTCTCATTTTCTTCTAAAATAGGAATCCGTGCTTCTTCATCTTTCTTCTTAACGCTTTCTTTTTGAGCGAATGTAAATAGTTCTCTCCAACCTTTGCTTATTTCCGTTTTTCCCACCGATTCAAAATCAAGCTCGTTTACATCTGTAATTACCTTTGTTTCTTCGTAAATATAATCCGAATGAAACATTGCTAATGTTGTTTTTAAGATTTCAAAATACAGATTCCGTTCCATGACGGATAATCCTTGTATCTTTTTCTCTGTCGGAATCGTCTTTGTAGGTATGATCGCATAATGCTCTTGAACTTTAGAATTATCTACATATCGCTTATTCGGTCTTTTTGAAGCTACTGGAAAATTGGCGCCTGCAATTGCTTGATAACGTTCCACATTTGCACTTAGATATGCAAATTCATTCGTCGTTATGAACTGTGTATCTGTTCGTGGATAGGTAACTAATTTTTTCTCATACAAGCCTTGAACAGTCTTTAAAACATTTGCAGGGCTGTATTTCCATTTTCTATTTGCAGTAGATTGTAAAGTTGAAAGAGCGTGTAATTTTGGTGGCTTAATATGTCTTTCTTTTTTCTTAATAGATTTTACAAAACCATCATTTTGTTCCGATATATTATGTTTCTCCATAAGGGCTTGGACTTCTTCTATTTTTTCACTTTTTATTTTTGCTTTTCCTTGATATATACCATTCTTAGCAGTAAAGTTACCTTCTATTTCATAAAAAGGAGTCGCAACAAACTGTTCAATTTCTTTTTGTCTTTGATAAATAAGATATACAGTTGGAGACTGAACTCGTCCAATCGATAGACTGTCATCAAAACCTTTCTGTTGTAGCAGTAGTGTAAATAACCGACTGCCGTTCATTCCTACAAGCCAATCACTTATTTGGCGAGTTTTTGCTTCATAATAAAGTAACATGTCTTTTTGATTATCATGTAGGCTATTAAAACCTTTTCTTATTTCATCAGCCTCAAGTGAGTTGATCCAAAGCCGTTTAATTTCTTTATTTTTTGCTCCTGTCATGTAGTAAGAGGAATAAAAAATATTAGATCCTTCCCGATCGGAGTCGCAACCATTTATTATAGTACCAATTCTAGGATCATTAAATAACTTTTTAATAAAGTTAAACTGCTCTCTTTTATCATAAGAAACTTTGTACTCATAGTTGTCAGGCAAGATTGGTAGTGATGATAAGTTCCAAGTTGCCCAGTCCTTACGATATTCCTTTGGTTCTTTCAACTCAACCAAATGGCCAATTCCCCAAGTAATGACCGCACCATTTGGGAAGGTTTGACAAGGGTTTAATTCTATATGTGTTTTATGACGTTTTTTAATAGAAAAAGCTTCCGCGTATGCCTTCGCTTGAGAAGGTTTTTCGGCGAATATTGCTACAGTACTCATTCTAAATGCTCCTTCTTTTAGTAATTTATATCGTTACATTCCTTAATTATTTACAGTTATTAAATTTAATTCTAATGCACGAACATATATTCTTATACTATAGAATGAATGAATTTGCTAATGAAGTCAATCAAAATACTCTCAGCAGATTTATTGCTATCTCCCACAATCTTACCCATACTTAATATAATAACGAATTTAATAGGAGGTCTCTATCTTTGGTAAAGATATTGAAATATGAAAGTCATACGCAACCATTTAAAGGTTATTTTAACATTACAAGAGTACATCCAGGTAAGATTTTAGGAGCTTCCAGTAATGATCTTGCGTTTGGCCCTCTTTCAAATATTGATCATGCTTTTATGAAAAAAGGGTTAACTGTAAAAATGCATGAACATAAAAATGATGAAATCCTAAGCTATGTTTGGAGAGGTACTTCACAACATAGAGATTCTGCTGACTTTGAAGCTCCAATTGAAAAAGGGAAATTAATGCTTATGAATGCTGGCGAAAGTTTTTGGCATGAAGAAAAGGTCAAAAACGAAAACGGTGATGTGGAAATGTTACAGATTTTCGTTCGCCCTAAGAAATCTAATTTGCCTGCACATATTCAATTTCATGAGAAGCCATTAATGAATGAAGACTGGTATTTAATGGCGGGACCTGAAGGTAGTGAAGCACCATTATTTTTTAGACAAAATGTCTATATCTATGATGCTCATCCAAAAGCTGGTCAAAAAATGCAAATTCCAGATATAGAAAATTATGAGCCTTTTCTGTATGTGCTAGATGGAGAACTAACGGTTGAAGACACAATAGTGAGTAAGTACGAGGCTGTTACTTCTGTCAATGAAAAATTAAGTGATATACAAGCGACTAAAGATTCGACGCTTGTATTATTCTTAGTTGATATGGATGTTCCGATGTCATTGGACGGGACGATAAGTGGAGTTTAGTAAATAAATTTATTAAAAAGAAGCAGCGCAAGTGGCTGCTTCTTTAGATTACTCGTCTTTTCCTAGCTTTTTCTTGAGTGCAGCTAATTCATCGTCTACATCATTTGTAATAAGGTCTTTGAATTCATCATCTAAAGTGCGGCTTGCTTGTGAGAGATCTTCAGATGTCTCTGCTTCTGCTTCAAAACGTAGAACTTTTTCTTCCATACGGTCGAATCCTTGGCGTGAATCATCTGAACCAATAGATGACATCGCACGGTTCATTTTTGTTCTCGTTTTTGCTGATTCAGCACGGGCTTTTAATGAATCTTTCTTAAGATTCATTTCTTGGTATTCACGTTTCATTTCATCTAATTTCTCTCTTAAGGAATCTACATCTGCTTTTGCACGTTCCCATGATTCATTTAAACTCACTGCAGTTGCTTCATGATCTTTTTTATCTTGTAAAGCACGACGAGCTAGGTCATCATTTCCAGCTGCTACAGCTTGCTCTGCTTGCTCTTGACGTCTGTCAACTAGTGCTTGAGCGTCATTCGCTTTTCGTTTTAACATTTTTTCATTTGCAATTTGTTTAGCAATTGCAGCTTCTGCATCACGGATATCCTCACCCATATCACGTAAAAACTGATCTAACATTTTTACTGGATCTTCTGCCTTATCAATCATGGCATTTAACTCTGAACTAACTACTGTTTTCATTCGTTTAAAAAATTGAAACATAGAATCTCCTCCTTAAGTATATTTTCCTTTTAAATTCTAACTTTACCAAGAGAGTCAGTTTAAGACGCTAAGTCACATCTGAAATTCTCTTCTCTCATTCATACGAAGCTTAGAAAAAAAGGTTTCAAAAAAAGATAGAATTTTTATAAAAAAGCATTGGAAGCCTTCTCCAATGCTTTTTATTCTCTAGGATATAACAAAATTTCTAGGGTGTGGATATTATAAGCGGTAGAGCCACGTTCGGCTCCAGCGCCCACCGACTATCAAACTTCGCACTTCTTCAATCGATAAGTCAACATCGACTCGTACCTCGTCGTGTTTCCTTTATCTCACAAAATAAGGGAAGTTCAACTAAAACCGCGACATCACGTCGCAACGTTGAACCACCCCACGTCCTGTGGGGCGCAGTTTGTACGTCGCTGAACGGGCGCTTGCGCCTTTGCTCTAATTAATTATTCAATAAAGAGTTTGCATTTTCATATTCTAATCCATGTGCTTCTGCAACTGCTTGATAGGTTACGAAACCTTCTAAAGTGTTAATACCTTTAAGAATTGCTTCATTATCAAGTGATGCTTGTCTATACCCCTTATTCGCTATTTGTAAAACATAAGGTAATGTAGCATTTGTAAGTCCAACAGTTGCAGTCTGTGGAACAGCACCAGGCATATTGGCAACTGTATAATGCACGACATCATGTTTTAGGAATGTTGGGTTGTCATGAGTTGTTATTCGATCACTTGTTTCAAAGTTCCCACCTTGGTCAATCGCAACGTCAATCATAACAGAGCCAGGAGACATTTGCTTCACCATTTCTTCTGTAACTAGAACTGGAGCCTTAGCACCTGGAATAAGTACAGAACCAATAACCAAGTCAGATTCAATTACTGACTGTTGAATATTATGTGGATTAGAAATTAAAGTGTTAATGGAGTTACCAAAAATATCATCAAGCTGGCGTAGTCGATCTGGATTTAAATCGATGATCGTAACTTTAGCGCCTAGACCAATAGCGATTTTCGCGGCGTTTGTACCTACGACCCCACCACCAATAATTGTGATTGTTCCTCTTGATACTCCAGGAATTCCAGAAAGTAAGATCCCTTTTCCACCTTTAGGATGCTCTAATAATTGCATTCCTACTTGTGTTACCATTCTACCAGCAACTTCACTCATCGGAGTAAGTAATGGTAAAGAACGATTTGGTAATTGAACTGTTTCATATGCCATTCCAACAACTTTATTATCAATTAAAGCCTTAGTTAATTCAGGCTCGTTTGCTAAATGTAAATAAGTAAATAAGATTAGCCCTTCGTGGAAGTATTTAAATTCTTCTTCCTGTGGTTCTTTTACTTTTAAAACGATATCTTGATTCCAAGCTTCTTCTGCTGTATCAACAATTACTGCTCCTACTTCTTGATACTGTTCATCAGAAAAACTAGAACCATTTCCTGCCCCTGATTGAATGAAAATCTCATGCCCTGCTTCTTTTAAAGAGAAAACACCAGACGGTGCCATTGCTACACGATTTTCATTATTTAATATCTCTTTTGGAATACCAATCTTCATCAAGTAATCCTCCCATTTCTTCAATTAAGTAGACTTTCTTCAGTCTTAATTGTATCAAATTGTATCCTATAAAGCACCTAGTTTGAAGAAACTTAGAAATATTTATAATTCCTAGTGATTATGCAAGTTTGAAAACCAAATTTGTTTAAAAGAATATATAAATATGTCTGATTTCTTACTATTTTCTGTTTAGTGTTGTTCTACCGTGGTAAAGGATATATAATATAGATGAAAGGGGAGATAACGATGGAGTATAAAAACATACTAATTGCAGTCGATGGATCTGAAGCAGCAGAAAAAGCATTCAACAAAGCTATTGAGATTGCAAAACGAAATGGAGCTCGCCTAATCGTTGCTCATGTTATCGATTCGAGAACATTTGCAACAGCAGAAGCATATGATCGTACACTTTCAGAGCGTGCGGAGCAATATGCAAAAGAATTATTAGATGGTTATATTGAAAATGCTAGAAATGAAGGTTTAACAGATTTGGTAAGATGTATTGAATATGGTTCGCCAAAAGTTAAAGTACCAAGAGACATCGCTGAGGACTTTAATGCAGACTTAATTATTTGTGGTGCTACTGGTATGAATGCAGTTGAACGTTTCCTTATTGGTAGTGTATCTGAAAGTATTACTAGACATGCAAAATGTGATGTACTCGTTACTAGATAATAAAACTTAGAGCCCTTACCTCCTTTTACCAATAAGGAAGCAAGAGCTCTTTTTATTTTACTTTTTCTAATTTACTTAATCGCATTGTATCCCTAGCAATCATCAGTTCTTCATTCGTAGGGATGATAATTACTTTAACAGGTGAATGTGGATGATTAATAAACTGTTCTTTTCCTCTAACATTATTCAAACGTTTATCCCAATACACACCCATGAACTCTAGACCAGTTAAAATCTTCTCACGGACGACATCACTATTTTCACCAACACCCGCGGTAAAGATAATCGCGTCAACCCCTGACATCTTCGCAGCATACGATCCAATATATTTATGAATTCTTTCAGCAAAAACAGTAAGCGCTAGTTCTGCTCTTTCATCCGTGTCTGCTTTTTCTTCAATATCTCTTAAATCACTTGAAAAACCTGACAAAGCTAACATTCCACTTTCTTTGTTTAAAACATTTATGACCTCATCAGCTGTCTTCCCTGTCTTATCCATTATATACGGAATTAATGCAGGATCTATATCACCAGAACGAGTTCCCATCGTAACCCCTGCAAGAGGTGTAAAGCCCATCGAAGTATCAATCGATTTACCACCCTCTATGGCAGTTACACTAGCACCATTTCCAATATGACATGAGATAAGACGCAACGATTCTAGTGGAGCTCCGATAAGCTCTGCAGCTCGAACGGAAACAAACTTATGGGATGTCCCATGAAATCCATATTTACGTATACCATATTCCGTATAATATTTTCTAGGTAAACTATATAAATAAGATGACTTAGGCATTGTTTGATGAAATGCCGTATCAAAAACAGCAACCATTGGAACATTTGGTAGTACTTCTTTGAAGGCATGAATTCCTGCCAGATTTGCTGGATTATGCAAAGGTGCAAGTTCAGAGACTTCCTCAATAGCTTGCATTACTTCCTCAGTTATCAGAACAGAATCACTAAACCTCTCTGCTCCATGGACAACGCGGTGCCCAATCGCATCAATTTCTTTAAAGGATTGAATCACATTCGACTCAATCAAAGCTTCAAGTAACAATTTGACAGCTTCCTCATGATTTTCAATGTTTGTAACTTTTTTATTTTTTGTTCCATTCGATTCTATTTGGAAAATAGAATCTCCGATACCAATTCTTTCGATAACCCCTTTGGCACTAACGGTTTCAGATGGTAATTCGATTAATTGGAACTTTAATGACGAGCTTCCAGCATTAATTGCAAGTATATTACTCATAATATCACTCCAACTATTGTCATTTTATTTATAAGTATCAAACCAAAGATTCATTTGTTTTAAAATATCTGCCATTGCATTTTGATTATTTAAATCAGGCATTTGTACAAGTAGTGGTTGTTTTGGATTCTTCGTATTTTCGCCTTTTTTCTGTAAAATAACGATGCTTTTAACATGTCGCTTTGCTTTAAAGATTGTTTCAGGTAATCGTAAAACACCGATGATATGTGCGTTCTCTCTTAAAAAGTGATTGAGTTTGTCTGATTGTTCACTATCAAATAGAAAGTCTGGAACAACAAAAATCAAGTAGCCTGCTTCTTTTGTATACCGCAAACTTTGTTCAATAAATAAGTGATGTGAAAATGCATGACCTTCATCTGCCATCAATTTGTATTCACTAGCTTGAACGTCATCTGGGTAATAACCCACGGGAAGATCTGATACAACTAAATCTACAGGGTCCAATAGTAATGGTCGTAAGCTATCTTGATGGAAAAATTGAATTTCTCTCTTTTGCAAATTCGCAAGTATTGCTGATAGTTGGATAAGTGTCGGATCAACTTCACTTGCATAAGCCTTTTTCTCTGCAGATAAGCGTTCCATTACGGTAATTAACAAATTACCTGTCCCACTTGCTGGATCGAAAAGGCTAAGTTCTTTTTTATCAGCCATCAATTGATTTGCTAAGTAACCAACGATTAATCCAATAGATTCAGGTGTCATCAAGTGTTGTTCTTGAGTAGTTCCTTTCATTCCATTTAATATAGCTAACTGGATTGCTTTTCTTAAATCTTCGAGTGTATAATTTATCGATTTTATTTCAGTTAAAGCGACTTCAAGCTTCTTTTTTAAAATGTCATCTAAATCATCAGCAGGTGCTTCATAAAATAAAGTTTCCATTACTTCCGTAAGACTATCTAGATACGGTTCATATAGATGCTGCATGACTTCTTCTGTATATCCATTTAACCATTCATATAACTGTTCAACATTCGACTTTTTCATTTTAACTCTCCTAGTATATTATCTCTACCCTATTATGAATAAATCCAAGAGCATTGTCCAACGATTCACATATGGCTTAACAGGAGTCTCCCTTATTTTTTCAACAAATCGTCTTAAATTGGATAAGTTTTCTCAAAATGTTATTATAAAATTAAATACTCTTAAGAAGGGGAAGTTGTCCTCATGAAACGAAATAAAATTTTCTTCTATTATTTACACGAGGAAGACACGAATCAAAAAGTAAATAAACTAATTGAAGTAGCGAACGAAAATGATTTTATTATTGTGGATAACCATGAAGATGCTAATATTATAGCTAGTATTGGTGGGGACGGCACATTCTTACAAGCTGTCAGAAAAAGTGGTTTTCGCCAAGACTGTTTATACGTGGGTATTACAAGAGAAGACGAATCTGGTCTTTACTGTGATTTTAACCTTGATAACTTTAATGAAATGCTAAAAGCGATTATGAATGAAGAAGTAGAAGTACGTAGATTTCCGCTAATAAAAGTACAAGTAAATGACGGAAATTCATATTATTGTTTGAATGAGGTAAGTGTTCGTTCAACCATTGTAAAAACAATAGTAATTGACGTCACAATTGATGACAATCACTTTGAAACATTTCGGGGAGATGGCTTAATTGTTGCTACACCAACTGGAAGTACAGGCTATAGTAAATCTGCAAACGGTGCTGTCATAGACCCTTTAATTTCTGGTTTCCAAATTGCCGAAGTAGCTTCATTAAATAATAATCAATACCGTACACTAGGTTCTCCATTTATTTTAAACAAACAACGTAAACTGACATTAGACATTCAACAAATGGGAAATGACCATCCAATTATAAGCTTAGATAACGAAGCCTTCCCAATCCGACGAATTTACAACATAAAAGTAGAAATGGATGACCATGTTATCAAAACAATAAAACTAAAAAACAACTCCTACTGGGACAGAGTAAGACGAACATTTTTGTAATATCTAACTAGAAAAGCGTTATTTCACTACTTAAGTGAAATAACGCTTTTGAATGTTACATCGTTAATTTCTAACGACATTATATTCATTTTAATTTTAAATTAACCACGCATTTGTTGCTGTGCCATTGATACAAGTCGCTTCGTAATTTCTCCACCGACTGAACCATTAGATCTTGATGTTGAATCTGGCCCTAGCTGAACACCAAACTCTTGAGCAATTTCATATTTCATTTGATTTAAAGCTTGCTCGGCACCAGGGACTACTAATTGATTAGAAGTATTGTTAGCCATGTAAGCTCACCTCCTTAGTAACCATAGCATGTGCTGATTGGAAGTGAATCATGTATGAAATATATTAGAACTTCTTGGTAAGAATGTTAGATAGTAGAACGCAACGATTAAAAGAGCTCTTCAAAGCTTTCTTGTTCTTTTTTAGAAGTTATCTGAATGGTTTCAATGCCTTCAATTGCTTCTTCAATGGAAGCAGTGAAATCATAAGTTGACTCATATTGATTTACTTTATCAACACGAGGCTTTGTTTTTGGCGATTTTGGAACAAAAATAGTACAGCAATCCTCATATGGTAAAATAGATGTTTCATATGTCCCAATTTCCTGTGCCATATTAATAACATCTTGTTTATCCATTGCAATAAGTGGTCTTATAACTGGATAATTTGTCACTTGATTGATAGCATGCATGCTTTCCATCGTTTGACTAGCAACCTGACCAAGGTTTTCTCCCGTTGTAAGGGATAGTATTTTTTCATTTTCACATACTGCTTCTGCAATTCGAAACATCATTCTGCGCATAATTGTCATTGCATAGCTATCAGGCATTTCTCTAAATATTTCTTGTTGCAATTTAGTAAATGGAACAATATGAACCTTAATTGGTCTACCATATTCCGTTAGTTTTCTTGAAAGATCGATCACTTTTTGTTTTGCTCGTTCACTTGTATATGGTGGTGAGTGGAAATGAATTGCTTCAAGTTGCACGCCACGCTTCATTGCAAGATAACCAGCAACAGGACTATCTATACCTCCAGATAACAGTAACAAAGACTTTCCTGAGGTACCTACAGGTAATCCTCCAGCTCCACGTTCATTTCTTGAAGTGATATATGTTGCTTCGCCGCGGATTTCAATTTTAATTTCAATATCTGGCTCATGAACATCTACGGTAATATCTTCTGTATTCACTAATAAATGTGTACCTAATTGTTGATTTATTTCTTGAGTAGTAAAAGGAAACCCTTTATTAACACGTTTTGTAGAAATTTTAAACGTGTTAATATTATCTCCCTTATTTAAAGCGATAAGTGCCGCTTCTTTTATTTTCTCTATATCATTTTCAACTTTTATTGCTAAACTTAAGCTTTGGATACCAAACACCTGCTTACAGATGTCCATGATCGGATCTGGATCATTTCCATTTAACAAGATAAACATTCTACCCTGTGTTCTACTAACCTTAACACCAGGAAAAATTTTTAATTTTGCTTGCAAATTTTCTTGTAATTTTACAATAAAACTTCTAATGTTTTTACCCTTAAGAGACATTTCTCCATAACGGATTAAAATATGATCATATATCATCATTATCTACCTCAATGCTTCCCTAAATTTATTCAATGATTCTTTTAACACTTTTACAAATGTATAAATCTCTTCCACAGTATTATGATAAGATAAACTAATTCTTAGTCCAGAGATTGCAATTTCTCGATTAAAACCACATGAGGCAAGAATTCTACTTTCGTCTTTTTCCTTGGAAGAACATGCAGACTTTGTAGATATAAAAATATCCTTTTCTCCTAGCATATGAATAATTACTTCCGGTTTCACACCAGGAACAGAAATATTCATAATATGAGGTGCCCCGTTTTGCGGGCTGTTTATGTGAACATCAGGAATATTTTTAAGTTCTGTGCGTAATATACGTGCCATTTCTTCTAATTCTTGAAAGTTATTTTTATGATTTTCCATTGTTAAGCGAAGTGCTCGTACGATAGAAACGGCCCCAGCAAGATTTTCCGTACCGGATCGTACTCCTTTTTCCTGTTGACCACCATCAAATAATGGAAACAAACTTGTGTGCTTTTCTACGTATAAAATCCCTGTGCCTTTAAGTCC
The DNA here is from genome assembly GCF_054482815.1 of Oceanobacillus sp. CAU 1775. Lineage (NCBI taxonomy): Bacteria > Bacillati > Bacillota > Bacilli > Caryophanales > Bacillaceae > Oceanobacillus > Oceanobacillus sp. CAU 1775. The sequence goes on along the minus strand of NZ_JBTLRO010000004.1, from coordinate 149,697 downwards.
ATTTATTTTATGACCGGAATAGGTACATAAATCTATCCCAGAATCTTTCAATTTGAGTGGTATTTTCCCTAAACTTTGAACAGCATCAACATGGAAAAACAATTTTGGATACCGCTTTGCAATCAGACCAATTTCTTCAATTGGTTGGACGGATCCTAATTCATTATTTACATGCATAATACTTATTAATATTGTATCTTTTCGAATTGCCTTTTCTACATCCTTTACTTTTACGACACCTTCCTTGTTAACTGGTAGGTACGTGACTTCAAACCCTAATTTTTCTAAGCTTTGACAAGCCTCATCTACGGATGGGTGTTCAATAGAAGTAGTAATAATGTGTTTTCCACGGTTTTGATGCTCAAGAGCAATTCCTTTTATCGCGATATTATTCCCCTCGGTACCACCAGAAGTAAAGATTATTTCTTCATCTTCTACTTGCAATAGCTCAGCTGCTTGTCTTCTTGCTGTTTTGAGTAGATTTTCAGAAGTTCCACCTAGCTGATGAATCGATGATGGATTTGCAAAAAATTGCTCCGTCACTTTTTTAAAGCTTGCAACTACTGACTCTTCTGGAATTGTCGTTGCGCTATTATCTAAATATATCAATGTTCTCTTCCTTCACTCATAAGATTCAATTTTTAAGTCGAACAAATTATTAATGATCTAACATGTACAACAAAATAAACCTGTGCATAATACTTTATGCATCATACTTGAATATGCGTTAAAATACAAATACTTTGCAACCTAAACATAAGAAAAAGCTGTGAAATAATCGCCTATTTTCACAGCTTTTTCTTATGTTAACTATTACTTACTAATTGATTTTCTTCAATATATTTTAATGCACCTGGTTCTACTTCTTCAATTGCTTTTGCCGCCTGTTCAAGAGACAATTCATACTCATATGCTCTAAAAAGTCTTTCAGATTCTAAAAGCTTTGCTGCTAAAATTGGATTTCTACTTCGGTATCGATTCGCATATTGAATGACCTGTTCTGTTAAATATGCCTGATCGAGCATGACGTCGATTTGGTCTGTCGCATGATTGATAGAGTTATCAGCCTCAGCCAACGCACGGTGTACTTCACTAGTATCTAAAGGTTGTTTTTGTAACGTTTTTAAAACCTTTTTAACTTTTTCTTCTGCTTCCTCAATGCTTGTCCATATAAATGTAGGAACACCTGGAATATTACTCTTTCTTAGGCGTCTGATAAGTTCATTTATACGATTACGCATATCAATTATCTTATCTTTTGCAGCAAGTTCATCTTTTCTTAGAGATTGAATCGCTTCTTTAAAGGTTTTATGTTTTGCTTCTAATTCTTCAATTTGTTTTAGTCCGGCTTCTACACGTTGACGAACCTCTGTGTTGGCAGTACTATTTTCTTCTAGATTATCCATTACCTTTTGAAGTTCTTCCCTTAAATCATTTGTACGCTTTCCAATCACAAAGAACTTTTCTAATTCCGCATCCTCTATATAATATGCTCTTTTAAGATGTTCTACTTCTTCTTTTGTCTCTTCAAATGAAGTAGCTAAATTTGTAATTGCATCATTATAATTAGGTAACTGCTCTTCAATATAATTTTTAGCTATTGCTTCTTTTTCTAATTGATCGTACATCTCAGTAACTTTCTCATTGATTTCATCTAGATATGTTTTAGCTTCTTCTAATTTACCTTCTTCGAGTAGTTGAAGAACGCTCGTTAATCTTTCTTCATATGTAGGTATATCTTTTTCAAAGTTGAGATGTTCAATGTAATAGCCGCCTGATCTCATTTCTTTTATTCCAGATCTTAAATTATCAATTTGTGAAGGCAATTCATGTTTTGCATTTTTATATACATCAGGAAAGCTTTTAATTTTATCCTTTAACTCAACCAATTCAACATTGACTTTAGTTACAAGATGTTTTGCTTCAATGTAATTTCCTTCATCAACTTCTTGATAATACGTAGCAATTTTTTCTTCTAATTTTTTAATTTCAGTTTCAAAGTAATCATCTGCTTTTCCGTATTGATACCTATTTTGGGAAATCATCCGATACAATTCTTTAATCTCAGGTTCAAGTTCTTCCACTTCTTGCCTACTGACTTTTTCAGATTCCAATAAATCATCTAATTCATTAAGGATTTTCTCTATACTACTTTCAACAGCGTTTAGTATCTCCTCGGCTTCTTTTAAAACTCTCTTGCCTTTTGGAATCATAAAACGATCCGCTGCTTCTTCAGCATCGAGAAGGTGCTCTTCAATATCCGCCAATTCCTTACTTACTATGTAGTCCCATCTTTCTTTCCACGCTTCAAATCGAACGAGCGTTTCTCCCGAAAGGTTTAAGGTCTTAATCTGCCCCAACTGAGATGCTACATTCCTGCTCATAATGTCGAGTTTCCACGATTCTAAGCGATCGACATTATCGTACACTCTTTTTCTAAGTATTAATCCGATGACTGTTAATGCAATGATTGCTAAAATTATTCCGATTATAAGTTCCATAGCATACCTCCTAGCCCCTTTCAATTCAGAGGATTTCTCCATATAAATAATAGTAAAATAAGTTCTGTAAACAATTTTCAAAATTACAAAGGGTATTGTTCTTATAATAGCATGTTAATAGTATAAATGGCTAAGAAAAACAATATTTTGTCAAATAAATAGATTTTTTAGATATAATTAACCGATTTTCTTAATTTTCGACAATGAATTGCACCCATTTTTGAATGGTAGAAACATATTTTTTTACAAACATTTCATGTGAGTATTTCCCAACGACTTGGTTACGCCATTCATTATGTAAAATATAGGGAGTAATCAGCATTCCTTTAAATTGCATTAATAAGAAGCTTTTTTGGTCGCCAGCCTGTCGTTTGCCTGCTAAGGCTTGTAAAAATACTCTTTCTATATAATGATTCTCTTTCGCTAGGTATGTCACAGCCATTTCCCTAACGAAGATGGAGTCAAGACTAAGTTCACGTTGGATAAAACAAGATAATTGATGTTTCGATTGCTTGTACTGTATAATTACAAAAATTAATTTATTTAAACGCTCTGCTGCGGTTAAATCTTCGGTATCTCTTAATGCTTCTTCGATTTTTTCCAAGTATTCTTCATAATAATCGGAGACTGCATATTCTAAAAGTCCTTGCTTTCCTTTGAAATAGTAGCTAATGGAAGATACGTTTACTGTAGCCTTATCTGCAATATCTCTTACCGACGTACCATCGAAACCTTTCTGAAAAAATAAGGAAGAAGCAGCTTCGATTACTTTTTGCTTTGATGGATTTTTCTTCATAGTGATCACCCCTTACTCTCTGTTTACGACAATGCAACAAAATTCCCTGCATTTTTCTTTCGACATCTTTTATTGTCTTGTCGAATGCTGTAACTTAATACTTAGCTATAATTACTATTTTAAATTATAATGGATACCATACATCATTTCATAGTAAAGGAGACTAATCATGTTTGAACAAAAAACATATTCAAATGATAAAGTTAAGGATTATGAATTATTATTAAAACAGTTAGAAGCTCTATCCGAAGATGAAGAGGATCAAATAGCCATTCTTTCTAATGCTTCTAGCTTACTTAATCAATTTTTAGATAATGTAAATTGGGCTGGGTTTTACCTGTGGAAAAATGATGAACTTGTATTGGGACCATTCCAAGGACTACCTGCATGTGTACGAATTCAATATGGTAAGGGAGTTTGCGGAACCGCTGTAAAACTAAGAGAAACGCAAAGAGTGGAAGATGTGCACGCATTCCCAGGACATATTGCTTGTGATGCAGCAAGTCAGTCTGAGATAGTCGTTCCAATTATAATTAACGATGAGGTATTTGGCGTGTTAGATATTGACAGTCCTATCAAAAATCGTTTTGATGAAACAGATCAACTATATTTAGAAAAATTCGTGGAAACATTGATACCATATTTATAAGATTTTTATCTAAAAACGAACAGCAATTCATCTGCTGTTCGTTTTTATGTACTAAGAATTTATGATGTCACAACACAGTTTTTATTATCCGCTTTTGCCCGGTATAATGCTTCATCTGCTTTTAGAAATAGAGTTTCATAAGTGGTGTCGTCTCCGCTATACCAATAGGAAATCCCACAAGAAACCGTAATGCGTGGGTTTGTATTTTCAGAGATTGCTATCCGAATGTCTTCAGCTTTATCAAAGGCATCGTCTAGATTCAGATCTGGGAAATAAACAGCTAGTTCTTCCCCACCCCATCTAGTTGGAATCCCGTGATCACCGACACTTGTTTCCATAACTTGAGCGACTTGTTTTAATACTTTATCCCCAACATGATGCCCATATTTATCATTAACTTTTTTGAAATCATCGATATCAAGAATCAATAAAGAGCCAGACTTCCCTTCACTCATATGTTCCTCTACCTTTTCTTCAAGATATCTTCTTGAATATAACTGGGTGAGAAAATCTGTAATTACTGTAGTTTGTAATCGCTCTTTAAGCATTGTATTTGAAATCACTACAGATGAATGCTGCATAAGCGATTGAATAAGCTTGAAAGCATCAAATGTAAAATGATATCTTTCCTCATGAAGAATGACAGCAAACCCCATGCTTAACCCTGAATATAACATTGGAATTACCATTATGGAGTGATAATCCAAACCATCTTTATCAAAACTTCCACTGAAAATTGGTTCAAGATTCACATCTACTTTTTCTTTTAAATACTGGATAAGTTCTTTCCCATCGTCTTCCATAAACAGAAACGTACTGCCTGCTAATACATTCGCTACTTTATTTGATTCTTCATCATAGTAAATAAACCCAACTTCGGATGCATCAGTTAGAGAACGTATTTTACTACTAATATGAGATGTAATCTCTGTCAGCTCACTAGAAGCATTGAGTTCATGGATGATTTCGTTCAATAACGTTAGGTTAGTTACCTGTATTAAAGAATCCTCGTATAATATTGTTTTTTCTAATGCTTTACCTGCTAAAATTGCAAACTCCGTGATAAAGTCTAGTTCATATTTACTAAAATATTTATCGATAGGAATGATTAGTTCTAAAACTCCATATACACTTTGTTCTCCTATTAAGGGAGCGTAAATATATTTTAGTTGCTCGTTTATCCTACTCTCAATTTCCAATTCACCTGTCATGAACACCTTTGTTCTAACCTCATCAATGTTCTCATCTGTATATTGCATAATCTTTATAGGCAAGTCGAGGTTCGTTTCATGCTCTTGAGTTAAGTGTAAACTGTATTCATATTGTCCATATCGATTTTTAAGTGCATTAGCAACTTCTTCAAGAATGATATCTTTATCATTTGATTTTATTAATTTCGTACTTAAATCTAGAAGGAATTTATTGTTACGGCTTTGGTTTTGATTAACATTCATTACCGTAAGGATGGAGATTACTTTTTCTAAGTTTTCGTCTAATAATGACTTCATTTCACTATTTATTGCTGATTTTGATGCAACATAAAGATATAAGATTTCGTCCTCTGAAAGACGGAATTGTAGTAAGTCTTCTACGTTACGCTCTTCACTTTTAATTAAAATATCAGTAATTGATACTTCTGATAAACCGATAGACTGCTTATTAAGTTGAACTTTATTTGTATCTCCAATTTCAGTAACTAAAATCAATGAAGCTGTTCTTTCATAGAATACATAAAAAGCACTGTGATCAACATTTAAATAATCAAAAAGTGCAGATAATAAGTTCTGGAAAATTTCATCTCTCCAATTATCCTTAATAATACTGTTACTTACTATATTAAAGAACACTGCTTGAATACTTTCATCATTTTTCATTTAATCACCTATTTTTAGTTGATCTATTATGTGTAATTAATTTATTACATTATACCCCATCTAGTACTGTTTTCCCACATAATTTAATTTAAAACAGATTTTCTTTTTAAAATAGGTTAAAAGAACTATTTTCAACTAGTTAATTAATATTATAGTCAAATTAAAATGAGAATGATTATATGCCAGTTGACTTTTCTATGAATAAATAATATAATATTGGTTGTGTAAATTTAAAGGTAGCCTTAGCGACTGAACTATTGTAACTAGTTTGTTCCTCAAGCCTAAATAAAGGTTAGAAGGTGTATCGTGTAACTCTCTGCTACTGGAGCGATGGTACAAAAAAACAAACTAGCCAACAGAATTAGCGCAGCTATTTATCTTTATACAAAATAAAATTAAAGGAGGAAATGTCTATGTCACGCTATACAGGTCCTGTATGGAAAAAATCTCGACGTTTTGGCATTTCATTAACTGGAACAGGTAAGGAATTAGATAAGCGCCCTTACGCTCCTGGACAACATGGTCCGAACCAAAGAAAGAAAATCTCTGAATACGGCTTGCAGTTGCAAGAGAAGCAAAAACTACGCTTCATGTACGGATTAAACGAACGTCAATTCCGTAACCTATTCAACAAAGCTGGTAAAATGAAAGGGATCCACGGTGAGAACTTCATGATTCTTCTTGAATCTCGTCTTGATAACCTTGTTTACCGCCTAGGTCTAGCTCGTACGCGCAAACAAGCTCGTCAGTTAGTAAACCATGGTCACGTTTTAGTTGATGGTAGTCGTGTTGATATTCCATCTTACGCAGTAACTCCTGGACAAGCGATTAGCTTACGTGAGAGATCACAAAACCTAGCTATCGTTAAAGAAGCTCTTGAAGTAAATAGCTTCGTTCCTGAGTACACTACATTTGATGCAGAAAAGCTAGAAGGTTCTTACACTCGCTACCCAGAGCGTTCTGAACTACCAGCTGAAATCAACGAACAGTATATCGTTGAGTTCTACTCACGCTAATACAATTTAAACTTAAAAACCCTTAGCTTCTCATTTTTTGAGAACCTAAGGGTTTTTTAATTAGTCGTTGTTGCCTCTATTTCGGATTTTCTTTACAAGTGGCAGGCCTTTTTCAAATATGTTATACATCAAAGGTTTGTATACTTTATTAATTTCGCCTATATATTCCACATGACCATCTTTATCAAGAAATCTCTTCTTGAAAGCATAGAGTCCGTCTGATTGTGAGATTTCAAAGAAGCCACCAAAGTCGTATTGGATTGCGCCCTCTTCTATTCCCCATTTAATCATTTCATAGTTCATTACCTGATTTGCACTTAGGTTTCTTTTAACATTTGTGCTACCAGCATATAAATAATATAATTTTCCATAATAATTTATGGTAAGTGCAGCTGATAAAATATCATCTTCATGGTATGAAATGTAGATGCGAGCATTTTCATAAGAGTCACGAATTTGTTTAAAGTATTCTAGTGGACGAATATTGATTTTATTTCTTTCAGACATTATCTTATATGCATCATAAAATAACTCGATATCTTTATCATCCCTCGAATACCTAGTCTCTACACCTCTTTTGATTCCTCTTCTAATATCACTGCGTAATTTATTTGAAAAACGCATCATAATAGATTCTTCATCATGACCTTCTAAAGGCAGAACCATATTTAAACGTGGTTGAATTAAGTTATCTTGCTCATCATCTTTTGAAGTTAACTTAAAACCAGCATTTTTATATAAGGAATAAAGTTCATCTGAATAGCTTGCTTCGGGATCAAACTTTAACATAATTGCTTTATATTTTTTTGCGATACTATCTACTTCTTTAATCAATCTTTGAACTAAATCCAAATCATAAATATCACAAACTGGTCCTCGTGGAGCATATAACATACTGTATCCACCAGGTAAACGCTTGATAAGAATTGACATTGCAGCAATTATCTTACCATCTTCCTTTAGATAGACATACTCTTCTCCCCAGCCTTCTTTTACATCTGTCCATCTACGATCTTGAGTCATCGAACGAAATGGGGAGCTTCGAACAAATTCATCATATTCATTTACAAGATCCTTGTTCGTTTTATCTAAAATAGCCATTCTCTTAATCCTCCAATAAAAATCCACTATACTTATTCTTTTAGTTTAAAGTATTTCTCAAATCTACCATAATAGCTCTTATAGTATGATTTTAACTTATATCTCCGTAACAATCCTAAATCCTTCTTATAATAAAGTGTATTTGATGTTTTTCCCTCTTTAAATCTAGCAATTACCTGATCTTTGAGGTCTTCATCCATCGTATACTTTATCAAAAGATCTTTAGGTACCGCGTGCCATAAATGGTCGTTTTTTCCGTAAACTACTTCAGATTGCTTGTCATATACCAAATCATCAACTAAGAATTTTGCCATATTGTAACCATTTGCTGTTACAAAATAACTGCTTCTACCTTGTCTTATGTTCAATTCAAATATTTTGTACTTGCCATCACGAACATCATACTTTAGATCAATATTTGCATACCCTCTAAATCCGATGCCTTCAAGGAACTTTTTATATTTATCATAGATTTCTTGATTTTCTTCACCTATGATTCCAACATAATTACCAATTAGAGTTGGAGTATAGTCTTCTAGAATTACTCTCCCAAGACACATCATTTGTACTTTTCCATGTTGATTAACGTATGCATTTAAAACACGCATGACGGTATCATTTCCAGGTATGTAGTCTTGAATAATCAATGAATCTGTATAAGTAGAAGAATAAATTTGAGAAATAATTAATTTGAAGTTTTCCTTGTCATGAACTACATATGCTTTTTTCTTCCCTTCAAATTGAGCATTGAAATAAGTCATGCTGTCTGAAGGTTTTATTACGACTGGAAAATCGAAAGGAAGCTCTATGTCAGCATCCATTCCTTTTTTGAAAATTACTGTATCAGGAAAATCGAGATCGTACGTCTCACACATTTGATAGAATTGTTCTTTGTAAACTACTTGATCCATCAATGTTTCGCTAATAAATGGAAGTTCATAATAGTCTTCTAGTTGTTGACGATTTCTAATAGCTAACTCTGCATAATTTTCATTACTTGCTATTACGAGAAGCTTATCAGCTCTAGCACTAAGCTCCTTATGTACTTGTAACATTATTTCAACAAATTTTTCAGGATCATCTAGTTTTTCATGTATTTTTTTATCGACGATTTTACTATGCATCGTTGGTAAAATGTGGCCCTTCGTTAGTATAATACTAGTAATTCCATATTCCTCATGAAAAGCACGTGCCATTCCATAAGCATTTTCATCAGAACCTAGTATTACTGGAAGGAAGTCTAATTTACTCATAAGCTATATCCTCTTTTCTAATAGCGGTTTAAAACCTGTCATTTTCTATTTATTTAAGGTGAATCTTTAGTAATTGTATAAGTTTAATCAAATCATAAATATATTTTCGGCAAATTACCTACACTATATAGTAACAATATGTGACAACAACAGTCAAACTTTGCTACAAACAGTATAGCAATCCATTGACACAAAACATTAATTCATGCAATATTAGTTTATTAAATATATGTTTTTTGATTTTGGTATCGATAAATGAAAGTATATTTTTTTAAGGCTATGTTACAGTTCGGTACTGTTCGGATAATAATCCGTAAAGGTCTCAAACTTTTAGCTTTAACAATGCTATTATCAAAAGCTTTCGGTGGTGTAAATATGAATTATAAATTAGGAGTAATAGGTGGCATGGGGCCATTAGCTACAATGATATTTTATAAAAGGATTATAAAACATACATTGGCTAACAAAGATCAAGATCATATCGATATGATGATTCTTAACCACGCTACAATGCCCGACAGAACTCGGGCAATCTTAGAAAAAAAAGAAAAAGTATTTCTTGAAACGGTAAAAAAAGATATTGAATTAATGGAAACAGCTGGCGTAGCTAATATCGCTATCCCATGTAATACATCGCATTATTTCTATAAAGAAATGCAGCAGATGACAAATATTAATATCATCAACATGATAGAAGAAACGGCGAGTTTTGCTTATAATCAATATGGTGAAAATAGTAAAGTTGGTATTTTGGCAACAGATGGTACAATTTCTACAAATGTTTATAAAAACACTTTCAAAGAAGCAAGGTTGAATCCGATTCATCCAGATCAAGAAACACAAGGAAAAGTAATGGACATCATCTACAGTATTAAATCGGATGTTAATTATAATCCCGAAGTACTGAATAGTATTATAAGTGACTTTATAGGCAAAGAAAATTTAGATTGTGTTATTTTAGGATGTACTGAATTGTCCACTGTACCTATTAATGAAGAAATAAAACAATATTGTATTGATCCACTTAATATCTTAGTACAAAAATCAATTCAATTATCAGGAAAAAATATGATATAAATTAGTAGTGAACGAAAGCCACTTAAAATCTCAATGGAGGTTAAGTGGCTGTTTCTATATAACAAACTATTCTTTTAAAATGACTATTTCTACTCTACGATTTTGAGCCATATTTTCGGCAGAGTCATTCGGTGCAATTGGTTTCGTTTCACCATACCCAGCTATTCTAAACCTTGCTTCATTTAAACGCTGTTCATCAATAAAATATCTAACAATTGTACTTGCTCTAGCTCCAGACAATTCCCAGTTCGAAGGATACACAAAGCTACTCATTGGTCTATTATCTGTATGACCTTCAATCACTATGTCATTTTCAATTGTAGAAAGTAGCCTACCTATTTTTATTAGAAATGGCAGCCCTTCATCGAGAATTTCTGCCTCTCCAGGATTAAAGAATAAATAATCTTGTAAAATTAATTCTACTCCTTCTTCCGTTCGGTTAGCAGAAATCACTTCATTTAAATCGTTTTCTTCCAGAAAGGTTTCGACTTCAGTCATTAAAGAATTTAGAATTTCCTCGTCACGCGCCTCATTTTCTCTATCTAATGGAAAGCTAAAAAAGTCTTCGTCATCTTCCGTATCTACACTACTTGGCGTATCTAACGGCACAATCGAAGGGTAAAAATCAAAGATTCCTCTATTTTGGAAGGACTCTGTCACCATTTCGAATTTATTTTGACTAATTTGAGACATAGAAAAAAGCAAGATAAAAAATACCAATATTAATGTAACCATATCCGAATAGGTAACCATCCATGATGGTGCTCCACTGTCATTGGCTTTTCTTATTCTCCTACGTTTCATTTTATCTGTCCCCTACATTTCTAGTATCTTTATTATAGATGTTGACATCTAATTCATTTTTGGAGTCATGTGAGAGAAAAGCACTTAGTTTCTCTTCTAGTAATCTAGGGTTTTGACCTGATTGGATACCAACAACCCCTTCAATAATAATTTGTCTAATAAAAATCTCTTCATTACTTTTTGCTTCTAATTTAGCTGCCATTGGAAGAAATACTAAGTTTGCAAGCACAATCCCGTATAGTGTAGTGATAAGAGCGACCGCCATGCTTGGCCCAAGTGAAGCTGGATCAGATAATCTATTAAGCATTAAAATTAAGCCAATCAGCGTCCCAATCATTCCCCAAGCTGGTGCATATGCTCCAGCTTTCTCTAACAATGTTCTACCTTGGTAATGTCTTTCTTCCATCGCAGTTATTTCTGCTTCCATAATATCTTTAATATCTTCTGGTTCAAGTCCATCAACAAGGAGTAAGACACCTTTCTTAAGATAAGCATCGTCAATCGTATCTAGTTTATTTTCTAAAGCTAGAACCCCTTTTCTCCTTGCCTCTTCAGACAATTCAACAAACAATCGAATAAGTTCAGGCAGGCGCATATCGTTTTTATACATTGTTTCTTGAATTATTTTTCCAGTGTGTTTGATTTGATCGAATTTAAACGTTATTAACATTGACCCTGTCAATCCACCAATTACAATAAAAATACTCGTAATATCTATAAATGAAGTTACTCCTTCTCCACCACTATCAGACAATATTGCTAGCATGATCATTATAAAGCCGATAGTAATACCAATCGGAGTCAATAGGTCCCTTGTTCTCATAAATTAATCCCCTTACTCTCCATCACAAGATTTAGTCAATAAAGTTTTAAAATAACTCCTTGATTATATCGACTATTCCTACAAATGTTAAAATATAAACCCTCTAATAGTAAAGTTCATCAAAAATAAAGCAGCTCTAACCTGATAAAGGCAAAGCTGCTTATATTTTTATTTTACTCTACAGTAACAGTATACTCGTCATGTTCATGTAAGTCAGCATCATCTTCCACATGAACAACAACCTTATATGTCCCAGTTTCAGAAAATGTATGATTTGCTTCATACTCACCCGGTGAAATTTCTTCTGCATCAATCCAGTTTGTACCTTGTGGATTCCCATCAGGAACAACTTCATAACGCACAGATACTTCACTTAATGGTTCACCATCCATTTGTAAATGTACGACTAACTCAGTCTCTTCACCAGCTGAAATAACTTCTTCTTGATCAAAATGGGAGTGGAATCCATCAGTATGTGCATGCTCATGTTCTTCTTCTTCAACGACATCTCCGCCATCACCGATAGTAATTGATGTTAAAGGCATCGTGTGCAATCCTTCTGCAGTAGTATGTGCATACATTTCATATACACCGTCTTCAGAGAAGGTTACTTCAGCTACATAAGCTCCGTTCTCTGTATGAACACCATCGATTTCTTCACTATTATCTTCGTCACCCATAAGCCAGTATTCGAATTTTACTTCATCGGCATTTTCAACAGGGTCTCCACCGTATGTAACAATAGCTTCTAATTCAATTACTTCATCTACTTCTGCAGACTCTGGTACTTTAAAATCAACCGCAAGAATAGGTAATTCTTCTTCTACCTCATCCACTTCATCATTACTACCACAAGCAACTAAAAATAGTAGAGTAAATCCTAATAGTGCAAGTAAAATCTTTTTCATTTTTATTACCTCCGATATAAATCTAAAATGAACCTACAAATGATGCCAATAATTGTTCTGATTACTAAATTATTTAACATCCCCTAACGTAAATGTACCAGTCTTATGTATATGTATCAACATGAACAGATGACAATCCATCGACAATTGATAGCCAAGAAAAAAGCTTAAGATAATATTCTATCCTAAGCTTATTTTATCATTTTAGTTGAATTTGATGAGTGTGTATTTCTTTTTCCCACGTCTTATTATTGTAAAGCGATCTTCAATGCGATCAACTTCTGTAACTTCATAGTTCGTATCTTGCTGTCTTTCACCATTTATATAGATGGCACCATTTTGAATATCTTCTCGCGCTTGTCTTTTAGATGGTGAAATCTTTGTATTCACAAGTAAATCAACAAGTCCGATATTTACTTTTTCCAAGTTCTCTGTAGGTACATCCTTGAAACCTTGTTCAATTTCACTACCGGATAAATCTTTTAAATCTCCGCTAAATAGAGCTTCGGAAATTTTAATCGCTTGCTGTAACGCAGCTTCCCCGTGAACCATTTCAGTCATTTCTTCTGCTAAACGCTTATGAGCAACACGAGCTCCCGCATTATTTTCTACTTCTTCTTCCAATTTATCAATTTCTTCTTTTGATAGGAAGCTAAAGTATTTTAAAAACTTAATAACATCCCTATCATCTGTGTTAATCCAGAATTGGTAAAATTCATATGGTGTGGTCTTTTCTGCATCTAACCAAACAGCATTTCCAGCCGTTTTACCAAATTTAGTACCATCTGCTTTTGTAATTAACGGAACTGTTAAGCCAAAAACATTAACCTCTTCTTCTTCTGGATTTTTTCTTGTACGTCGAATGAGCTCCATACCAGCCGTAATATTCCCCCACTGGTCACTTCCGCCAATTTGTAGCTGGACGTTCTCTTCTTCATATAGTTTCATGTAATCAATCGATTGTAACAACATATAACTAAACTCAGTAAAAGTGATCCCTTGTTCAATTCGGCTTGAAACGGACTCTTTAGCAAGCATGTAATTGATGCTGAAATGTTTTCCTGTATCTCTTAAAATTTCAATAAAAGTCATTTTGCTTAACCAATCATGGTTGTTACGAGAAATCACAGGATTCTCGCCTTCCCCAAAGTTAACAAGCTTTCCAATCTGGTCTTGAATACTTCGAGCGTAACCCATCACAACTTCCTCGCTATTCAAAGAGCGCTCTGTTGAACGACCACTTGGATCCCCTATCATCCCTGTCCCACCACCAACAAGTGCGATCGGCTTATGACCTGCTTGTTGGAAACGTTTCAACATAATGATTGGGACAAGGTGTCCAATATGCAGACTATCAGCAGTTGGGTCAAAACCACAGTACAGTGAGATTGGTTGATTTTCTAAATGTTTTTCAAGTCCCTCTCTATCGGTTGTTTGGTGGATTAACCCACGCCATTCTAACTCTTCTAAAATATTCATTGTCATTTCTTCTCCTTTATATTCAGATAAAAAAGTAAATAAAAAAAGCCCTATCCTCTAAAAAAGGGACGAGCTTGAACACGCGGTACCACCCTTGTTGCAATAAAATGCCACTTGGTATTGTTAACGATGTTTCCACCGTTCTTTTAGCTACTAACCAAAAGAATTGCTCCAGATTGTAATTCACCAATAGATTTATATTGACTTGCACCTACCGTCAACTCTCTTTTATATAGTGATCTATTAGGCTACTGCGATCCTTCTTCACAAACGCTTTATTATTAATTCATATTTATAGCATATATAATAAGATTATGCAACAATTCTAAAAAAAGATTCATGTAAAAATATAGATATGGTATAATTATAAAGGAATTTTAGGAGGTTTTCAAATGGATTTCAAAGACTATATGAAAAATGCTCTTCAAAAAGTAAAAAATATATGGAATACCGGCAAAGTCCAACGCACTAGCAGGATTACCTATGGTGTTTTTTGGAATATTGTATTATTTTTTGTGATTGTTGGCTTTATTGGGTTTGTATTTATTGGCGGAATCGGAGCAGGTTATTTTGCATCGCTCGTGAAGGATGAACAAATTCGCGATTATGAGACGATGGCCCAAGACATCTATAATTACTCCGAAACCTCACGAATGTTTTTCGCGAATAATGTCTATTTTGGAGAAGTAAGTGCTGACCTTCATCGTGATGAAACAACACTCGATGATATTGCTCCATTACTTATTGATGCGGTAATTGCAACCGAGGACGAATATTTTAATGAACACCAAGGAATCGTACCTAAAGCAATTTTACGAGCAGTGTTACAAGAAGTTTCAAGCGCACCTGTTCAATCTGGTGGGAGCACGCTGACCCAACAATTAATTAAGAATCAAATTTTAACGAATGAAGTCTCTTTTGAGAGAAAGGCTAAAGAAATTCTCTTGGCACTTCGTCTCGAACGTTTCTTCGAAAAAGACGAAATTCTAGAAGCATACTTAAATATTGTTCCTTATGGTAGAGACGCTTCTGGTAGTAATATTGCTGGTATACAAACAGCTGCACAAGGGATATTTGGTATAGATGCCGATGAAGTTAATCTTGCGCAAGCTGCATACTTAGCTGGTCTCCCTCAAAGTCCATCTGCTTACACCCCATTTGCTAGTGGTGGTGGACTGAAAAGTGAAGAAGGCATTCAAGCAGGCTTGAATCGTATGATGACGGTACTAAATCGTATGCTTGAAATGGAATATATTACGGAAGACCAATATAACACAGCAAAAAACTATGATATTGTCGCTGATTTCAAACAGGAAGAAGAAACTTCATATGAACAATATCCAATTTTAACAGGAGAAATTCAGCTCCGTGCAGAAGATATCCTTTTTAATCATTTTATTGAAATGGATGGTTATACAGCACAAGACCTAAGAGCAATTCCTGGTCTACGTGAAGAGTACAGGGATAAAGCAGAACGAGCTATTCGTATGAACGGATACGAAATCCATACGACGATTGATAAAGAAATTTATGATGCTTTTCAAGAAGTGGCAAAAAACTATCAACACTACGGTCCGAATACAATTACCCCAATAAAAGATGGGGATGGAAATATTGTTGATGAAAAAGAACAATACGTTCAAACCGGAGCTGTAATGATAGAAAATTCAACAGGAAAAATCATAAGTTTCCTCGGCAGTCGTGAACATAGTCTTGAAGATGAACTTAATTATATGAAAGCAATCAGATCTAATGGTAGTACGATGAAACCATTATTAGCATACGGCCCAGCACTAGAAGAAGGTCTAATCCACCCTGGAACACCTATTGCTGATGTTCCTTTAATCGTACCTGATGGTAGTGGAACTACAGAAATTAGAAACGTAGATAGGAAACACCAGGGAATGCTTTCCGCACGCGAACATTTAGCGAAATCTCGAAATGTGCCTGCTGTGAAAACTTATATGGATCTAATCCCTATAAACCCTGTTGAGAAGTATCTTACTAAAATGGGGATTACTACAGTTGGTCCTAATGAATATGCCAACCCTTCGCTTTCGATCGGTGGGACAACATATGGAGTGTCTCTAGAAGAGAATGGTAATGCATTTGCAACTATCGCGAATTATGGAGAGTCAGTAGATACTTATATCATCGATAAAATCACAACAAAAGATGGCGAAGTTATCTTTGAACATAAGATTGAACCTACTAGAGTCTTCTCACCTGAAACAAGTTATTTACTAATTGACATGTTACGTGACACAATAACACAAGGTACTGGAACATATTTAAATTCACAGCTTAAATATGGCAGTGTGGATTGGGCTGGAAAAACCGGTACATCTCAGAATACTGAAAACGTACATTTCATGGGGGTTAATCCAAACATTACATTTGGTAGTTGGCTAGGTTATGCAATACCAGATTCACTTTATTGTGGCTGGTGTGATTTATCACATGGAAATCGTAACATGAAACTTTGGGCAGAACTAATTAATGCAGCAAGTGATATTAATCCTGAGTTAGTTGCACCACAAAATAGATTTGAACAGCCAGAAGGAATTGTTTCAAGAAGCTATTGTGCAATTTCTGGATTACTACCAAGTGAATTATGTGAGCAAGCAGGCTTAGTAAAAACCGGTTTATTTAATGCAAAATTCGTTCCAACAGAAAGAGACAATAGTTTAACAACTGGAGCCCACGTGCGAATTGGAAACCGTTCCGTAGTTGCTGGATCGAATACGCCTAGTGAATTTACGAATGGTGACGGTCTAATGTTTACTCCAGAGTTTTTAATTAAACATGGAATTGATAAAATTGATGACCCATCCTTAATGATACCTTTGAATGGTGATCGTAGTAAGTGGGAAAACATTGGGATACCGATTGGCAGTATAGAGATTGGCGAAGACATTGATGATGATGGTAGACCACCTGCTCCTCCTACAGGGGTAAAAACAAGTAGTAACCAATTAACTTGGGATAAATCAAGTAGTAATGATGTTATTGGTTATCGTATTTATGAAGCAAAAGAACCTGGCGGGAAATTTTCCCGTATTGGCAGTACAGATTCAACTTCATTCAGTATCAATGCTAGCTACGGATTATACTATGTTCGCTCTGTCGATTACTTTGGTGTAGAGTCCAAGGAATCAGCAACAGTTACTATAGGGGATGCACCAAAAGCTAAAGAGAAAGAAGATAAAAAAGAAGAAAAAGAAGACAATAATAAGAAAAACGAAAATAAGAACAACAAAGATAACAATAGCAATAACGGTAATGGCAACGGCAAAGATAATAACAATGGTAAGGGCAATTCAAACGGTAATGAAGAAGAAGATGAAGATGAGGAAGAAGAAAATAATGGTGAAGATTAAAAAGCAAGAGCTAATCGCTCTTGCTTTTTTTCTTATGTAAAATGAGTTTTCAAAAAATACTAAAAAAGAGTGACCAAATAATGTATAATGAATGTAAGCGATTTATTTCTTAAGGTGGTGAAGTGTTGGAACATAAGAAAACAAAATATTCGTTGTCCTATGAAACATCAATGGGAACGATTACAATTGAAGGCCCCCTAACTTCAGATGAATTAAAAAAATATGAGTTTCATGATAAATTAATAGCCTTTCGCCCTGCTCACAAACAATTCGAAGCATTATTATCAATAGCAGACTTTCCAGAAGGAAGAATAATTGTAGCAAGAACAGAAAATATGATTGTAGGGTATGTTACATATCACCATCCTGACCCTTTAGAACGTTGGTCCACATATAATATGGAAGATCTCATTATGTTAGGCGCGATTGAAATGATTCCTGAATACCGTGGAGAACGCGTAGCCTCTAACTTATTAAAGATTTCCATGATGGATGATTACATGGAAAATTATATCGTTATATCTACTGAATATTATTGGCATTGGGATTTAAAAGGCACTGAATTAAGCATCTGGAATTACCGAAAAATGATGGGTAAAATGATGGCTAAAGGCGGACTTCAGCCAGCAACGACAGATGATCCAGAAATAATTTCTCATCCAGCTAACACACTAATGGTTCGTATAGGAAAAAATGTTTCAGAAGAATCAATCGAAAAATTTAATCAATTACGCTTTCTCACTAGATATAAACAAAGAAAAAGGAATGAGGGATAGAAATGTTAGTTGAATCAATTATGAACACTGATGTTGTTACACTTCCACCTACAGCGACAATTGAAGAAGCTCTAATCCTATTAAAAAAACATCGCATCCGGCATATCGTGATTGTTAACGATCAGGAACAAGTAATTGGTATTGTTTCTGATCGGGATGTGCGTGATGCAAGTCCTTCAACTTTTATCAAGGACGGTGACCGAGCAGTCTTACAAAACGAAATTCAAACGATTATGAGTCAGCCTGTTATCACTATTCACCCACTCGATTTTGTAGAAGAAATTGCAAAAATCTATTACGATAAAGAATTTGCTTGTTTACCAGTTGTCAGTGACGAGAAACTGGTTGGTGTCGTAACGGAAAAACATATGTTATACAACTTAATTCAATTAACCGGTACACACGTACGAGGCTCGCAAATTGAAGTTAAAGTTCCCCATCGTCCAGGAATTTTACCAGAAGTTGCTCAGGTTTTCGGCAAGCATAATGTAAATATTGCTTCAGTACTTGTTTATCCATATAAAGATGACCCGGAACACAAAGTTCTAGTTTTCCGTGTACAAACGATGAATCCTATGCCAATTATTAAAGATATCCGTGAAGCGGGTTTTAAGCTACTTTGGCCAAACAATATAATGGAGCCTAAGCTATGACAAAAAGAGCTAAATTTGTTTTCTCAGATGATTTTTTAACATATAAATTCAATGAAAATCATCCTTTTAATCAAAAACGTTTAATTTTAACAAAGGAATTATTAGAAGCAGAAAATCGTTTGGATGAGGCTGATATTATTCCTCCACGGTTGGCTACAGATGAAGAATTAGCATTGTTCCATGATGTTCAATATATTGAAGCTGTGAAAAAAGCTAGTCAAAATCGGCTGGATAAAGATGAAGGTCTAATTTTTGGATTAGGTACAGAAGACACACCAATGTTTGAAAATATGCATGAAGCCTCCAGTTATCTTGTTGGAGGCACTCTGGCTGCTGTTGACGCTGTTTTGACTGGTGAGGCTAATCAAGCACTTAATTTAGGTGGCGGCTTGCATCATGGCTTTCAAAGACAAGCTGCGGGATTTTGTATTTATAATGATGGTGCAGTTGCATGTAAATATATAAGAGAAAAGTATAATTTACGTGTCATGTATATTGATACAGACGCTCATCACGGGGATGGTGTACAACTAGCTTTTTATGATGACCCAAATGTCTGCACATTTTCCATTCATGAAACAGGACGACATCTTTTTCCTGGAACTGGATATGTAAACGAGCGAGGAAGTAAAAAAGGTCATGGATACTCCTTCAATTTGCCGATTGATGCTTTTACACAGGACGAGTCATTTCTTGAATTATACGAAACAGCTTTTAGAGAAATAGCAGAATACTTTAAACCAGATGTCATCTTAACTCAAAATGGTGCAGACGCACATGTATTTGATCCTTTAACGCATTTATGTGGTACGATGAACATTTATGAGAGAATCCCTCAAATCGCACAGGAAATAGCTAATATATATTGCGACGGGAAATGGATTGCTACTGGCGGTGGGGGTTATGATATATGGAGAGTCGTTCCACGAGCATGGGCACAGCTCTGGAGTGTGATGCGGTATGGAGAAACCATTAAAGGGGAAATTCCATCCATGTGGCTTGATAGATGGCAATCTGACACGGACCTCACCCTACCTTCTTTTTGGCATGACGGTAAAGAGGCGTTCCCAGAGATTCCGAGAAAAAAAGATATTGAAGATAAAAACCAAAAGACACTTACAAGCCTTTTGAAGTATTTACACTCTCCATTAAATAATAATTCCTAATCCTTTTCTATATTAGACTTTATCGTTAATTGTCGATATAATTATTTAGAAATTGATGGAGAGGAATGGGATCATGAAATTAAATAAACTACTTAAATCACTTGATATAATAAATAATCCAAAAACAGATAATCTTGAAATTGATAATATCGCATATCATTCACAAAAGGTTTTTGCTAATAACCTTTTCGTATGTATTCGTGGATATAAAACAGACGGACATAAATATCTAAAACAGGCTGTTGAAGCTGGAGCAATCGTTGCTGTCGTCGAAGAAATTCAGGAAGATGTTATGATTCCTCAATTTTTAGTAGAAGATAGTAGAAAAGCATTGGCATTATTAGCGTCAACATTTTACGAGCATCCTTCAGAAAAATTGAAGATGATTGGTGTTACAGCAACAAATGGTAAAACGACGACATCTTATATGATAGATGCAATACTAGAGCCAGAAATCTTCCGTACAGGTTTAATTGGGACTGTATCCATTAAAAATGGTGACAAAAAAATACCATCTGATTTAACAACGCCAGAATCACTAGATTTACACCATCATTTGAATGACATGGTAAACAACGACGTTTCTCATGTGACAATGGAAGTTTCCTCGTCTGCATTAGAATTGAATCGTGTCTATGGTGTTGATTATGATATTGTCACATTGAATAATATTAGTTTAGAACATATTGATGCACATGGTTCATTTGAAAGATATTTTGAGGTTAAGTCTAGCTTAATAAAAAATGCAAAAGAAGAAAGTGTAGCAATCCTAAATTTAGACGATAAATACTCTGCTTCTTTAGTAAACGAAACGAAAGCAAATGTATTAACGTTTGGTCTCGAAAATAATGAAGGACATATTCATTGCAACAACTTGGACTTATCAACAGGCCGAGCAAAGTTTTCATTCGAGATTTTAAAAAGCTTTGAAGTAGATGGATTAAAGTTTATGCCGAGTTCTTTTGATGTTGAATTGGCTGTTCCAGGTCTTCACTCCGTTTATAACTCTATGGTTGCGATTATTGTTGGACTAGTTAACGGGATTCCAAGCGCATCCATTACAAAGAACCTCTTGAATTTTAAGGGTGTCCCTAGAAGATTTGAGTTTATCTATGAGGATACATTTAAAATTGTCGATGATCATTTTGCAAATCCTGGGAATATCGATGTTACGATGGGAACGCTAACTGCAATGGATTTTGAAAAACTCCATCTAGTCTATGGTATTCGTGGACAAAGGGGAGCAAAAATAAATCAAGAAAATGCGGAAGCAATTATTAAGTGGGCAAAAAAACTTAACCTAAATGAAGTAACAGCTACAAGAAGTATCTCGCATACAACGCCAAAGGATGAAGTAACTGACGCAGAAGTCAAAGCCTTTATGGACACAATGCAAAAGGCAAATATTAAAGTCAATCTCTATGATGAACTTCCTGACGCGATCAATCTTGCAATTAAAAATGCAGAAAACGATGACCTTGTTTTACTTGCAGGATGCCAAGGAATGGACCAAGCCGCAGAAGTAGTAAATGAAATGATGAAAAAATAAAATTAGGAGCAGTTGAGACGAAATATAATGTCTCTCCTGCTCCTTTTTAATTGTCTTTAGATATAGTAGAATTTCTAATTTCTAATCGATGAGGAAGAATTACATTGCTCTCTTCCACTTCTTCTTTATTCATATATTTCGTCAAAAGACGCATTGCAACAGCACCAATATCATATACCGGCTGAACAACTGTCGACAACGTAGGACGAACCATCTTAGCGAGTCTAGTGTTATCGAAACCAAACACTTGGATATCTTCAGGTACTTTATATCCTTTATCTTGGAAACCATGAATAACTCCAACAGCAATCTCATCCAACGTTGCAAAAACAGATGAAGGCAATTTATCTAATTTGAGAATTTTATCTACCGCATAGAGACCAGCGTTATACGAAGATTCTCCTTGGATAATAAATTCATTATTAAAATCAATATTCGATTCCTTCAATGCACGCTGGTAACCTTCGAACTTCAAATTATTTACGACTGTGTCACTCGTACCCATTACAAAGGCAGGTTGTTCGTTATTATTATTTTTAATTAATTCCATCGTCGCTTCATAGGCTGCAAGCTCATAATTAATATTTACAGAAGAAATCTCTTTTGTAGAGTCGTACGTACCAGCTAAAACAACTGGCACTGGAGCAGTTTTAAACTGTTGTATATGCTCCTCGGAAATATTTTCACCCATGAAAACAATTCCATCCACTTGCTTCTCAAGCATAGTATTGATTAATTCGATTTCCTTTTCTTTAACCGAGTCTGAATTACTTAAAATTATGTTATATTTATACATTGTTGCAATATCTTCAATACCACGTGCTAATTCAGCGAAAAATATATTCGATATATCTGGAATAATTGCACCTACTGTTGTCGTTTTCTTACTAGCTAAACCACGTGCAACAGCATTCGGACGATATCCTAGTCTTTCAATTGTTGCTAATACTTTTTTTCTAGTCGTCGGTTTCACATTCGGATTCCCATTGACAACTCTAGAAACTGTAGCCATGGACACGTTCGCTTCTCTAGCTACATCATATATTGTTATATTCACATTCACTACCTCCTATAGTTCGTCCTCTTTTTTATATCATACTCTACCATGAAAACTTTTTCAAAAATAACGTTAAAAATTCACAAATTATTTACAAAGGCGCAAGCGCCCGTTCAGCGACGTACAAACTGCGCCCCACAGGACGTGGGGTGGTTCAACGTTGCCACGTGATGTGGCGTTCTTAGTTGAACATCCTTTTCCTCTCCTCAAGATAAAGGAAACACGGCGAGGTACGATCCGATGTTGACTTATCGATTGAAGGAGTGCGAAGTTTGATAGTCGGTGGGCGCTGGAGCCGGACGTGGCTATCCTGCTAATAATATCCATACTTTTGATTTTTTATCATTTATTATACTAAAATAAAATAAAAACCCTAGCTAAATAGAAAACTTAGCTAGGGCAGAATTATTTCAGGTTTATTTTAAACGATTTTCTAGATCTGAAATTTCTTCAAAGAATTTATCAAACGTTGGGATATCCATTTGTTGTGCTGAGTCAGAAAGAGCAACAGCTGGATCTGGGTGAACTTCTGCCATAACTCCGTCAGCACCAATTGCAAGCGCTGCTTTAGCTGCAGGAAGCAATAAATCTCTTCTACCAGTTGAATGTGTAACGTCAACAAATATTGGTAAATGTGTTTCTTTCTTAAGTACAGGTACAGCAGAAATATCTAATGTATTTCTTGTAGCTGTTTCATACGTACGAATCCCACGTTCACAAAGAATAATATTAGAGTTTCCACGTGACATGATGTATTCTGCTGCATTTATAAATTCTTGAATTGTTGCAGATAGACCACGCTTTAATAATACAGGTTTTTTAGCATCCCCTGCTGCTTTCAATAACTCGAAGTTCTGCATGTTTCTTGCACCAATTTGAATTACATCAATATAATCAACTGCTTCTTCAATCTGTGCTGGAGTAACGATTTCACTAATAACTGCGAGATCATATTCGTCTGCGACACGTTTTAAGATTTGAAGTCCTTCCAAACCTAACCCTTGGAAATCATATGGAGATGTACGAGGCTTATATGCTCCTCCTCTTAATAACTTAAGGCCTTTTGCCTTAACTGATTTAGCTACTTCTGCAACTTGCTCGTAACTTTCAACTGCACATGGACCAAAGATATAATTCGCATTACCATTTCCAATTGTAGCGCCATTTATTTCAATTACTGTATTCTCAGCTTGTCGTTTTCTGGAGACAAGTAAATCTTTTTTACCATCATCTTCTTGAAGTTCAAGCCCAGCTTTAAATATTTCTTTAAAAATATGATCAATTGTACTATTTTTAAATGGACCATCATTATGTTTCTTAATTTGATCAAGCATTTCTCTTTCACGTACAGGATCAAAGCGATATGTACTCTGTTTCGCCTTTACTTGTCCAATCTCTTGTACCAACGCAGCACGTTGATTGATTAAATCTAAAATCTCTAGGTTTACGCCATCTAGCTGACTTCTAAGCTCTTCTATTTTATTACTCATCCTATACGCCTCCTAAGCTAAATTTTAATAATTAGTCACAATTATAGCCAAATATCTATCGTTTGTCACTATTTACTTTTTTAAAACAATTATTATACAGAATATACGACAAAATAATTATCATTCATTGTATGGTCATGGTACTATTTATATATGAGGAAATATTAATTTCCTATTGCTTTCGTTGTTTAGAAGGGGGTTATGTGTGTTGAGTAAGACTATTTTTTCTTTAGATATCGGTACAAGATCTGTAACTGGTATTCTTATAAATCAATCAAAAGAAAGTTTTTCTATTTTGGATTATTATACAATTGAACATAAAGAGCGCTCGATGCGTGATGGACAAATTCATGATGTTATTGCGGTAGCAGAAGTTATTAAAGAGGTTAAGAAGAAATTAGAAGAGAGAAATGCAATAAGTCTAAAAGAAGTTAGTGTCGCTGCTGCTGGTAGAACACTAAAGACAATTGAGGCTAGTGCTTCTGTAGACTTACTAGAATACCCACTTAAAACAGCTCAAGATATTAAGCATTTAGAACTGTCAGCTCTTAAGGTTGCACAAGAAAAGCTAGCTAGCGAACAAGAGAAGGACAAGTATAGCAATTACTACTGTGTTGGCTATTCTTTATTATATTACAAGCTTGATGATGAGATAATTGGCTCTTTAATTGAACAGCAAGGACAAGTTGCAAGTGTAGAAATTATTGCTACCTTCCTTCCAAAGGTTGTTGTTGAATCATTATTAACAGCATTAAAGTTAGCGGATTTACATATGGATGCAATGACACTTGAACCAATAGCTGCCTTACATGTCTTAATTCCTGAGTCAATGCGTAGATTGAACGTAGTCTTAGTCGATATTGGCGCTGGAACTAGTGATATAGCTATTGCCAATAAAGGCACGGTAGTTGCATATGGAATGGTTCCAATTGCAGGAGATGAAATTACTGAAGCGATAAGTGATCATTATTTGCTTGATTTTCCTGAAGCCGAATCCGTAAAACGCCAAATTGTAAATGAAGGTAAAGCGGAAATCATGGATATTCTAGGTTTTGGTGATGAGGTTACCTACAACGATTTATTAACTGCAGTTGAAAATGATATTAATAAATTAGCGAGTCGGATCGCTAACGAAATATTAGCGCTTAATACTCAATCACCACGAGCCGTCATGCTTGTGGGTGGAGGAAGTTTAACTCCAAATATTACTGAACTAATTGCAGAGAAATTAGATTTACCTGGTAATAGAGTCGCAGTCCGTGATGTCCAAGCAATAGCCAACCTAATTAAGGATGATAAAATACCTGCTGGCCCAGATTTTGTGACACCAATTGGTATTGCAATAACCGCTCAAGAAAGACCTGTTCAATATGTACAAGTAAATGTAAATGATGCAAGTGTCCGTTTATTTGAACTGAATGAACTCACAGTAGGTGATGCATTAGTACAAGCTGGTTATGAAATCAATCGTATGTATGGCAAACCTGGTTTGGCTAAGTTTGTTAAGATAAACGACAAAGAAATCACGATTCCAGGAGAATTTGGTAAAGACCCTGAAATATATTTAAACGGCGAAAAAGTAGAGGTTACTACAAACATTAAAAACGGTGACGTCATTCAGATAAATAAAGGAGTCGACGGCACACCTGCCGAACTTACTCTTGCAGAATTAATTAATAGTGAAGAGCAGAAAAAGATTCATTATAAAAATAAGGAATATGTTATTGGTAATATTTATTTTGTAAACCAAGCCCATAAAGAACCTACTTATATTGTGCAAGATAACGATATGATTGAATGGAAAAATATTGAAACAATTAAAGACTTTCTTGAATTCTATAATATAAATCATACGATTACAACAAAATTTCCAGTGATCATCAATCAAAAGCATCTACAACTTTCAGTTGGAGAAACAAAAATTCTTATTAACGGAGTGCAGGCTAGTTTAGTTGAGCATCTAAGTCATCAAGATCAGTTAGAGATTATTCCTGCTAAAAATCCAACTGTTGAAGATTTATTTACCTTTTTAAAAACAAATTATTGGGATGCAATTACCATATACTTTAATGATGAAAAAGTGACTTTGAAACAAGAAGCCTATCTTGTAAAGCGTAATGATGAGACTCTTTCATTAGATAGTCTTGTTCAGATGAATGATCGAATAAAAATAACAGAAAAACAGACATTCCCATTTATTTTTCAAAATGTTTTTCGTTATGTAGATATTGACTTAACAAATGTACAGGGTACTTTTAAATTATATTGTAATGATGAGCAGGCAGCTTTTGATACGAAAATAAAGACTGGTGATAAACTTTCTATCCTTTGGGAACAAAATAATTAATTTAAATTGTACTTTCAAATGTAAAAAATCTCCCTATGTGTTGTTTTAACACTTAGGGAGTTTTTATTTTCATTGGTAAATTAGATAAAGATTATTTTTGATTTTCTACTTTATCTGCTGCTTCTTCTGTTTTCTTAACTGCTTTATCTGAAGCTTTTTCAACTTTCTTTTCTGCTTCTTTTGCTTTTTTATCTACGTTTTTTTCTGCTTTATCAGCAGCTTTTGTTGCTTGTTCAGAAGCTTTATTCGTAAGATCTTCAGCTTTTTCTGCTACTTCTTCAGTTTTACTTGCTGCTTTCTTTGTTAAGTCTTGTGTTTTTTCACTAACTACTTTAGTGACTTCCTGCGCCTTTTCTGCTGCAGATTTTGATAACTGTTTTGTTTTTTCAGTAAGATCTGTAGAAGTGTCGAGAGCTTTCTTCTTTAAGTCAGAACCAGTGATATAAGCTTTATCTTTCCAGTCTGATCCTTTTTCTACAGCCATCTCTTTAAATTCGCCTGCACGGTATTTAACTTGCTGTGCACCTTTACTTAGATCATCACGTGTTTCTCTACCTGATTTTGGTGCTAGTAGTAACGCTGTAGATGCTCCAATTATTGCTCCTAAAGTTACGCCCATAATAAAATCTTTTGAATTGTTATTCTCTGCCACGTCGATTCCCTCCATATAATTGTAATTTAACTACTTTTTTTCTTAAAAACATATTCTAAAATAGATGCTCCCCATTTAACTGCTTCCGAAGCTTTCTCTTGCTCTTGATGTGATGCTCGGGAAATACTATTTGTAAGCTGTTTCAAGGATTGATCAAATTCCTGCATTGTTTCACCAATGCCTTTTGCTCCATCAAGCAAACTATCAACTTTCATTGACTTTTGCTCAACATCATCAGCTAAGCGATTTGTTTTCGTTAATAATGCTGTTGTTTGATCAGTTACTCCCTTCATTTGTACCTCAATGCCCTCTAATGTTGTTGAAACATCACCAAGAAATTCTTTCGTCACTTTTACAGTATTAATAATGTAAATAGTTAAGACAACAAGAGCTATAACTGCAATTATTATAGCGATGTAAAGCATAATTTCCATAAGATAAAACAGCTCCTTTATTAAATATAAATATTTACTTTGTCTAAGTGACTTTCCTTAAAAAATGTTTTTACCAGTACTTTTTTAAATATACCCTAACTCCCTGTCCTTAAACATTTGTCGAAAGAAAATATCTATAGATTCGTTATAAATAGTATATATGTAAATAAGAATTTTTTCGAATAATATGGCAGAATGTTTATTAAACTAAACAAAAAAACTTGTAGAAATAAATCTACAAGTTTTTATTTGGTAATAAATTCATCAAGAGCATCTGTTTCTGATTTATATGCTTCAATAAACTTTTGGATATCTCCTGCTCCCATAAAGATAATTACACCATCTTTATATTGTTCAAGGACATGGGTTTCTTCAATATCGAGAATTTCACAGTCATCCACTAATTCTTGTAAGTCACCAATGGTCAGCTTACCTTGTTCTTCTCGGGCAGATCCAAATATTTCACATAGATAGACAGCATCTGCTCCTGAAAGACTATCCGCAAATTCCTGTAGAAAAGTCTTTGTTCTCGTAAATGTATGTGGCTGGAATACTGCAACAATTTCTTTTGTTGGGTATTTCTTTCGAGCCGATTCAATTGTTGCCATGATTTCTCTAGGGTGATGTGCATAATCATCAATTATAACTTGGTCGCCAATTTTCTTTTCTGAAAAACGACGTTTCACTCCAGAAAATGTACTTAACTTTTTAATATCATCAACTTCCATATTTTCATAATGACAAATTGCAATAATTGCTAGCGCATTAAGTATATGATGATCCCCAAATAGAGGGATTGTAAATGTATCGTAGAATGTATTTCTTACAAAGACATCAAAAGTTGTTCCATCTTCAGTAATCTTAATATTCTGTGCTTGAAAATCATTTCCTGACCCTAAACCATAATAAACTACTGGTACTTTTGCTGTAATTCTTTGCAGATATTCGTCATCCCCACAAGCAATAATGCCCTTCTTAACTTTATTAGCCATTGACTGGAATGCGTCAAACACATCGTCAACACTAGTAAAATAATCAGGATGATCGAAATCAATATTCGTCATAATTGCATAGTCTGGTTCATAACTCAAGAAATGGCGGCGATATTCACATGCCTCAAAAACAAAGTATTCGCTTTCCAAAAAGCCCTGACCTGTTCCGTCTCCAATTAAATGAGCAGTTGGAAATGCCTCATTTAAGACATGAACAAGTAAACCAGTAGTCGATGTTTTACCATGTGATCCAGTTACTGCAATACTTTTATATTGTTTAATATATTCTCCAAGAAATTCATGGTATCTATAAAATTTACAGCCTAAACGTTTTGCTTCTTGTATTTCTTCATGATCATCAGAAAAAGCGTTACCTGCGATTACAATATATTCTTCTTTTATATTATCGGCGGAAAACGGAAGAATAGGAATACCTTTCTTAACAAGTGCTTCTTCTGTAAAAAATGACTTGCTTACATCAGAACCTTGAACTCTCTCTTTAGAGTCGAAAAGTATTTGGGCGAGCGCACTCATCCCTGTTCCCTTTATACCAATAAAATGGTAAGTTGTCATAAAAAAGAACCTCCAAATGTTCAAAAAGGATTTTACTTACTATTTGTGATAGATTATCACACAAGTAATCATTATAGCAAACAATCTACCACATGAACATGCTTCTTTCATCCTATCCCACTAGGTTATTGTTGATATTCTACTTGTTCCAGTCTAGGGTTAGGACGATATTTCCGTCCTTCTTTCGCTTCTGGTGAACCATTCAGCAGTACAAGATCTCCTGTAAACCCAACATTTAAATTTAACAAACTTCTACCAACTCCATACATATCAACTGGTACATTTGCATCTTCAAATTCTTTGATTCTTTCTTCGGTAAATCCACCAGTAACCATGATTTGAACATGGCTAAAGCCTTCTTCATCAAGTGCACTCCGTAATGCGAAGAGTAATTCTGGATTAACACCTCGAGGATCAAAAGTCCCCATCAAATGATGGTTCCTTAAGAAATATTTATCTACTAGAGTTCTCGATGTGTCCAGTCTGACTGATCTTAATTTATCCCCAAACTTTTTAGCTACTTTTAGTGAGTCTGTAATAACATCATTATTATAGTCAACGAGAGCTGCTAATTCATCATCTGGGAACATCTCATGGTAAGCTTCTGCTGCTGCAACAATATCGCCCCGAAACATTTGAATAAGTGCGTGTGGCATTGTTCCCATACCTTCTTTACCCCACCATTCGTTCATCGCGTGTGTTGCTTGGGCTGTTGAGCCACCAATGAATGCTGCGTACCCATCACCAGCTTGAGTTGTATAATGATCATCACGGTCTCCCATAAAAATAACGGGCTTTTGCTTACCAGATAATCTCGCGGCTTTTACCACATTGTATACATTCGTCGCTACAGATGTTCTTCTAGCTAGTATTCCATCAATTATCCCTTCGAGGAAACCAAACTGTTGATATGCACCAGAAATCGTTAAAACAGTTTCGTAAGGACTAATTTTGTCGCCATCTTTTAAAGAATTAATTTCTAATGTTTCAGGGTTTTCAGCAAAGGTATGTAGCAATGCGATTACTTCATCTGTTCCACAAAGAACAGCATTTTTGCGTTGGAAAAATTGCATAGTAACATAATTATTTGGTAATTTTTCCTCGGCAATTTTCTTGGTTTTTAAGAAGTAGACGGCTGAAAACCATCCTTCACCTATTCTTTCGTCAAATTTGAATGTTTTATTTGTTAAGCGATCTATCTGTCCTGATAATTTTTGTTCAATTTCTTTCATGACTTAAGCTCCTTATAGTAAACATTATGATATTTTTAGTAAAGGCAAGACTAAATCTAATTGTTGATATGAGGAACAAACCCGCTTCGGAAATATACTTCGCTTTCCGCGGGCGGCTGGTGAGCCTCCTCAGTCGCAAGCGACTTGCGGGGTCTCACCGTTGCCTTTCATCCCGCAGGAGTCTTCGTATATTTCCGAAGCTCAATTTAGTTTTCTTATTTTTTATATAAAAATCAAGAATATAAACATTAACATAGTCTAGGTGGAAAGTTCTAAGCATCAATCGCTGATTCGGTTACTAGTACTTCTCTAGGTTTGCTACCGTTTTGACCGGATATGATTCCCTTTAATTCCATATTATCGATTAACCGAGCTGCTCGGTTATAACCTATTTTAAAATGACGTTGTAACATTGATGTGCTAGCACTTCCGTGATTTAAAACAAATTGAATGACGTCTTCTAGTAGTTCATCTACGTCCTCATCTGGCTGGAACTGCTCCAATAGTTGTTCTTGTTCAAATAAATAGTTAGGTTCGGCTATACTCCTAGCAAATGCTGTTACTCTTTCAATTTCTTCATCGGATACAAATGGGCCTTGTAATCGTACACTTTTCCCTTTACCATTTTCGATAAACAACATATCTCCTTTTCCAAGGAGTTTTTCTGCGCCACCAGAATCAAGTATTGTTCTAGAATCAATCTGTGAAGAAACACTAAAAGCAATTCTTGTTGGGATATTGGCTTTTATTAATCCCGTAATGACATCAACAGATGGTCGTTGTGTTGCTAATAAAAGATGTATGCCACAAGCTCTTGCTTTCTGAGCAATTCTACTAATCGAATTTTCAACATCTTGCGGAGACATCATCATTAAATCTGCCAACTCATCAATAACAATTACAATGAATGGCATTTTTTCTTCCCGTCTACCGCTACTAATTACTTTATTATTATAGCGTTCAATATCTCTTACGCCTTCTTTAACAAATCTTTCATAGCGCTCTTCCATCTCATTTACAGCCCACTTTAGACTTTGAGTAGCTGCTTTTACATCTGTAATTACAGGAGCAACTAAATGCGGGATACCATTATACGGAGCAAGTTCTACCATTTTAGGATCGATTAATAAAAATTTCACATCTTCATGGCTTGCTTTGTATAAAATACTTATTAAAATAGAGTTTATACAAACACTTTTTCCTGATCCTGTTGCTCCAGCAATTAGCCCATGAGGCATTTTTTGTATATTTGTTACTTTTGGTTCACCTTCAATTGTAAGTCCTAATGCAATAGAAAGTGGCGATTTGCTTTCTTTAAAATGCTCTGTTTCAAAGATTTCTTGCAAGCCAACTGTTTGAGCTGTTGGGTTCGGTACTTCAATACCGACTGTATTTTTCCCTGGTATCGGTGCTTCAATACGTATATCTTTTGCAGACATATTTAATTTCAAGTCATCGCTTAAATTTCTTATCTTACTAACTTTCACACCCATATCAG
This sequence comes from Oceanobacillus sp. CAU 1775, assembly GCF_054482815.1. Lineage (NCBI taxonomy): Bacteria > Bacillati > Bacillota > Bacilli > Caryophanales > Bacillaceae > Oceanobacillus > Oceanobacillus sp. CAU 1775. The sequence continues at coordinate 117,617 of NZ_JBTLRO010000004.1, read as the reverse complement.
GTTGCACTTCGAATCTTGTAACTGCTGGACCTTGTGTTGCTTTAACAACCGTCGCAGATACATTAAAGTGACTTAATGTTTGTTCAAGCATTCGTTGTTGTTCTTCCATCCATAAATCATTTTCTGCATTTACAGGAATAGGATCATTTAAAAGATGCAGTGGTATTTCTTCCTGTTTAACCACTTCCGAATGTTTTATGGTACTGGTTTCTTTCATTCTTTTCTTCTCTTGATATCTTTGTTTATCTATTGGATTCATGACAACATTATAAGGATGAACTTGATTTTCCTGTTTACCTTTTCTTCTATCTTTTCTAGATTTAACTCTTTGTGGTAATTCTGACTTCATTTTATTCTCTTTTTGTTCTTCTACCCTTTTTTCTTCGTGAATAGGCTTTATTTCTTCAGTTACCGTAATCGGTTCGTATGATTCAGAAGGAATATCTTCTTGGATTATTTTTTCTACTTGTGATTCTTTTTTACGTTGGAAAGCTGGTACATCCTCAATTTTATTTTTTGGTTTTTGAAAACCATAAATTGGTGATGGCACGTCAGATGCTTGAAAAGGCGGCGCATTTTCTCGTTTATAAATTTTTCGTGTCTCTTGTTCACTTGTGCGCTTTCTCGGAACGGGTTCGGTATTTCTCTGTTGTTTCCGTCTAACATATGCAGGAGCATCTTCTTTCTTAGACGCTTGCACCGTTTCGTCAGGAATTATTGGAAACCGAAAAGATCTATCCCGCGGATATTGATAGGAAATCTTTGGCTTAATATCTTGTTCACCGGTTCTATTCAATCGCTTATCAGTTATATCATTATTGCTATTTTCATTTTTAAATTTCTGTATTACTTTTTCTTTCCATCGCTTCCACATATCTTTCACTCTTTTCTACTTACAATACATCGTACTTCTTCCATTTTACCAGTTTTCCAATTAATTTGTAGTATTCTATCCAAAAGAAAGACGCATGCTCGAAAGTCACGGCAGCATGCGTCGTAATTAAGATCTTATATTAAAATACAAATTCTTCTCCAGCTTCGTATGTTTCATCTAAAACATAGATTCCTTTTTCTTCTGGAGCATTAGGCAATCCCAGTTCCTTTTGAGAACAAATCATACCGTTTGAAGGAACACCTCGTAATTCTGTTGGTTTGATTTGCAATCCACTAGGCATTGTTGCACCAACTTTAGCAACTACAACCTTCTGACCTTTATCCACATTTGGAGCACCACAAACAATTTTTAGTGTTTCATTACCTACATCCACCTGACAAACACTAAGTTTATCCGCATTTTCATGTTGAGATTTATCTGTTACATAACCAACAACAAATTTCGGACTTAAATCAAAATCTAGTGTGTCATTAAGATTGTTCTTCTGGAAAAATTCTCTGATATTGTCTAAGAATGATTCAGTTAATTTAATTGCACCTGTTTCTTTCATTTCAAAGTGCTTAGATGCTTGAAAGATGTTATAACCTAATACTTTGCCATCATTACTAGTAATTTTCGTAATATCGCCAAATTTCTCGTGGCTTAATTCGTAACGATTACCTTCCTCTATAGGGATAAGTAATACATCACCGATTCCTTTTGGATTATAAAATACGTTCATTGTTCTGGTTCTCTTCCTCTCTAATCTTTTTCTGGGCGATTTTTTGCTAATATGAAAATTGGCTCTAACTTTTTGTCCTCATAAATAAATGGCAAGGAGGTTATTGGTATCCTTCCATCCGTAAAATATTTCATCGTAAGTTGAGCAAGGATATCATAGCCTGTTTTATTTTGAATATCTGCAATAACTAAAACATCCTGGTGTGGGGTTGCAACAGCCATGTCACCTTTCATGTTTACCTTCATCTCTTCTAAAAATGCATCATTTAAAATACGTGACGCATCATAGCCGTCCTGTGTTGCGATAAAATAGAAATCATTATCGGCAACCGTGTCGACTTTCGGTTCTGTAGACAATGATCTAGCATTGAAAAGTGCGATTTCATCCGTTCGTTTCTTCGTCCAACCAGCTTCAGACAGTAAACTTTCATCTATTAAGCGATACGATTTTCCCTCATCAAGCGCATAAAAAATTCTAGTTTCAGCTGTATGGTCACGATAAACAAGTTTCTTTCCAGTCTTTGTTTTTCTCGGAAAAGATGTAGAACGAATAACTGGGAAAACATGCTTTTCCATTCCAATTAGATTTACTTCTTGTTTCATCATTCGTAGAGCCTCTGAAATATGCTCTGTCACTTCAGTAATTGCTTCCTCACCGCGACGATCATATTTAGCGATGAGATTAGGGAGCGTTAGTGTTAGCCCCTGCTTTGTATCTTTCCATTCAATTCTTAACTTGTCATCTTTACGATTAAATTTAAAAGTATATTGCTCATTATCCAGTTTTTCTTTTAAAATATCGTACATCTTAGTACTCGTCATTTTCATCGATGCTTACCTCCTTCAATTACTGAGATCTTTATTTAGCGAAGCCATCGATAAACTGAGTAATCTCTTCTTTCGTTTTACGATCCTTGCTAACAAAGCGTCCAACTTCCTCACCGTTCTTGAAAGCTAGAAAGCTTGGTATACCAAAGATATTTAATTCTTGAGCAAGCTCAATATAATCATCGCGATTCACTTCGACAAATGTAAAGTCTTTATATGATTCAACTATTTCAGGTAATATTGGTTCGATCACACGGCAATCTGGACACCAGCCTGCACTAAACATAAATACAACATTTTCATTTTCTTTTAATTGATTAAATTGATCTACACTTTGTAGTAATTGCATATAATCAGCTCCTTTTACTTCTCTTATCATACCCCTGTTTTTCTTCTGATTCAATTCTCAAGCCTTCTCAACTCGATTCTTGCCTTTGTTCATCCATTCACTGGTAAAATAATCCCTTAACGCATTTCGTTTAATAGATTTATTGTTTCATAAGTGTATTACATTTACTTTTTTAGTTGAATTGTTTAAGATAGAGAAGATTGAATATTCGGAGGTGCTAGTTTGATGGAACTTACAGTTTATTTAGCTGGTCAAATTCATGATGATTGGCGTGAACAAGTAAAAACAAAAGCAAAAGAAAAAAACCTACCACTAACATTTGTGGGACCACAAGAAAGTCATGACCTTTCAGATGATATCGGAGAAAACATACTAGGGGAACAGCCTGGTAAATTCTATAAAGATGATGCTGCTTCAGCAGTAAACAACTTAAGAACTCAAGTTTTAATGCAAAAATCAGATGTCGTTATCGCTCTATTTGGAGAAAAGTATAAACAGTGGAATACAGCAATGGACGCTTCTGCAGCAATTACGATGAATAAACCGACTATTATCGTTCGTCCAGTGGAATTAATTCATCCACTAAAAGAACTTTCTAATAAGGCAAATATCACTGTTGAAACGGTGGACCAAGCCCTAGAAGTTTTGGCTTACATTTACGAATAATAATGAAGGAGCACAGTTCAAATCTGCGCTCCTTTTCTATTATACTCCCACTGGCCTCGAAGTAATTTTACAACGTGCGTGAACATTTCACTTCGATCAACAACGTCATTCGTAAATATTCCAACGGCTCCTTCTTTCGACCTTACATTTTCTTTTTGAGCAAACACTGTCATTAGATCTCCAAGCTCTTTCCCATACTTTAAATCTTTAAGAAAAGCCTGGGGTAAAACAATTCTTGCACCACTCGCTGTATATATTTTTCCTTTTGGAGAAACCAATGCTCCCCAATTACAGAGATAAAGTTCATTCTCAACTATCATAACTCCTCCCTCGAGACCAATGCCTAAACCATTATCGTTTAACTTTGCAGAAGCTACCGCTCGGTTGATCGCACCTTGCCTCGTTTCTTCATCCGATAATGGTTGGGGAGATACGTTTGATGCAACAGATGCACGTCTCACGTCGAATTCAGGAAATACTACTTCACAAGCATTTAACTTTGTCGGGTTATTTGAACCAACTACAATCTCTATGACAATCACCTCAAATTAGAAAAATTGCTGCCACTTTTATAGTAGCAGCAATTTTCTTTAACTATTTTTACGAATCGAGTCAACTGTGCTTTGGTCTGTTGATTTTACTAGTTTAACCAATAGTTCCTTAGCAGCAGCGTAATCATCTACATGAATAATTGATGCAGAAGTGTGAATATAACGTGAGCAGATGCCAATTACAGCACTTGGAACCCCATCATTGGAAATATGAATTTGACCTGCATCTGTTCCACCTTGTGAAATAAAGTACTGGTATGGAATGTTATTGGTTTCAGCTGTATCAAGAATAAATTCTTTCATTCCGCGATGCGTAATCATCGAACGATCTAAAATTCGAACGAGAGCACCTTTACCTAATTGTCCAAAAGCATCTTTATCTCCTGAAGCATCGTTAGCTGGAGAAGCATCAAGAACATATGCGATATCAGGCTGAATCATATTAGCTGCAACTTGAGCGCCGCGTAAGCCAACTTCTTCTTGAACAGTAGCACCAGAATATAACATATTTGGAGTTGTTTCATTTTGTAATTCCTTTAATAATTCGATGGATAGCCCACAGCCGTAACGGTTGTCCCAAGCCTTAGCTAGGATTTTCTTCTCATTTGCCATCGGCTCAAATGGAGTATTTGGCACAATAGAATCACCTGGCTTAACACCAATTTTTTCTACATCTGCTCGATCATCTGCACCAATATCAATTAACATATTTGTAATTTCCATTGGTTTTTTCCGTTGAGCTTCTGTTAATAGATGTGGTGGGATAGAAGAAATCACTCCAATAACTGGACCATTATCCGTCATCACTTGTACACGCTGTGCCAACATAACTTGGTTCCACCAGCCACCAAGTGGTTGAAAACGAAGCATTCCGTTTTTAGTAACCTGAGTGACCATAAAACCAACTTCATCCATATGGCCAGCTACCATAACTTTTGGACCGTCACCTTTTTTTACACCAAATATTCCACCAAGATTATCTTGGACAATCTCATCAGCATATTTTTCTAACTCTTTTTTCATAAATGCTCGGACTTTATGTTCGTTTCCTGGAGCACCTTGTAACTCTGTTAAATTCTTGAATAAATCTAAAGTATCCGTATTCAAATCGATTCCCTCCACCAAATTGTATTTATATTATATCAATTGAAAACAATCCGTTTATAGTATAACGGATAATTAGGGTAACTTTCCAGTTTACAGTTGTAAGCTCTTGTTTTAAATTTAAGCTTAAGTAAGGTATACTAAACTTAGTTGAATAGATATTTCATTTGATAAGGAGTGTTAATGGTGAAGAAGAGAAACCTCGTTCTTGCAGTAGGTATTGGACTTGCAGTAGGTTATTTAGTTAAATCACAGTTAGATTCAGAGAAGAAAATTACGCCAGAAAAGGCATTGAGCAATGCAAAAGAAGCATTTAAAAAGAATGGTCCTATAAGTGGTTCCTGGATTTACATGAAACCTGAGGAGATCGAAAAGAATGGCCTCATTTTCAACGCTTATCGCGGTGGAATTACAAGAAATGTAGACGGTACGAATAAACAATATGAATTCTATGTAGATATTGAAACTGGTGGCGTAGTCTCCAGTATTCAAACAGCATAGAACTTACTTGAATTTTATCTTATAACACATTTTCAGGTTTTACCTTTTAGCAAGTGAATGAATAAAAAATTCGCTTGCTTTTTTTGTTATTGGCTATGTTAAAGCCTATTCTTGATATATCAACCAGTAAGAAATAAGAAGTGTAAATTGAGCTTCGGAAATATACGAAGACTCCTGCGGGAAGAAAGGCATAGGTGAGACCCCACAGCATCGCGAAGCGTGCGAGGAGGCTCACCAGCCGCCCGCGGAAAGCGTAGTATATTTCCGAAGCGGGGTTATCCTCAAAACAACATTAAGCTTTAACTGCGCCTTATTATTAAAAAAGTTCCATCAAGCAATTTGACGGAACTCGTGTTTATTAAATGATTTGTACAGCGAAAGAACTAAACCTTGAAAGGCAGTCTTTTTTAGACTTTACTTTAATCCTCATATTCATAACGTTCTCTTTTAACTTCTGCAATTTTCTCGCCCGTTTCATTGAAGCGCACTGCCCGATAATATGCATCATGGTAAAATGTGTACCAAACTTGTTTTTCATATCCAAAATTCATCCAAGCTTCTTTTTCGTGGACAGATACCACAGGATAATCATCATACGCCAAAGCCCATAGCTTATTTTGGTGAGCATGTGTTGGCATTAAATCACCCATATGCACAAATGAATCATCGCCATCTTCAAATACAATAATAGAATGGCCCTCACTATGACCGCCAGTATGAATCATTCGCAGTCCTTTGACTATTTCAATTTCATCTACAAATGTTTCAATCTGATGTTTAATTGGACGCCAATTTATCTCCCAATATGTATTGACCGATCGAATATTGGGATTGCGCATTTCTTCCCATTCTAGTGCACTCGTATAGATGACCGCATTAGGGAAAATGGATTTATAATCATCTCCATTATATTTAGACAGTCCACTTGCATGGTCAAAGTGAAGATGTGTCATTAGAACACCTTCAATCGATTCAAGTGAGATATCAAGCTGCTTTAGTGAATCCTCTAAGAAAGAAAGCTCTTTTACTCCAAAATTTCGAATTTGTTTTTCATTTAATTTATCTGTCCCCAAACCAGAATCAATTAAAAAGTTTTTTCCATCGACTTGTAAAAGGATTGGATCTGTTCTTAATTCTATTTGATTTTTTTCATTAAAAGGATATTTTTTTGACCAAAGTGCTTTTGGTACAACTCCAAACATTGCCCCACCATCTAGAAAGTTCACGCCACCCTTTAGCCAAGTTAATTTTACCCTACCAACTTCTAATGTTTCCATGCCCTACTCCCCTTTGAACAATAATAAATAACTGCCTTTATTCTATCATCATCAAAGGGATAGTCAAAAACCAAATCATTTTTTCGGCGTATGGTTATTTATATCTGATTCTCTTTTCCATTTCTTCCTAGTAGCTAAATAGATAAACACCCCTGCCAAACCGATGATGAATAATACAGGGAAATTCCCTCCAACAAAAATGATGATACTAGAGAATGCTGTGACTAGAAAATTAATACTTCTCTTGAATTGTTTCTTCGTTTCTTCCCACGTGTTCAATTCGTCATCGCCGATTGTTGATAACGTAATATTATCTTCACTGATAGAGATTGTGACTGTTGCATAATCAGCTCTATTTTGTAAATAATTCATTCGTCCAATTATCACTTCAATTTCTTCTTGAACATTTGCTAAGTCCTTTGAAATTGTTAACAGATCCTCTGTTTTTTCAGCCGATTCCATGAAGCTTAATAGTCTCTCTTCTACTGTCCGTTTAGAGGTTAATCTAGACTCTAAGTCAATAAACTCCTCTGTTACGTCTTGCCCTGCTATATTTTTCTCAATAACTTTTTCACTTTCTGATTCTACTAGCTGAATAAAACGATTGAAATCTTCTTGCGGAATTCGAACAATAATCATGCCACTCCGACTATTTTCTGTACTGCCGTTATACATAGAGGATTCAACAACATACCCGCCTAGCTTAGCAGTCTCGCCTTGAATACTTTTTAAAGTTTTTTGGTAATCATTCGTTTCTATATATAAATCGGCAGTATAGATAATTTTACGATTTTCATCAGAAATAGTTGTGTCTTCATTTGTCATGCTTTCAGAATCTGTATCAGCATCCTCAGTTCCCTCATTACCTCCCGACCAGCTCTCTTCCTCACTGTCTTCAAAGCTCATTTCACCTCTGTCTTCCGTTACAACTACAGAATCATTAGAAGCAAAGTCTTCACCTGCATCTTGATTACTACATGCACCTAACATTATGATACTAATTAAAAGTAAAAAGATTTTCATTTTCATAATTGACCCTCCAATTTTAAACTTATCTATATAACTAACTGTCGAATACTTTAAATGAAAGTTTCATCAATTTTATAATTATTGTGGATTAAACATAATTATTCTGGTAATATAAGTTCTGTGTTTTAAAAAAATAAGTATAAACACTATTCTCTTTTATGTGATTTTTTTCACAATAATAGGAGAATAATCTTTAGGAGGAGTTTCATGAGAAGGAATGAAGGGGTATTTGCAGTCATTATTGGTCTTTGTATTTTAGCAGCATTTGTGATTCCTTTCACTGCACTTACTAACGTAGAAAAATGGTATGGTAGCTTTTTATTTTGGACTGTACTAACAATGATTGTGATTGGTATTAACTATCTACTAATTAAGAATTGGGGTAAAGAGGAATGAGTACATCTTTTGTTTGGTGGGCAATCGCGATTTATACAGTAGTGTCATTAATTATTGCTTTTATGTCGCGTAAAGGTAAACAGAGGGATATGGTGGGTTATTTTCTTGGAGATCGTAAGCTAGGAGGTATCGTATCTGCACTTAGTTACAGCGCAACAACGTTTAGTGCATTTATGCTCGTTGGATTGGCAGGGCTTACATATAACGGTGGAGTTGGAGCACTGGGGTTTGAATTAATTTACCTGATGGGAGTTACACTTATTGTCTTTTTTGGACCAAGGTTTTGGGTTGTTGGAAAAAGATATGGATATGTCACACCATCTGAAATGCTAGGGGATCGATATCAAAATAAAAAAGTAGCTGTAGTTGTAGCTATTACTAGCTGTCTATTTCTCATCCCATACAGTGCCGTTCAATTAACAGGTATTGGTTATCTACTTTCAGGTGTTACAAATAACGGAATTACATTTACAACTGGTGTTATTTTTGCAACAATCTTAGCAGTATTATTCTCTTATATAGCAGGAATTCGGTCGGTCGCTTGGACAGATTCTCTTCAGGCACTATTTATGATTGTAACTGCTACAATTGTAATTCTTGTGTTAATAAATGGACTTGGTGGTTTTAGTGGCTTCTTTCACACTTTAGAAACAGAACACCCCCAGTCATTAACTGTCCCAGGAAATGGATTCTTTAGCTTTTTAACCTTTATTGGATTGACAATTCCTTGGTTATTTTTCAGTCTTTCCAATCCACAGGTTAGTCAACGATTATTTATGCCTTCTTCATTGAAAAATTTAAAAATTATGATTATGGGCTTTATGGTTTTTGGTCTTATTTATACATTAGTAGCAATCTTATGGGGATTCTCAGCAACAATTATGTTTCCTAACCTAGAGAATGTTGATTTAGCAACACCAATGATTTTATCATCTGACCTTGTACCGCCAATTCTTGGTGTGATAGTGATGGTTGGAATTATGGCTGCTGCTATCTCCACAATCGATTCGATTCTTTTAACACTTGCTTCTATGTTCGCAAAAGATGTATACGGTAACTTAAAAAAACGTCCGAGCGATCGCATGCAACTGCAGATTGGTAAAATTGTTATTCCGATTATCGCTATATTAGCTTATCTCTTTGCTGAACTACAATTAGATCTAATTGCAGTATTATCTGTTGCTTCATCTGCAGGACTTATCATTGTTGTACCAGCAATCTTCGGAACATTTTTCTGGAAACGGGGTACAGCAACTGGAGTGTTATCGAGTGTCATCATCACAGGGACTATCGTAATTGCACTAGAATTATTCCAAGTGAAACCTTTAGGACTAGCTTCTGGTATCTGGGGTATCGTTTTATCAACGGTGATATTTGTCAGTGTTAGCTTAATGACTAAACCTCCTAAAGAAAAAGCGGATGAATTCTTTGATGTAGTTAAAACAGCATTAAAAGCTGAAAGAAGAAAATAAAAAATTGCCTCCTTCAACTTACAGGAGGCAATTTTTTATAGTTTTTTAGATTATTCTTTCGTCATTCTAACTGCTTCGTCAAATTCTGCTTCGATTTCAGGATCAGGTTTGTAAGTTAATTTACTTACAACCACACCAACAATCATTGCTAAAACAAAGCCTGGTACGATTTCGTAAAGTGTACTTGTAAGAACATCAATATTACCCCAAGTAAATACTGTTACTGCCCCTACAATCATTGCCCAGAGAGCACCTTGACTAGTGAACTTCTTCCAGTAAAGTGAAAGTAGAATTACAGGTCCGAATGATGCACCGAATCCTGCCCATGCAAATGCCACAAGACCAAGAATTGTATCGTTTTGCTCCCATGCAAAGTAGATTGCAATTAAAGCAACTAGAAGTACTGCAAGACGACCTAAGTTAACATAGCTTGAATCTTTTGCTTCTTTTTTGAAAACTACTTTATAAATATCTTCAACTAAAGCTGATGAAGTTACTAGTAATTGAGATGAAACGGTACTCATAATTGCTGCAAGAACTGCTGCTAACATAATCCCAGCAATAAATGGATGGAATAGAATTTGTCCTAAAGCTAGGAAAACTGTTTCTGGGTTTTCTAGTGTTACACCTGGGTTCTGTTGGAAATACGCTGCCCCTACAAGACCTGTTGCAATTGCTCCACCAAGTGAAAGTACTACCCAACCAAAACCAATTCGTCTAGCTGCTTTCGTTTCTTTAGCAGATTTAATCGCCATGAAACGTACAACAATATGTGGCTGACCAAAATAACCTAGCCCCCATGCGAGTAGAGATATAACCCCAGCAAATGTCGCTGTTGAAAGAACACTAAACGCATCAGGGTTAAATTCTAAAGCGCTGTTTATAGTTGCTTCAATTCCGCCTGTTGCAAAAAGTCCGATTAATGGTACAAGTATTAGCGCAAGGAACATCAATGTTCCTTGGATAACATCTGTTAACGTAACCGCAAAGAAACCACCAATGAACGTGTATAGTATCGTTATTCCACCTACAACTAGTAATCCAGTCGAATAATCATAACCGAATGCACTTTGGAAGAATACTCCCCCTGCAACCATTCCTGAAGATACATAGAAAGTAAAGTATAGTAAGATTACTGCCCCTGAGACTACTCTTAATAACTTAGCATTCCTTTTGAAACGGTTATCAAAGAAACTCGGTAGTGTGATTGAATTATTCGCAACTTGTGTATATGTGCGAAGTCTTGGCGCCACGATTTTCCAGTTTAACCAAGTACCCGCTGCTAAACCAATCGGCATCCAGATTTCAACTAACCCTGCCACATATAATGCACCAGGTAGACCCATTAAGAGCCACTGTGACATATCTGAGGCTCCTGCACTTAATGCAGATGTTACTGGACCTAATGACCGACCTCCAAGCATATAGTCATCGAAGTCTTTCGTTTTACGGTAGGATAGGACACCAATTAAAATCATCCCAAGAAAATAAAGAATAATTGCCAGTAACTGATACGTATGATCTGACATGAAACTCTCCCCTTTTATTTATATATATTTAAAAACCTGCAAGCAAGTTTTTATTTCTCTATTATACATGAACAAGTTTAAAATACAGTTAAATGTTTTATTTCTTTTTAGTCTTACGCCCTATTAGGAAAGCAGCAGAAGCTAATGCGGCAACACCAGCAACTAATGGACCTTTTTTAATTGTATTATCTTCTGTATAGAATGTATCTTTCAATACAAGATTAACGTTTTGCGGTCTTTCTGCTAAACGACGCATGAAGTAACCAAACCAATCGTCACCAAATGGAATATAAGTACAGAAGTTGAATCCTTCTTCAGCTAAACCATACTGCATTTCTATACGGAAGCCATAAAGCATTTGAAATTCGAATTTGTCTTTATCAATATTATTCTCTTCGACGAATTTCTTCACTTCATTGATAATATTGTGGTCGTGAGTTGCGATTGATGTGAAAGCATCTCCTAGCAACCTAGTTTTTACTACTTCAAGATAGTTTGCATCAATATCTTCTTTTAACTGGTAAGCAACCTCTTCTGATTCTTTATAAGCCCCTTTTGTAATTCGTAATCTAACATCTTTTAAATCTTCTAAATCATCAAGTGTACGGTATAAGTAGCTTTGCATAACAGTTCCAACATTATCAAAGTCTTTGCGTAGTTCTTGTAAAACATCTAAAGTTTTTTGATAATGAATGTATTTTTCCATATCAAGATTAACAAATACGTTATTCTCTTTCGCTTTTTGTAAAATCTCTCTCATATTATCTAAACAAAATTCTGTATCTATATCTAATCCTAATTGTGTTAGCTTTACAGAGATATGACTATTTAAGTTTTCTGTCTCTATTTTTTCAAGTACTTCTAATACTTGGTCCTTCGCTTCGGTAGCTTCCGCACGATCCTCTACAAACTCCCCTAGATTATCAAGTGTTGTGCTAATGCCATGTGCATTTAATTCTTTAATTACATTTACAGCCTCTGTAATGTTCGTACCAGCTACAAACTTCTCTGCACCTAAACGAAAACCATATTTCTTAGCATTCGTATTTAATATTTTATTATTTGATAATGCGATGAAAAAATCTCTTGTTAAATTTGCCATTAAGTTGACTCTCCTTTTCCCTCTAGTTCTTATGTTGTTTGAAATGTAATGTTTCTAAATAGTAATATGAGTAGGTGAAAGGGCTTTCATTATATATAAAACATTACTTCTCTTACTATATTATAGCAAATACTGTGCCAACTATTAGATTATATGCTTGTTTTCTAATAAAATGTTGAATTAGCAAGATGAAAAAAGTTTTCTTATCGGTAGATGAACTTGTCTCCTAAGCGGAAAATACAATTCGTTTTACAAAAGTGTTTAATAATTATACAATTGCTTTACAGTATGTTTACAGATTAGAGGTTTAATGAGATGGACTTAAATAAATATATTTTGGAAGCTGTTTTAAACACGGAAGATGATGCAATAACCGTAATTAATACAAAGAAAGAAGTTGTTTACTGGAGCAATGCAGCAGCTTCTACATATAATATACCTAGCTCTGAAATTGTTAACCAACCAATTACAGACTTTTTTGAAACGGAAAATTTAATGGTACTAACCGTTCTAGAAAAGAAAGAGGCCGTAAGAAACATCTATCATAAGCCAAGGCCTGATATGCATGTACTAGTTAACTCTTCACCTATATTCGACAACCACAATAACTTAATTGGAAGTGTTTCTATTGAAAGAGACATTACACATATTGTAAAGTTAAACGCTAATTTAGAAACAACTTCAAAAGAGTTAGACGAACTTCGTATGAAAGTTAAAACAGTTAATGAAGAATCCCCTTTCTCTAGTTTGCAGGGAAAGAGTCAAGAATTATTAGATACCATTCAAACCGCAAGAAAAGCGGCAAAGACAGATGCTACTACATTAGTCCTTGGTGAAAGCGGTACTGGTAAGGAAGTTGTTGCACGGGCAATCCACGAAGCTAGTAATCGCAATCACAAATCATTTATTCCAGTTAACTGTGGCGCTATTCCGCCAGCATTGTTTGAAAGTGAGTTATTCGGATATGAAGCAGGTGCATTTACTGGCGCTTCAAAAGAAGGAAAAATTGGGAAGATTGAAGCTGCTAATGGAGGTACTTTATTTCTAGATGAGATCGGAGAATTACCACTAGACATGCAGGTAAAATTATTACGCGTTTTACAGGAAAACAAAGTTTATCGTATTGGAGACTCTGTAGGGCGGGAATTAAATGTTCGCTTTATCGCTGCTACAAATCAAAATTTAGTAGAAATGATGTACAATAATAAGTTTCGTTCAGATTTGTATTATCGGTTAAACGTTATTCAATTAACAATGCCTCCTCTCCGAAATCGAGTAGACGATATTCCATTCTTAGCTAAGTTCTTTCTCGATCAGTTTGCATTGAAGTATCAAATACCAGTACCTGAAATTGATCCAACCGCCTTCTATTTTTTATTAAAATACGAATGGCCGGGAAATGTTAGAGAACTAAAAAACATGATGGAAAGATTGATTATTCTTGCGGAAAAATCCTTCATTACAACAGAAGACCTTGAACAATACTTTCCAAACCTATTTCATTCCATCCCTCAACAGCCTGTATCTACAACTACACTTGCTGATGAAAAAGAAAACGTAGAAAAGATATTGATTCGCGACACGCTGAAACTTACAAACGGAAACAAGTCTGATGCAGCAAGAAGGTTAGGTATCTCAAGAGTAACACTGTACAATCGAATGAAAAAATATGATTTATCATAGATCCATTTAAAAACCCGCTGACAAAAGATTGTCAGCGGGTTTTTATACGTTATGTAAGTTTTACATTTAAAACATGCGGTAACCACTTTTTCTTAATAATTTTATAACAAAACCTGACACTACTGTACCAAGAAACCCCGCACCCATGATGATATAGTCAACAAGCGTTAACTTTGAAAATGTTTCACCTAGCATTTGGAAAGATTCGCTTGTGTTTGTAAAGTAATCAAAAAACGGTATACCATCAATAATTATAATTGCAACAAATGGGTATAAGACAGACATTAACCACGTTCTACGTAGGAGCATGTTAAGAATAAATGCTACTCCAAAGAACATGACGAAATATAATATGACAGAAACTACTAATTGTATCACTGAGGTGACTCCCTTCGCTCTCACTAAAATATATCCAAAATCTATTTTATATGAAATGCAACGAAAAGCAAAGGTAAACAGCCTTCCCTCCATCTTTTCATTGCTAGCCCTCATCAATATGTATAGAAAAATCAAGCTAGATTCTTAACGAATGAAGGTGATTTATGATAGGATTAGTACTGGATGCATATATACTGAGCGAAAAGAGGGAATTTCTGTGTCAGAAGAACTTTATGATATTACGATTATAGGTGCTGGGCCGGCTGGTCTTTTTACCGCTTTTTACGGTGGTATGAGACAAGCAAAGGTAAAATTAATTGAAAGTCTACCCCAAATAGGTGGCCAATTAGCAGCACTTTATCCAGAGAAATATATATATGATGTTGCAGGTTTTACTAAAGTTAAAGCAGTAGATCTGGTTAAGAATTTAGAAAAACAGGCGAAATATTTTGATCCAACAATAGTACTTGAACAAGCTATCGAAACGGTTGAGCGTCAAGATGACGATACATTTAAAATGATCGCAAACAATGGTGAAATTCACTATACAAAAACGATTATTATTACAGCGGGTAATGGTGCATTCACACCACGCCGTTTAAATATCGATAATAGCGAATCATTTGAAGGCATAAATTTACATTATCATGTTACAGACATGAATCGTTTTAAAGATAAAAATGTCGTGCTTTTAGGTGGCGGAGATTCTGCTGTAGATTGGGCTTTAATGCTTGAAAAAATCGCCAAAAAGGTGACACTTATCCATCGTAGAGATCAATTTAGAGCGCATGAGCATAGTGTAGAACAGTTAAAGAATTCAACTGTCGATTTACTTACACCTTATGCAGCTTCTGGGATTACAAGTTCAGATAAAATTAACCAGCTTTTAATCCAAGAAGTTAAAGGTGAAAAGCAAATCACTGTTGAAGTAGATGATATCATTTGTAACTACGGCTTCATCTCTTCTCTTGGTCCAATTAAAGACTGGGGACTCGAGATTGAAAAGAATAGTATTGTCGTTAACACAAAGATGGAAACAAATATCCCGGGGATTTATGCAGCTGGTGATATAACAACATATGATGGTAAAGTTAAATTAATTGCCATTGGATTCGGTGAAGGTCCAACGGCTGTGAATAACGCCATGCGTTACATGGATCCCAAAGCAAGAGTACAACCTAGACATTCCACAGATATGGATATGTTCTAGAATACAAGACAGACTAAAAAGCTAAGAGAATCTTATTCTCTTAGCTTTTTAATATATTATGATAAACATAATTCTTAGAGACAAATTTCTATCTCTTGGTAAAGCATCAAATCAAAATACAAAATCCCTACAACTAATAAAAGCTGTAGGGATTACTTTATAAGTCTTAGACAATTGCGGATTCACCTTATGAGATGGTTCATAGCGGGTGAAAAAAGAGGTCAATATTTTTTAAAAAATAATATCAGATGGATTTCTTAAATAGGGGACACCTTTCATCGAACAAACCTATAAAAAGTTTGAATGATTTAGGATAATACTATTCGTTTCTCAGTGAGAATTGACATAAATTTGCCCTTTAATGTTTCATTCATTCCTTCAACTACTTTTAATTCACTTAGAAGAAACTCTTTTGATTGATTTAACAACGTTTTTTCAGTGGAATTAAGTTTGTCCTCTTTTTGCATGCGGAATAAACTATGCACAACTTCTACACAAGCTTTCAGTTTACCAGATTTAATCTTGTCCACATTTGCTGTGTTTCGCTTTTTCCACGTTAAATTTTTGTCTGATTCTTGAACCTCAAAACTCTTTGCAACTTCCTCTACTTCATCTAAATCCATAATAGGACGAATATTCGAGTTTGCTATTTTGTTCATAGGAATCATCACTTGCATATTACCGATCAACATATTAATAATATAATATGCTTGAGTTTCTCCTCGAATTTCTTTCTCTTCTATCGCTTTAATCTTGCCCGCTCCATGCATTGGATAAAAAATATAATCATCAACTTTATACAATCTATCGCCTCCACTTTTCATTATATTAAGTATAACACAAAGACCAAATTTAGTCAAATATAATATTATAACATGAAATAAAATATGTTGTCAACACTTTATTTTATATGATTCAATATTCCGTTAATTGTGGGTTTTCGATTTTATTTCTTTTTATTAATTCTATATTTGAACCTACTCTACGGGTATAAAAATTAAATATCGCCATGCATTCTAATTGAATGGCATAGCGATAGAAAATCAAATAACTTATTTATTCTGCAATACTTGCTTCTTTTAATGCTTCCATGTTTAAAATATTTATGTTGCGATGACCGATCTGCTCTATCCATCCTTTTGATTGGAAGGTAGACAGTCTTCTACTAATGGTTTCTTGAGTCGTTCCCAAGAAAGATGCCAACTCTTTCTTGCTCATCGGTAAAACAATCTCAGATACTTCACTTTTTTCAGCGAGTTCTACAAGATATGTTGCGGTTCGCATTTCTACGTCTTTCGAGCTTAATTCTCCAACAAGTTTTTCTGTCATATCCAGACGATTACTAAACTGCTCTAGAATCTTAATTGCAATTGTTGGATATTCATTCATCAAATCTTGCATGTCATCTCGGTGAATCGCACAGATTTGTGTTTTTTCCATTGCTTCAGCATAGCTATCCATATCTTTTTTCGTAAATAACGCCATTTCACCCAAGAACTCTCCTGGATCAAGAATGCGTAATAATTGTTCTTTTCCCGAACTAAAAATTTGATATATTTTAACCCTGCCTTGATGAACAATATACAAATAATCTAGTGGATCTCCATCATGAATGATGATTTCACCTTTTTTAAAGTTTTTATGTGTACTTTTCATGGTGATTTTCATCATTTCATCGTAATCTAGGTGATTAAAAAACGGGACTTTGGCTACACATAAGTGATTAATATCAATTCTTTCTGTTTCTTCCAACACCTTCACCCTTCTCAAATTACAATGTGCTTTATTTCTTTAGCATTTTTCTATAGGGCCTGAGTAATCTTTTGGACGGAAAGATGATCCACAACCACATGATACGATAGCATTCGGATTGTCTATACTAAACCCTCCACCCATCATGTTCTGTTTGGTCAAACGCCCTTAAAGGTTAGTGTATCAATGTTAAACGAGGTATTATTATTAGTTGATAGCGATTGTTAATCACGTTGAGGATTGTTATTCTTGACCTTCTTAGTCAATAATGTAATTAACTAAATCATACCCAACATTTGAGTATAATGCAAGAGATTTAAGCTTAATTAAGCAGGATTTGGAATCCAACCCATAGTAATTATACGTATACCTGACTGCAACAAATCAATACCTTCCACTTTATAACGGTTATTTAATATTTGATGTTCACTCATCATTTCAATTGATTGAGTTGCTTCATTATCTTGGACAATAACAGTGAGTTCATCTTGTAGAGTTACAATTTGATTGGTAGATAATGCTGTAGTGTTCTGATAAGCAATACAAGGAACTTCAACAGTAACCTCAGTAGGTTCTTCAATCCACACTTTATTGCCTAACCTATCATACTCATAGACGCCTTCTGTCATATAAGTAGATGTAATAATATTCTCCATAGGACGTATCAATGACTGATATTCATGACCACGCTTATTCTTAACATCAGAATATACAAGATATTTAATATCATCATAAGTGAATATATCCCCACGCTTAATTGGGAAATCAGTATGTGCTACTCTATCATCAAAGTTTACTTCCATTTTAGATATGCCACGACTAGATAACAATACTTTTCGTGGTGTAGTTTCAGCATTAAGATACATTGACGTACCAAATTCCTCTATCATTTCAATGAATGATTCTTCTATCATGTAATCACCACCCTTATTTATCAAACAACATGAATGTATTAGAGTTTAATTGTGCTTGTTCGTCTGTCCTTAACATTCTTATCTTATATTCCAATTGGTCAATCCTATTCTGAATGTTAGTAGCAAAGTCAGTCACAGACATATCCTCATGCTTTACATTCTTGAGTGTTTTAGGTGAGTTAGCAATTGATTCTAATACAGACAATGCAGAACGATATATATTACGCTTATTTGTAGCCGATTGAGGATTGTATTGTTCATGTGGAGATAGTTCATTCTCCTGTAAGTAGATAACCAATTCTGATTGATCTAGCTTCATTCCTTTTGTTTCCATTTCTAATCTTTGGATATTATTAATTGTGAAAACCTCCTTATTTTAGCCAATAAAAAAAGCCACCAATTATAGATGACTTAGGTTTGAAACGTATCATTATTTCACTTTATTATTTATACATTCTAAAATCGTCGCTTGTACCGTACATATTTACAATTATAAAAAATCCTAAGAATAATACGACGGGGATAATTGCTAATATAGTAGCTACCCAATTCATATTTTCATTCTTCTTTTTAGCGTCACTATAAGACGCTAGAATAATTAACGTTACTATTATTAAAAGGACAAAGATTAAGAATGAAGTCATAACACCCCTCCTATATTTTGCAAAGTTTCATAAAGGATAGTATGTCTATGGTGTCATGACTATTTTACCACAAACAACAATTTATTGATAGAATACTAAACAGATATAGTCATTATTGTTTTTTTCTGGGCGATACAAATTTGGTATGCTAGGGGTCAAACTTGCAATAGGGGGTTAGAATGTTATATAATCACTACAACCTATCTAATAGCCCCATATAGCTGTTTCCATGCGTTTACTCCACTTTCCCTACTACATATTCTCAACATGTGCATAACAGAACTCCCTAAATATCGCTGGCTTTTTCCAATCATCATAAAAATAAATTGGAAAATCAGATAATTAACTGCCCATAATCGTGGTTATGTTTACTAACTAATAGTAACCATGTATTTTTACCTAATTTATGGTAAATATCACTGTGATAATAAATAAATATATGTCCATATAATTACTCTTATATAGACATTGCTAAATTGTACCTAAATTACACTAGAATACAATGGCTCTTGTGTAAAATTATATTTTTCTAATTGAGAATCATTATCACTAACGTAACAGGCAAAAAAGTTTCAACATTACTTTTCCATCACTCTATCCTTGATAACTCTACACTTATCTTTAATTCAATACATTCAAATATCCATTAACAGCAAGCATGAAATATCGCTAGGTTTATTCCCCACTATCCTCTGGCTTACCACCCTCACTTGCCAAGCGTTCCAACTCACTCACCTTGTCAATGAAGCTTACATTATCCAATATAGATTCCTTACTGATTGAATCCATAGCATATAACTCTTTCATAATCTCAGTTAATTCCTTCATGTTCTTAGGCATGTTAGGACTGAATACGAACGACACTGATTCAAAGTCCTCATCATCAAACGTAACACCTTCCATCTCTAACACATCTCTCATTTTTTCTAATCTTAATTCAAATCCATCTTTAAGATACTTACTGTTCAAATTAGCTTTGATCAATGCCAAGTAGAAGATACTCTCAATGGCTACATCACCAACGTTACTGATTGTACTGCCACCATTCATCAACACGTTAGGTAAACTACTTATATCTCCCAATGCTGATTTTAACGTCCCATAGAGCTCCTTGAATGCTGAATGACTGAATGGATTGGTAACATACTTGAAGTCCCCGTCGTCATCTAATGCTAATCCTACACCATTATTTCCATGTTTCGGAATATTTACATTTGTGAGATTCTGACCAATACTAACAGGTGTACCCATGATATGTCTGTAATAGCCATCTACAGCTTTACTGAGTAAATGCTCCATTGAATCAATAATTGTTATGTAATCATTCAACTCACTGAACCCACGTGTACTATCCATTTCATTCTCTGTTTTATAGTGAATAGGTAATCCAGTAAAGTTAGGATATTGACTAACTAATGCTATATCTTCCCCTTGTGAATTATTGTATTTTCTGACCAATTCATCTGTATACACAACATAGTAGTCCGTATAATCACTATGATAGTATTGAATAAAGGCAATCATTTCGTTTGTTTCTGGTGAATATATAGGAAAAGCTTCACTAGGATCAATAATCTGGCTTAATACCTTCCCATTTTTATAATATACGTACTCAAACGTTTCCCCATAACGAATCATGTCATTGAGAATCTTATAGTCCGTTTTACTATATTTCCCCTTCTTGTATAAGCGATTAATCTCCTTAACAACATCTTCCTTACCTGCTAATTTAACTGGACTTCCACCTAACAAGAAATTCACGCTAAAATGTATAATTGTCTTAGCATAATTAAGTGTAATCCTCTCAACCTCAATATCTTGACCGTTAAATGTTTCATTAGGACGTGTATTAACCTTATGTAGATTCTTACCTAGATACTCTTTAATACCGACAATATCTCTTATGTGTGTTTGTGCAGAAACACGATTTACTTCTTCTTCTACAAACTTCTTAAACTGTCCATCATATCTACCATTTATATACTCTTGTAATTCCACTATATCAACCCTTTCTATCAATTTATGTGTCACTAAAACGCCCTAGAGCACAATTACAAACGACTTTGCGTACAGTTGTCTGTCTTGTTTCGTTCTAGGACGCTTATATGTACCACTTGTTACTGTCTTTGGCTAAATTGGCGAGTGCAGCACTAATAACTTTGTCATCATGATTACCCTCACCTTGCTTGTTACCCATCTTATTGTTCACATTCTGGTAGATTTGCATTTGTTGTAGCGTTTCCACGTCATTAATAAGGATATAACCTAACTCAAATGCTTCTTTAAACTTCTCCAATAACACTGGTTTACTTGTATGTGACGTGGTGAATCCTAACTGGCTACGTCGCTTACCCTTTTGGTCAAATAACTTCTCCTTATACAAGTTCATGTAGTGGTATTCATCACGTAATTTCTCGATAGCCACGATTCCTACGTTGTTACGTTCAATAGCACACATGGGTTGTCCATACCACATGAGTAAGTCATAGAGAACATCAACAAACTGATAAACTGGTAATTTGTTACTTCCAAATGAAGCGACTTCCACACCTTCCTCGTTAATGATTGTGATAGTACTTGCGTCACCGTTTCCAGAACCATGTGCCACGTCCACACCTGCATAATAATATTTGATCTTAGGATTGAACTCATGGAATATCTTTAACTCTTTACCTATGTACTTCTGCAAGCTATCAGGAACAACGTCTAACTCTTTCAATGGAATATCAGGCATAACATAATCAATACGCTCTAATACCTTCTCTTGTGAGAACACTGATTTATTTGTGCTTATAAATGACTGCATATCATTACTCGGAAATTCTTGAAAAAATTCCTCAATCTTCATATCCTGTAGCTTGTAATCTCTCCACATTAATTGCCTTAAATCAGCACCTTGTTCATGCAGACGCTTATCATCACCTTCTAAATCCCTCTTAGCCAATCGTTTACCATATTTAGCTCTATACCATTGCTCAGCTTCATCATATTCACCCTTCTTACTTTCACGATAAAATGGGTGATACCAAGGAACAAAGTAACTCTTATACTTAGAATTACCACGCTTAGCTTTCTGATATAACTCATAATAATAGTTACCGATACCATTAGAAGTTGTTTCAATACTGATACGACCATTATCTACAAGTGCCTGTTCAATGGATAATAGTTGTTCTTCCTGACTACCATTCCAGAACGCAAACTCTGATAAGTGCGCCCACGTTATACTCATACCACGTCCAATATCCTTGTACCCTGCGACAGTTGATACGATTCTTGACCCATTCCAAAACAGCAATTCTGACTTATTGTCACGTCTAGTTTCTGCAAACAGATCAGGGTATTTATCCCTCGGTAAATTATCATTCATAGATTTTAGTATGTTAAATAACGCTTTAGCACTATCACCCTCATAAGATACAATAATAATAGATTGGTTTTCCTTTGTAACAGCTTCAAACAAAGCTTTTGCAAGCATTAGAGTGGATATTCCTGCTCTACGTGCCTTATTTATGATTGTATACCTATTACTATCCATCAACTCAGTAAGCTCTTGCTGTGCCAAGTTTAGCTTCATAGGAACAGTTTCATTCTGCGTATTTACGATATAAATAAAGTTCTTAGCAAAGAGTTCGAACGATTGAGTTATTTTCTTTAACTTCTGTTTTGTTGTCAATGCGACCATTAATTATCACCCGATTCTTTATAATACTAATCCGTCATCTTCCACTGTTTCTTCCTTCTTAAATATATCCTTGACAATCTTGTTGTTGTCCTTGATTTCTTTTCTTAGTTGAAGAAAAAGTTTCACGTCCTTATCCTCGCCATTTTCCTTAGCACGACTTGAAACCAAATTATAAATATCTTCAAAGTCCTGAGTAGATTTATAGTCCAAATACAACTGTAGAAGTGCCTTATATTCGTGACTTCTCTCCCATGAAATAAAGCTATTCATAGTTTTCACTTCACACATTTTCATTAATTCTTCTTCCGTTTTCTTAGGAATACGTTGGTCATAGCGAATATCAAATTTCCACTTAAAGTATTCAGATTTTTTCCAACCAATTTGTCGTAAAGCGTCCTCCAATAAAAGCATTATCTATCACCAACCATTGATATTATTTTATTAGTAAAATTATTTAACTTCTCTTTAACAGTAATTGGTTTGTTTAAGTTATGTTGTGCCTGTACATGTAATTCTTCAAGTAGCATATATCTCTCAAGTTGCTTAGACCTATCTTTTATGATAATTTCTTTTTGATTTTCCATTGATTATCTCTCCTATTTTTGATTAGTTTTTGACAATAAAAAAAGCCCCTAACCTAAGTTAAGGACTTCTCTTTTCGCTTATATCGTTTTAGAAACTTTTTGACATCATTTTCTTTTTCTTTTTTAAATATTTCAATCTGATTGTGTGAACGGACTGGTGTATGGTAGAAACTAACCTTTTTACCAAGGTGTCTAGGGTTAGTGACTAGCAAGTAGTTCTCATTCAACGTAATCAAGATGTTTATGATTGTATCATTGCTAAAACCTAACCACTCTTTCATAGTATTGATGTTAATGAACGCTTCTTTTCTACCACCATTCGATAGCTTTAACATTAACAAGTAGACGGTCATCTCCTTAGACGACAAGCCAAGATCATTGTAAATGTAATCAACCATGTTGAAGTTTACTGGAATGTACCAATCCTCATTCTCATCAACTGGCTTATCTACATCTTGACCATTTTCATTCTTACCAATGTGTGTCTGTGGAACATCTGTAGCTTGTAACACAATGATATTATCTGCTTTAACCTTTCCATCATCATCTAACAAATAGCTCCAACGTGAAGGTTTATGTAGTTTAATAACACCTGCTTTAGACAATAACTTCAACAAATCTAACACTTGATGGTTACGTAACTTACTCTTGTAACCAATCTTAGTATACTCTTTCAACTCACCAATAGTTACACGAAACACATGATTCTCATAGTTCCCCTTCTGACTACCCATCATCTGATGTTGTCTAAATCTAAACAACTGAATATACAGATTCAAACCCTCTTCTTTACCCATTTGTTGAAAAACAGATTGCTTTCCACCTTCAAACCAATTGGACTTAACCTTCATACTTGACAATGCAAAATTATTTAATAACATATTCCGATTCTCCTTCTTTTAAAATAATATATAATAGACAACAACAGACAACAGCACATTGGTCTTGAACTTGACCTACTCTTTTGACTTTGAACTAAAGGTTTACAAGTAACTAACCATTGGGTAAAGTGGTACACTTGCACCAACGAATATTACTTTCATTTATTAATCTTATTAATTTAATTAATTATATACCTATATGGACACATTTCTACAACATAAACTGTCATTAAACTAACTATTTTACACATTTCTGCAATGGCGTTTATACACTAAAATAACTATAAACCTTTATATATAAAGGTTATTGGTTAATAATGCGACTTTATCTATATATACCTATTCATGCACATTTCTGCAATGGTAAAGAATGTTTCTATACCTATATACACACATTAATGCACGAGCACTGATATGAAACTGTATAATATACACAATATAATTAACTTTACAACATAAACCTTGTTATGTCAAGGTTATCAACGTTCCTATATACACACATTTCTGCAATGATTTACTTATTACTTTCCTCTTTATACTTATCTAAGCAATTTTGTAAAAGTGGCGACTTGCTATATAACGAAAAAGTACGACCTGACTTCGGATTAATCGCTACTGTCAACGGTACGATTCCTGAATTGTGATAAATATAATCACTCAATTTTTTACTGTAACAATAGAAAAGCATTTCATTTTTTACTATCATATATATTCTCCTTAACTAACTGTATATTTATAAAAATTCTTATTGGTCAATGCGAAACTGATTACACTGTCATTCAACTTATTCCCTTCATTACCCTGTACACGTCTACCTATGTTCTTGTATTCTTCTTGTAGAGAGAATGTATCTGTAGGCAATTTCAACTCTAATTCTAGTATCTCTGACAGTTCTGTAAGTGGTAATTCTGTTTGTAACTGACCTTTATCATCTAACTCTATATGACTATACAATTTATACTCTTTTATAAGATCATAATAATCTTGTATATCTGTTTCATTCAGTAGGTTAATTAATTCGTCATACCCTAATAGTTGTAGATAACGAGAATGGACTTCCTGAAAACGTTCGTCATAGTGACCTTTAAATCCAACGTCAATGGATAGTAAAACCATCTTTCCTAAAGTGGTAGATGGTAATGGTAAATCATATAGCGACCACATCATAATAGCTGTAGACATAGTAAATTTCTTGAAGTAATTATCTCTTGACACGTTCAAGATTGAGTTTAAGTTTGCAGATTCAGGATTTACGTGTCCACCTCTTCTGATACGTGTCACATGATTGTCAAAAACCTTTCCATCTGTCCATGCTAAATCAATGCCGAGTTTCTCTAATTCATTATCCTTGTCTTGAACATACATTGCTTCAAAGTCATAGAAATAATTGACCTTGTTACCTTTAACCTGTTCTTCAATCGTACAACCTATTAAACTATCAATATCATTGGTTAATACTGTTGCATATTGCTCATCTCCTGAACACCATTCAGGGAACATACCTCTTAATTTCTTATTCATAATTTATGTGAAAGAATCAATCTTCACATTTCCAACTTACTCGGCTAACTTCTTAGTATTCTTCCTGCCATTCCATGACCTTAGTTATGTTCAGCATTGCATTTTTATTTACTGAACGGTCAAGGAAATGGTTTATGATGTATTTTTCACATCTTCACCTCTACTTTCTGATTATGTTTTTAATTATTTATTATCTATATATTGTTTATACTTCTCAATCTTGTTGTCTGACATGGTACATTCATCTTTTTCATAGCGACTAATAAGTGACTGTGAACATGACAATATTTCCGACAACTCAAATTGGCTAATTTTCTTCCGTCTACGTTTGATTAGATAAATCTCCTTTTCATTCATTTCTTAAATAGCTCCTTGATTAAATTAACTAAGAGGATACCCACAATGGATACCCTCAAAGTTATTTATTTTTAATTATGCTACTGTAACAACACCAACAGCTTTAGGTGATTTAACAGCTAGTGTACTCTCTGCAACCACTTGACCTTTAACACTGTCACCAGTTTTAGCAAGTGGCTCAAATGAAGGTTCACGTAGGTAAGCTAGGTCTACATAGCTATCATTAAATACTGCAATCTTATCAGCAGGAACGTGCTTAGAAAGAATAAAGTTTACTACACCATAGTTAGTGTTTACACTGTCTGCGATAGCACCAAAGTTAGTAGTAACATGGTTGTAGTTGTAACGATCTTTGTAGATAGCGTCAATTTGCTCTTTAATATCAGCATTTACTAATGCGTAAATCTCACCAGTAGCTAAATCTTGATTCCAAAGTTTACGTGCCATTTCCTTAATCGTATCTTCTGTAACATCACCAGTAACAGCAACGTCATTTGTTTCATCTCCTAGAGAAATCAAGCCAGCCATCTTACGAATACCTGATACTGAACCATCATCTTTAACACCGTTGATTAGTGCTCTTTCCATATTTACCTTTAATTCAAGCAATCTATCAGCTACCTCTGAATCTAATTGACCTGATTTCATAGCTTGAGCCGAACCTGAGATAGATACACCTTTTTTGAAGATTTGAAGTACGTTGTTTAACTCACGTCTTGCACTAGCTGTAAATTCAGTTGTGTCTGCACCTTCCTCAGCAGAAATATCTTCATCATGTGACAAAGCTTTCTCTCTGAATGTGTAAATTGTAGAAGTTGCTTTCTCTACGCCTTTTGCCATTAATAAGCTTGTAAATGGTGTATTTTGTTGACCAATTTTAGCGATTTCCTGAGCCAATGAAATTTGTTCTGCGTTTGTAAAGTTATTTGATGTAAACATTTATATATTCTCCTCTAGCGTTAGGTCGCTACCCAATATTTTTGTGTTTTATGTATAATCAGTGACGAATAGCCACGTATTATTTGAATAAGCTTGCTAATTTACTTCCAATCATTCCTGAAACGTTACCTTCTTTTTCAAACTTGTCATATTCGTTATCTTTCAAGTGATTGTCTGGAACATAACCAGAATCTAACTTCACTTGTTTAACGATTTGACCTAGAGCTTCAACAACAGTATTCAATTCTTCCTCATTCTCCACTTTGATAACGTCTTTGAAAGCTGTTAAGCCACTCTTTTGTAATTCAAAGTCAACTTTCTGAGTAAAGAAATCTGCTTGTTGTTGTTCAAAGGCAATCTGTTCATCAGTTTTATCCTTTGGCTTATACTGTAAAAGATCATCACGCTCAGTAATAAGTGGATTCAACTCTTGTGTTTGCCATTCTGTCTTAGCGTTCTCCAATTGCTCCTGTACCTGTTCGGCTGTAAAAGTTTCTTGTGACATAATTCAAATCTCTCCTTTGATTAATTAAATTTAATTTGTAATGTGTTTCTAACAATAATTGGGTTGCTGTTATGTATACCTTTGTACTCAAAAACCACTGTATCCTTGTCTGTAGGTGTCACATAGTCGTAAAAGTAAACACCCACCTCTGACCGATTATCTTCATTAAGTTCAAATTGCTCAATAACTTCTTCGGTAGTGTCATAAATCGTTAAGGTTACATCAGTAGGGTCAACAGATTGACCTGTGATTGATTTAAAGTACACTTTCAACCTAACCGTATCTCCCGAATAAATCATTCAATCACCTCTATACTTGTTGGATTCTTAATATAAACCGTATGTGATTTATTCTTATCAATAAATGTCATAGATGGATTCTCAATTACACTCAAATAAGCCACAACTGGAATTGTAGCCACTGAGGAATTAATATCTAATTGTGTATGAATAGGATTGACAAAACTTAGTGCTTGCCTAGTGACAAATACTGGTTGTCGTATGATTTCTGTAACAACATTGCTACTTATCACATTAATATGACTAGAAATATGACGTATCTCTTTATTAGCCCCTGTCATGCTCACTACGACGTTTGAGTAGATTCGTGAAGAATTACCCTCGACATTTACTAGAGTGGACACATGACGATTACTAGAACCCAATATTGATGATAGGTGGCTATTTACTTCAACATTTATAGATTTTGGTGGTAATAATGGTAATTCAATTTCTAATTGAGAATGAATCTCATTTACATGTGAATTGACTTCTCTTGATTCCTGTTTAGATGGAATTTCAGGAGGTGTAGGAATACCTATTACTTGCAAATAAGGATAATCATTCATTGCCCAAACAGTATCAAAATCCCAACCTGCATATGTTGATTGATCTTGCATTTCTGCTGTTGTCTTACCTGTTCCACCATGTGATGTATCCATACCACTTGTTTCAATATCCCAATAAGAATTAGTTACATTATCAGAAGTTCCACCATTACCTATCAATCCACCAAAATACGTCGAATCTCCCTCAATTACCACACTTCCAGTTGAGTAAGAGTTTTTCACACTCGTGGAATCAGAAGCTAACATTCTTCCTATTAGTCCTCCACCAATACTTGCGTTGACATTTGCGTTAGAATAGCAATTTTCTACGTTACCAGCATATATATATCCACCTAATCCACCGACGTTGTTTACCCCACTTACTGTTCCAGTGGTATAACAGTTTGAAACAACACCGTCCCTTCCATTCCAATAACTAAACAAGATACCTGTATGATTATTACTACTTTCCGATAGAGCGTTTTCTACACCTAGATTTCTAATTTTAGCGTCACTCATATAACCAAATATACTGTTATAAGAATGATTTTGAATCGTAATATTTTTAATACTGTACCCTTTACCGTCAAAATCTCCACTAAATCGTTGACTTGAACTAGAGCCACCAATAGGTGTCCAATTACC
Source organism: Oceanobacillus sp. CAU 1775 (assembly GCF_054482815.1). Taxonomy (NCBI): domain Bacteria; kingdom Bacillati; phylum Bacillota; class Bacilli; order Caryophanales; family Bacillaceae; genus Oceanobacillus; species Oceanobacillus sp. CAU 1775. The sequence goes on along the minus strand of NZ_JBTLRO010000004.1, from coordinate 88,674 downwards.
CCATTCACTCATATCAATGTCATTGGCTAGTTCAAACGTTCCTGATTTATTATTCCTAACATTATGTAAATCCTGCGGTGTACGAATTAAGGTTGCCATTTAAACCAACCCCCTTATACTTTCACCTTTGGAACTTCAACGCTATGGACAATAGTAATTTGATCGTCTGCCTGCGTCATAGAAAATGGTTCAAATGCTTCAACAGAAAAATCTTCCGTATCACTAGACAATACTGATTGTGCGAATGTAACTGGTAACGTTAAATTACTATCTGACCCCTTAATCACCATTTCTAATTGCAATGTATCTGTGTCAGGAATAGTACTATAGATTTGATTACCCAAATCGTCCCAACCTGTTTGAACCTCTTTGGTAGGGTGAATCCATGTAAATCTGTCATCAGTTGCTATTGGACGATTTAATATCTGTTCTCCTGATTCATCTTGTAATTCAACTCTAGTAATAGTTTCAACAAGATGTGCTCGTATACTTTCATACGCCTTTTCTGTAATTTCTGCCATAATTATCTCTCCTCTCTTTCAAATACTGTTAATCTCGTATCAATGCTTTCAACTTTAGTATTAACATTTTCCATACGTGAAGATAATACATCTAATGTCACTGTTGTTTTTGCCAAATGATTCATTAATTTATCTTCTCGTTGTTTTGCTTCTTTTCGACTATCCATAAATAGCCATATAAATAGTAATGCGAATACACCTTGAGAAATCCATATATCAATTGGAACACTTGCTAAATCCACATTTATCCACCTCCTTGAATCAGGTAATATATATGAGTAATAAATATGAGTAAAAAAAATAAAAGAGTAGCCAAATTAATGACTACTCAATCAAAAAGTAGAGGTCAAGACGTGAATCTCGACCAAGGTTTATAATTTAAGGAGGATAACAATAAAATACGATTCTATTATTATCAGGGTAACAAGCCCCTGTAAATATTCAATAAATTTGAATACTTAAAGCGAATTGTTACACACCTATTAAGAAACATATCACCTAAAGCGTTACATCTCTATATTTCCTAACTCTTCCCCTAATGACTATTATCTCACGAACTCTGATAAGCCATATGACACCTAGCTTTACAATGGTTATTACAGAAAATGAAACGCCCCTCACTTACCTATTCCCCTAATGTACTTTATCTCGACCATTAAATAACTACCTATTAGTCAATGGTAGCAACACATTTAAGAGTTCACTTAAAACTATGTCACACCCATCAGAAACTTTCTTCCCCTAATGTGGTATTATCTCGACCATTAAATTTAACTGTCATAACCTTAGACATATCAACGGTTCTCACGATTTTTTAAAATATATGTTAAGCTCTATACATTTCCTTCCCTAAATGACTATTATCTCAGTGAATAAAATAACTATCTTTAACCCAGTGATACCAACTGATTCCACGTTTCTGATTTTTTATTTCCGTACGAACACACCTTATTAAGAAACATAAGTCCAATTGTATGACGATTACACTCTACCATTAGGGAACTTATCTTTCATACCCTAAACGTTGTTATATCAACACATTTGAAAACTGTCACCTTACACAAAACGAACTTACCTACTAAGAAACATAAATCCTATTTGTCCACATTTCCCTTCACTATATCAATCATAATAACAAGCGAATCTTCAACACTGAAAAGCATTGGTATGATTAAGGTAATAGCATGTTTCAATTTCGCTACTCTCTTTCTCGCTATACATCCATCCTATTAAGAAACATAACCATTTCATTGTCGTTTCCCTTCAACTATATCTAATTAACCTGAGCAACTACAACTCAATGGTGTCAATGGATTTCACGATTCTCTAAATCAAACATGACTTCTTTCCTCTAATGTCTATTAACGCAGACATCAAATATAACGTCTGCAACCATTACCTTAGTTGATCTAAGAGTACTTGTAGTAAAAAAATCTAGCAATCTTGATTTGAATATATTCAATGGTAAAGTTTCTCTCTCCACTATATCTAATTAACCACAAAGCCCAAACCTCTTGTGGCAGTGGGGGTTTAGAGTTTTTCTAAACTTCTAGTTGTGTTCCCTGACCACCATTTCCATTCTCTCTTCGTTATATCTAATTAACCACACGTCGTATAACAATTGGGAGAGTAGGGGTTTAGCGTTTCTTTAAATAGGTAGCACTACTATTAAGATAAATATCATCCTATTTCGCTAGTTTTTTATATTTAACCTATAGAGCTAGTTATCTTCCAATACGGACTTCACATGACCTAATCTGAACGCTTAAGTTTCAATAATGAATAATCCCCTTCAAAACAAAGAAACGCCTGTAAAGTGGTTCTCAGACGTTTAAAGAGTAATTATTATATTATTTTAAAAGATTGTTTAATTCACCTAAACTATTCTGCACTTTTGATAACTCAGGAAGAATAACCCTATATACACCTAATGCGAACTGTATCAATTCTTCATCAGATTTCTCTTTCCTATTAGGGTAAACAGTTCCATATAAATCCTTACACTCTTGAAGCAAATCTTTTGTCAAGTCGTTAAATTGAAAACCAGAGTTTTTAGTGCTATCAGTATTTGTACTTTCAATAACATTTTCCAGTCCTTCATCTTTGTAAAGTTTTTCAATAATCTCTAGTACTTCTTTAACCTTATCCTCTTTTAATACCAATGGTAAATCATCAGGTATAATTAATCTTTTCATTTTTCATGCCTCCTTTAAAAGTTTATTGAATAGATTATCTCTATTATAACACGTTATCTGAATATTCCCTATACTATATATAGTATAAACTCGGGTGTATTGCTATATTTTTTAATATCACCTTTTATTCAAATTATGAATAGGAGAAAACTCATCATGGCTTTTCCTCATCTGCTTCGTATCCATTTGAATATAACGTTGCATAGTTGATTGATCTGACCAACCACCCATTTTCTGCAACGTATAAGGGTCAACGCCTGCTTTAACCATCTCAGTTGCCCAAGTATGCCTGTAAGTGTGAGCTGTGACACGTTTCTTCCTAGGGTCAATCCCTGCCTTTTCAGCGTAATATTTTAAACGTTTATTGAATTGATTCTTACCTAGTGGTTCCCCATAAGATGATAAAAATAATCTTTGTGTTTTGAAGTGTTCTTTATTTTCTTGTATTAAGTGTAAAATTAATTTAGTAACATGACTGGATATTGGTACTAACAAAGCTTTTCTACCCTTTGCTTTATCAGCAGGTATATTAATAAATCTTGATTGAAAATCAATATTCTCTACCTTCAAGTCAATTAAAGAATTAATTCTCAAACCTGAATCTAACAATATATTCATCATGACATAATCTCTAAAACCAACATAATCCTTTTGATTTGGTTGACGCAGAATTTCTTTTACTTCTTCAATAGTAAAACCTGAATGAACATTATCCTTATCTTGTTTAATCAACTTTACCTTTTCAATAGGGTTTACTTCTAAATAATCCTCTCGGTATAGATAATTAATTATCGCTTTTAACACCCTTAAATTTATATTAATTGTTGTATCTGATAAGCCAATTGATTGATTTTCCGAACTAATATACTTATGACCACTATATTTTTGCTTATCATATTTCATGTAATTAATATAGTTACGAAATACATTAGCTTCTAAATCATTAACATATTCAATTTCATAATTCTCATGTAGCCACTTTGTGAAGTAGCCCCACATCTTATGATAATCTTTTATTGTTCTCTCTCGTACACCTTCAACTCTTTTTCCACTGACAACAATGTCAATAGCTTGTTCAAATGTTAGTTTTGGATAATCCTTACTTGAACCAATCCTACCTACTACACGTTTTTTACGGATATGCTTAGCCATAACAAAAAACCTCCCTAGTTTTTTTACATTTAACTAAGAAGGTTTCTGAATTAACAATCCTTAAACACACTATTTAGGGTTGTTTTTAATCTAAACAAGGATTAACAATTACCATTTTTACTACCAAATTAACAACCCATCAATTTTGATACACATTAACAAGGATTGATTTCCCCTGAGTAATCTTTTGGACGGAAAGATGATCCACAACCACATGATACGATAGCATTCGGATTATCTATACTAAACCCTCCACCCATCATGTTCTGTTTGAAATCTATTGTTGTTCCTTCTATTAATGGGATATCTTGGTTTGAAAGAATAACTGGGATGCCATTAATTGTTTGAACGACTTCTAATTCCTCATTCACAATCGTATCAAAACCTAAAGAATAAGATAAACCACTGCATCCCCCTCCTTGAAGGGTAAAACGCAAGTTTACATCCGCTTCTTCTTCTGCCTGCATCATCTCTATGATTTGGGTCTTTGCGTTATCTGTTAATATAATGCTCATTCAATTGGCCTCCTTTTAATTTAACTAAATATTGCTTATAATAATTATACAAACTAGATGGAGAATATACAATACATCTGTTTTGATTGTTTCCTTATATCAACTATATAATGAAGCGATTTCATTATAACACTAATTTCTAGTTATTTTCATTTTACAAATTCATCATACAAGGGTACAATATAATTAAATGAGAACGATTCTTAATGTTTTCTTCTAATTTTTTATTGCTGTATTTTTTAATATACACGGGAAAGGAGAAATTTTCATGCAGGAACAAGTACAAGAAGTTTTAAACAAACTACGCCCATTCTTACTTAGAGATGGTGGCGACGTAGAACTAATAGATGTGGACGAGGAAGGTATTGTTCTCCTTCGTCTAATGGGTGCATGTGGTAACTGCCCAAGCTCAACCATTACTTTAAAAGCTGGTATCGAGCGTGCACTAATGGCAGAAGTACCTGGCGTTAGAGAAATCGAACAAGTATTTTAATAGAATTTACGAAAAGACAGAGCTATTGCTCTGTCTTTTTTTTATTTTGGTTTAAGTTCAAGCTTTTTGTAGATATTTTAACCATTAAAAATATGAAGATTAAATTGAGCTTCAACATACTTATTTATTCAAAGCCAATCTACTTCGACTAAACCATAAGAGGTCTTATTTATGCCTACCTTTTCATAAAAATTTTGGAGCCTTACCTCGTAATTTGCTTGCAGCTCAATTAATCGGTATAAGGTTTTAAAATGTTCATTTGTGGTATTCTCATGTAAGCAATCTTCTATAACGTCAAACAAATGAATGGGATAAAGTAATCTTGCATAAAGTAATCTTAAACTAAAAATGGATAGTGGTCTGACATTTTGATAATCAGTTAAGAATTCATGTACTTGATGATCAGAATAATTATTTAAAAACAGAAAACGAATATATTCTGCCAAATCTCTTACAGGATGATCATAAACAAATTGATCAGGCCAAATAACTTCGTCAAGTGAATCTTTATAAAAACGTAAAAATGTCACTGTCCCTTGGTCTGACTCTAAATAGCGAGTTTCCTCTTCTTCTGTTTCACTTAGGTATTGTATTGCATTTTCGCTCATACCTATAATGTACGGGAGAATTTGTACAAGAATATCGTTTCGAGGACTTCCAGCTGTTTTTGAAAATGCGAGAATACTTTCTTCTATATATGTTAACTTTTGTATCCATAGCTTTTTCCATTCACCATAACTTGAAATAGATTTTGGTTCATATGGATACGAGCTGCCAAGTTTATGGAGTGTAGCCAAACTAGTACCTAACTGTTCACTGTCTGACACAAGTTCATGTACTTCATAAACAAAGAATCTCTCCCCATTCACATCAGAAAACCAAGATTCATTTAGATTCTTTATCGGTAAAGCGACTTGTTTATACCCATTTTCAGCTAGATAATACGCAATAACCGTCTGTTCCATGTGAATAGTTTCAATATTTTCGACATTAGTGGTAAAATAAAACAAACCATTGGATAGGTAACCTTTTCTTTCTTTAATCGTTAGCTGTTCTTCCAATGCAAGTCCATAGAATTTATCTAAAAGTTGCTTGTAAGACAAAAGTATACCTCCTCTTCGAAATGTATATCTATATAAGCATATGTACGAATAAGAGGTTTCTTAACAAATTCTTTTAAAAAAGGTGATGTAAATGAGTAAACATGTAGATATTGATGTTTTAGAAAAGAAAGCCAGATCTTTATTAAAAGAACGTGGAGTGAAATTAGAAGATATAGCAGAGCTTGTTTTTTATCTTCAATCGAGTTACCATGTAGAACTTTCAATGGATGAATGTCGTCATAATGTCGATCGAGTGCTATCGAAACGTGAGGTTCAAAACGCTGTAATTACAGGGATTGAACTGGATATCCTAGCAGAAAAGAAAATGCTTAGTGAGCCACTTCAAGAAACAATTGCATCTGACGAAAGTTTATATGGAGTAGACGAGATTATTGCTCTATCCATTGTGAACGTGTATGGTTCGATTGGTTTAACGAATTATGGTTATATTGACAAACAAAAGCCAGGTATTTTAAAACGCTTAAATGACAAATCCACTGGGGAAGTTCATACTTTCCTCGACGATATTGTCGGTGCAGTCGCCGCAGCAGCATCAAGTCGCCTAGCACATTCTACAGAAGATCATGCAGATATAGTAGATTAAAACCACGTAAACAACCTAAACAAAAAACCAACACGTATTCCTTTCTAATCGAATACGAGTTGGTTTTTATTTAGGCTATGTTAAAACTTTTCTATCTGGCATTATTAGTTAATAAATCAGAAGAGCCATATCAGCTTCGGAAATATACGAAGACTCCTGCGGGAGGAAAGGCAACGGTGAGATCCCGCAGCACGCTTGCGTGCGAGGAAGCTCACCAGCCGCCCGCGGAAAGCGTAGTATATTTCCGAAGCGGGTTTTTCCTCTTAAAAACTTCGAACTTTTACATAGTCATAATAAAATATACTTACTCTACACTAGGAGCTTTAATTAGCCACTTACAAACTTGGGCACCTGTAGTGATATAATTTTGTGGAATTACTTCACTTGAATCAAACAGGTTATTATATATCGTCTTCTCATTTTTACATACCTGACGATAATGGTATGCGATATTAGAAATCGGACAGTTAAAATTTGTTAATTTGAAGTCGCCCTCTGGCGTTTCCTCAATTTCGACCATATAGCCTTTATTATTTTGTAATTGTACAAGTGTTTTAATCTTTTCTTCAAAATTCTCTGCTTCTGCAAGTTGTTCCCTAAGTTCTTCTTCTTCCCTTAGCCTTCTTTGGTCTAACAAAGCATGAACAGCATCAGGTCCTTGGAGTTCTGCTAAATCATCAAGTAATTCTACAGGAAGGCTTTCGTATTGATTTGGAAACAAACCATGGCCCTTTTTTGTTAATTCGTAGGTATAATACGGACGACCAATTTTTTGTTTCTGTGCATGTTTTTCTATAATAGCTTGTTTTTCCATTTCCGTAAGATGCTTTCGGATAGCAGGTTCGGAAATAGAAAAGAATTCCTTGATCTCTTCAAAAGTAATTCCAGAATGTTTCTTTATAAGCATGAGCAGTTGATCTTTGGTTGTTTTTGTACTTATCATTTTTCTCACCTTTTTTCAATCATTTATACGCTCTAAAATGCTTGGAATCTTCTTAGATCGAATATAGAATGTTGTATTTACTCTTTATCTGGGATAAAGGCATTTGCCACCCCTAATTCATTGTTCAAATACGTATTAATTTTTGTGCGGAATGTTTTTAATGTCTCATGATATTCTCTAAGATTTGCTTCTAGACGAACATGGTCTACAGCTTGATACTCTGTAACAAGTTCTTTCCGTATTCCAATAAATGCTTTATACGTTCCTTCTTCTTCTTTAGGTATTACTTTTTCATCTACAAGAATATCAATGATGTCTTCGTAACTTCCTGGGTCACGCATGATAAAACCATCAATCATCATATTTCCTACATCAAGTGTCGATTCGATTAATACATGTGCAATTCTTTCTAATGCTAATTTATCCGTATTCGAGTTAAATTCATTTGTTTCGAACGTGTTTAGTAATTGATCCATATATGCTAAAATTTCCTCAATTTTTTTTCGGTCAATAAAGTACATATGTCTTCTCCTCCATTGTCTTCTATAGTTAATGATATCACATTTGTTATGAAATTAAAGAAAAAGATGCTATAGTAAAGTTAAGTAAATTCTTGAGGGGAGGAATTAAAATAGATAATGTAATTTTAGATATGGATGCAACGGCAATAGCCGAAAAGTTACGAAAAAAAGAATTAACAAGTGTTGAAGTTGTAAAAGCATATATTAATCATATCGAGAAAGTAAACCCACAAATAAACGCCCTCATCGAAAATCGATTTGACGAAGCTTTACTAGAAGCTGAGCAATTTGATTTAGAAAATCAATCCAGTTCTAAACGTAAAGGCTCACTGGCTGGAGTCCCAATAAGTGTAAAAGAAGCATTCAATGTTGCAAATATGAAAACTACTGGTGGTCTTGAGCATCGACAAGATTTAATCGCAAGAGAAGATGCCACCGTTATTACTAAATTGAAAAATGAAGGAGCAATTATCCTAGGGAAAACAAATACCCCTGCACTTTCCTTCTGTCAAGAAACTGATAATAAATTATATGGCCGAACAAATAACCCATGGGATCTAAATCGAACGGCTGGTGGTTCTACAGGTGGAGAAGGAGCGTTACTCGCAACTGGTGGTGCTGCGGTAGGACTTGGTTCTGATATTGGAGGATCTATACGTTTTCCAGCTCACTTTAATGGTGTCGTAGGTTTTAAACCAGGTAAAGAACAAGTTTCAGGAGAAGGCCATTTTCCAGAAGTAACTCATTCTTTACAACAACGAATGTTCGCTATTGGACCATTAGGGAAATCAGTAAGAGATATGGAACTAATGCATCAAATTATTTCTGATAAAAGAAGTTCAACAACTTCTTTAGAGGAATATAAGATAGAAATTTTATCTGATCGTGTGAATTATCCACTTTCGGAACATACAAAGAAATGCATAAGCTCTATTGAGGCTTTCTTAGATCAGTTAATTTATACGAAGCGAGGCGTACCACCTTTATTCGATGAAAGTGCTCTCTTGTGGCAAGAAATGATGTCAGCTGACGGAAGTGCGCTTATCGAGCAGGAAGCATATAATAATGATCGTTCAAATGTATTCCAATCATTTCTAAAGGAAAAACTAACGCAAAGAACAAAAGTACATCCTTACTTATCATGGGCAATTATTGGTTCTAAAATGTTTAAACCATCTAAAAGAAGAATTAAAGAAATTGAAGAAATAATTCTACAAGGTGATGAATGGATTTCTGATTACTTACGAAACCGCCTACTTGTATTCCCTGTCTATCATACGGGAGCTCTTCCTCATGGTGAAGTATTTAAAGAAATTTTCTCAATAAAGAAAACCTTCCTGGAATATATGCCTTATACTGCATATGCAAATGTATGGGGATTACCATCATTGACCTTACCAATTGGGAAAGATGAAAATAATATGCCAATAAGTATTCAAATTATTAGTGCAAGCGGTAATGAATCAGCTATCTTTCGATTGGGTAAAATTATCGAAAAGAAATTCCGTGGGTACCAACGTTGTAAAAGGTTCGACTAAGCTCTTTAGGTAGCTTACAACCTTTTTCTAAATAAATTTTAAATGCTTATACAACTAAAAAGCATAGTTGTTCAGAAACACATGAACAACTATGCTTTATTTTGTTACTTTTTTTAATACAAAATAGGCGCAGCCAAAATTGCAATACTCTAGAAGATAATCTTCTAGTGTGCTTATTTTAGCATCAATTGGAGCTTTTGCATTACGATCCTGATAAAATCCACGCATGCGCAACTGGTCATATCCCCAGTCACCAACTATATAATCATATTTCCCTAAAATATCGGAATATCGTTCGTTAATTGCATCTTCTTGAAAACCCTCTTTAACATCTTCAATAATTTCATATTGCTTACCATTTAACTCAAACAATCGCTTCCACCCCCAGTATTCCTTTATATAGTTTACCATATGTATGAAAAGAGTGAAATATTTCTGCGTATGTTTTTCATTGCTTTATGCAAACTAAACGCAATAGGATTTTAAATCAAATATTTTTATCTTATGATGGAGGTAATTTCAGTGCTTGTCAGAAGCCTATTCAGTATATTAATTGCTGCATTTTTTTTATATTCAACGGCAAACGAAACTTATGCGGAAGAATCAGATATACATGAAATAAGAAAAGCATTATTTCTAAAGAACGAAGCTGTTACTTCTATTCCCTGGTACTATTTTGCAGCGATTGATAATTATGAACGGAACAAGCAAACTGCAACTGGAGAAGAACCAATATTATCGATTACTTTTTCAGAAAGTGAATGGTATGGAATAGGTAACCATGTTAGCAATTCACATCCGGATATTATAGGACTATTTCAAGGAATAGGTCAAGATGGGAATGGAGATGGAATTGCTGATTTAAACGATGCGGAAGATGTGTTATATACTCTGGGAATGCAAATTCTCAAAGAAGGTTTAACAAGAGAAGATATAAAAATATTCTTGTGGAAGCATTATCAAAGAGATTTATCTGTAAAGTCGATCATGAATACTGCAAGAGTTTTTCAGTACTTCGATGATATATATTTAACAGATCGAGCGTTTCCAGTAGATACAAATTATAATTATAGTTACCGAAATACATGGGGTGATCGCAGAGGTTATGGAGGACTCAGAATTCATGAAGGAACCGATATTTTTGCTGGTTATGGAACTCCTATTCACTCCACGACTTATGGTGTAGTTGAGATGATGGGCTGGAATAGATACGGTGGTTGGAGAATCGGGATTCGTGACATCTATAATATTTATCATTATTATGCACATATGAGTGGATTTAAGGAAGATTTAGAAGTTGGCCAAATTGTTAAGCCTGGAGATGTCTTAGGTAGTGTCGGTTCAACTGGTTATGGTCCACCAGGGACTTCAGGAAAGTTTCCCCCACATTTACATTATGGAATGTACAAAGATGATGGACGGAATGAATGGTCTTTTGATCCATACCCCTATTTAAGAAAATGGGAAAAAATGAGTAAAGAAAAATAGAGCCCAGTCATTGAGCTCTATTTTTTCTTGCTATATTTTGTTATTCCATCACTTTTGACTTTCTTTGGTTAATGCGATGAATAATCAATCCAATAGCAATGATCAATGCCAACGTTATAAGAAGTGGTAATACAACTAAATCCAAGATTCCAATTAGTAAATATCCTACAATTGAAACACTAGCAACAATTAGTGCATACGGCAACTGAGTAAGAACATGATCAATATGATTCGCTCCTGCCCCTGTCGCTGAAAGGATCGTCGTATCTGAAATTGGGGAACAATGATCCCCAAATACTGCTCCTGCTAAAACAGCTGCAAGTGATGGTAAAAGCATATTCGTATCTATTGTCATTGCTACTTCAGCAGCTATCGGTAACATAATTGTAAATGTTCCCCAAGAAGTCCCTGTGGATAAAGCCATTAACCCAGCAATAATAAAGAATAATACTGGTAGGAACGCCGCCCCTATAGATGCGCCATTTAAAAGTTCTGCTAAATATGCGCCAGTCTCAAGGTTCGAGATAATAGAACCAATCATCCAAGCTAGAATTAAAATGTATATAGCGGGCATCATTGACTTCGTACCTTCTATAAGAACTGTACCCATCTCAGCTTTTGGTTTACTCTGTGATAGAAAAATAACTAGACCTGTTAATACTGCTGTCAATCCACCAATGAATAATGACAGATTTACATCTGTATTAGCAAACATAGAAAGGATGGAGACTTCACCTTCTGTTGCATTTGCACCAGTTATTAACATTGAAGTTACAGTCACAACTATTAAAACAACAATTGGAAGAATAAGATGATATATTTTCCCCTTGCTATGTGCTGTAATCGCATCACTTAAATCACCAGGTACTTTACTGTTTTCTGGATCTATTAAGTCCCCAGTCTCTATAGCACGTTGCTCATGCGTCTTCATTGGTCCTATATCTGCTTTAAAATAAGCAACAATAAACACCATCAGAATAGCTGAAATTGCATATAAATTCATTGGTATCATTTGAACAAATGCTTCAATCGGCTGAATGGTAGTAATTCCATTTGCGATAAATATAGATCCAAGAACACCTATAATATATGCTCCCCAACTTGATACAGGGGATAATACAGTAATTGGAGCCGCAGATGAATCAATAATATAAGCTAACTTGGCTCGAGAAATCTTTTGCCTATCCGTTAATGGTCTTGCTATTTGTCCAACTGATAAACTACTGAAGTAATCATCGATGAAAATTATAATACCAAGTACTGCAGTCATTAACTGGGCACCGGTTCTTGTTTTAACTCGTTTTAACATCCATTCACCAAATGCTCTGCTTCCACCAGATGCTTGGAGAAATGCTGTCATGATTCCTAGTAATAATAAAAATAAAAGCAATAAGATATTACCTAGATTAACCGCGCCATCATCAATAAATATCCCATAAAACACTAGCCATATTTCTTGTAATGAATCCAATACCGCAAATTCGTGAATAAAGAAAGCACCTAACACTATCCCAATCCCTAAAGAAAGCAGTACTCTTTTTGTAACAATAACTAAAATCAGCATAACTAATGCGGGTATAACTGAATAAAACGTACCTATCATAGTGTCTCACCTCCCAAAATAATATACTAGATTATTCACCTCCATGCAAATTATTTTGAAAATCTTCTCTAGGGACAGCAATCGATGGTCCCATACCGCCACCATAAAATTCTGGAACTTCTCCCATGATAGCTCCACCATCAATATAAATATCTGAAGTAACAGTAGTTACCTCTGAAGTAAAAGGAATGATGATTTGTACATCTGCTTCTACATGTAAATAAAAGGAGACCCAAGCACTGTTGATTCCAAATTCAGAGCGATCTGGAACAATGTTCGTTCTCACCGTTCCAATTACCTCTAGATTTATCGGGATACGTGGGCCTAAATTAGCTAAGACAGTATTTCCAGTCACTTGACCAAGCGGAATTTCAATGAGTGTTGGATCTTCCAGTATTCTTTCTTCTGCTCCATCGGGATAATCATACAATTCATTTCCCGAAGAATCATGCGTAATCGGATCACCATGGTTAATTCTCGCAAAGAATTCCTCCACGCGATTTGTTGCCTGACGATTTATCTCATTAATAGCAGAAAAGTTTGGCCTGTAAACTGCGACATTTCCACCATTATCATATGTAATATTGGCAATATCATTAAAATCATATTCTTCCGCAAAACGAACGGCAGCGTTAATCCCTCTAGTGGCATATGCAGTTGTTTTTTCTTTTGCAATTTCCATGAGAGTCGGCTTAATTCCTCGATCAATAATAATAATACTTGCACCGACACAAAGAATGAAGATAATAATCGTAAATAGCAATATTCGTTGGCCTGGAGGTGATAATAGTCGTTTTTTTCTCAATACAAAAACCCCCTCAAGCTATGTTTATGCATAACTCAAAGGGGTTAGAATACTTGTTTACTTCTTAATCACACCTGTGATAGTAACATTTAAACTTGTACCAAGATCAATATCATATGGCTCTTTTAATGCTTGGCCTTCTTCTTCAATAATACGAACAATCGGACGATCTGCTAAACCAGAATTTTGTTCTATTACTATCCCGACACGCTTATCATGTAAAACTACAGTTAATCCTACAGGATATGCAATGATACTTTTTCGAAATGCTTCAACTATCTTGATATCGAATAGTGTTGCAGCACCAGCATAAATTAGTTCCAACCCTTCATGTGGTAACATGGCATCCCGATAGACACGATTACTCGTTACTGCATCGAAAACGTCTGCAATCGCAATAATTTTAGCTTGCAGGAGGATATCGTCTCCTTTTATTGCTCTAGGATAACCAGATCCGTCTAATCGCTCATGATGCTGGTAGGCACAATGTGCAATGACAGAAGAATATTCCATTTGCTCTCTTAAAAAATTATACCCAAGTTCCGCATGTTTTTTTATAATGAGAAAATCTTGCTCTGTAAGCTTCTCTTTTTTGTTTAAAATGCTAGGATCAATAAATATTTTACCAATATCATGTAGAATTGCTCCAACTGCAAGTTCTTTTATTTTTTCTGCAGGTAAATTTAATTTTAATCCAATAGAAGTGGAGTAAATCGCCACATTTAAAGAATGTTGAAAGATGTAATCATCCGAGATATAAATATCGGTTAGTAATGAAACGGATTTCTTTTTTACTAATATACTATCGACAATATTTCCAGCGATGTCGCGAAATTCAATATATTTATCGTCTAATAAATAAGATCTAGTCTCTGAATGACTTGCTTTTCCTATTTTTGTAAATGTATCTTTAATTGTTTTCGAAGCATGCATTCTTAATTTCTCTGGAATAATTGGTTCGACATCTACGTCCTTCGTAAACTCATCCTCTATGTATATGTATGTAATTCCTTGTTGAATCAGTCTTTTAAGCATACTCTTATTTATTTCAATGCCTCTAGCCAATAATACGTTGCCACGTTCATTATATATAGATTGCGCTAGCTTCGTACCAGGCTCGATGAATTTAGTTGCTGCTAGCCTCATAGTTTTGCCCCTTTAATAACAAATTGAACTGTAAATTCTATACCTAATTGTAACAGAAATAGACGCGGTTAACTACATTATTTATGCCATGCCCATATCTGAGAACTTTCTTGTTCTCAGATATGGGCATTAATATTAAGATATCTTTAATAAAGCTTCTCTTCCAGTCATCCCAACTTCCCATCCGTACTCCTTTGAGGCATCTGTAATCTTCTCTAACGGCGCATGAAGAAGCTGATCAATCGTTCGCACTCCTAAGGCGCGACCTGCTACAACATTTCGTTCTTTTAATTTTGGAATTTCATTAAAAATATCTACATCTAGTGCAGCGCACATAATATAGCCTACTTCGTTTGATATCGTAAGTAATGTTGTTTTAGGGAGTTCCACACTTACAGCAGTAAATTGCATCCCATCAATTTCTATTGGGTTTATTGTAATCATCCCCATACCTCCTTTTCCTTCGCATAATATACCTATGCAAGAGGAAAGGAGTTGGTCACAGGGGCATTCATTCATCTTAATTCGTCTTATCTTTTAAAGCTTTCACCAAGACATCTCTTATGAATTCTGGGAGAAAATAATGCTTATATTCGGAGCGGGCGATTTCTGGGAGTAACCTTCCAAATGTAAATTTGTCAGCAGTTGCAATTCGATATGTTTTATCGCGGTTAATCGTTTCTCCATTCGAAGTTGTTACGCTCGTGACTTGTTCATTACCATCTGACTGAATTTTTGTTTTTACATCTAATCCAGAAAAATGCATTCTGCCTATAACTTCTCCCCTAAATCCAAATCCTTTTAATTGTAGCTCCATGAAGTCACTTTTAAAGGAAGCCCTTGCGACTTCGATTAACTCGTCTCCACGCAGTTCAACTACAACAGGATTAATTGGATGTGGACAGATGCGGTGCACATCTGCATAGGACACATCACCTTTAGGGAAATCTTCTAGTAACAGCCCTGCATTTAATAAAGCAAAGTCAGCATTTGTCCAAGATTTTAATGTATCAGTCAATTTCTGTGTAATTTCGTTTTGCTCATACCAATTTACTGCCAATGGTTTCTCAAGATGTGTCACTGTATCTTTTAATTTACTTTCAGCTGCATCCCTAAGCGATTCTACAAGTTTAAGAGCACATTTATCTTTCTCTGCTCCGGAGATATCTGTTACATAAGCTTCTTTTTTCACCAATTTCTTTTCTTCATGATCCCAAGTAATAATCACTTCACCAACATGCATGCAATGCTTTCCAGCTGCAGTAATAATTGTATTATTAACTACCTCACCTGTGCGTAGTAAATGATGTGTATGTCCACCAACAATTACATCGATATCAGAAAAGTTTCTAGCTAGTGCTTGGTCTTCATTAATACCTAAGTGAGAAAGTAAAACAATAACATCAACTTGTTTCTTTAACAGTTGTATTTGTTTTTCGAGCTCATCTTGTGGAATGGTTAAATCCCAGCCCAATAATTCATAAAATGCATTAAAAGGTGCCGTAACTCCTAGAAAGCCTATACGAACTCCAGAGGAAGTCTCTTTTATGGCAGATTCGAGTAACCAGTCAGGAGGATTGTTTTCCATATGTTTAAGATTTGAAACAACAACAGAGAAATTTGCTTGGTCATATAACTCGTATAAATCATCATGTGCAAGTGTGATTCCTTCATTATTTCCAATCGTTACAACGTCATATCCGACATCGTTCATAAGCTCAATATTTCCTTTTCCCATAAAAGCCTCTGAAACGATATCTACCCGGTCCATATGATCTCCACTATCCAATAGAAAATGAGCATCCTGACGCCTTTCACGACGATTCTTTACTTTTTTTAAATAGCCTGCTGTCCTTGGCCATTGTTCAAAATCACTGTGTAAATCGTTTGTAAAATATAAATATATATTTTCCTCCATGAATCATACTCCTTAACCCAATCCTTGAATAATCATTCGAATTCCTATGATAATAAGCAGTCCACGTAATATCCACTCTAAAGTATTACCTGATAATCTCTGGTTTAGTTTTGCTCCTAACTTCCCACCAAACCAAGCTCCAGGAATGAAGAATAATACATATTCCCATGGAATGTGTCCTAAGGCGATATGTGTAATCGAACCAAATATACTTACAAAAAAGATCATAAACATCGAAGTTGCAGCGGCAATATGAACAGGGAATCCAAATAATAAAATCATAGCTGGTACCATAATCGAACCGCCACCAATACCAAACAATCCTGAAAGAGTTCCCACGACTAACGCTAAAGAAATTGCTGCTACTTTATTCACTTTATACGTATATTCTATTCCATTAAATTCAAAATGACGTATACCACTGCCTGTTAATTCTTTTTTTACAGGATTCTTTTTCTTAAAAAATAATAAAATAGAGATGAAAATCATTAAAAAGCCAAAGTATAGCTGAAAAGAATCAACATCTACAAATTGATTTAGCCATGATCCTATGACCCCACCAGGGATACTACCGATTAAAAATAATAACCCCGTCTTATAGTCTACTCTCTTTACTTTTAAATAAGCCAGTGTTGAAGATAATCCAGTAAAAATCATTACAATTAAAGAAATTCCCACTATTGCCTGGGGGGTTGCCCAAGAGAATGAATCAAAAAATGATGCCATTAATAATAAAACCGGTACAAGTATTACTCCCCCACCAAGACCCATTAATGAGCCTACAAATGCAGTAAGTAATCCAATTAAAAGAGAAAATATAAATACCAAAATAATCCCTACCATCCTTAATTTCTTAATATCTATACTAACATAAATAAGAAGAAACAATAATTAAGGGCTCTTGCGCAAAAAGATTTCCTTATTTATCTATAGTTAACTATCATGGTAGAAATGAAACAAGAAAGCAAATCCCACTTCTTATAATAATAAGAAGAGGGATTTATTATTTGTACCTATTTATTTAACCAATTTCCAACTGGAGCTATTTTTACATCTGCTCGTTCTAATTCCGTTTTCACATGCCGTACAATTGCTAATGCTCCATCTGTGTCACCATGTACACAAATGCTGTCGGCTTCCATCTTAATTTCTACACCGTCAATGGATTCTACTTTTTCGTTGAGTACCATATTCAAAACTTGTTTTGCGGCTTTTTCTGGATCTTTGATTACCGATCCTTCCACTTTACGTGATACAAGTGTACCTTCGTTCGTGTAAGATCTATCTGCAAATACTTCTCTTACAATTGCAATACCTTTTTCTTCTGCCATTTTTTGAACGACAGTACCATTAATTACGAATAACTTCGTATCAGGTAGAACTTGTAAAATTGCATCTGTAACAGCATCAGCAACTGTAGGGTTAACGTACGACATATTTCCCATACTCCCATGTGACTTCACATGTTGTATTTCAACTCCGTGTTTTGTACAAAAAGCTTGGAGTGCACCAATTTGATATACAATATAATTCACTAATTCATCTTTAGCAATATCGATATCTCTTCTACCAAATCCTAATAAATCAGGATATCCCATGTGAACACCGATACCTACTCCTTGTTCTTTTGCCATCTGGACTGTTTTATCCATCACATTTGGGTCTCCAGCATGAAATCCACAGGCAATATTTGCGGAAGAAATTAATTTAATAACTTCTTCATCTCGTCCTAATGTGTAAGCACCAAAACTTTCTCCCATATCACAGTTCAAATCAATATATTTCATCGTTATTCCCCTTTCAGATTGTAAAATCTTAAAGCTTTAGAATTTTATTATTTAAATTTATTTCTCTTAATAACTTTTCTCTTTCTACTATTTTTTCCTGTGCTATCTGAATAGAAATAGGTTCAAAGTAAAGTTTGTCTCCTGGTTTCTTTTGTGCAATGTATGGGATATCTTCACTGATTATGACGCCTAATTTTGTATAACCACCTGATGTGCCACAATCTGCCATATGAATAATTGGTTGGCCATTACCTGGTACTTGGATTGTACCTACCGCAATAAAATCTGATATGATATCAGCTGCATTTTTATGTTTTAAAGTCTCACCTTCTAAACGATAACCCATCCGATCGGAAGCATTTGATACAATATAAGGCTCGCTCAAGAATTTTTCAATTGATTCTTTTTCAAACTCATTTACATGTGGTCCTAATATAAATCTGACAGGACGCTCTGTTTTAAAGTCAGGAATGTCCTGATAGCGTAATTTCCTTCCTCGTATAGCTTCTAAAAGAATGGGAGGTTTTTCTAATCGAATAATATCTCCTCGCTTAAGTGCACGACCTTCCAACCCGCCGTATGCTCCTCGCATAAATGTTGCTCTACTGCCCATTACTTTGGGGACATCAATACCTCCAGCGAATGCAATATAAACCCTTGCTCCATAATAATATTTCCCAAAACTAAGCTCATCACCTGGTTTTACATGAATAACCGACCACATATCGATTGATTCGTTATTTAAAAAAGGTGATAAGTTCCCACCTGCAAGTGCAAATGCTGTTTCTTGCTCAAATCGTATGGTCGGTCCAACCAATGTGACCTCTAACGCTGCAGTATTCTCATCGTTACCTACTAGAATATTTGCGAGTCGGAAGGAGAGTGGATCCATCACACCAGAAGCTGAAACACCATGCTTTCTAAATGCTTCTCGCCCTAAGTCTTGGACTGTTGTTAATAATCCAGGCTTAATGATTGATAATTCCACTCTTTATCCCACTCCTTCTGACGTTCTTCCGTCCATGATTCAGCTTCTTCTATACTGATCGGAACATATTTAACATAATTACCCGCTTGTAATAAACTCGGATGTTCCCTGTAAGGATTAAACATTTCCATTGGTGTCCAACCGACTTGATGCCACCCAGTAGGTGATTCCATTGTGATGATCCCTATCTGTTTATCAACAATCATCACTGTTCCTTTTTTAACTTTTGCTCTTGGATCTTTTCTTCGTTTCAATCTCAAGCGTTCATCTATATTCCCAGCGTAAGGAAAACCAGCAATAAAACCAATCATATATACAAAATATTTTTTCTTATGCAAGGTGTCTATTACTTCTTCTGTTGTTAGATTAGTAGTTTTTGCTATGTAGTCTAAATCTTGCCCGTATTTCTTTTCAAAGGTGATTGGAATATAAATGGTCGGTTGCTCCACTGCGATCTCTACAGAAGTTTCCTGTTCAATAATTTTTAGCTCTATTAAAAGGTCATTATACTGAATAATTGTTGGGTCATAAGAAATGGTTAGGTTATTAAAAGCTGGTAGTAATTCCGTTATACCTTGGATTTGCTTGTTTTTTATCACCTGTAGAAATGATTGTATTTTTTGGCTCACTTCAATCGACATAACTTTTTCAAACTGGGCAACAATTGCTCTATCCCCCATAGGAAAGTAATAAGGATATTTTTCTTCTCTATTCTCGACTATTTCTCCCACCTCTTTATTTATATTTCTCAATGTAAGCGCAATCAAAAGTTAGAACTTTAATAATCATTTTATTCTGATTTTTAGCTATATATTTTATTATACATTATATCATATTCATCTGGGAAGTTATGTAACGATGAAGATAAAAAAACACCCTACTACTAAATAAATAGTAGCAGGGTGTAGTAATTTATTAACCGATTGAACCTTCCATTTCATGAGAGATCAATCTGTTCATTTCAACAGCGTACTCCATTGGAAGTTCTTTCGTGAATGGCTCGATGAAGCCCATTACGATCATTTCAGTTGCTTCTTCTTCGTTTAATCCACGGCTCATAAGGTAGAATAATTGTTCTTCAGAAACCTTAGAAACTTTTGCTTCGTGCTCAAGTGAGATATTATCATTTAAGATTTCGTTATATGGAATTGTGTCTGAAGTAGACTCGTTATCCATAATTAACGTATCACACTCGATGTTCGCACGTGCGCCATCTGCTTTACGGCCAAAGTGTACTAAACCAAGGTAAGATACTTTACCACCATTTTTCGAAATTGACTTCGAAACAATCGTAGATGAAGTATTTGGAGCTAAGTGATACATTTTAGCACCAGCATGCTGTAACTGACCTCTACCAGCAAATGCGATAGACATTGTGTTACCTCTTGCACCTTCACCTTTTAGAAGGATTGCTGGGTACTTCATTGTTAATTTGGAACCAAGGTTACCGTCAATCCATTCCATTGTACCATTCGCATCAACAGTCGCACGTTTTGTAACTAGGTTATAAACGTTATTTGACCAGTTTTGAATCGTTGTATAACGGCAATATGCATCTTTTTTAACAATGATTTCAACTACTGCACTATGCAGTGAGCTTGAAGTATATGTTGGTGCAGTACATCCTTCAACATAGTGAACAGATGCGCCTTCATCAACAATGATTAATGTTCTCTCAAACTGACCCATGTTTTCCGTGTTAATACGGAAGTATGCTTGTAATGGTGTAGATGTTTTAACACCTTTTGGTACGTAGATGAATGAACCACCAGACCATACAGCTGAGTTAAGTGCTGAGAATTTATTATCTGAGTAAGGAACAACTTTACCAAAGTATTCTTTGAAAAGTTCTTCGTTTTCTCTTAATGCAGAATCTGTATCCTTGAAAAGAATCCCTAATTCTTGTAAGTCTTCTTTCAAGCTTTGATAAACAACCTCTGATTCATACTGTGCAGATACACCTGCAAGGTATTTCTGTTCAGCTTCTGGAATACCTAAAGCTTCAAAAGTGTTCTTGATTTCTTCAGGTACTTCATCCCAAGTTCTACCTTGTTTTTCAGATGGTTTTACATAGTAAATAATTTCATCAAAGTCTAATTCTGAAAGATCTCCACCCCATTGTGGCATTGGACGTGAATAGAAATGCTCTAACGCTTTTAGGCGGTAGTCTAACATCCACTGTGGTTCGTCTTTCATTCTAGAGATTTCTTCAACGACTTTACGAGTCAGTCCTCTTTCTGTACGGAAGACAGAGACGTCTTTGTCGTGGAAACCATATTTATAATCATCCATTTCAGGCATGTTTTTAGCCATTATTAAACCTCCTTAGGTATTTGAAAATCAATTACCCTGTTCTTCATGCTGTATCCCTTTTTCCATAGCTTTCCACGCTAGTGTTGCACATTTAATACGTGCCGGAAAATTGGATACACCTTGAAGTGCTTGAATATCACCTAGGTCAAAGCCAGCTGTATCAATTTCTTTCCCTATCATCATATCAGAGAAAAGTTCTGACATTGCCAATGCTTCTTCGACTGGTTTATTCTTAATTGCTTGTGTCATCATGGAAGCAGATGACAAACTAATTGAACAGCCTTCCCCTTCAAATTTAGCGTCTAGTACTTTTCCGTCTTCTACATGCAATTGCAATTCGATACGGTCGCCACATGTTGGGTTATTCATTTCAATTGTTAGTGCGTCACCAGCAATTTTACCACGATTTTTTGGGTTTTTATAGTGATCCATAATAACTTGTCTGTATAGTGAATCTAAATTATCAAAAGACATCGCCAAAATACTCCTTCGCTTTCAAGAGTCCCTGGGCAAGACGATCAATATCTTCCTCTGTATTATAAAGATAAAAACTAGCTCTAGCGGTTGCTGTAACGTCAAGCCATCTCATCAATGGTTGTGCACAATGGTGGCCAGCGCGTACTGCAATTCCTTGAGTATCTAATACAGTTGCTGTGTCATGTGGATGAACATCATCTATATTAAATGTAACAAGGCCAGCACGTTCCTCTGGACCATAAATAGTTAATCCTTCGATTGCACTCATTCGTTCCATTGCATACTTCGCTAGTTTTTGTTCATGCGCTAGAATATTATCTTGACCAACTTCTTTAAGGAAATCAATAGCTGCTCCTAAACCAATTGCACCTGCAATGATTGGAGTACCAGCTTCAAACTTCCAAGGAAGCTCTTTCCAAGTAGAATCATACAGATTAACGAAATCAATCATTTCCCCGCCAAATTCAATAGGTTCCATGTTTTCCAATAGTTCACGTTTACCATATAAGACTCCAATTCCAGTAGGTGCGAGCATCTTATGTCCAGAAAAAGCATAGAAGTCACAATCCAAATCTTGAACATCAACTTCTATATGAGGAACTCCCTGTGCACCATCAACTACTAGAATTGCATCTTGCTGATGAACAATTTTAGCAATTTCTTTAATTGGATTAATCGTACCAAGTACATTTGAAACATGAGTTATTGCAACAATCTTTGTTTGAGAAGTAACCATTTCTTTTACGTCTGCAATAGAAATTGTTCCGTCTTCTTGAAGTGGTAAATACTTCAATGTCGCTCCCGTTGCTTTTGCAACCTGCTGCCAAGGAATAATATTACTATGATGTTCCATATGGGTGATTATTATTTCATCACCTGTCTTAAGGTTAGCTCTACCATAACTATGTGCAACAGTATTTAAAGATGTTGTGGTACCTCTTGTAAAGATTATTTCAGCTGTACTTTTTGCATTAATAAATCCGCGAACCTTCTCACGTGCACCTTCATATTTGTCAGTAGCGCGTGTTCCCAGTGTATGAACTCCACGATGAACGTTGGAGTTATCTTCTCGGTAATATTTATTTACTGCTTCAATAACCGAAATTGGTTTTTGAGAAGTCGCAGATGAATCTAAATATACCAGTGGAAATCCATTAACTTCTTGGTCAAGGATTGGGAACTGTGCTCGGACGGCATTAACATCCATTAGTATATTTTCCTTTCAATTACTTGTTTCAGCTGTTGTTTAACAGCTTCCACTGGTAATTGAGATACTACTGGATCAAGGAATCCATGGATAAGTAAGCGTTTTGCTTGTTCTTCCGTTAATCCACGGCTTGTTAGGTAATACATTTGAAGTGGATCTACTCTTCCTACTGAAGCTGCGTGACCAGCAGTTACATCATCTTCATCAATTAGAAGAATTGGATTCGCATCACCACGAGAGTTTTCACTTAACATAAGAATTCGAGATTCTTGTTCTGAGTTTGCTTTTGTTCCTCCACGCTCAATTTTACCAATTGCGTTGAAAATTGCTGTAGAGCTTTCAAGCATAACCCCACGTTGTAAGATGAAACCATCAGAGTTCTTCCCATCATGGTGCATAACAGAAGTGAAATTCTGTGTTTGCTTGCCTCGGCCAACTGATACTGCCTTAGCTTGTGATGTAGAATTATCTCCAACTAAACGTGTGATGTTTTCAGAAATCGTATTACCATCGTTCATTTGACCTAAAGCCCAGTCAATCGTAGCATCTCTTCCTGCTACTCCACGGCGGTTAACATATGTTGTTGTCCCAGCATCAAAGTTATCAACTGCACCAAAAGCGATTTTCGCATTATCATGTGCATAAACTTCTGTAAGGATACTAGCAACTGTTTCATTATCACTAGCTTGTGATAAGTTGTTCTCTAAATATGTTAATGAACTATTTTTATCAACAACTACAATTACATGGTTCATCAATGTTAATTCTGAATCTTCTTTCCAGAATATCGTTTGGATTGGCTCTTCGATTTGTACATTTTCAGGTACATAAAGGAAAATACCGCCATTCATTAATGCTGCATATAATGCTGTAAGCTTATGCTCATCAACAGTTATCGCATCAGTCATGTAATATTTTTGAAGTAACTCACTGTGCTCATTCATAGCCGTAAAGATATCTGTGAAAATAACACCTTTAGCTTGAAGTTTCTCACTTAAAGCACGATAAGCTACCGTATGATTTCTTTGTATAATTAAGTTCTCAGGAGCTTTATCATCATCAAAGAATTCCTGTAATTCTGCAGGAAGATCTTTTACTGAAGATACAGCTTCTCCTGTTTTAAAATCATGATTAAACTCAGTGAAGTTCCAAGTTCTAATCTTTGTTTTATCTGGTTCTGGCATATCTAAGTTTTCTGCTCGTTCAATTGCATCCAGACGGAAATTACGCATCCATTCTGGTTCATTTCTATCTTTTGAAAACTGTTCTATATAAGCCTTGTCAAATGATAGTTTTGTGTCCACAGTCATTTTACTCCTCCTAACGTTTACGCATTTTGCCCTACAGTTTCATCTTCAATTCCTAATTCTTCTTTGATCCACTCATAACCTTCAGCCTCTAAGCGTTGTGCTAGCTCAGGACCACCGGATTTTACAACACGACCTTGCATCATAACGTGTACATAATCTGGTGTAATGTAGTTAAGCAAACGTTGGTAGTGAGTAATAATTAAAGTACCAAAGTTTTGATCACGTAGTTTGTTGATTCCTTTTGAAACAACTTTCAACGCGTCAATATCTAAACCTGAGTCAATCTCATCTAAGATTGCAATCTGAGGTTTTAATAGCATTAATTGTAGAATTTCGTTACGTTTCTTTTCTCCACCAGAGAAACCTTCGTTTAGATAACGAGTCGCCATGCTCTTATCAATCTCAAGGTAATCTAATGTTTCATCCAATTCTTTAATGAATTGCATTAATGGAATTTCGTCTCCTTCCGCGCGACGAGCATTAATTGCTGTACGTAAGAAGTCAGAAGTAGTTACTCCACTAATTTCACTAGGGTATTGCATTGCTAGGAAAAGACCAGCACGTGCGCGCTCATCTACATCCATTTCTAATACATCTTCCCCATCTAAAGTAATGCTA
This sequence comes from Oceanobacillus sp. CAU 1775, assembly GCF_054482815.1. Lineage (NCBI taxonomy): Bacteria > Bacillati > Bacillota > Bacilli > Caryophanales > Bacillaceae > Oceanobacillus > Oceanobacillus sp. CAU 1775. The sequence goes on along the minus strand of NZ_JBTLRO010000004.1, from coordinate 63,429 downwards.
CCTTCTGTAATTTCATATAGTGGGTGACCCATTACAGCTGCAGCTAACGTTGATTTACCTGTTCCGTTCGGTCCCATTACTGCATGGAACTCTCCACCCTTTATCGTAAGGTCTACACCTTTAAGGATTTCTTTGTCTTCGATTGATACATGAAGATTCTTAATTTCTAAAACTGATCCTGACATAAACAATACCTCCAAATGCATTTTTCTATTTTGAGAAGGGTTACACATCCATTCTCAATTTATACTCATTACAATCTTATAGCATTTCAAATCAATTATCAACCAATGTGAATATGAGCTGAAAATTAGATTGCACGTATAATAGATGCCCTTATTATACACTATTTTCTATTCTCATTTAAATAATAACCATTGAGATTAGAAGATTGATTTAAGACTGTGTTTTGCTGTGAACGAATATTAGCTAATATATAAAAGAAACACTGGTAACAGTTAAGGATACCAGTGTTTCTACGTTTTTTATTTATAAAGTTGATTTTCTACATCAGCTATTATATTTTTTGACTTTTTATATTCCATATCACGTTTTCTTTCAACTTCTAATTGTTTTGATGGTTTTTCCTCATACTCTGTAAAGCTGATTCGGTGAGATTTTCTCATCGAGTTATCAATTTCTTCTTGATAATTACTTGTTGTATCACTATTAATAGTGAATCATCCTTTCTTTGTTTACATTCTAAAGTTTAGCACTATTAGGTTACCACCTCAAAAGGAAAATAAACCTTATTTTTATGATTTTTGATGATAAATCACGTTGACATGAATACTTGATGTCTACTCTTAGATTTAGACAAGTATCCTTCCATTTACATGCTTAATCGCGATTAATGTGTGATTGCATCATTTTAAACAGAAAACAGGAAAGGAGTACTGACTCCCTTCCTGTTTTCAAATTACATCCTAATACTATGAGTTGTTGCTAGAATTGTTATTGTTGTTGTCACTATTGTTTCTTTGACGTGAACGAGCTTTTCCACCTTTTTCTCCAATTTCCTCATAAAACTCTTGATCGTGATTTCTGGATGTTGCATTTCCACCTTTTTGACCGATTTCTTCATAGAATTCTTGGTCATGGTTCCTTGAGGTAGCTCTTCCACCTTTTCTTCCTGCTTCTTCACGAGACATCTTACCGTTATTGTTGTTGTTCTTAGCCATTTGTAAAAACTCCTTTCAATAATTGATAATCTTGCTCGTTCAGTATTGGGTATTCCACATACGAAATGAACTAAACATCTCTAATTGTTTTTAATGTTTTTGTAAAATAAATGTAATAATATTACATTTATTTTATTTCATTCCATGTCCGGTTTGACTGGCTTTTTGTCATCTTTTCCATTTAATTTGTTAAATATTTTTTCAGTAGGAATTTCTTTTTCTTCCTTTTCTTTCGCCTCTAATTCAAAGCCCATTCGGTCCTCATCAGGCAAACTGAAGAAAACATCTTTTTTATTTTTTCCTTTTGAGAGCATTTCTTTTCCTCCTTCATTATCATAAGCGAGCATTAATTTCCGAATTAATATAGTTTTTTCTTTTTACCCAGACAAACCCATCACCTTTTGTAATAATCGCTACATCAATTGGAGGGCCTACAGATTCAGTCGCTCTAGATACGCGGCGCTTAAATGATGTCAAACTAACTAATGTCTCCGCCATATCGGCCAATTCTTCTTTTGGTAAAGCGCGCACGACACTAAGAAGCGGCTCAATATAATTTTTTTCTTGATAATCTATTATCGTATCCTCGATAGATGCATAAACTTCCTTGCCCAAGCTATTTAATTCTTTCATTTGTTTGTCTGTAAAATTTATATCAAGCTGCTTTTGTATTTGTTCAGGATATCCTTTTAATACTTTTTTAAAAATGTCTAATATTACTTCTTCCATATTTGGTTCCATCCCACCGATAAAGGCATCTACCATTTCTCTTTGAGCAAATGCCGTAATCGATGCAGTCCCATCTTTTACACCTGTTGTATAGCTGATTTGTTTATCTTTCAATTTTTTATATTTTAGCTGACCAAATATGAATCCTTCCAGCCTGTAATTTAAAACCTGTGGAAAAATATTTTCTTCACCATAACCTGCGATCACTATCCCAGTACTTCCAACACTGAAATAATCTTTTATAGCAGTTTCATACGCAAGTTTATAAAGTTTTTCAGTAACAGCTTTTGAAGTTTCATATACGATAAGTTCTTCTTTCACTTCATTTATCACAGAAGCGAATTTCTTTTGAAACTGATCAAAGTCTACATCTATATATGTTTTTTCTTTATTTTCATATAAGTCTATATTTTTATCGATACATTCAATTAACCAAGCATTTACTTTTTTTGGTGAAATCTCTTCATTATCTGTTTTATCTATTATCTTATCTTCCACTTCGTTTACTATTCGTTTTAGGTTATCAGAGAAAATTCGGTAGATGATAATTTCTTCGACTGCTTCATTATTAAATCTCTTATCTTCTCTTATAAACTTGAAAAGATGCTCCGCATAATCCTTTAAATCACTGAATTTTTGATTGCCAAGGTTACCTCTATATGATTTTATAATTACTTCCCAAGGCACTTCCATAAAGGATGCTGCACCGTAAACCATAACTCCAATTGGGTGTTCACTTGATAGCGAGAATAATTTATTCGCCGTGTTATATATCTTCTGCACGCCTTCTCTACCGCTTGTTATCGCACTATCTGCTGCCACCGCTAAACCTCTTTTATTCATCACTACAACCTCTGCAGTCATAAGCTTCCTCCCCTTTTCTTCCTATTTATATCTATCACTTCTCACTCATTTTAAAACGCAAATGAGTAAAAGGCTGTAGATTATGAACAAAAATAAAGGGTATATCAGGATTAAAGTTATTAATATTAAATAAAGGTGGGATTTATATTGGCAACTTCAATAACAGTCAAAGTTATTATAGGTTTAGTTGCATTAATTATTGTTGTTCGCCTCTTGGGTAAAAAAGAGTTGTCTCAGGTGACTCCATTAGACTTCATTTATCTCTTGGTGCTTGGTGGATTAATGGAGGAAACTATTTATGATGAAGTAGTTCCTTTTTGGGAGATGCTTTATGCGATAGGATTATGGGCAATTTTAATTTATATATTCGAATTAATTATACGTAAATTTGATAGAACCAGAGTTTTGGTTGAAGGAAAACCCTCACTTATCATAGACGATGGAGAAATTGATACTAAAATCCTTAAGAAAAATAAATTGGAATCAGAACAACTACGAACAATGCTGAGAGAACAAGGAATATTTTCTATCCAAGAAGTGAAATATGCAATATTAGAACCAAGTGGGAAATTAAGTGTATTAAAAGATGAACATTCATCACCAGTAACACCGGACATGCTTTCTATAGAACCTAAAAAGGCAGGTTTAACTCATTTAGTCATTGATGAGGGAAGAATCGAAAAGAAAACACTAGAGCGTCTTAATAAAGACGAAGATTGGTTATTAACGGAACTCTCAAAATTAGGTTATGAAGATGTTAGCAAAATTTATTATGCAGAATGGTCTGAGGTAGATGGTTTAATAGTAAGAGGGGTTTCAGAGTAATTAACACCTGATAATTTAAAAAATGGAAGCATAAACGTAATTGTTTATGCTTCCATTTGTTTGTCTCTATTGTAGGATTAGTTCGTTCCACCAACAGGAACTACTGCACCTTCATATTGTTCTAAGATGAAGTTTTGAATTTCTTCTGATTGTAAGATTTCTACTAATTTAAGTAGTGCTGGATTATCCATATCTTCTGATCTTACTCCAATGACGTTCACATATACAGAGTTTTCGTCTTCAATGAATAAAGCATCTTCTAAAGGATTCAATCCTGCATCAATTGCGAAGTTTGTATTGATTGCTACAAGTACATCTGCCTCAGATAAATACATTTCAGGCAGAAGCCCTGGATCCACATCTGGAGAAAATGTTAAATTCTTTGGATTATCCACGATGTCTTCAATCGTTGCGGCTGATTTTTCTACATTTTCATCAAGAGTAAGTAAGCCTTGTTGTTCAAATAAAGAAAGAATTCTACCATGGTCAGGTATCGAACGACTAATGATTACTTCTGTACCATCCTCGATATCATCTAACGTTAAAATATTTTGTGAATATACTCCCATTGGTTCTACATGGATTCCATCTATATAATCTAAATCATAGCCTGTAGTCTCTACAGTTTCCTCAAGAAACGGTATATGTTGGAAGTAGTTAGCATCTAAGCTACCTTCTTCTAAATCTTCATTTGGTAATACATAATCTTGGTAAGGTTCAATTGTGATAAAGATTCCTTCTTCTTCAAGTAAAGGTTTTGCCTGTTCTAAAATTTCAGCGTGTGGTGTACTTGATGCTCCAATTACAAGCTCAACTCTTTCCTCTTCTTGTGCTTCACCATTTGTATTATCCTCTGTATCAGCACCTGTATCCGTTTCGTTATCACTGCTTCCACAAGCAGCTAACAGTAAAATAAATGACAATAAAATAAATCCTAAAATTCTTTTCATTTTTTTCTCTCCTTAAGTAATTTATATTTTATCTTTTATCTAACTTATTAGTGATATAATCCCCAATAAATTGAATAATAAAGACGATAACTAAAATAATGATCGTACATGCGAAGACTAAATCAAAATCTCTTCTCTGAAATCCATAGAAGTATGCGTAGTCTCCTAAGCCTCCCGCTCCGATTAATCCAGCCATTGCCGTATAACCAATAAGTGCGATTGTTGTTACGGTTATGCCAGAAACAAGGGCAGGCATCGATTCAGGAAGTAAAACTTTGAAAATAATCGTTCTTGTTTTTGCACCAATCGATTTTGCAGCCTCGATAACTCCTTTATCAACTTCTTTAAATGCAATTTCTACTAGCCTCGCATAGAAGGGAGCAGTACTTATAATTAGTGCTGGTAAAGCTGCGGTAGGACCTCTTAATGTCCCCAATAAGAAGTTTGTAAAAGGGAATAAAAGAATTATTAAAATAATAAAGGGAATCGAACGAAAGATATTAACAATTCCGCCAGTAGTGACATTAATTATTTTATTTTCCCAAATGCCACCCTTTGTTGTTAAAAATAAAAGTAAACCAAGAGCAATTCCAAATACTACCGTTCCTATTAAGGAAGCAAATGTCATATATAGTGTTTCGTTTGTTGCTGTAATAAGTTCATCAACTTTTAAATTTTCAAGCATTTTCTATAACCTCCAGCTCTACAGAGGTTTCTGCTTTAACAGAAGCAATTGCTTTAGAAACTTCTGCTTCATCACCAATCATTTGTACAAATAATGTTCCATAACTACCTGCTTGCGTATTCGTTATTTTACCCTGGAGAATATTTATATCGATCGCATATTGTTTTGCTAATCTACTTATTAAAGCTTGATTCGCTTGCTCTCCAATAAACTGAAGCTTCAACAATTTCCCACTTGGATTTGCACGAATAATACTATCTAAATCATTATCCTCTTCACTCATCCCCATAATCTGACCAACAAATTTCTTTGTCACATCTTGAGTAGGGTGTAAGAAAACATCTAATACGTTTCCAAGTTCAACGATTTCTCCGTTTTCCATTACAGCAACACGGTGACATATTTTACGAATCACTTGCATTTCATGAGTAATTAATATAATCGTTAATCCCAATCGTTTGTTGATATCAACTAGCAATTCTAAGATGGAATTCGTTGTCTCGGGATCTAGCGCAGATGTTGCTTCGTCACAAAGTAAGAGCTTCGGTTTATTCGCTAGTGCACGAGCTATCCCAACACGCTGCTTCTGCCCACCACTTAGTTGTGAAGGATAAGCACTTTCGCGACCAGTTAACCCAACTAGATCAATTAATTCCTGTACTCTTGTTTCTCTCTCCTGCTTATTCACCCCAGCTATTTCGAGAGGAAATGCAATGTTTTCAGCAACTGTTCGTGACCAGAGTAGGTTAAAGTGTTGAAAAATCATGCCGATATCTTGTCTTGCAACCCTTAGTTCATCGGGTTTTAGTGAAGTGATATCTTTTTCACTAATTTTAATACTACCAGTCGATGGCTCTTCTAAACGGTTGATCAAACGTACGAATGTACTTTTTCCTGCTCCACTATAGCCAATTACACCGAAGATTTCACCGTCTTTTATTTCAAGGTTCAAATCATCAACCGCGGTGATTTGCTTGTCTTTTGTGGAATATACTTTACTTAAACCTTTAATCGAAATCAATACCGTTTCTCCTCTCTAAAAAATATACTAAAAAACGCCTTCCTGTTAGAGAACAGAAAGGCGTAGGAAATTTAAATATACGCTACCGTTCCCTCATCTTTCAATAAATTGCAGGATTTGGCACCTTTCAATATAAAATTGAAGGTTGCCGCAGTTTCAAAGGGCCAGTCCCTCCACCGCTCATGATAAGAGATATTTAGTTATTAAATTGATTAGAAATAATAGTAGCATTACAATTCCTTATTGTCAACAAAGATTATACTTGACTGAATAATTCTGGTTTATATTTCAATAAATAACGATATATATTTCCAGTTGAATGCAAAGTATAGACCTTTTCTTTCACTTCATGATTTTCCATAATAAATAGACAAGGTACCTGTTCAACTTTATGTTCATGCATAAATTCCTCTTCGAAATTCGCATTCATTTCATAAAAAATCGTTTGTTTATGAATGGCTTCAATATTTTCAAGCATTGCTCGAGCAACACTACATGTACCACAAAATGGGGTATAAATAAATAAAATATAATTACCAGATTGTAACTCTTCCGTTGATATTTCCTGCATAAACTCACCCTAAATTAAAATTTATTAAATTAGATATAGTGTTCTCACTGTAAAGCGTTTTGCTAATAATAAAGAAGCAAGGACTTTATGTGGCGTAGTAGCTACCTCGCGATAATCACTATTTATATAAATATGTTCTGCGTGAGGCAACTCTCTAGCCAATTGCTTTCTAAGCTTATTACCTTGTTTATCCTCATCAACTAAAATATACACATCATTTTCGTCTAAAAGATAAGTCTCTAATAATTCATCAAAACGATGAAGACTGAGAGAACCATTCGTACAGATAATTGTTACATCTTCATCAAGGACCTCTTCGACTTTTCGCTTATCTGTTAAACCCTCAACAATAATTACCTTTTCAGGTTCATAATTCATCATCTCATTGCTCCCCTTATCTAAGCAAGCAGTTTGCTCGTTTGAGTTTATAAATAATAGAGACTTTTCCTTCATTCTTTTAGTATATGAAAGACAAAGGGCTAACCATACATGAAATTGTATTGTTAGCCTGCTTAAAATATTATTTAGTTAATGAAAATTAGTCCTCGTCGATAACCTCTTGATATTGTTCCGCAGTTAGAAGGTTGTCTAACTGGCTTTCGTCATCAAGTTCGACAACAATCATCCATGCTTCTTCGTATGGTGACTCATTTACTAATTCAGGGCTGTCGTCAAGCTCTTCGTTTACTTCAACCACTTTACCACTTACAGGAGCATATAATTCTGAAACAGTTTTAACTGACTCTACACTTCCGAATGATTCTTCTACATCAATCGTATCATCAACTTCAGGGAGTTCAACAAACACAATATCTCCTAATTCATCTTGTGCAAAATCTGTAATGCCGATACGTACTTTATTTCCCTCTTTTTTAATCCACTCATGTTCTTTTGAATAAAGTAATCCTTCTGGTAAACTCATATTCACTGCCACCCTTTCAATTATCTTATTATTTTAACTATACAATGGAATAGATATAAAGTAAAACAAGAGTTTACTCTTTATTTCCACGTCTCTTCGTAAATTTCTTCTTTAAAACCAACCGTTACTTTCATTCCGTTTGTTGCGATTGGGCGTTTAATTAACATTCCATCAGATGCAAGGATCTCGGCCATTTCTTCTAATGATGCATCTTTAATTTTATCTTTAATATTTAGTTCTCTGTATTTCTTACCGCTAGTATTAAAGAATTTCTTAGCTGGCAACTCACTTTTTTCAATAAGTTCGATAAGTTCCTCTTTCGTTGGAGTATCCTCAACAATATGAACCGCTTCATATGCAACATCATTATCTTCAAACCATTTTTTTGCTTTCTTGCATGTCCCACAATTTGGGTACCAATAAAAAGTAAGACTCATTATAAAATTACCCCTCATTTCGATTTCATTTTTCAAATATAGTTTATCATACAACGTTCGTTCATTACATTAAAAGCATTTTTAGGCATCGAAACTATGGTAGAACCCATTAAATGACTATTAGTATAGATCATCGTTTAAATTAAAATAACAGCGCATAGCCAAAAGCTACACGCTGTTATCTATATAAAAATTAAATTACATACGTTTCTTTATCGATGATCGCTTTCGCAATTTCACGTTTTTTCTCTACAACATTTGTTGGATTGTGACGTGTTAATTTGCGTAGGGAAGATAGCATCATACGAAGTGTATCTCCTTCTTCTACAGCAATTAAAATGTCTTTTGCGTCTGCTTCGATACGATTAAACGCTTCTTGTGCATATACTTGCGTATATAAAAGCTTTTGATTATTCTTTTCAGCGCCCGTTGCATTCATTGCTTTTTCTGTACGAAGTATTGCAGATTCCATGTTGAATACTTCTCCAACCATATCTGCTAGCTTCACAAGAATTTCTTGCTCTTTTTCTAATTTTTGCATGTATTTCTGTGCAGATAGACCTGCTCCAAGTAAGACAATTTTCTTGGCATTTTTTAATAGATGCTTTTCTTGCTCTAATGGTTCTGTGCCAACTTCCTCTGGCATCATCATCATTAATTCTTCTTGTAGACCTTGCGCTTTTTGAAGTAAAGGTAACTCGCCCTTCATTGCTTTCTTCAATAATGTGCCTGGTACAAGTAGACGGTTAATTTCATTCGTACCTTCAAAAATACGATTAATTCTTGAGTCACGGTAAATTCTTTCTACTTCATATTCCTGCATGAAACCATAACCACCATGAAGTTGAACTGCTTCATCAGCTGTACGGTCTAGTAATTCTGTTGCCATATATTTTGTAATGGAACACTCGATTTGGTATTCAGCAATTGCACGAGCAATTTCACGCCCATCATCAAGTTCCTCTTCAGATAATGCACCCATACGTTGTTCAAATAGCCCAACTGTACGATAAACAGCACTCTCATTCGCATAAATTTCAGTAGCCATTGTTGCAAGCTTAGATTGAGTAAGTGCAAAGCTAGAAATTGGAACACCGAATTGCTTTCTTTCGTTAACGTATTTAGCAGCAAGCTCTAGCGCGCGTTTTGATCCACCTACACCACCAACCGCAAGCTTATAACGACCAACGTTTAGAATATTAAATGCAATAATGTGTCCACGGCCTTTTTCACCTAATAGGTTTTCAACAGGAACTTCTGCATCTTCTAAAACTAATGTACGTGTAGAAGAACTCTTAATTCCCATTTTCTTTTCTTCAGGTCCAGTTGAAACTCCTGGGAAGTCACGTTCAACAATAAATGCTGAGAAATGCTCTCCATCGATTTTTGCATAAACGATAAACACATCAGCAAATGCCGAGTTTGTAATCCACTGTTTTTCACCGTTTAGAATATAATGTGTTCCAGCTTCATTCAATTTTGCTGTAGCTTTTGCACCTAGAGCATCTGATCCTGAGCCTGGCTCTGTTAAAGCATATGCAGCAAGTAATTCACCTGAAGCAAGCTTCGGTAGATATTTTTCTTTTTGTTCTTTATTACCAAAGAATACTATTGGTAAAGAACCGATACCAACGTGTGCACCATGTGTTACAGAGAAACCACCAGCACGCGACATTTTTTCTGTAATTAATGAAGAACTCATTTTATCTAAACCAAGACCACCATAAGCTTCAGGTACATCTGCACCAAGAAGGCCTAGTTCTCCCGCTTTCTTCAATAAATCTACGGAGTTATCAAACTCATGATTCTCAAGTTTATCGATTAAAGGTACCACTTCATTCAATACATAATCTTCTGTTGTTTTTGCAATCATTTTATGTTCGTCAGTAAGGTCTTCTAGCGTAATGATATCTTCTCCACTTAAATCTTCAACTAGAAAAGCCCCACCTTTAAAAATTTTATCCTTCGTTTCGCTCATTATCATCTACCCCTTTTGATTGATTAATTATACTAACTCAAATACTCCAGCTGCTCCCATACCGCCGCCAATACACATTGTTACTACACCGAACTGAACGTTACGACGCTTCATTTCATGTGCAAGTGTCAATGTTAGTTTTGTTCCTGTCATACCTAGCGGGTGACCTAATGCGATTGCTCCACCATTAACATTTACAATCGAAGTATCTAAATTCAGTTCTTCAATTACTCGTAATGACTGTGAAGCAAATGCTTCGTTTAATTCAAATAGCCCAATATCTGAAAGGTCAAGTCCTGCAATTTTTAATGCCTTAGGAATTGCCGCTATCGGACCGACTCCCATAATTTCAGGTTCAACCCCTGCTACTGCGTAGGAACGGAATTTTAATAGAGGCTGTAATCCTTCAGCTTTTGCTTTATCATGATCCATCAAAAGAACAGTTGCTGCTCCATCACTCATTTGCGAAGAATTACCTGCAGTTACAGATCCTTGCACATGGAAAGCGGGTCTTAATTTAGAAAGGATTTCAACGTTCGTACCTTCTCTAACCCCTTCATCCATCTCAAAACGAGTTGTTCTTTCTTCTACTTTATTCTTTGAATTAATTACTCGCTCTGTTACATCAACAGGAACGATTTCATCATTGAATTTACCTTCTTTAATTGCTTTAGCTGCACGTTCGTGGCTCATTGCTGCGAATGCATCTTGATCAGCACGAGAGATATTAAAACGATTTGCTACCTCTTCAGCTGTATGGCCCATCCCCATATAATAGCCTACTGCATTTTCTACCAATGTTGGGTTCGGTCTAATGACATGCCCACCCATTGGAATGAGACTCATAGATTCTGCTCCACCTGCAATGATGGTATCACTTGCGCCGAGCATGATTCGTTCTGCTCCATATGCAATACTTTGTAAACCTGAAGAACAATAACGGTTGATAGTTATTCCTGGAACATCATTAGGTAGACCAGCTAAACCAGCGATGTTTCTTGCCATGTTCATTCCTTGCTCAGCTTCAGGCATTGCACAACCTATAATTACATCATCAATATTTCCTGAATAATTGCCAGCACGTTTTAGTGTTTCTTTGATAGTAGCTGCCGCTAAATCATCTGGTCGTGTATTTGCTAACGAGCCTTTTTTTGCTTTTCCTACAGGGGTTCTTGCACCTGCAACAATTACTGCTTCTTTCAATTTTCCTTCCCCCTTTTGTAAAATATAATTTCTGAATTAATTACGTAATGGTTTTCCTTTCACAAGCATATGTTGCATTCTTGCTTGTGTTTTTGGTTCTGCGATTAGGCTTAGGAATGCTTCGCGTTCTAAATCTAGCATTGTTTGCTCATCGATAAATGAACCTTCTTTAGTTCTTCCACCTGATAAAACATATGCTAACTTTTCAGCAATTTTCAAATCATGTTCTGATGCGTATCCACTTAACTGTAGATTTTTTGCACCTAGTAGCATTGCTGCATAACCTGCATCACCTACAACTGGGATTTTTTCCCGTGCTGGTGGTTTATAACCTGCTTTATCTAAAGAAAGCACTTTCTGTTTTGCATCGTAAATAATATGATCTGGGTTTGCACTTATTGCATCACCGCTGTCTAGATAACCATTTTCCAGAGCTTCTTGTGCCGAAGTCGAAACCTTCGCAGTCGCTACCTTTTCAAAGACATCGTTTGCTACTTTGGATAAATCAAAATCTACACCTTTTGGCATGTTACGTAACTGTTTAAGATATAATTCCTTCGTTCCACCGCCACCAGGGATCAGTCCAACACCAAATTCTACAAGTCCCATATATGTTTCTGGAGATGCTTGGATAGCAGCTGCTGGTAAAGATATTTCTGCCCCACCACCAAGTGCCATATTAAATGGTGCAAGTACCACTGGTTTTTCAGAATACTTAATATTCATTGCCATGTTTTGGAACTGACGAACAACCATATCTAACTCAAAGAAGTTGTCATCTTGAGCTTCCATTAACATTAGTGCAAGGTTCGCGCCTACACAGAAGTTTTTTCCTTGGTTACCAATAACTAATCCTTTATAATTCCTTGCAGCTTCTTCAATGGAAAAGTTGATCATTTGCATGATGTCTAATCCTATTGCATTACTTTGCGAATGGAATTCTAGAAGTAGAACATCGTCACCCAAATCTATTAAACTAGCACCTGTGTTTTTCTTAATAATATTACTTTCATTCTTATATAAGCGAAGATTTATTTCTTTAGGATTTGTTTTAACTGGAACATATTCTCCATTGTTATAGAAGAACACTTTTCCATCTTCTTGTTTATAGAAGCTTTCATTTCCAGCTTCCAGTAGTTCTAGTACCCAAGCTGGTACTGTTTCTCCTTCACTCTGCATTCGTTCTACAGACCCTTTAAGTCCGATTGCATCCCATGTTTCAAATGGACCGATTTCCCAACCGAATCCCCATTTCATTGCTTGATCAATTGCTACGATATCGTCTGCAATTTCACCAAGTAATTCAGCAGAATATAGGAGTACTGGTTTTAATACAGACCACACAAGTTCAGATGCACGATCATCTTTCACAGAAAGAAGCGCTTTCAATTTTCCACGAGATCCTTTTGCTTGTTTAGCCATTTCAATTGCTGCTGTTTTTAATTTTTTACGATCTTCATACTCCATTGTTTCTGGATTTAATTCATAGATCGTGCCATCTTTTTTATGGTAAAAACCTTGACCAGTCTTCGAGCCTAGCCAACCATTCTCTAACATTTTATTCATAAATGCTGGTGGGTCAAATACATCTTTCTCCGCGCCTTCTACTTGATCGTAAACATTACGTGCTACGTGTAGGAAGGTATCTAATCCAACAACATCCAATGTACGGAAAGTTGCACTCTTCGGTCGGCCAATTAACGGACCTGTTACTGAATCAATTTCGCCGACACTATAGCCTTTTTCAATCATTTCTCTCACAGTAATTAATAATCCATACGTTCCAATGCGATTAGCGATAAAGTTTGGTGTATCTTTCGCAACTACAACACCTTTACCTAAAACATCTTCAGCGAATTCCTTCATAAATGAAAGTACTGCTTCATCCGTATGTTGTGTCGGAATAATTTCAAGTAGCTTTAAGTAACGTGGTGGATTAAAGAAGTGTGTTCCAAGGAAATGTTTCTTCATATCTTCACTTGAATCTTCTATCATTGCTTCCACCGATATACCTGAAGTATTTGAGCTTACAATACTTCCTTCTTTACGATGCTCATCTACTTGTTTGAAAACACTCTTTTTAATTTCAAGATTTTCAGTTACAACCTCAATAATCCAATCAACTTCACTGAGTTTCCCCATATCCTCTTCAAAATTCCCAACTTGGATAAGTTCAAGACTAGCTTTTGATGTAATTGGCGAAGGTTTTTGCTTCAATAATTTCTTTTTGTTTTCTGCACTAATTCGATTTCTAACGTTCTTATCTTCTAATGTAAGTCCTTTTTGTTCTTCTTGTTTTGTTAATTCTTTCGGCATGATGTCCAGCATTAATACTGGTATCCCTAGGTTTGCCAAGTGTGCAGCAATTCCAGAACCCATTACTCCAGAACCTAAAACTGCAGCCCGCTTGATAGACAATGTCATGTTTTATCCCCCAATCTAATTTTTGAATGAATGTTCATTCATTAATCCTTAAAAATAAAAGATAGGCTTCTATCTCGTTAATTCTTAGTATAAATTACTTTCAGACATTTCGCAATTAATATATCATAATTTTTCCAAAAAAGAAAGCGTTTTATTTTACTAACTTTTAGTCTATGTTACAGTTCCATATTATTTAGAGAAGAAACCCGCTTCGGAAATATACTCAATGTACCTATATAGATTGAGAGTCCCTTGATTCAGACAATTATAAAGAGATATTTTTATTCAAATCGTAATCATTACTATTTACAAATCGTAATCATTACGATACTATAAGAATAGTTTTGTAAAAGGAGCGAATAAAGTGCATTTTAGATATATTATTATACTACTTATACTAGCAATTGGAATAATTAGTGGCTGTTCAAATCAAAATAATGACAATGCAGAAGAAACTAAACCTACTATATATACAACCGTTTATCCACTACAATTTCTTGTACAAGAAATTGCTGGCGAGGAAGTAGATGCTGTATCAGTCTATCCTTCGGGAGTTGATGAACACACCTATGAGCCTACCTCAAGAGAGTTAACAAGTATTGCTGATGGTGAAGCTTTCTTTTATATAGGAGCAGGACTTGAAGCTTTTGCAAATACTGCCGCAAGTGCATTAGAAAATCAAGATGTACGTTTGATTGAAATCGGAGCAAATGAAGAGCTCTTCCTAAACAATGAACATGATCACGACCATGAAAACGAAGAGGATGACCATCATCACGGTGATCTCGATCCACATATTTGGCTTGATCCTTTACGAATGATTGATATTGCTGAAATAATTTACGATGAATTAACGGATCTCTTTCCTGACAATCAAGTTCTATTTGAAGAAAACCTTGTGAACCTTACAACGGAATTAGGAACTTTAGATGAAGAATTTCAACTACTAATATCTAGTAAATCGAATAAGAAAATCCTTGTTTCACATGCTGCCTTCGGTTATTGGGAAGAAAGATATCAGCTCGAACAGTTATCCATCCATGGACTGTCAACTGAGAACGAGCCGTCCCAAAAAGATTTAATTGAAATTGTGGACTTAGCAAATGAAAATGAAATCAAACATATCATTTTTGAACAAAATGTAGTTACTCGAATTTCTGAAGTGATTCAACAAGAGATAGATGCAGAAGTAAGAACGTTGCATAATCTTTCTGTACTTACAGAGGATGATAAAACCGAGGAACGTGATTACTTTTCAATTATGAGAGACAATCTTAATGTATTAGATGAAGTTTTAGGTGAGTAATTTGTTAAGAAAGGAGTGCTTACTATGGATAAACCTATTGTTACCATGAAGAAAATAAACTTTGCTTATGAAGATAAAACTGTACTGGAAGATATCAACTTTGAAATACCAAAAGGTAAATTCATGGGTTTAATCGGTCCAAATGGTGGCGGAAAAACTACCTTAATTAAATTAATGCT
Source organism: Oceanobacillus sp. CAU 1775 (assembly GCF_054482815.1). NCBI lineage: Bacteria > Bacillati > Bacillota > Bacilli > Caryophanales > Bacillaceae > Oceanobacillus > Oceanobacillus sp. CAU 1775. The sequence goes on along the minus strand of NZ_JBTLRO010000004.1, from coordinate 48,154 downwards.
AGGACTTATTAAGCCAGACTCAGGAAGTATCGAACTTTTCGGCGAACCATTAGAAAAATTCAATGGTAGAAATAAAATTGGTTTTGTCTCTCAAAAGGCAAACAGTTTTAATCTAGGCTTTCCTGCAACAGTATATGAAGTAGTTTCTACTGGGTTAACAGCAAAACTTGGCTATCTCAAATTTTTAAATAAAAAACATAAAGAAAAAATCTTACAAGCTATTGAATTAGTAGATATGCTTGATTATGCTTATGAAAATATTGGAAATTTATCTGGTGGACAACAACAAAGAATCTTTATTGCACGCGCACTTGTCAATGAACCTGACTTACTTATATTGGACGAACCTACTGTCGGAGTTGACCAGGAAAATGTAAAGCGCTTCTATGATTTACTTTATAGATTAAACAAAAACGAAGGTATTAGTATGCTTTTAGTTACACATGACACAGGGATAGTTACTGAATATGCTACAGATATTGTCTGTTTGAATAAGAACCTCCATTTTCATGGCGACCCTAAAGAATACACCTCTCTATCTGAGAAAGATCTTTCTTTATTTTATGGACATCCTGTAACAATCGTCACGCATCACTAGTAATGGAGGAAACAAAATGATTGCAGATTTTCTAAATTATGATTTCTTGAAATTTACATTCTTAACTGGGATTTTAATCGGGATAATCGCTCCTCTTTTAGGGACTTTTATTGTGGTTCGTCGCTTATCTCTAATAGCTGATGCCTTATCACATGTTACTTTAGCTGGGATTGCTTTTGGACTTATGATTGAAAAATTATTCGTAATCGCCCTCTCCCCTCTTTATAGTGGAATGGCCTTCTCGGTAATCGGCTCCATCTTTATAGAAAAGCTACGTGGCGTATATAAATCTTATCAAGAGTTAGCTATTCCAATTATCTTATCTACTGGGGTTGGATTAAGTGTTATTTTTATCTCTGTTGCAAATGGCTTTAACACCGATTTATTCGGTTATTTATTTGGTTCAGTGTCTGCAGTAAGTAAAAATGATTTCTATTTGATCTTATTAATCTTTGTTGTGGTAGTAAGTGTAGTCACTTTCTTCTATAAAGAATTGTTTACCCTATCGTTTGATGAAGAACATGCAACAATATCAGGTATTCATACAAAAAGGATTCATCTATTATTTATCATTTTAACATCACTTGTTATTGCTGCTTCCATTCGAATCGTGGGAGTGCTACTTGTTTCAGCATTAATGACCTTACCGGTTGCAGCAGCAATGCGGATCGCTAAAGGCTTTAAGCAGATGATGCTTTTATCCATTATATTTGGAGAAATATCCGTTATTTTTGGTATTATCATTGGCTACTACCTAAGTATTCCACCAGGTGGTACAATTGTAATGATCGCCGTCGCTATTTTACTTTTGGCAATTGGTTTTAAAAAAAGTCGAAAATCAGTAAATAAAGTGAGGGAAGCATAATGAATATGAATGAAGCTATGAATTTATTGAAACGCAAGGGATTTAAGACAACCGGCCGAAGAAAAGATATCCTCCATTTTTTCGAAAAAGAAGATGGTTATCGTACGGCTAAAGAATTAATGCAATTCATGGAAGATAAATATGAGGGTATTAGTTTTGATACAGTCTATCGAAATCTAAATCTATACAATGAGATGCGCATTCTCGAGACAACAGAATTAAACGGTGAAAAGCATTTCAGAATGAACTGTACGAAACACCACCACCACCATTTCATTTGTAGCTCTTGTGGCAATACAAAAGAAATCAATGTCTGTCCAATGGATGAGATTCAACATAAACTTGGAAACTACTTAGTTGAGGACCATAAATTTGAGATTTACGGACTATGTCCGGGGTGTCAGGTTGCATAACACTTTTAAAGAAGTAAGGCGACTTAACGAAAATTTGTTAAGTCGCCTTACTTTTATTATTCGCTTCTCACTTCATCAAGCACTTTCATTTCATCATGATCCAGCATATTTTTCTGAACGACACGATCTACTGGCTTGTTTAAAAGACTAGATAACTCAGTGGCAACATCTGCTTCACCAACTACGTATAATTGTTCCCAATTGCTATCCTTTGCCAGTTTATCTAATTTTGGAGCGATTTGTTTATACCAACGTTGCATATTAGCTGCATATCTTGATTGAAAGTTATCCTTTTGTACGTTTGGTCCACGAGAGCCTGCCATTGTTGCTGGTCGAGGCCCTTTTTTAATTTTCCAATCCTCTGTTTCAATATCTAATTCATAGTTAACCGTATCTAAAATACGATTTGATTCAGATTTGATAACTTTAATTTGATTCTGTTGGACTAAAACAACGCCAAGCTTAGGGTATTTCTCCTTTAGATTCCTCAATTGATTTAATTCTGGTTCTTCTTGCCAGTAAAACTCTGAATCTAAATTCATTTGCACTTTTCTAGCAAACCAAATCTCATCATCTGCTGTGGCATATATAACAACACCTCTTTGCAAGCTTGCTTCTTCTTCTTTCATATAATCAGTAACTTTTTTCTTAACTTTTAAAAAGTTATCTAATTCTTCATTGTTATCATCTTGTTGTAAGTATTTTTCAAAATTACGCATACCATTTTTGAAATGAATTTTCCATTCATCTCCTTGTTTATTAGTGGCGGAACGATCTGTGTTTAGGTACATTGTAAATATCTTATTAACACCATCTGTTTTGACATCTTCTAGCCATTTTATTGTTTCTGTAATGCCCATGTTTTCTGCCATTTTACTATCGTCCTCCTATATAATAAAATTTACTGCTTCTTTGTATTTAACCTTAATGTCAGCTGAGTAAACATTTGAATTTACTGATAACTTCCACCCTATGCTTCTTATCTATTAAAATAACTAAACCCGCGAAACTATCTAAATATAGATAGCTTCACGGGCTTATTTTCTTGAATCAATTTAAGCGATTTGCTAAGTTGTTTAACTCTTGCTTCAATTGATTTAGTTCTTCTTCCGATACATCCTTATCACCGTATCTGACTCGTTGATAGATTACTAACTCCGTTCCGTCTCCGATACGTGCTAACCACTTTTCTAATGTTTCATGAGATAACCTAGCATAGTTCGACTTTACTAGTTTTTTCTCAAATTCAAAGACTAGACGACGTGCTGGATGTTCAGGTTTTTTGAAGAAATTTTGCCAAAATGGTTTCCTCGGTTGGTTTGTTTCTTGTTTCATTTTATCATTTCTTAATTGGTGTTCACTCACTTCTTCAGATTCTTCGTTTTCTCTTAGAGGACGTCTTAACTTATGAAATAAATAGACTATACAAATAATTATTACCGCAAATGCAAGTACGATTAAAATTATTGCGTAACTACTAACACCTTCCATTATCGATTCGCCCAATTCTGGACTTTGAATTCCAGTTACCTCATCTTCAGGTTCATAATCATATATGGAAGGATCTGGTGTAACCCAATAAAACAAACCCGCAAAAAACGATGAAATATGAGCTGTCAGAAACCCAATAACAATCCAAATTAATCCAACAATCCTGGTAACTATTTCATTTAAAAAGAGGAAAGCAAATCCTCCAGCGAGTACGATTATACCGATAATCTTTCCAAATTGTACAAGGAAATCAGATTGCAATGATTTCGAAACTATTACTAGATTCATTAAATAAAAACCTATAAAAGTTAAGAAGAATTGAATAAGGAAAATCCAATAGATTTCGTTATCCCCATTAAATACAGTTAAAAGTATTACCAAAATGGCAGATGTACCTAGATAGCCGGCTTCTCTTCTCTTAATATCAGTTTTTGCAATACGATAATAACGATAGGTAAGTACAATACTGAAAACAACCACCAGACTAATCATATAGTCAGCTGCGTAGAATGCAAATGCGAGAATGGGAATCATAATAATATAGAGGATCTCGTTTAATTCTCGGTAAGCAATAAAAGAAAATAATACAGCACTCATTAATAAGATTACAAGGAAGGACCAATATGGAGCTTCAACAGTATTCGAAAACTGGATAGCTATTAAAATAATATAAAACGCTATAATTCCTTCATTTATATAATGAGAAAATTGAGCAATAATCCGTGCATTTTTATCCATTCACTTCATCCTTTAAACAATTAAAGTAGGTCTAATACTTTATTAATAAAATAGTTAAGCAATTTTTCTATTTGATACCGAAGTGATAGAGGCTACCCCATTTGATTCATTTATCTGAAAAACAGTGTGTCCCTTTTGTTCAAGTTGTGTAATTTGAGCATAGGATTCCTCACTAATTTCCCCTATGATAATAATTGTTTTTCTTTGCTGCAGTGTTTTCGATACATGAAATAGTAAAAGTTCAAATGAAGAAGCAATCGGTTGTCTTGGTATACGGGCTAAAAATTCTAAACTTCGGGCTAAATGTCGATTGTCATTGCCTTCTGGTAGTTGCAGGAAAGAATTGCTTCCATGTTGTCTAACATTTAATAAAATTTCATAAGAAGTATCTTGTTCTGTCGCAAACTTACTTAAAAATGCTGTATAAGATAACAAATCTTCTGTTCGTGTACTTTCACCGACTCGTTGTTCTTGTTTAAGATTCACTATATATACAAATGAAAGATCTGCTACCTTCTCATAAATATTCGTTTGTAACTCTTGTGACCGAACCGATGCTTTCCAATTAATTCTTTGAAAAGAATCACTAGATTGATAATCTCTCGTTCCAATTGAACTTTGAATGTCCTCATATGGTGAGTATTGCATTCGAGCGTCACCAGGAAACTGATGATAAATTACTTCGAGTCCAGTTACTTCCTTTAATTCTGGATAAACAATAAACTCTGTCTGATAATATTCATCATAACGCATTTTCATTTGATGAAAACTAAATAAATGTGGGAATTCATATACTAGCTGGGTCATTCTAGCAGTTCCTCTTTCTACAGCTTTAATAGGAACCTCTATGGCTGGTTTACGCTTTGAACTAATTGAATAAGGTATTTCTATGCCATACCAATAGTTTTTTCTATTAGTATCATTGTTCATCACTTGTACGTTATGACCTAGGTTAAACCTTAACTTGCCGTTAATGATTGGAAAAAATGATTTATTTTCCATTTGAATCTTCCACACCATATCTTCACCAGGGAAAAGTCTTACTGAGCGTTTTGGATTCTCAACAATTATATTTTCCGATACTGATTTTTCAAAAAGCTTATGGAAGACGATATGCACAAGTAATAGTGCAGCAATAATAAACGGAATAAAGTTTTTCAGGATTATTCCAACTAAAAATAAACCAATAATAGAAAGGCCGAATAAATCAAATGACTGCAAATGCTTCGATTCTACTTCTCTTTTCCACTTCATTTATTATACCCCTACCTCAACCGGTACTGGAACCTGTGAAATGACATCATTCATCACATCTTTTGGCGTGCGTTTCAGTGAAGCTTCCATAGATAAAATAATTCTATGTTCAAATACGTAGCGAGCAAGTGATTGCACATCATTCGGAGTGACAAAATCTCTGTCATTTAAAAGTGCCTTTGCTTGAGCCGCACGCATTAATCCAAGCATTCCTCTAGGACTGATACCTAATTCGATTTCCTGTGAAGCTCTTGTGGCTTCAACAAGATCAATTAAATAATCCATTACTAAATCAGATACATTTACTTTTTTAGTTTCTTCTTGTAAGGAAATAATATCATCGGTAGTAACAATTTCACTTAATGACTCAGATGGATCAGCCAAGCGGTAATTCGTTAAAATAGATTTGGCTTCTTCATTTGTAGGATAATCTAAACTAACTTTGAACAGAAATCGATCCAATTGCGCTTCTGGCAATGGGAATGTCCCATAATTACTTTCAATCGGATTCTGAGTTGCAAGTACGATAAATGGAGAAGGAATAACAATTCTCTCCCCATCAATTGTTGTCTGCGTCTCTTCCATTACTTCTAGTAAACTTGATTGTGTTTTTGGTGTCGCTCTGTTAATTTCATCAGCTAACAATACATTCGTAACAACTGGGCCTAGACGTAATTCAAATTCCTGTGTTTTTGGATTTAAAAAACGAATACCTGTAATATCACTTGGCAGAACATCAGGTGTAAATTGAATTCGACTATAGTTCCCCTTCATTATTGTCGCAAAGCTCTTAGCAAGCTTTGTCTTCCCTGTTCCAGGAACACTCTCAAGTAGTACATGGCCTTTAGCTAATAGCGCGACAAAAATCAACTCAACTATTTCCTCTTGTCCATAAATTACTTGATTTAACTTCTGCATTGATTGTTTAATCTTTTCCATTCATCTACATCCTTTTGTAATTTTAGTAATTAATTTTATCGTAACATAATTCTAAAAATTGGTCTATATTTGTTTCATTTGGGAATTAAAGTAAGTTGTTGACGCTTCATGGAATAGAAAAAGAATAATTTATTTGTTAAACGGGATTATATTCATAGCAATTTGGAAATTTAATAGAATAAAACAAAAAAGAAAAGCCGTAACACATAATATGCTACGGCTTTTCTTTTAACTTAAGGTTTAATTATTTTAACTTTTTTAATTTGGTAGCCATCCATCTCTTCAATAATAAATTGATGGTCCTCATACTCTACAACTACACCTTCTTGTGCATCAAGGTTGGTCGTGAATATCCAACCACCGATTGTATCAACTTCATCATCTATTAATTCGATACCTAAAATTTCATTTAAATCTTCAAGATGAATTTTTCCTGAGACAATTAAAGTTTGATCATTGATTTCTTGGATATCAGGAACTTCATCTTCATCGAATTCGTCACGAATATCTCCAACAATCTCTTCTAAAATGTCTTCAACTGTAACTAGACCAGCTGTACCTCCATACTCATCGTTTACGATTGCCATATGGATTCTTTCTTTCTGCATTTTCAGAAGAACTTGTTTGATAGGAGTTGCCTCTGAAATATGTAGAATTGGTCGGATAAACTGGTTAATTCTAACTGACTTCCCTTGAATATGACCAGAAAATACTTCTTTTAAGTTTACTAAACCAATAATATTATCCTTATCATCATCAGCCACTGGATATCTCGTGTACTGACCTTCTAAAATAACATCTAGATTGTCTGATATACTATCATCTTTTGAAAAGTATACCATTTCTGTTCTAGGGACCATGATTTCCCTTGCTACTCGCTCATCAAATTCAAAAATGTTATTAACATACATCATTTCTGCTTGATTAATTTCGCCACTTTTGTAGCTATCAGCAAGAATTAAACGAAGTTCTTCTTCCGTATGTGATTGTTCATGGCTAGCCATTGGTTGGAAACCAAGGATACGCACTAATAGACGTGCTGATCCATTTAGTAACCAGATAAACGGATAAAGTAAGCGATAGAACCAAATTAATGGTCGAGCGACTAAAAGCGTCACCTGTTCTGCTTTTTGAATTGCAATGTTCTTCGGTGCTAATTCCCCAATTACTACATGGAGGAATGTTGCGATACTGAATGAAACGATAATTGCAACTGTAGTTACAGTTCCTGCACCAAGATTAAAGTAATTTAATAATGGATGCAACATTCTTTCAAATGTAGGTTCTGCTAAACGTCCAATACCTAATGCTGTAATCGTAATTCCTAACTGACAGGCTGATAAATACTCATCTAAATGTGTAATAACAATTTTAGCAGCCTTTGCTGATTTTTTCCCTGTTTCGAGATGTGGTTCAAGTTGTGTACTTCTGATTTTTACAATCGCAAACTCGGCCGCTACGAAAAACGCGGTCAGTCCGATAAGTACAGCAACTGCAAGTAAGTTAAATATGGGCAATACGTCCAATTAAGGTTCCCGGTGCAAATAGTGCAACGAGAACTTCACCTCCTGTGTTTTGTTTCAGATTTTTTTAAAGTTTACCGTTGTTCAATCAGAGAAGGCAGAACCAACCTGATTTGAGCTATATAGATTATAGACTTAAGATTGTTCTTTACCTTCCCATTGAATCACCCACTTTTGTAAGTTTCATTATAATATATCATTGGGATTCAGTCTATAAAGAACGTTTGAGAAATGAGATTTTTCACAGCAATCTTACATTAAAGACGGTTATTTCGTCACTTATACTAGCTTATACCCTATAACATGAAGAAATCTCATGTTTTAAACATTTCTCTTGGCTTTGCTCATGATTTGGAAAGATTGATTGAAAAACAGCATAAAAAAATCCACCCTAGTTAGGATGGATTTTTGAAATGTTTTGTTTAGCGTACACTGCGTACGTGGCCAGCAAATTTGCTTGCCCAGTAACCAGTAGTCATGTCTGCAACTGCAAGTCCAGTTGAGTTTTGTGCACCGATGAATTTACCGCCACCTAGGTAAATTCCAACGTGTCCATTTGTTTTGTAAGTATTAAAGAATACGATATCTCCAGGCTGCATGTTGCTTGCAGAAACTTTAGTTCCTGTAGATTGAAGACCTGCTGTACTTGATGGAATCGAGATTCCACCTTGTGCAAATGCCCAAGAAACAAATCCTGAACAATCAAATCCACCTGGTCCTTTACCTGCCCAGCGATATGGAGTACCTAAGTGGTTGAAACCAGCATTGATTGCTGTGCTAATCCCACCAGATGCTGCTGGTCTTGGAGCTTGGTTAGTGCTTGATTTCGAAAGCGTTGTTAAGTTACCACCATTTGAATCTGAACTAGCACTTGCTGTTTGTACAGGTACAACTGGTTGTGTTAATGCGTCGATATTTCTGCTTACTTCACTTTGTAATGAAGCAAGTTGTCTATCTTCCATTTCTAACTCTTCAACTTTAGCAAGAAGTGTACTTTCTTTTTCCTTAAGATCTGCTTTCTTTGCTTTTGTTTCTTCTTGTTGTTCCTCGATTAATGCTTGCATTCCTTCGAGTTCAACTTTCATTTCGTTTAGTTCATCAAGTTTAACAAGTACTTCGTTTTGCATTTCTTCGACAACTAATTTATCAGCTTCAATTCTTTCCATTAAATTCGTATCAGATTCAGTGATTTTGTTAACTGCAGTAAGTCTGCTGATGAAATCACCGAAGTTTTTAGAACCAAATAATACTTCTAGGAATGAGATGTTTCCACCATTTAATTGGTAAGAAACTGCACGTTCTTTTAAGATATCGAAACGTTGTTGAATTAATTCTTCTAATTTAACAATGTCTGCTTCAAGTTCTTCAACTGCTTGCTCAGTAGCTGAGATATTATCTTCGTTTTCTTGCATTACTTTTTTATTCTCTTCTAGTGCTTCTGTTGTACGCTCAATCTCTTTATTAATCTCTTCTAGGTCTATTAATAAATCAGCAACCTCTGACTCTGCTTCTGATAGATTAGCTTTTAGATCTTTTCTATCTTCTTGAATCTGTGTTTGCTTATCTTTTAACTCATCTAATGTTTCAGCAGATGCCGGAGCACCGAAAAACACACTACCTAAACCAACTACAGAAACTGTAGATACCGTTAATAAAATCTTTTTCAATTTCGCGTTCCCCACTTCCGTCACCAAAATTGCATGTAACTCTCTATGTAAAATGCTTTATATGTATGTTTGCAATCCCGTGAAATTATATGTTTATTATTTTGATTCCATGGGTAGTATAACACCCTTAAATTTCACCCATGTTATCGTTATGTTACAGTTATGTTTCAAATAATGACAAATTATTTCCTCAAAAAAGAAAATCCAAGTCGAAAACGCGTTCATATCACATAATAAATGTGCATATTTTCTTATTACAAGACAATATTACTATAAATAATAATAGTATGTTTATATTGTTTTTTGCAAAATGGACGAAGAACGGTAAATTTTCCACAAAAAAATACTTATCATTCAAATAAAAATGATAAGTATTCTCTCGTTAAACTAGTTTATTTTGAAACGCATAAATGACCGCCTGTGTTCGATCTTGTACTTCCAATTTACTTAGTATATTACTCACATGAACTTTTACGGTCTTCACTGCTATGAAAAGTTCATCGGCGATATCTTGGTTTGTTTTCCCTTCAGCGATTAGAAGCAGGATTTCTTTTTCTCTTTCGGTTAATTGTTCATGTAAAGGTTCTTCCGATTTATTACGCATGCGGTTCATAATTTTCCCAGTTACTTCTGGCTCTAAAACCGATTGTCCGTCATGTGTTGCGCGGATTGCCTTCGCGATTTCTTCTGCCTTTGAAGTTTTTAATAAGTAGCTCGTCGCTCCCGCTTCCAAAGCCGGATAGACTTTTTCATCATCTAGAAAGCTTGTAACAATAATAATCTTCGCTTCTGGCCACTCGGAAATAATCTGACGCGTTGCCTCGATGCCATCCATTTGCTTCATAACTAAGTCCATGAGAATGATATCTGGACGGAGTTCTAGAGCGAGTTCGACAGCTGGACCGCCATCATCTGCTTCAGCGATAACATCAATGTCAGGCTGTGCGGATAAATAAGAGGAAACACCTATGCGAACCATTTCATGATCATCTGCAAATAATACTTTAATCATCATTTTCCTCCCCTTCTATCATTGGGACTTTTACCTCGAGTCTTGTTCCTTCATTCGGCAAACTGATTACTTTAAAAGTTCCACCGATTTCATAGGCACGTTCTCGCATGTTTTGCATCCCGTACGAACCTGTCTTCATTTCTTGCATGTCAAAGCCAATACCATCATCAGTAATTCTTAAAATGATTGTTTCATCGCGGACAATTAATAAAAGATTGAAAGTTGATGCTTCTGCATGTCTGAGTGTATTTGACATTGCCTCTTGGATAATTCGGAATAGCTGATCTTCAATTCCTTTATCAACAGCCAAATCATCAATCGTCCAGCTAATTTCCATGGTCACCTTTTGTTGCATCTCGATTAATAATTCTTCGACACCTTGTTCAAGAGTTTTCCCTTTTAAAGCAACTGGTCGAAGATGTAATAAAAGCGCACGCATTTCAAGTTGGGATTGATGAATCATCTTTTCAACGAGTGCGAGACGAGATTTTAAGTCAGTTTCTTCCATCGGTTTACTTTCATTGATTGCTGACATCATCATCGAAGCTGCGAATAATTGCTGGCTGACGGAATCATGTAATTCACGTGCTAAGCGATTTCTTTCTTGGGCAACAATCTCTTGCAAACTTTGTTCCCGTTCTTCTGCACGTTCTGTTGCTAATTTCTGTGTATGTTCTGTTTGTTTTTGAATTCGCTCCTGAATTTGCTCGAGGCGCTTTTCAATGCTAACTAATTCATGGTAGGGATCTTCTTCTGTTCCGAGTTTCTGTCCTTTGCTTATCGCATCCAATTTACGATCTACCCAGTGCAAACGCTGCTTCCAATACCAACCAATCGCTAAACCGAAGACCATTCCACCAGTTAGAACGAGTCCAGCCACCCATATTAGGAATGGCACATTTCCAAATTCTACTTCCCATAAGAAAGATATTTTTTCAAGTGGGAAAATAACGAACACAACCGATAGAAGTGCTATCGCGAATACAAAACTATATATAATTGCTGTGAAAACATGTCTGAGCATTGTACTCATATTCGCTTCACCTCAATATCTCCAGAGAGTAAAGAGGTAACAATTTTCACACGAGATGTAGCATGATCATAATTTTTTGTCTGGTAAAATACGGACTGATTAAATAACTTTTCATCTGTTCGATTGAAAATTTCTGCACGGCCAAAAATGGCGCTATGATGAATGCTCACTTCGACTTCATAAGGGACATAGATTTCAATATTTCCTATCCCATGGCGAATGGAAATAATTGCTGTGTCATTTGGCAAAACCGTATTACTCAGGTCAATCATACGATCCCCCATGAGTCCCTGGATATTCACATCCCGCCATTGGTACGCATACTCCGTTGTGTGTTGATCATCGAATATTGTATGGTCGAATAACGGATCTTTTTGGACTAAATCTTCAGCCAGTCTACTTTCAGCTGGTAATTCAGGGGCTTCATGTTTCACGTCTTTCGTTGATTTTGTATAATTAATGATTAAAATAACGACGGCCGCAAGTACGAAAAAGCGGATTGCCATTAAATTTAATACGGAAAAAATAAAAGAGATGAGCGAGATCCAGAAGAGAATTTTTCCCCATAACATGCTGAAGTTTTTCCAACCAACATATGTGAAAATCGCTGCGAAAAGTGCTGGCACAATTGCGCCACCAAAGAAAAAGACGATCTCAAATAAAAAGAGGATCACACCAATGATTAATATCCAGTTATATGTTTGTGTCGAAATTTGTTTAAACATTGCTGTCACCCTCCTTTTTCGTTAAATATGTAATAGACGCAGACCGAAATCTACGTCTATTAGTATAGCATGTTTCCTTTTGTTTATAAGCTATTATTCTGTTCTTTTGCTGCCATTTCTTTTTCAAGTTTAGCAATTTTGCTATCAAAACTGCTCTTGTAAAACGCGTTATTTACTTGATGTTCAAGGTTCTCGATGTACTGCTCAAGCTCCGCAAATTTTGCAAATGGCTTATCAGAAACGTCATCAATCACACGATTCATTTGTTGATTCGCTTTGGCAATATTTTCACGCCCCATTAATTCCATGCGACGCATATGCATATCTTTCAAGCGATGTTTCATTTCTTCATATTTAGCTTCTAACATTTCGAGCTGCTCCATTGCATCCTCACGACTTGTTTTCAGACGGTCAGCACGTGCTTGATATTCTTCATACTCTTTCACTGCAAATTCATGCATGGAAGTTTCTCCAGCTTTTTCTGCAATCTCCGCTTGTTTCTTACGCTTGTCAGCAAGGTCCTGCGCTTTCAAGTACTCACGGGAAAACTCTTCCTTTAGTTTGTACTGACGTTCAATAAGTTTTTTCACTTTTTCCTTTTCCTGTTCACTTTGGCGTAAATATTGATTCAGTGCAGAAATTGGATTCTTCTGTTCCTTCTTATCCATTAACTCATGCAAATCTGCTGAAATACTATCCATCCATCTTGTAAATATGTTTGTTGACATAGTTTATACTCTCCTTTTATTTGTTTAAGTCTGCCCATTCTCTCTCAAAATTAGAAAACGGATCATTATCTTTCATTGTGTGGACAACTGGTGAATCATCCTTCGAGTCCTTCCAGCTTTTATAAATCAGGTATAGCGCATATAATGCGACAACACCGATTAATGCATAGATGTTAGAAACGGTGAAGCTTAGGATCAACAAGCCGACAATCGCCCATCCAACTTTTCCTGCTGTAGAATCACTTTTCATGAATTGTTTAAACACGATGTAAAGTAACCAAACACTTAATGCGAAAATTACCATTGGGCCAATGCTTGCAAGTAACACAAAGAATGCAATTAGACCCCCGACGAACAGTAGAAATTTAGTCATCTGTTCTGCCTCCTTTCTTTATCTTGATTTCATCTTACCGTGGATGGCGATTTGTCGTAATGAGCCTGAGCTATATTTTGGGTTAGGACTTGAGGCGTATTTGGAATAAGACCATATAAAAAAAACACCCGTGGTGATTATGAGTGTTTTGGCATAAATATGGTTAAATTAAGTTTTGATAACTAAATTAGCTTTACATTATTTAAGTAATGTCCTTCTATTAAAATAGTTTTTGATAAATATCTTCCGTATATTTCTTAATCGCTTTATCATAATCGGGGTATGTATACCCAAGCTGTTTGGCAACTGGTATAGCATAGCTTCTAAATAATGCATGACAAGTAAATAATGCCTTCCACAACTTTAATGTATCGCATGCAGTATATGTGGAAAGTAGTGCCTCACATTCAGCTTCGGACAAATATTGCAGCAGATACTTATAGTTCTTTCCAACACTGAAGGTAAATCCGTGTTCAATACCAGTTTTCCAAGCAATCATGCGGAGTAAATTAGGTCTAACACTCTCATTCAGATGATCAATCGCATATAATAATTCATTTCTAACTAATCCTTTTACTACATAAGTTGATACCCACCAGAATTCATTACAACAATCATCAAATACTTTAGCATCGGGTTTTTTTATCCAATATTTCTCATCACTTGGAATGAGTTCTGTCTCTATACGCTCATCTTTATCAAGTAGTAACTCAACCAAACCATCACTATTGTCGAGGTAATCAGTGAGTTCCCTTAAAGGAATAAGTGTCAAATCGATTCGATTACCATCTTCAAATAACATGAGATAAGAAAACCAGTTTCCTAACTCTGGAGGAAATAATTCCATAGCTTCTGGCTTTTGCATAATGATTCTTTTACCAAAAATAGTGAGCCAATCGTCCGTTGCTTTAAATGAATCAAGGTCTGTTACAAAATAAGAAACATCATAATCTTGAAATGAATCTGCTGGAACATTTTTGTTTGTTCTAGAGCCTTCCAGAGTTACAATCCGTACTCTGTCATCTTGAATAGCAAAATCAAGCACTGTTTTCAATATTTCAGTCTCATTTCTCATCATATAAATCCTTTCTACCTATCATTCAATTCCATCGCAGCGCGAATATAAGCTGTAAATAACTCGACATTCACTTCTTCCAGCTTTTTCACACGAATGTGTCGCATCGTTTTTCCAGTTCCATTTAATAAGCTATGTTTATCTAATTCTTGTAATTGGATCCCTTTTTGAAAACCTAAATTTACATGATTTTTACTCGCTTGTAAATAGCAGGCTAGTCCATGATATGAATAATTTGGCATTGACCATTTATATTCCTCTTGAAGCTCAGGTGAAGTATCAAGAATAATATTCCTTAATGTTTCTGTAATTTCTTTTATATCTTCTGGGAGGGATGCGATATACTGATCCACTTCTTTTAACTTTCTAGTCTGCAAAGCCACTAACCATCCTCTCTTTTTACAATCCTTATCTCCAAAACTTCGTGTGATCTTTTTTATCCCATATATTAAATTCGATCATTTTTTCCAGAAGGTCATAATTAAATGGTTCCTCCCACTTCATGCGAACCAATTCTTTTGTATGACTGTGACCTGCTTCTTTAATGTCTTTGGCGAATTGCTCAATTCCTGCGTTCTCAGGTGCAACCGCCATATGACGTTTTGCAACACTGAAGCCAATAATATAAGTTCCGTGGTCCGTAAACATTGGTTGGTTCCATTTTATTTCAGGTACGAGATTTGGATATTTTTCCGCGACCCATTCCAAAACCTCTTTCATTCTCTCTTCGTGTGCTGGCTGTTCGATTTTGTTTAAAAACTCTTTAAAGATTTCCATACTTCACTTCATTATTTTGATTATATTCTCTTCTAAGCAGACTGTAGACTACTGTATCGTGAAAAGTTTCGCCATCAAAGTCCGTTTCACGAAGAATGCCTTCTTTCTTAAAGCCAAATTCTTCTAGTAGTCTTTGCGAGCCCTTATTCCCTGCAAAGATATCTCCAACAATACGATTTAAATTGAGGTCATTAAAACCATAGTTAAGCATTACTTTGAGCACTTCGGTCATTACACCTTTTTGTTGAAATTCCTTTTTTATAATCGCACGCATTTCAGCTTTTCGATGATAGGTATTTACTTTATGAAAATCGAAGGTCCCAATAATTTCATTTGAACAAGAAGACAAAATCACCCATGGTAACTCTTTTTTAGCTTTAAGTTTATTAAGACTCTCCCTAACTTCAAGATTCATTTGCTCGATACTCTTTACTGGGTGTGGTGTAATAAATTGCATTGTTTCTTTATCGGACATCATGTCGTAAAGTGCAGGTGTATCCGAAATCCTGATTGCCCTTAGTATATAGTTTTCTGTTTTAATTGTTTCTAACAAAAGCGAACCTCCCTTTTAAAAGTTAAATTCCTTCTTGATTTGCTTAGCAACTTCTGCTGCCGATAGATTTTTATTGTTAATGCGGAGGTAGTTTTCCCTCGTGATTTCTCCTGGGTTTGAATTTAAACGATGATTCTTCATTGTTTCTTTCATTTCAGCTTCCGACCAAGCGACATTTCGTTTCGTTGGCTTATGCTCTAACCTATTTGGTGTACTATTGCGGATAACTCTTTCCTCCAAATCTGCTTCGAGTTCGACAAAATAAACCTCCGCACCCTCAGACTCGAATATCTCAGAGACTTTCTTCACATAATCCCAATCTTCTTGTAAATCAAATGCCCATACATAAGTAAAAATAAATCCATCCAAGTCACTCTTTGCGACTGATTCAAAAATATCTTGACGGAACTTATTTACCAGACGCCACATTTCTGGCTTGAACTCATAAATTGGTGCGAGTAAATCGATTGTCATATGGTTGTGGAAAAGTTTGAAGCCCGTGACTTTTTGTAGTTCTTGCCCTACTGTCATCTTACCTACTGCTTGTGGGCCGAATATCATAATGAATTTCATATGCAGCTCCCTCACTTCTTTCGGCTAATCTCTCGCATTGCTTCACTAACTTGCTGTGCACTAGGATTAAGTTCTCTGCTTAGTTTATAAATTACATTTTGATAATCTTCTTCACTGCGATTTTGACTCATTTTATATGCTGCTTGAATTTCTTCTACTTTTATCTTAAAACCGACAATACCTTTTATCTGTTGTTTTGTTTGGTCTGTTAGTTTATCCCAAAGTACTGGATCCGCACGATGTTGTTCATATTTTTCCAGAAGTGTTATTAAGTCTTGCTCTAGTTCTTCAGATGTCATGATTTCTGCTTTTCCATAAATATGAACCGATTGATAATTCCATGTCGGTACATTTTCGTGATCGTACCATGAAGAAGAAACGTAAGCATGGGGCCCCTGTAACATGACAAGCACAGGATCCGGATTGTTCTCTAATGTTTTCCATTGTGAATTTGCATAGGCGAAATGGCTCGTAACATAATAATCTTCTCCTTGTTTTTGTAATTGAAAAGGTAAGTGTGTGGCGATTGGTTTTCCAGCTTCAGTTGAAACGATGGTGCCGAATGAATTACTTTGAATGAAGGATTCGATTTCTTCTCTGTCTTCTATTTTAAAATGTTTTGGAATATGCATCGTCATTCTCCTATATGAATTTTAGTTCTTTTAAGAATAGCATGTTTTTCAGAGTAGTTGTACTTTTTCAGGGAATAAAGATGTATATCGAAGGAGCACAATCCTACTTCTCGTTTCTATATAAGTTATAATAATAATATTAATATAAACAAAGTAACGAAAGGGGTTTTTTCGACGTGATTCCAGAAAAGCCAATAAACAAAGAAGCTCTAGATGAACTCCGCATAAAGTTCACTCGATTTGGCATGGCCTATAAGTTCGCATTAGAAGAAATCAGTACGAAGGTGAAGATTTTGCAGGAAGAGTTCCGTCTAGTTCATGAGTATAATCCGATTGAACAAATTAATACGCGCGTCAAATCAGCAGAGAGTTTAATGCGAAAAGTGAACCGGAAAAATCTACCGCTATCCTTAGACCTTATTCAAGAGGAAATCAAAGATATCGCAGGCATTCGTATTGTTTGTTCATTCGAATCCGATATTTTTCAGATTGCTGATATGATCCAGTCACAGTCAGATGTACAAGTCGTTGAAGTGAAAGATTATATTAAAAACCCAAAGCCAAACGGTTATAAAAGCTACCATATGGTATTGCAAATTCCCGTATTTATGTCTGATCGCGTTGTCGATGTCTATGTCGAAATGCAGATTCGTACGATTGCGATGGAGTTCTGGGCAAGCCTTGAGCACAAGATTTACTATAAATATGATAAACAAATTCCAGAGGATCTTACACGTCAATTAAAAGAAGCCGCAGACACCGTGGCAGACCTCGACCGTAAAATGGAGAATATCAATCACGAGATTAATATCTTAAAAGAACAAGATAATGATGACTATGACAATATAGCATTTGACCCAAGAAAATTGATGATGCGAATGCTGGAAAGTAATATGAAAGAATAAAAAAGCGTCGATTTCAATTGGAGTTGAAATCAACGCTTGTTATTTCCATGGATTTTGAAATCCCTATAAATTTGCAATTTTAACGATTGGTTTAATCGTTTTCCCTGTTTTAGAATCTTCAAATGCTTCATTAATCGCATCGAAGTCATAGAATTTCACAAGCTGATCGAATGGGAATTGACCGTTTTTATAGTACTCAACCAATTGTGGGATGAACACGTTAGGAACAGAGTCCCCTTCAATTACACCCATCATCGTTTTACCTTCAGCCATTAAATCGTTA
Source organism: Oceanobacillus sp. CAU 1775 (assembly GCF_054482815.1). NCBI lineage: Bacteria > Bacillati > Bacillota > Bacilli > Caryophanales > Bacillaceae > Oceanobacillus > Oceanobacillus sp. CAU 1775. The sequence continues at coordinate 29,997 of NZ_JBTLRO010000004.1, read as the reverse complement.
TGCACATCAATGTTCATTTCAGGTGTCACGCCTACAATTGCAACAACACCAAGCGGACGTAATGCATGCATCGATTGACGAACAACTGGGGGTACACCCGTCGTCTCTACTGCATATGTTGTTCCGCCATTTGTTAATTCATTAATTTCTTTAACAACGTCTACCTCTGATCCATTAAAGACATGTGTAGCCCCTAATTCTTTTGCTAATTCAAGTCTTGAATCATGAACATCAACGGCAATGATTGTTTTACACCCAGCAACTTTAGCTGCCATCACCGCACTTAATCCGACCGCTCCAGCTCCGTAAATTGCGATTGTCGAACCAAATTCCGGTTTGATTCTATTTAGTACCGTACCAGCCCCCGTTTGAATGCCACAACCTAGTGGCCCTAACAATGCTAAATCAACATCCTTGTCCACCTTTACAACATTTCGCTCATGCGATATTGCAAATGTTCCAAATGAAGATTGTCCAAAGAAAGTTGAAAGTGCTTCGCCATCTTTACTTAAACGTTGCGTTCCGTCATCATTAATACCACCGAAGTTTAAGTCATTAAAAGTATCACAAACAGTCGGATGACCAGTTAAACAATTGTCGCAATGTCCACAATGTGCAAAGGATAAAACAACATGATCTCCTTTTTCAAAACGCGTGACTCCTTCACCAATTGACTCGACTATACCAGAGCCTTCATGTCCAAGAACGGCAGGTAATGGAGCGATTGCTTCATCACGAGCAACTGCGTCCGTATGACATACACCTGTCGCAACAATTTTAACTAAAACTTCATTTGCTTTTGGAGTTGCTAAATCAACTTCTTCCATCACAAAATCTTGTCCTTGTCCACGAGTTACTGCTGCTTTAATTTTCATAAGTTCCTCCTAAATTACTATAATGAGTGTAAATCTATACTATAGTTAATCTTAAATCATTAGCTTCCTTTTGCAATTAAAATGCTTTTTTGATAATTAGCTCACACTGCCTAAATGACTCACTTTTTATCTTTTCTTGTCTTAGCTCCATATTTTTTCCTTTCAAGAAGTTATTTCCGTAATATCTTCTCCATCTTTTTACCCTTAGCCAATTCATCAATCAGCTTATCAAGGTAACGAATCTCCTGCATAATCGGCTCTTCAATTTCCTCCACACGTACGCCACAAATGACTCCTTTAATTAATTCACGCGCTGGATTCATATTTGGTGCTTCGTTAAAAAAGGTTTCAAAATCCTTCTCGTTCACAAGTTGGGCTTCGAGTTCTTCCTGGCTATACCCCGTTAACCAACGTGTGATTTCATCGACTTCTTCTTTTGTACGGTTTTTCTTTTCGGCTTTTGTAATATAGTGGGGATAAACTTTTGCCACGCTCATTGAATAAATCTTATGCTTTGTCATTGTTTGCCTCCTTTACTTAACGCCACTTTCTAAGATTGCAAAAGTTTTCTTGTCACAATCAATTGCTGCCATTGCACCATATGGCAAAATAAATTTGGGTTCCGTGTGACCGAAGCTTAAATTATATAGTATCGGTAGGTTATTTAAGTCATACTCTTGCATGACAGATAGAATCACTTGTTTATATTCTTCATAATACATCTCATCTTGAGGTTTCGCAAAAATAATTCCTTTCACTTTCCCCAAAATCCCTTGAGCAGCATAGTTCCTTAACCAATATTTCACGAGACTTGGTTCAGGCTTCTCTTCAGATGTTTCAAAGAAAAGAATGCTATCCTCCCAGTATTCTATCCCTGGCCAAAGTGTTGTTCCTTTTGCAAACTCGAGCACTTCAATACAGCCTCCAATCAACCGGCCTTGTACCTTTCCTGCTCCTTGTAGTACTTCATACCCTTTGTTTTCTTGCATTTTACGTCGCGTATTTTTATTCTCCTCTGCCCATTCTAAATGTTCACTTGTCCACTCTTTAGGCGGCTCAATTTCACCAATTATATCATTTGAGAAAAGGACTCGATTCACCATTTCTATTGTATAGGCATGCATTTCCACATTTTCTGCAAAGTCCATTAAAACAGCTAGTCCATAAAAAGAAGAAAGTCCTGCTTTATGACAGAATAGATGTGATATCGTTACGTCAGAATAACCCATAAAGATTTTTGGATTTTCACGGATTACTTCAAAATCAATATAAGGAAGCAGACGAATACTATCATCGCCACCAATATTTGAAAAAATAGCTTTAATACTGTCATCCTTGAATGCAGTCATTAAATCCTCTGCACGAGCTTCAGGATTTTGGTAAAGATAATCCGCACCCTTTAAACTATTCGGCATCGGAATAACCTCTAGACCAAAAACCTCTTCAAGCCTTTTGACTCCCTGTTCATAGCGCCAACGAATTTCCAGTTCACCTGCTCCTCCCCAGGAAGGACTTACTGTCGCAACACGATCGCCACGGTTTAGTTTATTTGGTTTGATTAGCATTTACTTTCACCTCTTTTATTTGAGCTATATATGTTTTTATAAAATCTGCGTCAGTATCTGTTAATGCTTCTGGTAAATCTGTGAGTGGATGATATTGCATCGTTACTGATTCCATGTAATCAATCTTCAGTTCACCACTAACTTCGTTTGTATAATAAACAGCTGTTGCTGAATATAACTCGTCCCCATTTGGTACTTTCAAATAATATTTTGAACCAGAAAACACATTAAGAAGTTTGAGATTTTCAACTGTTAATCCCGTTTCTTCAAAGACTTCTCTTTTAGCAACATCTTCAAAACTTTCGCCCATATCCATTAATCCACCAGGAAGTCCCCAGCTACCATTATGCTTTTTCTGTAATAAAATTTCATTCTTATCATTTGTAAAAATGACGACTGATCCTGGCAAAATAATCGGTCGCTGCCCAACGAACTCTCGTAAATATTTATAATACTCCACTGGTATCCTCCCTCTATGCAATAATTTCTTTTACTTCAATATACATTTATTCTGGTGCCACCAGTTCTACTTTTATTCGATCAGGGTCTTCAAAGAATACTGCATAATGATTCTCTCCACCAGCATATGGGTGCCTACTCGAGTATAAAATAGTGATTCCTTTTGCCTTTAATTTTTCTGTCATTTCATCTACATGTTCACGAGACTTTCCATAAAAGGCTAAATGATTAAGACCAACACGTGATCTATGGTAGGAAGCACTTAGAAATTTTTCTCCCGTTTGAACAAAAACAAGATATGTATCCTCTAGTTTCCAACTTTGTCCACCTTCCCATTTTTGAAAACTTGTATAACCTAATTCTTCAAGAAACCATTCCCAAAAATCAACAGAAGCTTTTAAATTTGATACGTTAATTTCTATATGATGAAGCAAACCATTTCTCAATAAAATCCCCCTCAAGTGAAATGATACATTCTCTATTTTAAAAACCTTATCGTTATCGCAAGTGTGCCCCACTTTTCCTCATCTTCTGGCGTATAAATTTCATACGTACTCTCTACCATTTCTTCTATTGACTCATCCAGTACATCAAAGTCACTCGCGGGAACACTTTCATACATCTCTTTAAAGGTTGGATAGACTGTTAAATCGATAACTTCGACTGTTAATGTCCCATCGTTTTCAGGTACTTTCGTAAAAGTAATTGTATCGCCGATTTTTATCTTTCTTCGCTTTTCATCATTCAATCTAACTTCTACCGTCTTTTTCCCAGACTTTATCGAATCGAAAGGTTCTTGAAATAAACCCATATTATGCTCCATTAGCTTCATTCCCCTTTACATCATTTAAAATCAAATTAAAAATATCATCTTCAGTCATATTCTTTGTAAGAAAAAATTCATTGTCCACACCAAGATAATCCTTTTCATTCCACCAAGCTCTTAAAGATTCTTCACCAAACTCCATATTCTTTTCACGAGATTGATGGCGATGAACTGTTTCTTCAAATGGCAAATCGAAATAGTACGCAAATACTTCATCATCAAAATATCGAATTAAATCACGCAACATTTCTCCATAGCGTTCTTTATACAAAATTCCTTCTACAATCACAAATTCACATTTACCCTTTCCATAAGAAGCAATTTGTTGAATTAATTCAATGGATAAATTTCCTTCTCTATCTTGAACCCTCAACATATCCCTTCTTACGACATCTTGAGAAACTACCAACGTTCCATGCCCTAAATGACTCTGAAGTCTCTTAGCAATCGTTGATTTTCCGCTTCCTGAATTCCCTCGTAAAATAATTAACGTTGATTGCATATACATAGCCTCGCTTATGAAATTTTTCTTAACTTAATTCTGCAACTCAAGCATTCAGACAAGCCGACAACTTCATGATACTGCCAGTTTTTAAAATCCATCGCACCACCAGGAAAATAGCCAGTAATTTGTAGATTGGCAGCTTTACAAAGGCTTTCAATTTCTTTAGGTGTATAGCATGCTAAGGATTGTGTAACTTTGTCTTCAGGATTACCCTGCTCCCACCATGTATCTGTCATTCTGTTATTTTTTTCATCATAACCATAGACTCTAGTTATTTTAGAATCATTGAATGGCTTCATTTGCTCGCCGCTTACTTTCTTCCAATACTCCGGTTGATAAATATCAATGAGCGCAACCCCGTTATCATCTAACCAATCATGAATCCGTTGTAGTAATGTCAATTGTTCCTCATCTGTACCTACGCCAAAACCATCTATATATAAAATACAGTCATATGTTTCTGGAAGCTTGATGTCATAGAAACTTCCACAATATGAAGTAACATTCGGAGCTTTAAACTCTTCAGCAAACTCCACAAGTTCTGGTACTAACTCAACTGTAGTAACTTTTCTATTGACTGTAGCTAGGCTACGAGCTAATTGTCCATTCCCAGCTCCGAGTTCTAATACGTTTGAAAAGGGACTACCTACTTGTTCGTTTATTTCCTCTGCCAGTTGCGTATTCAATGTTGTTAAGTCCAATTCATCCTTGAACATCTCGAACTGTTTTTGGTAAAAATTATAAGCGTCTTGTACTTTCATTGGATTACCTCCTGTTGCTTAATTTAATAATTATAGCTAAAATTTCGACCGTTTATCTTCGTTTAATAAAAGAATTTTCTATTAAATGATAACATAACCACCATTTATTGTTTATAAGTTTCTAATATTGAAAAAAGAAAAAGACCATCAATTGATGATCTTCACTCACTCTATATTTATTTTTTCCATTCAGGTTTATCTTTAGATTCTTTTATGTTATCCACCTTGTAAGGAATGATATATGGTGTGAAAAACGATAGTAGAAAAATTATAATTACGGCAATCCCTAATATAAGATAAATACTACTCGTTTCAGAAATAAAATTATAAATAATTAAAAACGGGATGACTGTTAGTACGATAAATCTAAACCTTCCACCGTTTGTTACTTCGTGTGTTGTTCCACAATTTTTACAAGAAATTGGTTTAAAGGCAAGCCAAAATGAGGCATAGAGCTGTCCCCAGGTAAAAGCAGTGTTACATTTCCCACATTTTTGCAATTGAATCTCCTCCATCATGAAAGTTCTCTTAGAATATCATACTTAAAAGTGGGAAATCACTAATTTCAATAAATATTATCAAGTTTCCCCATCGTACTCTTTTATACAAGCCTCTTTCTTTTTCTCAGTAGAACATTATAAAAGAAAGCTAAAAACAACAGCTGCATGAGCAATAAAATCCCGAGAAGCGTTTCAGCGAGCTGTGGTATCGCATTAACTATAAAACTCACACACGCAAAAAAGGATACAATTAATAATCCTGTAGATATTCTATCTAAAATTTTAATATTACATCTACCAGTGGCCTCTTCACTTACCACTTCAATTAATCTATGAATAATATAGTAAATCATAAACACACCAGCAATAACAACTGCAAGGCCTAGAAGACCAACAATCGCCCCAAAAGAAGATGATAGCGAGACACCTAAAGGAGAATTCCCGGTCATATTTAAAATCAAAAAGAGTATGCTATGAACAATCATCACAACAACAAATGGTTGAATTTTACTGAACTTTTCATTTTTCAAGCTTAAATTTGATAGTCCATACAAAATTAAAAGATAGCCAATGGTATTCGTTATATAATAGAAAGCTCCTATTTCAATAAAACTCAAATTCGTTTTGGAGAAAACAAAAAATAGACCAATAAATATTTCTAGCATTGCTAACTAATCTCCTTTTAAACGGATTTATTTCTCAAACTAATCTTTTTAGGTCTAAAAGTCACTATTAAAAATATCCCAAGTATTAAACTTATAAATGGATATACAAAAGGAAATAGTAAAGAAGGATATCCTTGCCAAGCATCAGTATAATAACCTATTTGATGTGAATATAACGAGCTAGCATTTAGTAATTCTGTTTGAAGTGCGTCTCTTTCCATGAAATTAAACGAGTCATTTTCTAGATTACCCTTCTTATCGACACTATAAAAAGAATAGAAAAGATCTTCATCTGGAGCAAAACCAACAATACTTTTATCAGGAGTTTCTTTTATGATTTCTCTTGTCTTTTTCATTAAAATAATGAATTCTGTTTCATCAATCTTTTTATGTGTCAACGTAAGAAATGAGACTTCACCCCAATACCTATTCAGTCCTTCTTCTTCAATTCTTATCGGGAAATTTTCTAACCTATCAATCTCGTTTCCATTAACATGTAACGCTATATGTCCAAAACCTAATTTATATCTCCATGGATCTATATAGGCTTCTTCATCTGACAGTTCTTCTATAAGTTCAATAGTAACATCATGAAATTCAAAAGATGCAGGAGTAGCTGGATAACCTTCATTTACATGATTGATTTCATATCTACTATCCATAATGGAAGAATGGAGAAGTTCTGCGATCATTATTGTAGCCATTGGTAAAGAAACTAGAAATAATAATATACCAAAACTAAACATCACCCATTTGATTCGCATCATCTAATCTCCCTATTATTTTCTTTTTTGCATAGTAAGCCATGTAGGTGTCTGTTGAAATGGAAAGGATTTAAGAATTTCCATTGCAGGTTGATCAGTGGTGTCGAATTCCCCAATGATTATTCGATAACCCAATTGCTTTGCTTGCTGTATTTGGTGCAAAATAAGTTGGGATTCTGATTTCTTTTCCTCAATAAATTTAGCCCCGCACCATCCCAATTCTAAAGCGTCCTTATCCTCTGATTCGTGTAAAAATGAATAAGCAATAATCTCTTCATTCTCTGTAAATACACAACTAAGTTGCGAAATCATATCTTCTGCAAAAATCATCTGTTCCCATTCGTTTAATTCAAGGTCTGCTACTGGATTTACAAGATGTGTATTTTTATAATTTGTTTTCACAAGTTCAACTAGATTTTCTACTAGTCGTCTATCTTTAGCTGCCTCTTCTATAGTAAAAATTTTATATGTATTTTCTTTCTCAGTGGCATGGTTTTTTATTTTAGATAAATCCAGTTGAGGCATATAAGTCTTTCTAATTATCTCAAACTTATTATTCTCTAAGGTCTCCATGAGGTAAGTCGAGGTTTCCCATAGTGAAGTTTGTAAAGGTAAATAATCTACTGTCTGTTTTTCAAGATTTTCTAACAAAATTTCAGCAATTGCCTCATCCCGATAAAAAGGGTCTACTAAGATACGAAAATACGTACAGTTAGGATGAAAATTGCTTTTCCATGTAAACGATACCCCAATTAATTCAGTACCTATAAACACTGTTTGTACAGCTTCTCCTTCGTTACGCTCAATAATATGTAGTAAATAATCTTCTTCATTATTAAGTTGAATCAAATGTTTTACTTGTTCTCTATCATCTAAACTAAAGTCTCTTATTTCAAGCTGCATAATTTTTCTCGCTTTCTAATTCAATAGATATTAATAGTCCGCATGTCTCTTTTCAGCAAATAACAGAAATAATGTTGCTAGGGGACCCAAAAGGAGAGATAGTAAAAACCAGTTTAGTCCTGTTCTATTTTTCCCCTGCGCAAGTCCAGCATTGATTAGAGCTAATGTACCCCAGCCCACAAAATACTGATTATCCATCTGACTCCCTCCTTAACTTTCAAAATCTTCGTCGATTTTATTTTTCGTCAATTCTTCTCGTAATTTAATAATTTCATCTGTCTGGTTACGAATATTGTTATTAATTGATCGGATGCCATCATTAATAGCAAATAGAGCCAAAAATAATAAAATAATAGCAAGTAGGATAATCTCTCTCATTCCTTTCTAATAAAACGCCAAATGAGGTTTTTTTAATGGTAATGATTCATTTTAATTTCTAACTAAGAAACTAATAAATTAATTAAAAGAACAATGAAATTAAACACGCCAATAATGATTAATGGGTAGCCAAGAGCTTTTCCGTTCTTTTGAAGCTCTTCTGCCCCAAGTACTATTAATAACAAACAGGCTAAGAGTAAATATATTGCAGTTAAATCCATCGTTTCTAAGAAAAAGTTGGTAGCTGCTAGGATTATAACTAGTAAAGCCAATACATATTTAAAATATTTCATATTTCCCTCCGAATAATATTTCCGAGCTTTTTTTTATGAAAAGTTAGCTTGTAAATATCTGGCATTTGAAGGGCTTTCCAAAAGTCATAGTCATAATTTTTATTAAAGTAATTCATAATTAGTACCATCAAATTTCCGTGCGTACCAATTACAATATTTTTTCCTTCATGCTTTTCGAGTACTCGATTTAAAGCCTGAACACCACGCTTTTGGGCGGTATGATTAGATTCTCCCCCCTCCCAGGAAAAACTAGGATTCTCCCAAACTTGCGTTATTGCATTCTGAAAATCTTCTACGGATTCACCAGCCAGAATCCTTTCTTTAAAATCTTCGTCAATAATTATGACCTTGTTAATTTGCCTAGCTACTCCTTCCACCGTTTGAATTGCACGATTGTAGGGGCTAGAGATAACAATGTCTATATTTTCTTCTTTAAGGGATTTTGTCACTTTTTCTGCGTCTGAAAAACCCTTTTGGGACAAGGGCCTCCCTAATTCATCTGGTGTATATGTAGAATGCGCATGACGCACAAGATATATATTCGTTTGCAAGATCTTTCTCTCCTCATCATTTCTCTAGGTTAATCGTAACAAATTCTAAATATATAAACAATTCTTACCAAAAATAAAACTGAAGTCAGAGTGACTCAGTTTTATTTTGATTTTCTAGCTTTTCTCATTCTCAAATATAGATAAATTACAATCAGTCCACCTAAAAGCAAAGTAGCATAGACAATCGTTGAATAAATATCCATAAACCCTAAAATACTCTCCCAATTTTCACCGAGTGCAACACCAACCGAAATTAGAATAACATTCCAAATGAGTGTTCCGATTGTCGTTAGTAAAAGAAATATTAAAAAGTTCATATTCGACATTCCAGCAGGGATGGAGATCAGGCTCCGAATCAATGGGACCATTCTACAGAAAAACACTGTCCAGTATCCATATTTATCAAACCAAGCATCCGCTTTATGAATATCCTCTTTTTTTATTCGTAAGATTTTTCCATAGCGTTCCACAATTTTTTCTAATGTTGCAACGTCAATGAGTAATCCTATGCTATATAAAATCATTGCACCGATTACAGATCCGAGTGTTGCGACGAAGATTACTCCTATCACGGTAAGATTTGTCGAGGTAGTTAAAAAGCCTCCGAATGGAAGAACAATTTCAGACGGAATCGGCGGGAATAGGTTTTCTAAAGCCATCATCAGAAAGATACCAAAATAGCCAAACTGCTCCATAATATCTGTAACCCATGTTTGCATTTTCATCACCCAGACATTTAAAGTTATAATTCTTTAATTATATGACAAGCCTATGGAAAATAAACATGGAAAGTCTAATATTATAATAGACTTTCCATTTATCTATTTTAGCTTAAATTCTTTTGCCAACAGTTCATAAGATTTTTTTCTCACTTCATAATCATGTGTTATTGTGACAATCATAAACTCGTCTACATTGTATTGCTCTTGTAGAGATTCTAGCGCTTGTCTAACTTCTGTTGGTGTTCCGATGATTTGACGATTCTTACTTTTTCTAAAAAGCTCTAAATCATCTGTAGTAAATTCGTACTCTTTCGTTTCTTGTATGGAAGGAATCCGCCCATCTCCAATACCTTTATCTCTTTGCAATTGCCAAACCTGGTTACTCAAAGCGAGTTCTTCTGCTTCTTCTTTTGTTTCGGCACAAATAACCGAAACTGTAACAATTGCTTCTGGATGTTCCCCTTGGTAATTATCAAAGTAACCTTTTACAATTGATGGTCCGTCAGCTTCACTCATGAAATCTCCATAAACATAAGGCAGTTCCTTTTCCAAAGCCAGAACAGCACTCTTAACACTTGTTCCTAGTAACCATGGAACAGGTCTCTCTCTTGGCACTGGCATCGCCTTTACTTTTGAAAAGATGTGGTCACTTGGAAAGTTACGGTTTAAGAAATGTAAGAGTTCATCAATTCTTTGTGGGTAATTTCTTACTTCTTCTAAAAAGTTATCTACTAAAGCAATTGACGCTTCTGCAGACCCACCAGGTGCTCTGCCTAGTCCAAGATCAACTCTTCCAGGGTACAAAGTTGCAAGCATATTATATCTTTCTGCAATATTATATGGCTTATAGTTTGGTAGAAGTGTTGCACCAGAACCGATGCGAATCTTCTTTGTTTTAGAACCTATAATACTTAGAAGAATATCTGGCGCAGGACTAGCAAGCCCATCAAATCCATGATGCTCAGCCACCCAATATCTTTTATAGCCTAATTTATCTGCTAGTACTGCAAGCTCAATTGTTGCTTCAAGAGCTTCTGTTGCAGTTTTCCCACTAGAAATTGGTACTTGATCTAATATACTCAGCTTCAACTGTCCCACCTTCTTTCTTCATCGAAAATTAGGTTAGTTCGACTAGATTTGATTGAACATAATGATACAGTAGTTGCTCGGTTTCTTTTAGAGAATCTTCATGTGTTCTTTCAAAAGCATGTGAAGAGTCAATACCAGGCCCAATCAAACCATGAACAATATCATGTCCAGAACGAATTGCAGCAGAAGCATCCGATCCGTAATAAGGATAAATATCTAATTTGTAGCCTATCTTATTCTTTTTAGCAATTTCTACTAAGTTTTTACGCAGTCCATAATGATATGGACCACTTGCATCCTTCACACAAATCGATACGGTATATTCATCTGTTGACTGACCATCACCCATGGCACCCATATCAACAGCAAGGTATTCAACAGTTTCGGCTGGGATATTTGAGTTTCCACCATAACCGATTTCTTCATTATTTGAAATTAAGAAATGTGTGGTATAAGGCAATGTAATATTTTCTTCTTTTAGTCGTTTGATGAGTTGCATCAAGATGGCTACACTCGCTTTGTCATCCAAATGACGCGACTTAATAAAACCATTGTCCGTAAACTCAACACGAGGATCAAATGATACAAAGTCACCTACCTCAATGCCAAGTTGACGTACTTCTTCTGCATTTTCTACCTTTGCATCAATTCTTACTTCCATATTTTGTTGATTACGCTTGGCTTCACCAGCATTTTTATAAACGTGGACAGAAGTTTGGTGCATGAGAATTGTTCCAGTGAAAACATCTCCTGAAGATGTTTCTATTTCACAATATTCTCCTTCAATCGAGTTATAGTTGAATCCTCCGATTAAATCCAGACGCAGACGTCCATTACTTTTCACTTCTTTTACCATTGCTCCTAATGTATCTACATGAGCCGTAAGCATACGATGTTCTTTATCGTTTTTCCCAGGTAGTGTGGCAATTAATCCACCTTTACGGTTACGATAGTTTTCTACATTTAATGCATTTAGTTTTTCTTCTATGTATGTAATTACCTTTGATGTATTTCCTGAAGGACTTGGAATTTGCACGAGTTCTTTAATAATTTCTTTTGTTTTTGTAGTATTTGGATATGCTGACAAATAAATTCTCCTCTCATTGTTATCTACTAGTTTATCATACGATGAAATTGCTAGCTCTTTTTAGTTTCTATCGGTTCCATTTGATCAATAATTTTCTCAGCTGCTCTACGGTAATAATTGCTCATGTTTACAAATGACATCGCTTGAAGAAGTTTATCAAAATAAGCTTTTTCTTCTTCATTAAATTGGTCTAGTTTTTCTTGCACATCTTGAGCTTGCTCCATGCTACTTTCTTTAAATCGTTGCACATTATTTTTCGATAGCTCTAGATAGCTTGTATAAAGTTTTTCAATATCAAATGCATGATCCGTTATTTCTAGATTGAGCTTTGTTAAAGCATGCTTGATATCGCTAATCGACAACACCGTTTTCATTTCATAAATCATATTGATCAACATAATATGCTCTTTTGAGTACTTTTTGTTTTTAATCGGAAAAAATAATTTGCCCTTGGAATAATTATTGATCATCGTTTTTGTTAAAATTTTCTCATCTTCATTTCTTTTCGTTGCAGCAAATTTATTCTCAAATAATTGAATCACTTGATCCATATATAAATCAATATCTGGGATTTCATGATTGGAAAGTTCAATATCCAGATGCAGCTCAGCTAATAATTTTTCTATATTCGTCATATTGATTCTCCTTTAAAACAAAATTCTACTTCCGTCTTGACCAGTGGATAAAATCATTATATCATGATGATGTAGTTTTTAAAACTACATTGTAGAGCAGAGGGGGATATTCATTGAATCAATACATTAGGGAACCTATAAATACGATTACTCATTTAATTGGTGCAGTGCTTGCAGTTATTGGGTTAATCGCACTAATTATGAAAGCTATATCTGAAGGATACTCGACAGTTGAAATCATGTCTGTAATCATTTTTGGTGCGAGTATGATCCTACTTTATTCAGCATCAGCTACATACCATATGGTCATAGCAAAAGATAAAGTAATTGCATGGTTACGCAGAGTTGACCATTCTATGATTTTTATCTTAATCGCTGGAACGTATACCCCGCTATGTATTATCACTTTAGGTAATACACTAGGATGGATTTTATTTGGCGTTATTAGTGGTTTAGCAATTGCTGGTGTGATTTTCAAATTAACTTGGTTTAATTCACCACGTTGGTTATCAACTTTTATTTACATTGCAATGGGTTGGCTTGTTGTTTTCTTTACTGGGGAATTAGCACCGTCACTTGGGGTTGGTGGAATGGTTTACTTAATCCTTGGTGGTGCAGCATATACAATCGGTGCTGTCATCTACGGATTCAAACCAAAATTCCTCCATATTAAAAATTGGGGATTCCATGAGATCTTTCATGTTTTTATTTTATTTGGAAGCTTTTTTCATTTTATTTGTATTTATTGGTATGTACTTTGAAGATATATTAAAAAATAAAAAAGGTAGAAATCCTAATTGGTTTTCTACCTTTTTTTAGTTAATTATCTAGTTCACGTAGCGTATCGTTTAAACAAACTAAATTTGTCTCGACCTGCTCCCAACTACTTGTATGTTCACTTATCTCACAATTAAATATTGATTGGGATAAATTCACGATCTCGATTTTCGTTGCTTCAGTTAATGGTTCTTCTCTGCTTAGATTTTCAAACAATGGTTGAATATGTTCGTGCATCTGGTCAACCTGTTGAAGAATTGACTCAGGAAAAACCTCAGATTCAGATGTTTCTATATTCATTAATCTATAATCCAAATCTCTAAACATAACTTCTAAATCATTCATTAAACTCTGATCAGACCAGTTTATAGCTTCGACTGGTTGCTGCCCTAGAAAATATGAAATTACTACTAATGGACTTTTCACTTCCAAATCATAGACAAGCATATTTGTCTTCTCTAAGTTTTCGTTTGCATAAGCATGTTTATTACGTTCAGTAATGTACAAGATTGATAGAACTAGAATAATTACTGCCAATATGCCGATAAATGTGGCGTTCCCTTTCTTCAGGGAAAACTTCGTTGACATGGAACGAATACCTCCAATAAATAAGTGAAAGTTTTACTCACTTATACTAAGCTTTTTATAATATGCGAATACAGTAGTTGTGAGACCTACTCCAAAAAGGATTCCACCTGATACTAAAAAATTGTTGGTGTAGGCATTGGCTTTAGCTTCATAATCAAATAGTGCATAATCAGAAGTGGCAAACCAACTATCTGCAATAGTTCTCCCAAATCCATAACTAAAAAAGATAAATATCAACCCTATTGCTGCTAGCACCAATGCAAGGTAAATCAATTGATTTATTTTCTCCTCCGTCATGTTTCACCCCTAAACTTCAAGAAAATTTTTACTCGAATGTTATTTTATACTACCATAACCAATGTAGAACTCAAATCTACTTAGTTAGTTATTTCTTCATAAAGAGCTTTCCATCTATCATAAGCTTCTTGGTTTCCTTGCTCCTCATAAATATATAAAACACTTTCAAAATAAGAATCATACTCAGTTAGAATTGCAAGTTTTTCAAGATAAGGCAGTCGCATTTTATCAAATGTTCTACCTTTGCCATCACCTTCAATGCCAATTAATGTAGAAATCATACGTAAGCTATGTGCGTCCTTAGAGTTTGCTTCCACATTCTTTCGGTAAGCTTCTAATGCTTCTTCAATCTTTCCATCTACTAAGAGACGATCTGCGCTAGTCAGTTCTCTTTCTTTTAAATACAACACTGGAACATTGCCGATATTCGACTCATTGAGACGATAGCCATTACTACGTGTTAATAACTCTCCGTCTTGATTATATGCTGAAATATTCCAAGAAAATCTTCCATCTGGATTAGCAAATCCCAGATAGATTGCTGGATCGAAGTATTCCCATTCCATGCTTTCCTTACTTATAAGTACATGGGGACTGTGATGATAAAGTTTATCAATTGGTATTGTTACTTCAGTTTCTGAAAATTTAATATCAAGTATTATTCCCGAAGACCCTCCCTTATATTCTACATTTAATCCTAATAGATAATAAGCTGCTTCAGGGACTTCTTCCCAAGCAAATGTTATCTCATCATCAGTAATCACTGTATCATTTACTGGTGAATAAACGTCCATTAGCGGCGCCAAGGTGATGTCATACGATATATTTTCCGAGCCATCAACAATAATCCAATCATCCATCGAAACTGGCCAAGTGTGTCCATCGATATGGTCGATGGTAAAGCCAGCAAACATTTGATATTTTCCTGGAGTAACACCTTTCATTTCATAATAACCATTTTCATCTGTAGTCACTTGTACTTGCCGGTCTTCATATGTGATTGACGTATGAACGAGACTTTCATTTCGTAAATAAACACCCGCTCTCGCAAGTGGGGTCCCATCGGCTCGCTTTAAATGTCCTGAAACCGTAACTATCTTTTCTTCGCTCCATTTATTCGTATTATGCAGTCTTTTTTCGAGAAAAACCAATTTTCTATAGACTTCGGAGTGTTCAACAGATTTATTTTCATATGGATCCCGCCAGTTCTTTGCAAAGTCATCCATCAACTGATTAATAGTTGCAGCTGCTTCTTCTTGATTTCCTTTACGTAAAATAGTTTGGAAATAATATTCCGCTGCTTCACCGAAAATATAAGAGTGAGCTTCAGGTGTCGTTTGCATCATATCTATTAAATGAGCTTCTGCTTTATCGAGCTCGTTTTCTCTGAAAAGTAGTTTTGCGTAAGAGAGGGAGATGTCATGATAAATATGATCTATGCTTTTATTTTCCGACCGTTCTAATGCATGCTTATAAATAGATTCTGCCCATTCTATATCACCTTGACTAGCTGCATAATTTGCTAATTTCACTGCTGCCGCATGCAGCCCGTAATCAATTGGTCCATCTTCTAAATACGCTTCCACATATTTCAATTTTTCTTCCCAAGTAAATGTTGTGGTTTCTTCTGCATGACTAATCGAACTCATGGTAGGGCCTACATAAACATCATAATCTTCGTATCCTTGATAACCCAATATATGTTGAGAAATCAGGCTATATTTTTGGTGGGGTAAAATTCTACTTTCAAGTACATCTAGAACTTTTTCCTTACCACCAACCTTTTCATTTTCAATTGTATGTTTTGCAATGACGAGTTCAATCTGAGGAAATAGAAACATTCCCACTAGAGGCAGTACGACGAATACACTAAACAAGATAGTAACAAAATGTTTTACTTTCATTGTTATCTTAGTCTTCATCCGCTAATCTCCTCTCTACATCTTCCTTAACATACATATTTCCCCCGATAACTATCGTTTCTTTAATCTCATAGTTTGGATTCATTTCACTGATTTGGAAGACACCATAAGCAAAGAGAAAGACAGCAAAAACAGAACTAACTGGCAATAAAGGAATAGATATTTCTTTGTTCCATAATCGATGAAATTTTGTCTTCCATGAGCGATCTTCTATTTGTTTTAATACTTCAGCTTTTTTTGTAAAACGAATGTCTTTCAATTCATTAACCAATTGTTCTCTTATTTGTTGTTTCTCCTTCATGAGTTAGTTCCTCCTTCTCTAACAAAATCGCTTTTAATAATTCTCTCCCACGCTTAAGGCGTGATTTTATTGTATTTTCTTTTACTTCTATAAGATTAGCTATCTCAGAAATCTTAAGTTCGTTAAAGTAAAATAATGTAATCACTTCTCGGTATTTATAATCTAGTGTATGTATTGCTGTCGCTAGCCCTTCTCCAAATTCAATTTCTAAAAGGCTATCTTCAGGACCTTCTACATTCTCATCTTCAAAGATTTGTTCCTTATCATCTTTTTGTAGAAAAATATTTTTCCAACTCCACTTACGCATACGCTGTCTTGATTGGTTGATTGTAATCGTAGTAAGCCAACTTTTTAGTACAGCTTCATTTTCTAATTGGGCAATCTTTTCATATGCAATTAAAAATGTATCTTGAACAACTTCCTCAGCTGTTTGGTGATCTTTCAAAAGTAAAAAGGCCATGCGGAGCAAGTAATCTCCATATTGGTTCATGAGTTCCACGATCGCAGCTTCTTCTTTATTCTTTAACCTGTCAACGAGATTCATCCCTGCCCCTCCCCATCAATACTAAGATGCAAGCTACTTGGAAAAGGTTGCATCATTATAAATTTTATATTACAGCATTGTGGTGTGATTGCCGAGTGGGAGGATATCAGCATAATATGTGACGATATCAGGATAAGTCGTGTCGGTATCAGGAAATATTGTGTCCATATCAGGATTTGGAGCAATATATCGGGATTTCAACCAAACGAACACTTCTTTTATTGCTCGTCACTTTAAATACGAACTACAAATTCAAGCAAATAAAAAAGCGCTACCCCTCAAGCAATTAGCTTGAAAAATAGCGCTTCTAACAATTAGTTTATCATTTTTTGCATTTCATTTAAATTGAATGTACGAACTGAGCGTGGGAGGAAACTACGAATTTCGTCTTCGTTATATCCTACTTGAAGTCGTTTGTCATCAAGCATGATTGGGCGTTTTAGAATCCCAGGATGCTCTTCAATTAGTGCCAGTAAATCTTGTAATGATAATTTTTCTAAATCAATATTTAGTTGGTTATAAACTTTTGATCGTGTAGAAATAATTTCTTCCGTTCCATTATCAGTTAATCTTAAAATTTCTTTTATTTCTTCACGAGTTAATGGTTCTGCCATAATATTACGTTCTTTAAACGAAATCTCATTCTCTTCGAACCATTTCTTTGCTTTCCTACATGAAGTACAACTTGGAGTAACATAAAGTGTAACCATCCGATCACCTCAACATATATTTTGAAAATAATTTACGTGAATTAATTTATGTTTAATTAAGTATATTATAACGTACTTAACGCTGAATGTCAAATTAGGTTAGGGTTTTCATATAATCTTGCTAATTAGGTGTTTTTGAAACCTTTACCTGCTTTATCTCGTATTTAATAATACGAAAGTGAGGAGAACCGTATGAAAAAATGGATAGTACTATTTATCGCTTCACTGGCAATTTTACTTTTTCCCATAACAGCATTTGCTGTTGATTTTACAATAAACGAAACGAATATTGAAGCATTCCTCCAAGAGAATGGAGACGTGGAGGTTTCCGAATTTCACACTTACGAATTTGATGGAGAATTCAATGGGATTACGAGAAGTATTATTCCCAAATCCGGAACATCAATAAAGGATTTCCAAGCGGTTGAAAACGGGTTACCACTTAAAATTGAACAAGAAGATGAATTATACCGAATTTTTCGTGCTGGTGACAGTGAAACAATTCTGATTGAGATAAATTATACAATAACAAATGGTGTAGAAGTCTTTGCAGATATGGCTCAATTTCATTGGCCTTTCTTCGACTCGAGCAATGAATCTGATTATGAAGAGATGACAATTTCTGTCCATCCACCGAATCAAGCATTTGATGTTTTAGCTTATGGAGATAATGAAGCATATAATACAGAAACCATTCTAGATGATGGTACGGTTATTTTTTCAATGGGATATGTAAGAAGCGGGACAGATGGTAATATACGAGTCGCTTTTGAAAACTCGCTTTTCCCTGCAGTACCGACAATAAGTGATAAATCCATTCGGCATGATATTTTAAACAAACAGCAAACACTTGCAGATGACTATTTAAATTATAAAGAAAGACAAGGAACAGTTAATAATATTGCTCCATTTGCTGTGGGTGTTTTTGGAGTATTCCTCTTGGGACTATTGTTCTTTGCTTGGCGTAAAAAGCAAATGACAGATCACGAAGCAGAACGAATTTACCATTCATCTTCAATCGTACCAAAAGAAATCATGAGCATGCCTGCGACGATTTATTACTATAGAAAATATTTAGTTGGTTACGGCGAATTAATGACGATTGGAATGATGGATTTAATTAGAAAAGGCAATATTGAAGCCCGTTCAGATGAAAAGTATTATAGAGTTCATTCGAAGACAGAGCATAAACACGAAAATTCTCTACTAAAATTATTATTCGATAAAATAGGAAGAGACAACACGTTTACATTTAAACAATTAAAGAAATTCTCAGAGTCAACAAAGGATCAACATACATTTAATACAGCTGTAAATGGTTACCAAAAAGAATTATTAGAGGAAATTCATACACATGATTTATACGATTCCCATAAGAAATTACGATGGACGACTGCAATTCTCAGTTTATTGCTTATTCCATTGATGATTATATTTGGAATCTATCAGCTTTTCATGTGGTTGTTTATTAGTCTAGGAATTATGGTTGCGCTATTAGTGTTTGCGATTGCATTTAACCCTAAAACTCCAGAGGGTAAAGTAATAAAGAAACGCTGGAAGCAATTTGAAAAAGAATTTGAGGAACTAGAAGAAAACAATTGGAGATCCTTAGCTAGTGATGACAAAGAACGTGCACTACTCTTCTCTTCTGGACTAGCTAATAAAAAGTTAAAAGAGAAAAACAAACAGTTTATCGAGAGTTATGAAAACCAAGACAATTCTGCGATGACTTTACTCTTACTTTTAACTCTTTCAACAACAGGGAGCTCAAGTTTTGGAAGTGCTACAAATGTCGCTGCTTCTTCAGGTGGATCATTCACTGGCTCTGGTTCAGGAGTTGGCGGTGGTGGCGGAGGATCAGGAGCATTTTAATAGATTTGGATTTTTGGACGAAGAGCTTTTATCTTCGTCCTTTTATGTGCTTTTTTTAGTTTAATTTTTTCACTAGCGAGCCTACAGCAATACCAAATATAGCATGCGATCCCGTCCAATAGATCCATGCAGCAGTATCATTAGGTTCAGGGGGTTCATCTGTCAAGGCACTGAGGAAATATAAAGCTCCCCCACCTAGCGAATAGACCCCAACATAAGGCGAAATATTATTTTCTAAGCCTAGTGGTTTTAAAATATAATACAAACCAACTGCACTAGAGATACATGTACCAAAATGAAAGGCAACGCCAACACCTGGAATATCCTTGTACTTCTTAAACAATGGAATATAGTCAACATTATATAGTAGAATTTCTGAGGGGTTCCCACTAATTTTGCGGATTAATTTCATCGAAGCGGACAACACAGTGCCTGCGAGTACACCTGTTAATACTAGTTTTGAGATTTTCATATTATCATCACCTGCTAGTAGAGATTTGGTGTACTATACCCGTTTGGATGTTGGATAAACTGGAACAAATATATTTATCTTGTCATGGCTGTAAGGGTGGTCATTTCTTTTTTTGACATTATCGCAACAATTAACACTCCAAATATAAGCATTAAATAAATAGATGCAACACGAGAACCGTCCCCATGTATCAAATCTAAAGTAAATCTGCTTTCAAACTTAAATTCTGAAATGCTTTAGATTACCAATTAATACCCATGCTACACAAAGGTTTAATTTCATTTCAAAATAGGGTATAATTGATTTAGAAAGTCATACCTTAATAAGAGACCACTTCATGCTCGTACATGAAATGGTCAGGCGTGTAATTGCCCTTCAAGGGGCGAGACTCGCAAATAGAGTAAAGAAATAACTACCCTAAAGCTCGGTCAAAGCAATCAGGGGTAGTTATTTCTTTTTCTCTGACAATATCGATACGATGAGCGCTCCAAAACTTAGCATGAGAACCATTGCTTCAAATATTGTCATAGGCATCACCCCCTCCTAAAAATAGGATGTGAGAGCGAGCTACTACCCTTAAAAAGCTTTATTACACATTTTTTATTATAACATATACGAACGCATGTTTCTATTTGTAAACATAATTTTAAGTAAATATACCTATTACAGCATTTCTACCCACTATTTTCAACCACTCCCTCAAACTCATTGAATAATTAAGCTCTCATCGCTTAAACCACTTTTCTCTTATTTCTTGAAACGTCATGTTATGAAAAATAATCGTATACCATAAGATGCTCCCCGTAAAAACAGTAAGTACTTTTATTTGTCTATGAATAAATATTTGGATTGGTAGGATAGCAATGATCAGTACAATCCCGACTGAAATTGCTAACACTTCTAAATAAAATCTAAATCTAAAAAAATTCATCTGTTCTTCTCTCCTAGAAAGCTATATATGAAGAGTCCAAGGAAGATTGCATTTGAACATTTAAATGAAGGTTTTTTCTATAAAAATCAGCCGCCTCTTTTAATTCTCTCTCTTTTCCAACAAACTTTCATGTATAACACCATACATTTCTTCAACCCCATCACTTGTCGCATCAAAATTATAAGCATCTTTTATATTAATACCAAGCTGCACTGCTTCTTCGATTGCATCGATATTTGCTCCCAGAAAGATAAATTCCCAGTTATATTCTTTTTCCATTTGACGGATTAATTCTTTTACTTTTTTATAACTAAATTCACAACTTGCATTTTCTAAGCCGTCTGTTGTAATTACAAAAATAACTTGAGTAGTTTTTTCTCTAAGTCTATTGTTTGAGTAGTTAACAATCGTTTTACCAATTGCATCTAGTAAAGCAGTTGATCCGCCTATGAAATATTCATTAGACGTTAGATTTAATTCACTTGCGGAGACATCTTCCCAAATAACTTCGTACTCATGATCAAAGAGTGCAACAGTTGCTCTAGTTGCACCATCCAATTGCGCTTGTTTTTTCATTAAGGCATTAAACCCGCCTATTGTATCTTCTTCTAACCCCCACATGGAACCACTTTTATCAAGTAAAAATATAATTTCTGTAACTTTCTTATTCATCTTCATCAGCCCCTTTGTCTTTCTGATATAATGGTAACGTAATTAATATAGAATTTGGTCGCTTCAGAAGCGACATTTAGGAGGGGTCTTATGGTTGATCAAAAGTTATTAGAAGAAATTGCGAAATATGTGGAATTTCATATAAATGTTTCTCTAAACTATAGCTCAAGTTTAAATGTAGCCGAATCTAGTATATTTACAGATAAAGCAAATGGAGAAATTGAAAACTATATAAAAACTATAAGAAAACCTCCATTAAATGCTGTGCTCTTTAAGTATATTGATAAGAAAACTATGAGTGATAGTCAGGTTTATAAAAAGGCAGGGATTGATCGCAGACATTTTTCAAAAATCCGTTCCAATTCAGACTATAAGCCAAAGAAGAATACAATAATTGCTCTCGCCTTTGCCTTAGAATTAAATAGAGTAGAATTCGATGAAGTGTTAAGCGCTGCTGGCTATTCGTTGGCAGAAAATGATACGAATGATTTAATAATCCAATACTTTCTCGATAAGGAAATCTATGATATCCCATTAATTAATGAAGTGTTAGAAAGTTTCGAGCTGAAACCATTAGGTCAAATATAGACAAAAAAACATCACTGCTTGTAGAAAAAATACAAACAATGATGGGTTTATTATAATTATTTTTCAACGACGACCGCCTGCTTCAAAACCTCTTCCTTCAATAACTTAACACCAATTTCTATATCCTTTTCTTCGGTGAATTCGTCAATGTGATGGCTAAGTCCTTCAACTGAAGGAACAAAGATTAGAGCTGTTGGCCAACAGCTTGCTGTGTTCATGGCATCATGTCCTGCTCCACTCGACATAAACATAAAAGGTACTCCAGCCTCCTCACAAGTAACGGAAAATGCTTTTGCCAAATCTTGATTCATCATAATAGGCGCGTCTTTTTGGATGACTTCTATAGATATGGGCATCTTTCTTTTTATTTCTACTTCCTTTACCCTTTTAATAATTTGCTTATAAACCCGCTCTCTAGAATCAACATCTGTACTTCGGATATCCACCTTTAACTTTGCATATCCTGGTACCACATTCATTGCACCTGGTGTGATATCAAGAACGCCAACCGTCGCGACTGTTTCATGTTTATCTTCTGAGACACCTGCTTCTTCCACCGCTAAAACTATTTCTGCTGCAGCTAGTAACGCATCTTTTCGATTTAACATTCCAGTCGTTCCTGAGTGTGAACTTTTCCCTTCTATATTAATAGCTAAACGGAGTGGTGCTGCAATTCCAGTAACGATACCAATTTTCTTCTGTGCTTCAATGAGCTTTGGTCCTTGCTCCACATGGAGTTCATAAAATGCTTTTACAGGCATCTTGCTTCGATCTGCATGGAGGAATTGATCCAAATCTAAACCTTGTTCAACGACAGCTTCCCTTAATGAAATCCCGTCTTTGTCCTCTAGATTTTCAAGGGTATCCATGTCCATTTTACCTGTCATTAATTTACTTCCTAAAGTTGCAATGTTAAATCTTGAGGACTCCTCGCTCGTAAATCCAATTAATTCGATTGGATGCATCGTCAGTATACCGGATTCTTTTATCGAACGAATAATTTCAAACCCAGCAACGACACCAAGTAAACCATCGTAACGTCCTCCTTGATAAACAGTGTCTACATGCGAACCGATAAGTACTGGTGGTAAATGGTCATCCGTACCAGGCAAACGAATAATCACATTACCTGCTTGGTCAATTTCAGTTTCGAGACCTGCTATCGTTCCTTCTCTCACTAGAAATTGTTTTGCCATGTATTCTTCATATGTATAAGCAAGTCGTTCAATGCCGTTACCCGTATCGCCAATCTCATTCATTTTATTAAATGTATCCATCCATCGTTCTAAATTCATCTCTGCCATCTCCATAAATTTCGATTGTTATATATAGTTCTAATTTACAATATATTTTCATGTTACACCAGTTTTGATGAGTGAAAGTCACGTTATTATAAGGAATAGAAAAATATTTTTAACTAAATGGCACTTCATACTTTTTTTGTTGTATAATATCTTTATATTTTAGTAGAAATCGTCCTCCCAAACCCCTCTATAAAAAGGTGATCTGGCTGGACTAACTGCTAACTTGAGAGGGGATAGTGAAGTAAATTTAAAGGCGCTACAAGAGAATACTTATTATCACAAAGGGAGAAAAGGAATATGAGAAAAACTGTTTATCTATTAATAGGCTTAGTATTAATTTTCTTAGCTGCATGTGGAGCTAATGAAGACCTAAGTAAAGAAGAAGTTTTAAGTCAAACCATTGAAAAAGTGGAAACAATCGAAAGTTACTCAGCAGATATAAAAATGGATACAAGTATGCTTGGAATGGATATGTCAATAGAAGGCGTTAGTGACATTACCCATAATCCCGATACGATGTATATTAAAATGACAATGAACATGCCTGGAATGGCAATGGAAACAGAGACATATTATGCGGATGGTGTAGGGTATATGTCGATGTTCGATGAGTGGTTTGAAATGTCCGAAGAAGAACTGCAATTAGGTAGCTTTGACCAACTAAATAAAGAAGAGTTAGAAAAATTACAGGCATTTGAAGATCAATTTGAGATGACTGAGGAAGATGGTATGTATGTACTGTCACTAACTGGCGACGGGGAAACATTTAAAAAACTTGTTGATCCTTATTTAGACTCATCCATGGGTGGTAACGGTGGTGAAATATTATTTGATGAAGAGCTGGACTTTTCAGTAAACAATTTTGAAACAAAAATGTGGATCGACAAGAAAACGATGATTCTTACAACCCAAACTGTACTTGCAGATATCGAGATGGACGGAGAAGCGTTCACCATTAGCTCTGAAGTTAGTATTTCAAATATAGATGAAGTCGAACCAATTGAAGTTCCTGCTGAAGTACTTGAAAACGTAGTAGCTGATGATTATTGGGAAGATGATTATGATTATGAAGAAGAAGATTTGACACTTGATGAAATAAACGAAATTATTGATTTCACAATTCCAACAATAACTCATGTTCCAGAAGGATATGAGCTTGTAGATACGTATTATGATGAATATAGTGGTGCTGTTTTTATAAGCTATGAAAAAGACTTTTATAATTATTTCACAGTAGATGTGTATCCTTCAAAAGAAGCATATGGTGAAATTTATATGGAAGAAACTACTGAAGAAATTGATATCAATGGAGAGACAGGTATTCTTCAATTTTCTGAAGGAAACTTCATGTACATGACTTGGATGCATGGTGATTTATTTATTGATTTAACTGTTGACGGACCTGAAATGTCAAAAGATATTTTACTAGATATTGCTAATGGAATTGAATAATTACTATTAAAATAATAACCAGGCAAGGAATATGTTACCTATTTCCTTGACTGGTTATTTTTCATTTAT
The DNA here is from genome assembly GCF_054482815.1 of Oceanobacillus sp. CAU 1775. Classification (NCBI taxonomy): domain Bacteria; kingdom Bacillati; phylum Bacillota; class Bacilli; order Caryophanales; family Bacillaceae; genus Oceanobacillus; species Oceanobacillus sp. CAU 1775. The sequence goes on along the minus strand of NZ_JBTLRO010000004.1, from coordinate 4,920 downwards.
TAATTTGTAAATTGTTCTGCTTCTGTTGAACCAGCTAATGCAGTCGTTGAAGAAGTACCACCTGAAATGACTTGTGCAACTTCATCAAAATAACCTGTCCCTACTTCACGTTGGTGACGAGTAGCAGTATAGCCATTCTCCTCACTTGCAAACTCTGCTTGTTGTAACCTAGAATATGCAGCCATTCCTTCATTTTTATAGCCTCTAGCAAGTTCGAACATACTGTGATTTAGTGAATGGAATCCAGCAAGTGTAACGAACTGGAATTTATAACCTAATTTACCTAGTTCAATTTGGTAGTTTGCTATTTCCGCGTCTGATAATTTTCGCTTCCAATTGAATGAAGGTGAACAGTTATATGCTAACAGTTTATTTGGATACTTCTCATGAATCGCTTCAGCAAAACGCCTTGCTTCCTCAAGGTCCGGCTCCGCAGTTTCACACCATACTAAATCTGCATATGGCGCATATGCAAGACCTCTTGCGATTGCTTGATCAATCCCAGCATTTGTTTTATAAAACCCTTCAGCAGTACGCTCTCCAGTAAGGAATGATGCATCTTCTGGATCAACATCACTTGTTACCATATCTGCTGCGTTTGCATCTGTTCGGGCAATTAAAATTGTAGGCGTTCCCATGACATCAGCTGCAAATCGAGCTGCAACTAAGTTTTTTACTGCCGTCTGTGTTGGAAGTAATACTTTCCCACCTAAGTGACCACATTTTTTCTCTGATGCTAATTGGTCCTCGAAGTGTACACCAGATGCCCCAGCTTCAATCATCGACTTCATTAATTCAAATACATTTAAGTGTCCTCCAAAACCTGCTTCTGCATCTGCTACAATTGGAGCAAACCAATCAATAGCTGTATCGCCTTCAGAATAATGTATTTGGTCTGCACGCTGTAATGCTTGATTAATACGTTTCACAACATTTGGTACACTATTAACTGGGTATAAACTTTGATCAGGATACATTTCTCCAGCCATGTTTGCATCAGCAGCAACTTGCCAGCCACTTAAATAAATTGCTTTTAACCCTGCTTTTACTTGTTGAACAGCTTGATTACCAGTTAATGCACCAAGAGCGTTCACATAGTCCTCTGTATTAATTAATTCCCATAACTTTTCAGAACCGCGACTAGCAAGCGTGTATTCTAAATCTATTGAACCTCTTAATCTAATAACATCTTCAGCAGAATATGGTCGCTCAATTCCTACCCATCGTAAATCATTTTCCCAGCTTTTTTGTAATTTTTGTACACGTTCGTTTGTCATTATTGATTTCCCCCTTGGATTAATTTTTCGTATACTGGTAAAGTTAAAAACTCCTCAAATGTCTCTTGCTTAATTAAATCATCAAAGATTTCTGCAGCTTGTTCATAATTGCCTTGCTGATAAAACTCTTTCCCAACCATGTTTTCTATTTTTCTTAATTCTTCTTCTAGTGTTTGTTCTACTAATTCCATCGTTATATCTCTACCATCTGAAAGCACACCTTTTGGATAACGAATCCATTGCCAGATTTGCGCTCTAGAAATTTCAGCTGTTGCGGCATCTTCCATCAAGTTATTAATTGGTACAGCTCCTCTTCCTGAAAGTAAAGCTGCAGTATATTGGATGCCCACACTAATATTCGTTCGCAGTCCTTCTTCCGTAATTTCCCCTTCTGGAAGCTCTACTAATTCTTCAGCAGTGACCTCAACATCTTCTCGTTTTTTATCTAATTGATTTGAAGTAGGCATGATTTTATTAAAAATATCTTTTACGAGCTCTACCATTCCTGGATGTGCTACCCATGTTCCATCATGCCCATCTCTTGCTTCACGTTCTTTGTCTTTGCGAACTTTTTCAAACGCAATTTCATTTGCGGCGTCATCATTTTTTACAGGAATTTGTGCTGCCATTCCACCCATCGCAAATGCATTTCTTCTATGACAAGTCTTTACCGCTAACTGTGTATACGCGCGCATAAATGGAACTTCCATTGTAACTGCGGCACGGTCAGGTAAGATTCGATCTGGATTCTTATGGAATTTCTTAATATAGCTGAAAATGTAATCCCAGCGTCCACAATTTAAACCTGCTGCATGCTCACGAATTTCATATAAAATTTCATCCATCTCAAATGCTGCTGTAATTGTTTCAATAAGTACCGTTGCTTTTATTGTTCCTTGTGGAATACCTAATTCATTTTGCGCAAAAACAAATACATCATTCCAGAGACGCGCTTCTAAATGGCTCTCCACTTTTGGTAAATAAAAGTAAGGACCAGATCCTCTTGCTAACAACTCTTTTGCATTATGGAAAAAATATAATCCGAAATCTACTAAACTACCAGACATTGGTTCACCATTTACGGTTAAATGTCTTTCTTCCAAATGCCAGCCCCGGGCACGAACAATGAGTACAGCAGTTTCTTCATTTAAAGAATAAGACTTACCATTATCAGCAGTAAAATCAATTTCTCTTCGAATAGCATCTCTCAGATTCACTTGCCCATCCATCACATTCGTCCAAGTTGGTGATGTCGCGTCTTCGAAATCTGCCATGAAAGCTTTAGCCCCACAATTCAATGCATTAATAATCATTTTTCTATCTACTGGACCAGTAATTTCTACTCTTCTATCCTGCAGGTCTCTTGGTAGCTGATCGATTACCCAGTCACCTTCTCTGATATGCTTGGTTTCTTCTAGAAATTGAAGCTCTTTTCCATTATTAATTTCTTCTTGTAATTCTTTTCTTTTCTCCAGTAGTGCTTTTCGTTGGTCATTAAAGTTGAGATGTAGTTTTTCCAGAAATCCTAATGCCTCGGGCGTTAGGATTTCTGCATACTTTTGTTCATGGTTTACTTTCACAGTAGCTTGATTTATTACCATTCAATTACGCTCCCCATCTGTTATATGATATACACAAAAATAACCATTTGTTATATAACACTACGCCCAAAAAAATTTACTCCCCACGTTTCGATAAGCAATAATCACATACCATTGAAAAGCTTTTTGAATCTACTTCTTTTCCACACTCTGGACAAGATACTTTCTCCTGTTTCATCATTTCGCTTCCTCCTTTTATATAACAGTATTTTGATTAATCTTACTTGTTGTATAACAGTGTATGTTAAGTCTTTTGAAAAATCAACTCTTTTTTATAAATTATTTGAATATTGTTTATTGGTAGTTTGTCTATCCCTTGGTATATAAGGGTTTACTTCCATAAAACTTTTTATAATTTTTTCAGAAAAGATTGTTATTCTGTTATATGACAAGCCTAAAATTGTAAGTTACATGTTATAATTAATGAAATATTATTGAATGAGGAGCAATTCGATGGCGAAAAAGAAATACTACGTCGTATGGGTTGGTAGGAAACCTGGCGTATATGATAGTTGGGCAAAGTGCCAAGAACAAGTAAATAAATTCGATCAAGCAAAATTTAAAGCATACCCATCCCTGGAGCAAGCGACAAAAGCATATGAAGAAGGATGGAAAGTTCATTGGGGTCAGGGGAAAACATCTGCAAAGCAAGTGAAAAATCTTGATAATATTGACAGTGGAGAAATAGACTATAACAGTATTTCTGTCGATGTTGGGACACGAGGAAACCCTGGGCCAGTTGAATACCAAGGTGTCGATACAAAAACAGGACAAGTAATTTTTTCACACGGTCCTATCAAAAGAGGAACAAACAATTTAGGAGAATTCCTTGCGATTGTTCATGCTCTTGCTCACTTAAAACAGCAAGGCAGCAATAAAACAATCTACACAGATTCACGTAATGCAATGAAATGGATAAGAGAAAAGAAGGTTTCCACAACTTTGAAAAGAGACGAATCAACAGAAGAAATCTGGAATTTGATTGACCGCGCGCTTTATTGGCTGCAAAATAATACTTATGAAAATAAGATCTTGAAATGGGATACGAAACGTTGGGGAGAAATTAAGGCGGATTATGGTAGAAAATAAATAAAATTGTTTACAAAAAGAGCACCTCTCTCTATATGTAGTTAACAAAGATACATGTGAGTTGCAAAATCATAAATCGCATCAACATTCAAAAGGTAATTCGCACGATTCTCACAATTAACTTCACAGTATAAATTCCATCACAAAGCTTAGAGAATTAAATTCTCTAAGCTTTCTTTTTTATAATTACTCCTTCAACTAACGCACCCAATCTTTTAATATCTAATCGTTAGTTAAAATAAGCGTTTCAGTATTGTCATTCCACTCTACTATTACTTCTACCACGGAACTTTCACTTACTTTGGCATTCGTTGGGTTTGACTGATTCTCAATAATGAGTACACCTTTTTCATTTAAAGAAGCCCCGCTACGGCCAAATCCGCCAGCGTTCGTATCAACATCAAAAGTTATATCTCCAACTGCACTAACTTCATCACCTTTATATTCCAATTCAAGTTTTTTATCTTCGTAGTCGTTACTGTGTTGAGTAACTTTTAATGAAGCAGACCAATTAGTTGTTTCTCCATTAAAAGTGAAGGTATTGGAATTACAAGCTGAAAGTAATAACAAAAACATCCCTAGCAATATTATCTTTCTAACCATAGTACATCACCCCCATTTTATTATATACGGAACCGCTGAATATAGGTTTCATTGTAATTCCATTATTATGTATATTTAAGGTGAAAAAAGACTATACGTTTTAAACTATCCTGTCCAGTTCGTTTAAAAACTTCTATCTAAATACTAACATAATATTCCAATAATAATACCCAAATCTATTTATTATAAAAAAAGCGACCCTATTTGGATCACTTTCTTCCACTATTGCACCCGTTTGTTGAAGAATACTTACTGTTTTTTTCGATAAACATTCGTCTTGTATTGGTTCCATTCCGTATTCAATTGATTCCAGTGTGTTATCTTCCAGGGATTGAAAAAAGTTTGTCCAT
>NZ_JBTLRO010000003.1:0-344889 GCF_054482815.1 Oceanobacillus sp. CAU 1775 | reverse complement strand
ATTTTGGGAACAAAACTTTCTATCCAATTCCTAACTTGTTCTTTTGTTGGTTCCAAATTAACAGTCATTATATATTTTTCTCCTTTACTCTGGTTTTTCTTATTCAACTATCCTGCCCCGTTAGCTTAAGTGTAAAGCTTCACAATCCCTGCAATATTTTCACTTACATTTTAATATAAAATTTAAACCCTTTTGTTTTTCATAGTAATTCACATATTAAATCACAGGAAAATTATAAGATGGAGATATTTATTTCTGTTACTGCGAAAATGGTTGTTATATTCTATTTGAATTTGGAACCAAGCGCCGACTAGTTTTTATATAACAATAAAAATTTCGCCGTGAATTCTATTGTGGATGTCACTAAGATATTATTTACAAATAGCTTGTTTGCACCTCTGAGGTAAACCCATTAACATGCAGTAAAGAAGTTCTTTTAGTTATTAGCAATCGAACGGCCAACTACCCGTCCAGTAAATAGACAACCTCCTAGAAAGGTCCCTTCCAGTGCTCGGTAGCCATGAACGCCTCCACCGCCAAATCCAGAAACTTCTCCTGCTGCATATAATCCTGGTACAGGATTTCCACTTTCATTTAGCACTCTTCCATCCAAATCTGTTTGTAACCCACCAAGTGTTTTACGACTTAAAATGTTCAACCTTACCGCAATTAATGGACCATTCTTCGGATCTAGTATTTTATGAGGTTTGGCTACGCGAACTAATTTATCTCCTAAATAGTTTCTTGCACCTCTTAGTGCTGTCACTTGTAAGTCCTTCGTAAACTTATTATCTAAGGAACGATCTCTTGCTAAAATTTGTTCTTCAATATTTGCTGCATCTAAGAGATGGTCACCTGATAAATGATTCATTTTTTCAACAAGATCATTGATTGTATCAGCAATAATAAAATCTTCACCATGATCCAGGAAAGCTTGTACAGGATCAGGTACGGATTTTAAAGCTCTTTCAACCACTTTACGAATGCTTTTTCCAGTCAAGTCAGGATTTTGTTCGGAACCAGAAAGGGCAAATTCCTTTTCAATTATTTTATGGGAAAGAATAAACCAAGAATAATCATAGCCTATCTTTTGAATAGCTTCTAATGTTGAAAGGGTATCAAAACCCGGATAGTTTGGCGCTTGAAATCTTTTCCCAGTTGCATCAAACCACATAGAAGATGGTCCTGGAAGAATACGAATTCCATGGCGATTCCAGATAGGGGACCAGTTTTTTATTCCTTCTGTATAATGCCACATGCGGTCTCGGTTGACGATTCTTCCTCCAGCTTGTTCTGTAATTTCAAGCATCCTACCGTCTACATGAGCTGGGACTCCTGAAATCATTCGTTTTGGAGCATTACCAAGACGACTTGGCCAATTTTTACGAATCAAATCAAAGTTAGCACCAATTCCACCGCTAGAAACGACAACATTTGGAGCCAAGAATTCAAATTTATCAATCACCTCTCGATTACTCGCCTCACCACGCTTTGCTTTACTTGGAGCTAGCTTTGAACCTGTAACGCCAATAACCGCTCCATCTCTAGTGAGTAATTGATCTACCATATGACGCGGACGGTAATCTACATTCCCGTTTTCTATATGCTCTCTTACACGCTTTTCAAATGGAGCGACAATTCCTGGACCTGTGCCCCAAACAATATGAAAGCGCGGGACAGAATTTCCATGTCCGTTTGCTAGTCGTCCACCTCTTTCTGCCCAACCAACGACAGGGAAAAAACGCACGCCCATTTCTCTTAACCATTGTCTTTTCTCTGTTGCAGCAAATTCAAGATAAGCCTCTGCCCATTTTTTACCCCAGTAGTCTTCATCATTTTCTCGGTCAAACCCTGCAGATCCGAACCAATCCTGTCTTGCTAAATCTATGGAATCCTTAATTTTCATTCGCCTTTGTTCTGGTGAATCTATTAGAAATAATCCGCCAAATGACCACCATGCCTGTCCGCCTAGTGATGCTTCTGGTTCTTGATCTAGTAATAATACCTTTTTACCTGAATCAGCAATTTCTGCTGTTGCTGTCAACCCTGCAAGACCTGCCCCAATTACAATAACATCATAGTTCATTGCATTTTCTCCCTCGGTACTTTTTAAATTTTTTTCTTTTTATTAAGTTCCTTAACTACTTCTACGAAAGCTTGTTTTGATTCTGGGAAATTAAATATTGGATAAACATGTAACATTTTTGGTGCTTCAATATAGGTAACATCAATGCCCTGTTCTTTTGTGATTTCTATAAACTTTCTAGCGTCAGCCACAAGCAAGTCATGGGTTCCCATCATTAAGGTTAAGTCTCCCAGTCCATGCAAATCGCCATAAATCGGACTAACTTTCGGATCTTTCGTATCAATATCTCCAGCGTACATTTTTCCTACTTCTACAAGTCCAGTTTTCACAAGAAACAAATCATCTTCCTCAAATTTTTCAATAGCTGGATTAGTAAGAGATACGTCCAACCAAGGAGAAATCATAACAATTTTCTCCGGTTGTTGAAGCTCCGTATCTTTTATTATTTGCGCTAAAACGAGTGCAAGGCCACCACCAGCTGAATCTCCCATTAAAATAATCTCCGATGACTTATCTATTGTTTGTAATTGAAGCTCATAAAGTTCCAACGTGAATTTAATGGTATCTTTATATGTATGCTCAGGAGCTAAGGGATAAAGCGGAATAATGATAACACAATTTAATTCCTGCATTAACTTCCCTAAGAAATTCCAGTGATACTTACTAATCCGATGAACATAAGCACCACCATGAGTATAATAAATAAACTTATTACTCGTTTTAGTAAAAGGACGTAACTCATAAAAATGAAAACCATCTATATTTTTCTTTTCTATTTTCATATGTTTTTTCAATCTGTTAGGTGGCTCATAACTTAATAATCTTCTTGTTGCTATTGCCTTTAATAAATCATCGCCTGTTTTATCCCAAAATGCTTTTCTTCGGAAGATTTTTAGTATCAGCTTAAATCCTTTGCTTCTTAAACTTTCTTTTGAAACATTATCAACTGTTTTCATCATTTTCTCCTCATTTTAGCCAGTGATTTCTTTTACAATCACTACCTAATTATACTTCGACAAATATCTATGTTTTACCTTCTTTTAATTTGGTAAAAGTATTCTATAAACGGCATTTTACTTACCTATCTTTAGCAGTTTCATTATGATACAATTACTTAACAATCACGCGGAAAGGACTGATATCAATGCGGACGAACGATGCTTGGTATAAATTAGATAACGCAGGAAAATTATATTCTTCTCTCATCTCTTCGCGTGCAACTACTTTATTTCGACTATCTGCAACATTAAACTCTCCAATTGATCCTGTCCACCTGCAGCATGCGTTGGAATCAACTTTAGATAGATTCCCCTTTTTAAGAGTTCAACTAAAACAAGGATTCTTTTGGCACTATTTCGAAGGAACAAAACACTTTCCTAAAGTTGAAAAAGAAAAGTATTATCCGTGTATGAGTTTATCCATTAAAAAAAAGGGGTCTTTTCCTTATCGTATCTACTATTATAATAATCGCATCGCACTGGAATTATCACACAGTATTACAGATGGTACAGGAGGATTAAAGTTTTTAAATGAACTTGTGAAACAATACTTGCATTTAAAAGAGGGAGTTCCAATTGAAAAAGAGGTTGTCAGTGAGCAGCAATTAGAATTAGAAACAGAAAATGCCTTTAGAAAATATTATGATAAAAGTATTCCTGCTCCAAATATAATTTCCGGAAAATCATTTAAACTCCCACTACCTTTGGATAAAAAGGGGTATTATCATATTGTCACAGGTATTATTTCCATCCAAGCAATAAAAGAAAAAGCTAAAGAATATCAGGTTTCGATTACGGTTTTACTTACAGCTATTTATATTCAAAGCCTACTCAGAATTCAGGAAAGAACATCTAGACGCAAAAGGCCAATCGTGATCAATGTACCTGTTAATATGCGGACATTTTTCGAAAGTGAAACAATGCGAAATTTCTTTATAAGTATTACACCATCTATAGATGCTAGGCTTGGGGAATATACATTTGAAGAGATTCTTCAAGAAGTTAGTATTGAATTTAGCAGGTTATTAACACCGAAAAAACTGAAACAATATTTAAAACGTAGTGTAATTAGTGAGCAATCAATTGTTTTACGTTTTATGCCATCTCCAATCAAGGATATCGTAGCTCCTTCGATTTATTCCTTTTTTGGAGAAGGCCAATATACAAGCGGACTTTCTAATCTAGGAATCGTTAAGCTGCCTAGTGAACTTGAAAAGTATGTAGAAAGAATTGAATGCTATCCACCACCAAGTATTGGAAATAAGGTAAAAGCAATTATCATTAGTTATCAAGATAATATGTGTATTTCTTTTGGTAGTATCTCTCGAGATCGAATGTTAGAGCGCGAATTTTTTACAAGCATTCGAGAATTAGGTGTTGAAGTTATGATAGAAACAAATGATGGGGAGAATTAAGATGGCCTATTGTCCAAAATGTGGAGTCAAAGTGGAATGGGACAACCACCCTTGCCCTCTTTGTGGCTTCCATATTCCAAAAATAAATGAAGAAAAAGAAGTAACATTGCGCATAAGAAAATTCCCGAAAACAACGAACCCTTATCCGGCTTACATGAGGAGAGTATTGAATCGAATTTTTATCTTCCTCAGTTTATTGGTATTTGTCGCGGTCAGTCTCATGTTCTATGTGGACTATGAATTAAATAATTCGTTCACATGGTCAAGGTATAGTAATTTAAGTGTGCTCTCTGGACTGGTTCTCATTTACTTTTCGTTCGGTTATGTCCAAAATTATTACAAAATCATCATTGGAATCGGTGCAAATGCACTCCTGTTATTATTTGGTTTGGATATTTTCGATGGAAGCTTAGATTGGTTTATTCCACTCGCATTCCCGATTGTTACTGGAACGACAGTAATTGCTATTGGTTATTGGAGTGTCGTTAGAGCTTTATCTGTTCGAGGTTTCAATGTTATTGGTTCTCTCTTCATGGCATTAGTCATTTTGGCCATGTGGATAAACTTCTTTATTCAAAATTACCAAAGCGATACAAACCTATGGACTTGGATTATCGTTACTGTACTTCAGCTAATCCCTTTATTATTAATTATGCTTTACGTGAAATATGGCTTACCAGTGCGAATCAAAAAGAAAATTGCTAGGAAGTTTCATTTGTGATTTGTTTATTCGATTAGATATTTAGAATAAAATCTATATAAAAAACCGTATAATCCAACAACTTCTATTATGGTTGGATTATACGGCACAATTGCTTTATCTTAACTGTTTCTACCCCATTTTTTGCTGACCAGTTGGCTTCGTGTGAAGATTCGCAGATGGACCAGCTGTTAACATATAGCTATCACCGCTTACCCCTGCAGTCTTTCGTACGTCTTTTGCAGTTTCAATTAATCTACCTAAATCAATCCCTGTTTCTACACCCATCTCATCCAACATGTGAACAAGATCTTCTGTAGCCACATTTCCAGTTGCGTTAGGCAAATAAGGACAACCACCTATTCCACCTATAGAACTATCATACATAGTCACACCTTGTTGTAATGCAGAAAAGATATTGGCTAAAGCCATACCTCTTGTATTATGAAAATGCATGGAAAATTCTATATTAGGAAATTCCTCTTTTACAATTGCTAAGGTGTTATAGACTTGTTTAGGTTGTGCCATTCCTGTTGAATCAGCAAGCGAGATTTCAGTTACCCCAGCGTCCTTATATCGTTTAATAATATCTATTAATCGTTCAACTGGTACTACACCCTCAAATGAACAGCCAAATGCAACAGAAATAGATCCCATCACTTCAATATTATTTTTTGTTGCATACTCAAAAATAGGTGTTAATTGATTTTGTGCATCAACAACCTTTGCATTCGCATTTGAAAGGCTGTGAGAATCAGTTGCAGATAGCATGGTTTTTAACTTTTTGATTCCAACTCCATATGCTCGTTCTGCTCCACGCAAGTTAGGTACGAGTGCACGTAGATTAATACCTTCTAATTCATCGATCGTAGCCTTCACTACTTCTTCTGCATCTTTCAATTGCGGAATTGCTTTCGGATGAACAAAGGAAGTGATTTCAATTGATTTTATACCGGTTTTTGCAATCCCACGTACAATTCCTACTTTATCATCTGTTGGAATCCATTTTTCAATCGATTGTAATCCATCGCGAGGAGCAACTTCACATATAGTTACCTCTTTGGGTAAATGAATCTCTTTCATTAATAGTATCCTCCCTTCTAAGGAACCATAGAATTTTAAAAATTTAAGTGTTTAGCTATGAAAAATACTTATTCAACACTTACATGATGCACCTTTTTATCAGGTGAATATATATCCATGATGTTCCAATGTCCATCTGTCGGAACTGGATTATTAATCATAGGAACGTCAATTACGACTGGTTTATTTAGTTTAATCGCTTTTTCAATAGCAGGTTTTAATTCAGATGCAGCTTCAATTTTGATACCTTCAACACCATATGCTCTAGCAATTGCCGCAAAATCAGGTGACTTATCAAAAACAGTTCCGAACGTCGTATCATAGTGCGCTTTTTGCAAACCGGCAATTGTACCAAAGGAAGAGTTGTTCATAATAATCCATATAACTGGTATATTTTCTTCAACTGCTGTTGCTAAAAGTGCAGGATTTTGTCCAAATCCACCATCTCCAACAAGAGAAATAACAACTTTATCTGGATCAGCTATTTTAGCTCCCATTGCTGCTGGTGCACCAAAGCCCATTGTAGCAAATCCACCAGGTGTTAAAATACTTCCTGCTTCGTATATCGGGAACTGCTGTCCAACTCCATTTTTATTCCAACCAACATCTGTGGTAATGTAATAGTCTTTCGGAATGACAGCCTCTAAATCCGCTAAAATACGTTGGGGTAATAGTGGGAAGCTATCATCATTTCTTACTTCCATATTACTTTCTTTAAACGCTCGACGGTTTTCAAGAATTTCTTTCTTAATCTGCTCATTTGTTTTACCTTCTGAATAGAGCTCTTTTGCTACGCGATTTAATACTTTGAGTGCTTGCTTTAAATCGGCAACAACTCCAATCTCTGCTGGGTAGTTTCGGCCAATTTCACTTGCATCAATATCAATATGGATAAGTTTTGTGTTTGGAATATCAAATGTATATTCAGATTCCCATGAGCTACTATCAGCTTCTGCAAATTGAGTTCCTAATGCTAATATTAGATCTGCAGTTCTACATTTTTCATTAATGAATTTCGTTCCCCAAAATCCTGTCATACCTAGTGTTAAATCACTATCATCAGAGACAACACCTTTACCCATTAAAGAATGAGCAACAGGAATATCAAAATGTGCATTAAACGCTCTTAATTCCTCCGCAGCATCAGCTAGAATAACTCCACCTCCAGCATAAATTACTGGTCTTTCAGCTTGAACCAATTTCTCAATAATTTCTCTTGCTAGTTCGTCATCAATCGAAGGTTTACTTAGCGAACGTGTATGAGCTTTCACTTTCTCAAATGAATCAGATTCGATCTCTTTTGAAAAAATATCCATTGGCACAGATACTAAAACAGGGCCAGGCCGACCAGATTCTGCAAGTTGAAATGCTTTCTCCATAATTTCTGGCATTAAATCTGGACGATCAACGCGCCATGTACGTTTTACAAATGGACGATATATTTCATGCTGTGCCGCATCAGCATGTAAATTCACTTCCTGGTGTGGGTGTTTTCCGTAAAAGTGACTTGGAATATCACCTGCAATGACTACCATAGGAATGGAATCGAGTGCTGCATTGGCAACACCAGTAGCTGCGTTTGTTAAACCAGGTCCAAGATGACTTAATAAAACTGCTGTTTTCTTTTTTACACGTGCATAGCCATCAGCCATATGTGCAGCGATTTGCTCATGTCTAACATTAACAAACTTTATAGAACTATTTTCTAACTGGGAGAGAAATGCTATATTTGTATGACCGCATAATCCAAAAATATGTTCTACTCCTCTATCCTCCAGATAATCTACCAGTAAATTTGAAACTAACTTTTTCGTCAATGTATTACCTCCTAATTATCATTCGTAGGTTAATCAACTGAATTTACATACTTGGGTTTTCTAATTTAAGTTTCTATTTGGAAATTTGTCGATATAATTATTCAAAGTCTAATATTATTTTTCTATAATCTCCTGAGACAGCCATTTGATAAGCTTCTTCATAGTCTTTTACATTAACAACTTTAGAAATTATTGATTCTACTCGAAAATTATCATCTAATAAGTAGTTAATACTCGTTTCAAAATCCTGAGGTGCTTGATAAATAATCGATCCCTTTATTGTAATTTCTTTTCGAACAATCTTTACAACAGAGACTTCAGCAAGTTGTGGAAAGCCAACGGAAACAACACATCCAGTAGGTTTCACTATGTCAATACATTGTGTAAATGATTCAGCGGTTCCCGCAACTTCCATTACAATATCATAGTAGTCTTCTTTCACATCTTTAGGCAAAGCAACATGCACATCTGGATAATGTTTTTTAACTTTTATTAACTTTTTATTATTTATATCGATTGCTGTTACTTTTGCACCCAAGTACGTAGCTAATGCTATTGCAAGCATTCCCTCCGTTCCACAACCAATTATGGCTATTGATGCGTCTTTGATTAAACGAATTTTTTTAAATGCATGGACAATGACGGCTAGAGGTTCAACTAAAATTGCCCTTTCATTAACTAACGCCTCGGGAACTTTTATCACATATTTATCTTCAACAATCAGCGTTTCGGAAAAACCTCCGTTAATATTAATACCTAATGATTGTTTTTCAGGACAAACATTCGTTTTTCCTTCAAGACAATACTCACATTTCCCACAATAGGTATTAGGTTGAACCACTACGCGATCTCCGACTTTTACTTTTGCTTTCTCCCCCACCTCTGTGACTTCCCCCAAGACTTCATGTCCTGGAACGACGGGGTAATTTGCATGTGCTAATTTCCCTTTATAAACTGCTGTATCAGAACCACATATTCCACCTAATTTAACGTTAATTTTTACCTCTTGATCTTCTAGGCTTTCTTTAAGTGGTACTGTATCCCAAATGATTTTTCCAGGGCTAACCATATATAATCCATTTACCATCCTATCACCATCCATACTTTAAAAACTCTTAACATATTTCTAATTATTATCGCTTATCTATATTTATTTTTTTACAAATCATGTTGTTCAAAATAACTCTTTGCAAACTGTAAGCATTGTCTAGCAAACTCTTCATTTCCTAACTCTCGTGAAAGTTTTATGTTAGGCAATTCTAGTGAATATGGTATTTTCGGTATGTTTTTTATGATACTTGCAACATCTATACCACCTTCGCCTAGATATAAGCGTTCTTCTCTTATAATTCTTAACATTTCTTCTCTTGAACTAGGAATTTGACCAATTGCATCACAAATATGCATATAACGAAACCACTCTTTTGGTACACGCTGGAGATCAGTTATATTATCTTGGGCTCTATCAAAATGATGAGTATCTATCATTAATCCAGCATTCTCTTTATTAACAGTTTCTAATATTTCAATCGATTCTTTTAGGTTTATAACAGATGCGATCGGCACATATTCTAATTCAACTGTTAAATCATAATGTTTCGCAAGATCACAAAGCTCTGCGAATTTTTCAGTAGCGTAGCTTTTGTCATCCGACCAAATACTACTTAAAATATGTCTTCCACCTAATTCAGCTGCAACTTCCATTGCAGGTTCATAATTTTTAGGATCCACGCCATCGAATATTTTTGCTAATTCGATATCGAGTACCTTAATACCTGTTTCAGTTAATGCTTGCTTTGTTTCTCTTAACATTTGTCTATTAGACGCTAAATCATAATTTGGTTCCCCTGGCAGTCCCATATTTATGACGCGAAAACCAACATAATCATAACCTGCCTTAGCGGCAAGATAAGTCATCTCAGGTGGAGTTGAGTCTAAAACAGTCAGATGAGCTAATGAAAATTCATTTGACATAAAATCCTCCGTTCTCTTTAGATCGATCTAAATAATGATAAATAAAATAGATAATTACACTTGTTATTCATTTAGTTGATCATCGTTCTAATACTGGATCATAAAATTCACCAAATAAAACTTCATCAGATGGTCTATCTTCTGGAATTTTTTCAGAAACCCAAGTTACGTTCATATAATGTTTTAAATTTACATTCTCAGAAACTATATTTCCACCCCAAGTTCCACAACCCAGACTTGAAGTCATTGGCATTCCATTATCAAATGCTCCTGCATTTGCTTTTGATTGTGGTTGGCGAACCATTATTCTACTTACTGGTGCCGCAAGCGCTAAACGATGAATGTTATCATCATTATAGGAATAGATTCCACAAGAGTGTCCTTTTCCACCAACTTCATAAATAGCACGCATCATATCTAATGCATTTTCAAAGTCACCTTCATATTTATAAACTGCCATTAGTGTTGTCAATTTCTCACCAGAAAACGGATGCTCCTTACCAATATCAGTGGCTTCTACTATAATAAATTTACGATCATCCGGAATTTCAAAACCAGCTTTAAGAGCTAGTTTCTGTGGAGATATTGCTACAGAATCAGCTAAACGAGTTCCTTCTTCATTCCACATGATATTACGCAACTGTGATTTTTCCTCTTCGTTCGCTAGATATCCTCCAACTTTTATTAATTCATTTAACATATTAGAGTAAATTTTGTCAGATATAATAAGATTTCCATCTGCAGAACAACCAGAGCCAAAATCCGAAGTTTTACTTAACATCGAATTTAGTGCAGCTTCTTCAATATCAGCTGTTTCATCAATAACCATCGTTGAATTTCCTGCTCCAACACCATACGCAGGTGTGCCTGAACTATATGCACTTTCAACCATCGCTTTACCACCTGTTGCAAGCACAAGGTCAGCTCTTGCCATCAGCGCTCTTGTCATTGGAATATTAACGTTCACTAAACATTGAACGAGATCTGCTGGAGCACCTTCCTTTTCTAAGGCTTCGCGCATTAACTTTACGGTCTCAAACGATGTGTTTTTGGAACGAGGATGTGGAGAGAAAATTAATGCATTTCTTGCTTTCAATCCATATATTGCTGAACCTGCAGGAGTTAAATCTGGATTTGTAGTTGGTACAATTGAAGCAATAATTCCAACTGGTTTCGCATATTTTTTAATCCCTTTTTCAGGTATCTCTTCTATTAACCCAACACTTTTTTGCCTTAGTGCATCCCTGAGAATTCCACGAATTTTAAAACGTTTATTCATACGGCTTTTCATATCTCCTAGACCGCTTTCTTCTATTCCCATTTCTGTCAGTCGAGTAAAGGTACTTTTATTAGAAACGGCCCAAGCAACAGCCTGACATAAACGATCAAGTTTTTCTTGATCATATTGCTCTATTATTTGTTGAGCTTTTCTTGCTTTTTCAAATGCTTGATCTAATTCTTCTTTCTGAATTGAAGTTAACTCTGTAGGTCTCTTGGTTGACAATATTATTCCCTCCTATATTTAACCCATTTACTAAAAAATTGAAGTATAATTATTCATGAAATAACCTGCTCCAAGGATATACTTCTCTCTTTTAAGCCGTATATCCCAGAGCAAAATCTAATTAATTGTATATAGGTTTATACTACAAATTCATCATTAGTTATGTTATTGATTTGCTTCTTCCATCAACTGGTCGACAAGATCTGCACCGATTTCATCTCTATATTTATCAATTACTGGCTTCGCTTTATCTACCCATTCCTGTCTTTCTTCAGGTGATAATTCTTTTACCGTCATTCCAGCTTCAACTAATTGTGCTTTAAATTCAGCATCTTCTTTAGACTTTTCTTCTCTTTGGAAATCTCTTGCTTCTTCAGCAGCCTCTTTAATAGCACTTTGTTCTTCTGAAGTTAAGCCCTCGTACCATTCTTTATTAACTAAGAATGGATTTACCCCTATTAAATGCTCTGTTTCAGTTACATAACTTTGAACTTCATTGAAGTTTGCCGCAGAAATTACACTATAAGGATTCTCTTGCCCATCAACTACACCTTGTTGTAGCGCAGAGAACAATTCTGCAAAAGCCATTCCAGTAGGTGAAGCCCCTAATTCTGTCCATAAGTCTAATTGAATTTCATTTTCTAATGTTCTTATTTTCAATCCATTTAGATCATCAGGACTAGAAATTTCTCCACCATCATTCGTTAAGTTTCTAATTCCACTCTCCCAGAATCCGAATCCAATAATTCCAATATCCTCTAGATCTTCTAAAGTCGCTTGTCCTAATGGGCCATCTAGTATTCTATGAGAGTCTTCTCTCGTAGGAAATACAAATGGTAGAGACCATAAATTAAAGGATGGAGCGAAGTTTGCCATAACTGCAGACCCAATAGGACCACCTTGCATTGTTCCTAATTGAATACCTTCAATGATATCTCGTTCTCCACCTAATTGGCTGTCTGGGAAAACTTCTACCTCTATTGATCCATTCGTTTTCTCCTCAACTAATTCTTTAAACTTATACATTGCTTTACCCATGGCAACGTCTGGTTTGTCCGTTGAACCAATTTTCATTATTGTTGCATCTCCAGAAGTTTCAGTTCCTTCTTCAGCTGATGCATCTGGTGTAGCTGCTGTTTCAGTAGCATCCCCATCATCGTCTCCACATGCTGCTAGAAATAAAATCAATGCCAACAAACTAACGAATAAAATTTTCTTCATTCTTTTACACCCCTTCTTTTATTTGAATATATTTTGAAAGATTAATAGAGAATAACTCTACTAATCAAATTCAACAGGTAACAGAATTTCTACTTTATTAATTCAGGTAACCATAAAGATAATTGTGGAACATAACTTAAGATAAGAATATTTATAATCATTACTGCCACAAATATTGACGTGTATTTCATCAATCTTTCAATTGATATATTTGCCACCTGACTCACCATAAATAGATTTACTCCAAATGGTGGAGTGATCATTCCCATCGCTAAGTTAACAATCATTATAATTCCAAAGTGAACTGGGTCAATTCCATATGATATTGCTACTGGCACTAATATTGGTGCAATTATTAAAATCGCTGCACCGGAATCAAAGAACATTCCGACAATAAACAGCAAAACATTAATAATAAGTAAGAAGATTATTGGATTACTTGATACTTCTCCAAACCAAGTAGCTGCAGCTTGAGGTACCATATCACTTGTTAAAATCCAACTGAATAATCCAGCATTTGCAATGATAATTAATATGATCGAACTTGTTAATGCTGCATCATAGAATACTTTTGGTAGATCTTTCCACTTCATTTCTTTATAAACAAATAAACTAATAATTAATGCATATACACAAGCAACAACTGCTGATTCAGTTGGCGTAAAGATCCCTAAATATATTCCACCTAATATAATAATCGGCATTAACAATGCTAAAATTGCATCTTTAAATGATACAAATATTTCTCTAAACTCTATCTTTCCTTCACCTGAATATCCTTTTATTTTGGATACAACAAACACAATAATCATGAAAGAAATTCCAATCATTATCCCTGGCACAATTCCCGCAAAAAACATATCTTTAATCGATACTCCTGCGGCTACACCATACAAAATTAGCGGAATACTAGGTGGAATGATAACCCCTAACTCTCCTGCAGCTGCGACGGTAGAAGAGGAAAAACCTTTATCATACCCCTTTGCGACCATTGCAGGAATCATAATTGCACCAATTGCAGCTACTGTAGCAACACCTGAGCCCGATAAAGAAGCAAAAAACATACATGCTACTACAGCCGCCATTCCCAATCCTCCAGTCATTGATGCAACTAAAGAATATGCGAAATCAACAAGCCTTTTGGATATACCACCTACCTCCATTAATTTACCAGCTAGTATAAAAAACAGTACAGCTAATAATGTGAATGAATCAATTGATGTAAAGAGTCTTTGTATGATGACTGTAGGAGATGTGCCTTCCAAGAAAACCATGATTGTAGATGAAAGACCTACTGATACAGCTACTGGAACACTAAGTAATAAGAAAATCATAAATGAAATAAACAATAAAAATGGACCCATTAAATGACTTCCTCCCCAGTACCTGTTTTCTCTCCTTCTATCCAGACGACGAAAACATTTAATAACATAATGAGACTCCCTATAGGTATTGCTGCATATGGAATCGACATTGGTATTTTCATACTTGAAGATTTCTGTGGATGAACAATAGTAAGTAATTCCCAACTGTAAATTAATATAATGACACAAAATGCTATTGTTAATAATGTTGCTAATCCACGAAGTCCTCTCTCAACGAGATGAGGGAGTTTTATTAAGTTAAATACAAAATCTAATCGAATTAACTTAGAGTACCTTACTGCTAAACCTGCTCCTAAAAATGTAATCCATACTAGCAAATACCTTACCAATTCATCTGACCATGGAAGTGGTGCACTAAAGAAATAACGTGCAACAATTTGCCATGTCATAACGACGAGCGCAACAGAAATAAATGTACCTAACAGAATTTTTATAATGAAATTTAATCCATCCATCACTTTGATTACTGGCTTCACTTTTAACACTCCTAACCTTATAAACATTAATAATAGCTTTTCTTTCTAATTTAAGAAGTTCCTTGATACCCCCTAACAAGTTAACCATAAATGAAAACTTCTAATTAAATCATCTCATTTGATAATATAGAACAATCTTGTTACTTACAATTACGGTAGTGATAGAGTTGCGCTAGCATTTTAAAGATCAAAATTATCCTTACTGGTAATCTTAATTGTCAGAAATTATATCGATCTAATTTTTGGATCTAACTATTCAATCTCATTAATATTCTAGTATTATATTGTTATTATTAGTACTGATAATTATGTAAGAATTTATTATTCGTTTAATTAGATCGATCTACTTTTAAGCAGTAGTTGATATATCCAGAATTATAAATTAGAATGAAAGCGTTGTCAACAATAATTTTATGAATTGTGTAAATAATTTATTATTTATTTCAAAAAATATAGTATTAACAAGGAAAGATGGTACTATTGTATTTAAATCAAGTAATACATTTATCGGCTTAAATTTTGGATCGATCTAATCAAAAGGAGATATTCTATATGTTCCGAAGCTACTTATATTTATTTGTGATCATACTATTTTTATTATCCATTTTCTTACCACATCAGATAGTTTTATATGCAGTAGGAATTTTTGCAAACCTCGCTGTTGTCATATCAATTTATTATGCAAGAGGATTATATCTCTATTCTGGGATTGCATTTTATATAATTGGATTTATCCTTTTTATAAATAATGACCTTTCTTGGTATGATTACTTTTTACAATTCGATAGCATGCTTGGCATACTTGCACTATTTCTATTTCTTCCATTTCTAAATTCCCTGATTCTTGTTGGTCGCTATGACAAGCATTTGGCATCCTTGCTTCAATTCAGAGTTAATCATGTGGGTGATTTGTATAAGCGCAGTATTTACACGAGTCATATCCTTGGTCTATTCTTGAATATTGCAACCATACCTTTATTATTACAATCCTTAAAAAGTTCTTTAGCCTCGTTTCCTACGAACTTTGGTAATAGATTTTATGCAAAAGTATTATTAAGAGGGTATGCATTATGTTTAGTATGGAGTCCTATGGAAATTATGGTTATACAATCCCTAGATATTACGGGCAAAAGTTATTTTGTTGTTTTTCCTTTTCTAGTCTTATTTGCAATGATCTTCTTATATTTAGATTCAAAAATTCATAGTAATAAACTTAGCCATATACCACTTGTTCAAACTAGTGTTTCAGTAACATTAGACACTATTCTATCGAAAATAAAAGAATTATTTATTCTACTCTTAGTGCTGGTCTCAGCGGTTACTTTTCTTGGTTACATATTCGACATAAGTTATTTGATTTCGTTAGTATTATTACTTTTTCCAATTTCACTTATTTGGTCCCTTCGCCTCGGTAAAATGAAGCGTTATCTTATTCATAGTATGAACCATTGGAAGTTTAAATCTAAAGGATTAGCTAATCACTTTTGTATGTTTATAAGTGCTGGCTTTTTTGTAAATATGTTAGCTGAGACAAAATTGCTACAACTTTTACAAAACTTTTTTATTCAAATATCAGAACAGACTTTATTATTATTTTGTTTTATAGGATTATATTTCTTTCTGATTTCATTTGTCGGGTTTCATCCATTAGTATCAATCATTCTCTTAGCTGAAATTTTACAGCCAGTTTTATTAGACATTTCCAGTATCTCTGTTTCAATTGTTCTCATTACATGTAGTTTGAGTAGTGTATTATATAGCCCTTTTAATCTATCTGTCTCTATCTTAGCTAGTGAAATTAAAGTAAATCCTTACCGGGTAGGTCTATGGAATATTCCATTTGCATTACTTTTTATAGCAACCTCAATATTTTTCGCCTATACTATACATATTATACAATTTTAATAACGAACGATCATTATTTGTAGAAAAGGAGGCTATCATATTATGAAAAAACCACCACAACGTAGAGTTACATTACAAGATGTAGCTAATCATGCTGGTGTGTCGCGTGCTACTGCATCACTTATTGTAAGAAATAGCCCGAAAGTTGCAGATAAAACCAAAGAAAAAGTGTTGAAATCTATGAAAGAACTAGGTTATGTCTACGATCGTGTTGCAGCAAATCTACGTTCTCAAAGTTCATCGACAATCGGAATTATTATCACTGATGTAGGTAATACCTTTTATGCTCAATTTTTACTTGGGGTCCATCAGGAACTAGAAAAATATGGTTATACTGTTTTACTAGGAACTACTTTTGACTCGTTAAAAAACCAGGATAGACTAATTTCTACAATGTTAGAAAATAGAGTTGGCGGTATTTTATTATGTCCGGTTTCAACTAGTTCAACTGAAACGGTTGAACGAATCGAAAAACTTGATCTACCTGTTGTTCTTAGTATTAGAGAACTCGCGAACCTTGACCGTGATTATGTTGGTCTTGATTATTATACGGGAGCTTATATGGCTGTAAATTACTTAATTGAAAAAAAAGGGCATAAAAGAATTGCATTTATAGGTGGTATTTCCGATTCATTACCATGGCTTGATAGAATGGATGGTTATGCAGGCGCACATGAAAATGCCGGATTGACAGTTGACCATTCACTTGTCTTAGAAAGTTCTCCAACAAGGGATGGTGGGCTAATTGCAATCGAGGAGATTATGAATCAGCCAGATCCACCACAGGCAATTTTCTGTTTTAATGATTTAACTGCTTTTGGAGCAATTTTTGGTCTGCGAAAAATGGGATTAAAACCTGGAGTTGATATTGATGTTATTGGATTCGATAATATTCCTGAAACGGAAATTTCCTATCCACCACTAACCACAATATCATCGTTCGCACAAAAATCTGGTCAAGAAGCGGCACTTTTGCTTCACAAACGGATTACAGAGCCTAATCGTAAAAAGGAAAAGGTAGTTATTGAACCAGAATTAGTTATTCGGGAATCATCTTAAATTGTATTAAAAAAATAAGAAACACCCCCAATTTTTATTCATGAGGGTGTTTCTTAATTTTCTCTCTACACAATAACGTATCTTCATGCGGATGATCACTTGTTTCAAATTGAATCGTCACATGGCCGATATTTTTTTGTTTCATGTCTTGCTCAATTTTCCTTAAAATCTTTTGGCTTTCCAAAATAGAAATTTCTTCCTCCACGACTACATGACAAGAGAGTGCATTTTGCCCACTAGTTATACTCCAAACATGTAAGTCGTGGATGCTAATTACCTTTTGATTTGCTTCTATCAATTCCACAATTTCTTCGATATCAATGTCCTTTGGAGTACCCTCCATCAATACGTGCACAGATTCTTTTGTCACTCGCCAGCCGCTAATCAAAATAAGTACAGCTACAATTATACTTGCTAACGGATCAGCCCACGCCCAGCCAAAGAATATAATGAGTAATGCTGCAGTTACTGCCCCTACTGAACCGAGTAAATCCCCGAGAACATGTAGAAAAGCCGCGCGCATATTCAAATTTCCTTCTGTGTCACCTTTACTCATCAAGAGCCATGCTACAAAAATATTGACTAACAATCCAATAACAGCAATGATTAGCATGCCATATGAAGCAACCTCTGGTGGATCTTGAAAACGTTTAAAAGCCTCATAGAAAATAAATCCTGATATCAACACGAGTGTAACACCATTAAAAACAGCAGCAAGAATTTCAAAGCGTTTATATCCATATGTTTTACTATAGTTGGCGGCTCTCTCTCCTAATGTAAAGGCAAGCAATGCAACTCCAAGGGAAATAGCATCACTTAACATATGCCCAGCATCCGATAATAACGCCAGACTATTTGTGAGAACACCACCCATAGCTTCGACAATCATAAAAACAGTTATAACAATAAAACTAATAAATAATGCTTTTTTATTTGCGCCATGTGTATGGTCATGTGAGTGATCGTGGCCCATTCAGATACCCCCTAGATGTATATATTAGTAATGTGAAGCATGCTCGATTGTCTGCTCTAAGATATTTAATACATGTTCGTCATCATGTGAATAATATAAAGTTGTGCCATCGCGTCGATATTTTACCAAGCGAAGATTTTTTAGAAAGCGTAATTGGTGAGAGACGGTGGATTGTTTTAAATTCAATCGCTCTGCAATACAGTTTACAGAATGCTCTTCTTTAAATAATAAGTGTAAAATTCTAATTCTCGTTGGATCTCCGAGAGCTTTAAAAGTCTGTGAAACAATGAATAACGTTTCTTCATCTAAATCAGTATTATTGGTGATAGGATTTTGGTTCGTATCATTCATTTGAATACAAACTCCTTTTATAAGTTATTTTTCTTATATGTATATATTAGTATATACTCATATATTAACAACGTGACGATTAGCTGTCAATTCTCGTGAGGGTAATTGTGAACTTCGGGTTTTTCTGTGTCCATTTCGGGATATTTTGTGAAGACTTCGGGAAAAGTTGTGTCCACTTCGGCATATTCTGTGACAACTTCAGCATTCCGCAAAATACCACACAAAAACCCATCAAAAAAAGCCAGCTCCAACAATAATGGAAGCTAGCTTTAACATTTAGCTATCTAAACAACATCTTAACTGAAAGCAATTGTGAACTTCAGGCTTTTATGTGTCCAATTCGGGATATTTTGTGAACACTTCGGGGAAAGTTGTGTCCACTTCGGCATATTCTGTGACAACTTCAGCATTCCGCAAAATACCACACAAAACACCATCAAAAAAAGCCAGCTCCAACAATAATGGAAGCTAGCTTTAAAATTAATCTATCTAAACTACATCATAACCTTGATCTTCAACTGTTTCTTTCATATCATTTAAAGAAACTTTTGCCTCATCGTATGTTACTTCGACTTTTCCAGTTTCAAGATTCACTTCGGCAGTTGATACACCTTCAATTCCTTTTAGTGCGCCCTCTACTGACATCTTGCAATGTCCACAAGTCATTCCTTGTACTTCTAGATTAGTTGTTTGCATAAAAATCACCTCTCTTTTTCTACATTTTAGTTTATATTTTCACGCGCTTCAAGCGAAGTGCGTTGGTAACTACACTTACAGAACTTAATGCCATTGCAGCTCCTGCCACCCATGGCGCGAGTAAGCCAACTGCGGCAATTGGGATTCCTGCTGTATTGTAACCAAAAGCCCAGAATAAATTTTGACGAATATTCCTAATGGTTGCGTGACTAATTTTAATTGCTCGGGGGATAAGTAATAATTCCCCTCCTAGTATCGTAACATCCGCTGCTTCAATCGCAACTTCTGTACCCGTACCAATTGCAATCCCAATGTCAGCAATTGCTAGAGCAGGTGCGTCATTCACACCATCTCCGACCATTCCGACTTTTTTGCCTTGAGCTTGTAATTCTTTAATTTTGTCTGCTTTTTCTTCTGGTAAAACTTCTGCAATTATTTCAGTGATGCCTGCTTGTTTTGCGATTGCTTGTGCAGTTCGTTCATTATCGCCCGTTAACATGACAACTTGTAAGCCTTGATCTTTCAGCTGTTTAATTGCCTCGGCAGCTGTTTCTTTAATCGTATCAGCTACAGCGACAATACCACTAAATTGTCCATCTACTGCTATGAGCATGGCTGTTTTTCCATCTGTTTCATATTGAATCATTGTATCTTCATGGTCTCCAACGGAAATCCCGTGATCACGCATGAGCTTTCTATTTCCTACAAGAATATTTTTACCTGAAATTTCTGCTTGGATACCATGACCAGGTATAGCTGTGAAATCATTTACCTCTAAAAGCTCAATATCTAATTCTGTAGCATATGCGACAATTGCTTCTGCCAGCGGATGTTCAGAACCCTTCTCTGCAGTTGCTAAAAGCTGTAGCGTTTCATTGTCACCTGTGAAATCTGTAACTTCAGGTTTTCCTTTTGTAATCGTTCCTGTTTTATCTAAAACAATTGTGTTTAATTCATGGGTGCGTTCTAAATGCTCGCCACCTTTAAAAAGAATTCCACTTTCAGCTGCTCTACCCGTTCCAACCATAATAGATGTTGGTGTAGCAAGTCCCAATGCACATGGACAAGCAATTACAAGGACTGCAACTGATGCAAGAAGAGCATATTCCATTTGACCTGGCTGGACAAAAAGAATCCAGATAGCAAATGTTAGAGCTGCAATCACTACGACAATCGGAACAAAGTAACTCGAAATGACGTCAGCTAAACGCTGAATTGGAGCTTTTGATCCTTGTGCTTCTTCGACAATTTTTACAATCGAAGCAAGCGCTGTTTCCTTGCCAACCTTTGTTGCTTCCATTTCAATCGAACCATTTTTATTTATTGTTGATCCGATTACAGTCGCGTTAATATCTTTTTCAATTGGAATTGATTCCCCTGTGAGCATAGACTCATCAACTGCAGTTCTTCCTTTAACTACAATACCGTCTACAGGTATTTTCTCACCAGGTTTTACTACTAAGCGGTCACCAACAGTTACATCTTCCACAGGAATCATTGTCTCGACCCCATCTATTAGCACTCTTGCTTCTTTTGCTTGAAGATTAAGTAAGGATGACAGTGCGCTTGATGTCTGGCTTTTCGCTCTTGTTTCTAAATATTTTCCGAATAAAATTAACGTAATAATAACAGCACTCGTCTCATAATACAAATGAGGTTCATATGCTGGATTTCCAATAGTCATAAATCCTTCGTATAAACTATAGAAAAATGCAGCGCTCGTCCCTAGTGCTACAAGGACATCCATATTTGCTCCACCATTCCGCAAGCTTCTATATGCTCCCGTGTAGAATTGCCAACCTATAATAAATTGTACCGGAGCTGCCAGCGCGAACTGGAACCATGGATTCATAAAGATAGCTGGAATTTCTATATTAAATAAATGAACAAGCATCGTTATTAGCAAAGGTGCTGTTAATAGAGAAGAAACGATTAACTTTGTTTTCATTGTTTTTAATTCTTTTTCTTTATACGTTTCTTTTTCTTCACTTTCTACTTTTGGCTTTGCATCGTAACCCATGTTTTTAATTTTTTCAATCATTGCATCGATATCGATGATGCCTGGGTTGTACTCAATAGACGCACTCTCAGTAGCGAGATTTACGCTTGCAACTTTAACACCTTCTTGTTTATTTAAAACCTTTTCAATCCTACTTGAACATGCTGAACAAGTCATACCAAAAACATCAAGATTCGCTTGGTCTAATACAACACCATAACCAATATTTTCAATGCGTTTGGTAATATCATCTATCGAAGTAACATTTTCATCATAATCAATTGTAGCTTTTTCAGTTGTTAAGTTAACTTGTGCTTCTACGCCGTCCATTTTATTCAACGACTTTTCAACTCTGGTTGAACATGCAGCACAAGTCATACCCGTTACACCTATTGTTGTATGTGTTTTGTTACTCATTATAAGGACCCCCTTTATTTAGAGATTTGCTTTAAAACATCTAATAATTCATCAATCATTGGTTCGCCATTACCTGTCTGCACCGCATCATGAACACAATGCTTTACATGTCGTTCAGCTACTTCAAATCCGACCTTTTTTAACGCGGCATTTATTGCACTAATTTGAACGAGTATGTCTACACAATAGCGATCTTCTTCCACCATTTTTTGGATCCCTCGTACTTGTCCTTCAATTCTTTTTAATCTATTTGTAACAGCTGTCTTTTCCACATCTGTTCTTGGAGTTACGGCATGCTCATGTAAAAAATTATCCATTAGCTTCACATCCTTTTATTATCTATCTATACTATACCCCCCTATAGTATATTGGTCAATAAAAAAGCACGCTCCCTTTTTCATATGAGAGGTCACTATCAAAGGGAGCAACTATCAAGTTTAAAACCCTGTAAATCCACCAAACCATGGAATTAATAGTTCAATGATAACTGTCAGCCAATCGAAGAATAAAATAATCCCCATAATAATCATCAATATTCCACCGATAAACATGAATTTTGCGGCGTATTTTTTGAAAAAATTGAGTCTGTCAATAAATAATGTCATCAGTAAAAATGGAACTGCAAATCCTAACACATAAAAGAACATATAGAATAATCCCATTCCTGGATTAACAACACCCATCGCAATTACTGCCGCAAGAATTGGTCCAGTACACGGTGTCCAGCCCGCAGCAAAAGCTATTCCTATGAGGACGGAGCCTAGATATCCAGCCGGGCGTCGACTGAAGTGAACTTTTCTATCCTTTAATAAGAAATCAAATCTTAATATCCCTACTAAAACCAAACCGAAAAACACTAAAATGATTGCGCCAACCTGTCTTAATAAATCTTGATAAATTAAAAAGAATCTTCCTATAAAAGTTGTTGATAACCCAATTGCTAGAAAAATAATTGAAAACCCGATTAGAAATAGTATCGTATGTGTAAAAGCTTTACTTCTAAAAATTCCGCGTCGATCAGATTTCAATTCGTCTACTGACATTCCAGTCACATAGGAAAGAAATGCTGGATATAGCGGTAGTGAACAAGGGGATAAAAACGATAATAACCCTGCACCAAAAGCTAATATCAACGAGACTTCTTGCATCGTCAACCACCTGCTTCCTGATATATACTTCAATTATAGCTGTCTTTTATATCCTATGCCTTGACGTGGGTCAAAATATATAACAAAGTTGCAAGCGCCCGTTTAACGACGAACAAACTGCGCCTCACAGGACGTGGGGTGGTTCAACGTTGTCACGTGATGTGGCGTTCTTAGTTGAACTTCCCCTTCTCGTTGAGATAAAGGAAACACGGCGAGGTACGAGCCGATGTTGACTTATCGATTGAAGGAGTGCGAAGTTTGATAGTCGTTGGGTGCTGGAGCCGGACGTGGCTATCCCACTATTAATATCAACACCATAGAAATTTTATAATTTCCTATATAACAAAAAAGAGTATCCTCAATTAAGAGAATACTCTTCAAGATTTATTTTTTAGTTTAAGTAATCCATTGGGTTTTGTAGGGCACCATTTTTTCTAACTTCGAAATGTAAATGGATTCCTGTAGAATTTCCAGTTGAACCCATGATACCGATAACTTGTCCTCTACTTACTTGCTGACCAACTTGAACTTGCATAGAAGAGAGATGTGCATATAATGTTTTCAGTCCATTGCTATGCTGAATTTCAATTCTGTTTCCAAAGCCGGCATAACTACCCACAGCAGTTACAACGCCACTTTCAGCAGCTAAAATATTGTAGTTACTAGGTCTAGCGATATCAATTCCATTATGGCTTCTACCCCATCTAGGACCAACATAACTTGAGATATACCCACCAACTGCAGGCCAAGCTAAGTAGCCACCACTATTTGATGAAGTACTCTTGCTTAAAGTAGATAGGTTACCTTTTGATGGTGCTGTGCTTGGTGGTGCTGGAGGTCTTGTTAAAGCTGTAATATTACTTTTAACTTTCTTTTCTAGTGAAACTAATTTATCATCTTCAAGTTTTAATTCTTTTACTTTATCGCGAAGATTTTTTTCTTTATTTTTAAGTTCAGATTGTTTGTTTTTTGCTTGTTTTTCTTGATCTTCTATAAGTGCTTGAATACCTTCAAGTTCTACTCTTAGCGTTTCTAATTCTTCTAGTTTCGTTTTAACTTCCACTTGTTTCTCTTCAACGACAACTTTATCAGCTTCGATTTGTTCCATTAAAGCAGTATCTGAATCAGTTACTTTAGAAATTGCAGTTACTCTACTAATAAAATCGCCAAAGCTTTGTGAACCAAATAGTACTTCGATATATGAAATGTTACCACCATTTTTTTGGTAAGCAACTGCTCTATCTTTTAAAATTTCAAAACGCATTTCAATTGCTTCTTCTAATTTTAAAATTTCTGCTTCAAGTGCTTCTATTTCTTGTTCTGTATTTTCGATTTCTTGTTTGTTTTCATTGATTGCTGCTTTGTTTTCTTCAATTGCATTATTAATTCTCTTAATCTCTACTTCAATTTCTTCTAACTCTATTAAAAGATCTGCAATTTCAGATTCTGCATCTGATAGATTAGATTTAAGACTTTTGCGTTCTTCTTGAATCTCTGTTTGTTTGTCTTTTAGCTCTTCTAAAGATTCTGCTGATGCTGGCGTACTGAAAAATACACTACCAAAACTTACCACAGTAACTGCGGCAACTGTTAATAAAGATTTCTTCAATTGACTCGTTCCCCACTTCCAACACAATCATTGCAATAGATCTTCTCTCTATCTAGTAATCATTTATATAAAGCAATATCGTGAAAATTGTATGTTTATGTCTTTCAAACTAAGGGTAGTATAACATGTTAAGATTTCATTTCGGTTATGGAAATATTACAGTTATATTTCATAAAACGACGAATTTTTCTTTATTCATGAAAAGGACTGTATTTTATTAGGGTAAATTGCCTTGTTTACGCCATAATTCAAGAAAATTTTACAAAAAGAGACGAATAAAGATCGCCGATGAAATTTCACCAGCGATCTTTATTTATTTTTCCATATGAATTTTTGTTAAAAGAAGTGAGGTGAGCAAAATGAGTTCAAACCCATTTGTACTTGCTTCACTTTCTAGTGGAATTGGAACAACACTACCGATTGTCATAATGATAGCACCTACAAACATCCATGCCCACCCACTAGTAATCCAAAGTATAAGTCCAGCTATTAGTAAAGCAGCAGTAATGAGTAAAATCATAATCGGTGGTCCACCTGAAGGATCAACTTCAGTATAGCGAAGTACACCATATTCCCATACTGCTTCTAACTCTAGTCCAATAATTTGTGTACGGAATTCGATAAAAATCAATATCCCAGTAAATATTATAGCAGAGTAATACGCAATTTTTGTTTTCGCCCACTTCGTATCCCCAGCTTGTAACACGCCAAGCGAGAATAAAACTAAGGTTGGTGTGAAAAGTCCATGACTCCAGTAACGGAGTAAATTCAGAGTTTCTAGTAAGTCACCTTCTCCAATGAACTTTCCAAGCGCCATGATACTATTATCATAAATTAATCCGATAAGAACTAAAAATAAAAAAGTACGTAATGACCAAAAGTTTCCTCTCGGCGATTTACTTATGCCCCATACGAGTAAAGCGATGTAAAGAATGGTATATAACGCAAATAGAAATGTATCCACAAATGACAGCTCCCTTTTTTATAGTGGGTAAGGTTAATATAAATCATTTATCATTTGTTTATTCGTATTTCCGTATATGGGGGATTTTAAACCGAGAATATTTCAGTAATTGTTTAAGAAGAAAATATTATTTGAAGAAATATTTTTTAAGTTTTAAATCCATTAGTTTTAAACATAAAAAAACCACCAACATTATGTATTGGTGGAGACGGTGGGACGTGCACTTCCATGCTTTCGTCATGGCACTGACTATATCTTGATCCTATTTTTAGGACCCTCGGCGTATTATACGAAATTTATATTTACCATCACTGGCAGTATTTCGTATCCTAGTACTACCAAATTGGCAGCCTATAAGTCGATACATGGCTGTTGGATTGCTCCACATACCACTCGGTATTGCCATTTTGCTAAATAAAGCAAATTAGGTTTCACCGATAAAGCCGAATTTTCACTTCTGTGTTACCACAAAAGGCGACTAATTACTAATCGAACCCACGTCCAGAGATATCGACACTCAGGCTTCTACACGTGTAGTTGATATATTAGTATTTCGCAATCCACTTGGCCTATCAACAGGCTTTGTGAATGCTAGTCTGATTGGTTTCAACCAACTATCC
Source organism: Oceanobacillus sp. CAU 1775 (assembly GCF_054482815.1). Lineage (NCBI taxonomy): Bacteria > Bacillati > Bacillota > Bacilli > Caryophanales > Bacillaceae > Oceanobacillus > Oceanobacillus sp. CAU 1775. The sequence goes on along the minus strand of NZ_JBTLRO010000003.1, from coordinate 318,489 downwards.
TCAGACGGTGGATGTTAGTTTAGCCTGCTTAAGTTTGAGACCCTTCAAAACGGCAACACAGGCGATTGCAGGAAGGATCCTCTAGTCAGTGCTTACGCAGCTGCTAAAGAAAGATTTTCGTTTTTGCCAATTATAGGCGATAACGTTTTACGAGCCGTAACCTCGACGCGCAACCTGAGCTCAACCTACCCCTGTCGAATCCTAAACGTCCCCATATGAATGAGAACAGCTAAGGTTAGCTTGAACTGTATATTGATTATAGCATAAATCATGTCACTTTTAAAGTACTGGGAATTATTACATCAATTACTGATTATATTCTTTCATTGCTCGATCAGCATCACGCTTCATTTGTTGATTTTTCTTATCGTCGCGCTTATCATATTGTTTCTTCCCTTTTCCAAGCCCAATTAATACTTTCGCGAATCCATTTTTAATATAGATTTTTAACGGAACAAGCGTGTATCCTTGTTGCTTTGTTAACCCAATTAATTTATCAATCTGTTTACGGTGCAATAAAAGCTTACGTGATCTTGTCGGGTCATGGTTATATCGATTCCCTTGCTCATACTCAGCTATATGAAGATTTATTAATTGTACTTCGCCTCTGTTATCGATACGCGCATGTGCATCTTTAATATTCACTCGACCCATTCTGAGAGATTTAATTTCCGTACCCTTAAGAACAATTCCTGCTTCATAGGTTTCTTCGATAAAATAATCATGTCTTGCTCTTTTATTTACTGCGATTGTACTTCCATGTCCTTTTGGCATACGTCCACCCCCTCATATCTAGCATAGACTTCTATTTTAACAAAAATTAGCATAGAAGCCAATTAGAAAATCTCGGTCCATTTTATTGTGGTAATAAAATTAAACTAATTGCCATTATCGCCATCCCTACAATGACACCATAAATGGACAAATGCGTTTTATCGTATTTCTTAGCTGCTGGCAGAAGTTGATCTAATGAAATGAACACCATTATCCCCGCCACCATAGCAAATATAATTCCAAAAACAAAATCATTTAGGAAAGGCATTAAAACAAGAAATGCAATAAGAGCACCGAGTGGCTCTGCTAATCCTGATAAAAAAGAAAGTTTAAATGCTTTCTTTTTATTGCCTGTTGCATAATAAATTGGCACAGATACAGCAATACCCTCGGGAATGTTATGAATCGCAACTGCGACTGCAATGGCAAACCCAATCGTAGGGTCTTGTAATGTAGCAACAAATGTAGCAATTCCTTCAGGGAAGTTATGAATAGCAATTGCTAATGCAGTGAAGGTTCCCATTTTCATCAGCTCTGGATCTTTGATTGCTTTACCAGGATTCCTCATATCTTCTACATTCTTAATTTCATGTGGATTCGAATGAGAAGGAATAAATTTATCAATTAACGCAATTATAAGCATACCTCCGAAAAAAGCTATAACTGTCCATGTATATCCTGGTGTTTCTCCTAATGCTGCAGTAAGTGAATCCTTTGCTTTGAAGAAAATTTCAATCATCGAAATGTAAATCATGACACCTGCAGATAAACCAAGTGAAAACGAAAGAAATTTTGTATTTGTTGTTTTTGTAAAAAAAGCAAGCAAGCTCCCAACACCTGTTGCAAGCCCTGCAAATAAAGTAAAGAGAAAAGCTAATAACACGTTTTCCATAGATACACCTCAATTTTAACAGTCGTAATTTTTACCGAGTCCAACTTTCATCATAAATTACTTTATCTGTATGATTCTATCTTGCTATCCGTTCACCCAATTATTCAAAGTAAAATAAGTATAATCGATAAGTAAGTTAGCTGTCAACAATTGTTTTTACCAAGGGCAACATTCAGAAAGATTTCTAGCTTATTATAGGCGATACATAAGAAATTGTGCATCTTTATAATATAAAAGTAGTGAGCATCGCGCTCACTACTTTTTTATCTACGTCTTTTTTTATTCTGGTTCTTTTTATGTTGATTGTTTTTCTTCTTCCGTCTACCTGGGATCTCTTGCTTACTAGAATCTGCTTTACGGTTAGAAAGTGATTCGATAAGTTCAAAATCAACCACTCGTTCTTCAATATTAACTTTTATTACCTTAACTTTTACCTCGTCGCCTACACGATACATTTTCGCGGTATGTTCACCAATTAATGCATGTGCTCTATCATTATAATGATAATAATCATCCACGAGATAGCTTACATGAACTAAACCTTCGACAGTGTTTTCTAATTCCACAAATAAACCAAAGTTCGTAACAGAACTTATCATGCCGATGAACTCTTCACCGATCTTGTCTTTCATGAATTCTGCTTTTTTCAGATCATCGGTTTCTCTTTCGGCATCAACTGCTCGTCTTTCCATTTCTGATGTATGTCTAGCTATTTCAGGAAGACGATTTTTCCAATCAGCTCTTGTTTTGCTATCCATTTGTTTATCAAAAAGATACGTTCGAATCAAGCGGTGCACAATAAAGTCGGGATATCTTCTGATTGGTGACGTGAAATGCGTGTAAAACTCAGTCGCAAGTCCAAAGTGACCAACACTTTCTGGATCATACTTCGCTTGTTTTAGTGAGCGAAGCATTAGTTTTGATACAATCATTTCTTCTGGTTCACCTTTAATACCTTCTAAAACTTTTTGCAATGCTTGTGGGTGAACTTCATTTGTTGTTCCTTTTACCGAAATCCCTAGTCCAGCTAAGAACTCAAAGAATCCTTCTAGCTTTCCTTCATCTGGATCTTCGTGTATACGATGAATAAATGGTACTTCTAGCCAGTGGAAATGTTCCGCAATTGTCTCGTTTGCAATTAGCATAAATTCTTCAATTAGTTTTTCACCAACTGCACGTTCACGGAGAATAACATCTGTAGCTGTCCCATCTTCATCGACAAGTACCTGAGCTTCTGGAAAATCAAAATCGATAGCCCCGCGTTCTTTACGTTTAGCACGAAGATTTGCTGCAAGCTTTTCCATTTCCTGAAACATTGGTACAAGTGGTTCATATTTTTGAATGAGTTCTTCATCTTTTTCCATAAGGATTTTATTAACATCTGTATAAGTCATTCTTTCCGTTGTGTTAATAACACTTGGGAAAATTTCATGACGTACAACTTCTCCTGCTGCGTTGATTTCCATTTCACAGCCAATCGTTAGACGGTCAACCTTTGGATTCAAAGAACAGATCCCATTCGACAAACGATGTGGAATCATCGGGATAACTCGGTCAACTAAGTAAACACTTGTACCGCGTGCATATGCTTCCTCATCTATTGGAGAGTCTTCCTGTGCATAGTGCGTGACATCTGCAATATATACTCCTAATTGATGATTTCCATTCTCTAAAACCTTAACAGATATCGCGTCATCTAAATCCTTTGCGTCTGCTCCATCAATCGTAACAATGACTTCATCTCTACGATCGACTCTACCTTCGATATCTTCAGGTGAAATCGATTCAGGTGTATTTGCAGCCTGTTCTAACACTTCTTCTGGAAAATCAATTGTGATTCCGTGTTTGTATATAATTGAGAGAATATCAATTCCAGGATCGTTTTTATGTCCTAAAATCTGTGTAACCTCTGCTTCAGCGCTGCTCCATTCTTCAGGATACTTTGTAATTTTCACAAGCACCTTATGACCGTCTATCGCACCATTTGAATTATTTTTTGGGATAAAAATGTCATTCGGAACACGTTTATCATCGGCAATTACAAATCCATAATTTTTATTGTCTTGATAGGTTCCAACAATCTCAGTAATTGCTCTGTTGAGAATTCTTACAACCGTTCCTTCTGCTCGGTCACGGTTATCCGATTGTTTTTCTCTTCTAACAAGCACCTTATCGCCGTTCATAGCTGATGCTAGATCTGATGGATTAATAAATATATCATCCATGCCTTCCTCTTCTGGAATTAGAAAAGCAAAGCCCTTCTTATGCATTTGGATTTTACCTAAAACAAGATTCATGCGTTCTGGTAGTCCGTAACGATTCTTTCTAGTACGGACGAGTTCACCAGATTCCTCTAATTCATTCAATGTCTTAACCAAATCCTTAAATTCCTCGGCATCTTGAATATGAAGCTTTTCTTCAATCTCTTCAACTTTTAATGGTTTATCTTCTTCTTCACGAAAAATTGTTAATAATTTTGTTTTCACATTCTCACCCTCTTTCTCTTTATTGTTAACCTTTTTGCTTTTTATAATCACTTTTCCCAATCTAAACTTTCTAGGAAATGATAAATATCTTCATGTAATATTTCTTTTTCATTATCTAAAGTAATGACATGGCCTGAATTCTCATACCATTTCATGTCTTTCTTATCAGATTCGACGTTTCCGAATATATAGTTAGCACTTTCTGGATTTATCATTTGATCCTTAGCAGCTTGTACAACAAAAGTCGGTGTATAAATCGTATCAATATTTTCTTTTACATCTTTGATTAAAGATTCAAGCCCTATAAAAACTTCTTTAGAATCTTCCATTAGTGCTGATACTTCTTTTTCAATTGTAGCTTCATCTTTGCCTTCTAACTGTTTATATTCCTTAGAGAAATCTTGGAAGCCTTGTGTGAGTTGTGTTTTATTATCAAAATACATTGGAGCACACATTGGGATAATCGCTTTTATTTGAGTTGTGTATGCTAATTTTAAACCAAGCACTCCACCTAGAGATAGGCCAATTACCGCTACCTCTTTATAACCGAGATTCTTCAAGTGGTCTAATGCCTTTTGGACATCCTCCCACCACTCTTTTGGATTTGAAGTGATTAGCTCTTCTGGGGGAACACCGTGCCCTCTGTAGATTGGTGCGTGGCTTGTATAACCCTTCTTCTCTAAAAACCTTCCAAGCATGCGTACATCTGCAGAATGACCTGTGAAACCATGTAGTAAAAGTGCGGCTCTGGGTCCTGCTTCAAATGTAAATGGCTTTGGCTGAACTATTTTCATCTTATCTAAACCCCTTATCATCATCTTTTCCCTATTTCTATATTTTTTATCATTTTAATCGAAAAAAACCCTTACCACAGATTGTGATAAGGGTCAGCTTTTATTGCAAGACATATGCACTTAAGAATGCAAGTACGAAAAACAAAATACCAGATACGATCGTGCTACGGTGTAAAACCAAGTCGATTCCTCTTGCTTTTTGTTTTCCAAATAACTGTTCAGCTCCACCCGAAATCGCACCAGATAGACCTGCACTTTGTCCTGATTGTAAAAGTACTAATACGATTAGGATGATTGCATTAATCACTAATAAAATATTCACTGCCATTAACATGGTTAAAATGATACCTCCTGTGCCAACAATAACTATCTTATACTTTATCACACTTGTATTTTATAAGGCAAGATAATTCTCATTTTAATGGTTTAAGTTTGCTCCGTATATTCCTTTTTCTATATGATAGATAATATATATAGTGACGGAGGCGATAGACATGCAAGATTCTTTCTGGTTAAAAGCAAGTGACGGATGTGATATCCACACCGTTTCTTGGGGAGCAGATCTAAAGCAAGCAAAAGCTATTGTTCAAATTTCACACGGAATGATGGAACATATCGGGCGCTACGATGATTTAGCTAGGAAACTGAATGCAGAAGGATATATCGTTTATGGCCATGATCATCGTGGGCACGGAAAAACTGGTGAGAAACAAGGACATTTAGGTTATATTTCAGATACGAATGACCTTAATATTCTAGTTGAGGATATGCATGAAGTTATACAACATGTTCAAGCAAAACATACAGATCTACCTATTTTTATTTATGGACATAGTATGGGTTCCTTTATTGCACGTATCTTTTTACAAAAGGCATCACATATACCGAGCGGAGCGATTTTATCTGGTACAGGATTTTTTCCAAAACTCACAGCAACTGTCGGGTTAAATATTGCAGCATTGCTCCCTCGTAAAGAGCAATCACATCTTATGAATGATATCGTCTTTGGCAACCACAATAGCAAAATTTTAAATTTCCAAACAGCCTTTGATTGGTTAACAAGAGATGATGAGATAGTAGCTGCATATGTAGAAGATCCTTTTACAGGTTACGTGCCTACTGCTGGTTTTTTTGCTGACTTACTTACAAGCATTCTAAGAATGCAGGATATGGTTAATAACCAAGATATACGCGCAGATCTTCCATTATTATTTTTAAGTGGGGATGCAGATCCGGTCGGAAATTATGGAAAAGGAGTCTTCCGTGCGGCACAGTTATATGCTGATTCAGGCTTAGACAATGTCTCTGTCATGCTTTTCCCTGATGCAAGACATGAGCTCCATAATGAAATAAACAAGGATGATGTTATCCACCATGTGACACAGTGGCTTCAAAAGCAATTGGATGAAATTTAGTTTTAACTCGAGGAGTGAATCAGGAATGCAAATCATACAGGGTTTTAGTGCAGCTCCAGGAATAGCAATTGCTAAAGTTTATAAATTAAAAACTGGAAATATAGATTCCTTGAATAAAGAAAAGCTCGGAGCCTCTGGAGAACTCGAAAGACTTGATGAAGCATTACGCTTGGCAATTATTGATGTTGAGCAGATAAAACAACGGACAATAGAAAAGATTGGTGAAGAAGAAGCTGAAATCTTTAATGCACATTTTTTAATTTTACAAGACCCAGAATTTCTGCATTCTATTCGAGATAAAATTGTGGATGATGGCTATGATGCAGAGTCAGCTTTACGTGAGGTTACGGAAGAATTTATTAGTCTCTTCAAGGCAATGGATCATGAATATATCCGGGAAAGAGCAATCGATATTACTGATGTATCTAGGCGTGTTTATGGTCATTTAGTTAACGAACCATTACCAGACTTTTCCGAGTCGCAAGAGGAAGTCATTATTATTAGTGACGATTTAACTCCTTCGCAAACAGCCGAATTTAATAATCATTATATCAAGGGGATTGCAACAAATTTTGGCAGTGTCATGTCTCACTCTACAATCCTTGCACGCATGCTCGAGATACCCGCAGTAGTTGGCGTTGAAAAAATTACAGAAAAAGTTCAAACTGGCGATACTGTAATCATTGATGGAGCTAACGGTACTGTGATTATAAATCCTAGCGCGGAAGTCTTAAATGAATATAAAATGAAAATGAATAAATTATCTCAAGATAAAATAGAAGAACAACTTTTTAAAGATGAAAGAACATTTACGAAAGATAAAGTGGAAATTGAACTTTTAGCAAATATATCTTCAGCAGATGAAGTGGATATGGCATTAAAGTATGGAGCTGAAGGGATTGGACTTTTTCGAACGGAATATATTTATATGGAAAGTGATGCACTTCCCACCGAAAATGAACAGTACGAAGCAATTAAATATGTTCTAGAAAAAATGGGGGATAAACCTGTTGTTGTTCGCACGCTTGATATAGGTGGGGATAAGAAAATTCCTTACATCGATACACCTATCGAGCGTAATCCTTTCCTCGGTTTTCGCTCGATCCGATTTTGCTTAGCAAACGAAGATATTTTCAGACCACATTTACGAGCTCTGATTCGAGCTAGTATTCATGGCGACCTTCGGATAATGTTTCCAATGGTAGCTACCTTAGAAGAATTCCGTGAAGCCAAATCGATTTTCTTGGAAGAGAAGCAGATGTTGATTGATGGTGGAGTGGCTGTTTCAGATAATATCGAGCTTGGAATCATGATAGAGACACCTTCAGCAGCTCTGCTTGCCCGACAATTTGCAAAAGAAGTTGATTTCTTTAGTATTGGAACGAATGACTTAATCCAATATACATTAGCAGCAGATCGAATGAATCTATGGGTTTCTAACCTTTATCAGCCATGTCATCCAGCAGTTTTACAACTAATTCACCTTGTCTATGAAGCAGCTAAAGCTGAAGGAATCTCGGTCAGCATGTGTGGAGAAATGGCCAGTGACCCAGTGGCAATTCCGATCTTACTCGGACTTGGACTTGATAAACTAAGTATGAATCCAGCTTCTGTATTAGCAACTCGTAAACTGATCCGCCGAGTGGATAGCGGGATTTTCTCTGAGAAAGTTGAAGAGATTCTTTCAATGGGGACGGCGGGGGAAGTGGAAGCGTTGGTGCGGGAGTTGAGGGGTTGAGTGCTCGGATTGAGATGTGGAGTGCGTGAATTGGTGGTGCGGGTGCTCGGATTGAGAGCTGTGATGCGCGGATTGGACTGTGGAGTGCTCGAATTGAGGACTGTGATGCGCGGATTGGAGTGTGGGGTGCTCGAATTGAGGGCTATGATGCGCGATTTGAGTCCAGGGGTGCTCGGATTGAGAGCTGGGTTGAGCGAATTGGCTTGGCTACTGATCGAATCGAGCACTGGATCGAGCGAATTGGCGGGATGATTGGACTTCTGTCAATATAATAGACATCAATAGCTCTCTCATTGAGCCACTTTTCTATCTTCCGCGCGACTCATTCGAGTCACTTGGATGCCTCTGCGTAAAGGAATGAACCAATATCACATTCATTCCTTTACGCAGAGGATAATTGCTCTCTAGCGATCCCTCGGTGCTGGCTCATTTCATAGCTTAATATTTTCTCTTTTGGGCTCATATAATCCAGTGACGAATGCATTCGCTTCTCGTTATAAAATTTGATATAAAATTCTATTGCTAAAATGGCTTGTATTTTTGTCTCAAAAACACACTTATACAAATACTCTTTCTTCAACGAAGCGAAAAAGCTTTCCATACAGGAATTATCGTAGGGGTTACCTTTACGACTCATGCTAATCGTCGCACCAGCTTCTACCAGTGTTTCTACGTAATCATTTGCGCAATATTGCGATCCTCTATCGGAGTGATGAATCCATCCTTCTTTCGGCTGGCGTAGTGTTATCGCTTCTTTCAACGCTCCTAAAGACAATTCTTTTCTCATGTGATCAGCGATTCTGTAACTAATAATCTCACGTGAAAATAGATCCATGACGGGATTTAAATATAAAAAGCCTTCTCCAGTATGAATATAGGTGATATCCGTCGCCCAAGCTTGGTTCGGTGCGCTTTGTTCAAATTCTTGATTAAGTTCATTAGGGAAAAATGGCTGTGTATGATCTGAGTCCGTTGTAGCCACATAAGGTTTCGGTGGAGTTGCGTATAAATCCAGTTGTTTCATGCGTTCTCCCACTTTCCTTGGAGAAACTTTAATCTCTTCCTTCTTCAAAAGTCTATAGATTCTCGGACTACCGTAAAACCCATGATTATCAAGGAAATGGAAAACAATACGCTCGTCTAAATGACGGTTGAATTTCTCCCTTTCCGTCTCTTCACGCTTTAAACGTTTTTCATACGCATAGTAACCTGATCTTGATACACCTAAGACTTTACACATCTTCACAATGGTGTGTTCCTTTTGATGTTCATAGATGAACGCAAATTTTACTTCCTTTCTTGCGTGAAGATGTGCATCGCTTTTTTTAGGATTTCGTTCTCCTCTTCTATATCAAGCCTTTCTTGACGTTCTTTCTCATATAACTCTTTATACTCTGTCGCTGTCAATAGCTGAAGTTGACCTTCTTTTTTTGCTGCTAATTGTTGCTTCTTTAAGGTCTGCACCCAACGTTTCAACGTGCCATATGGAACACTTAGTTTCTCACTTATTTCCCTCATATTATGACCATCTAAAACAACCATTTTCGCTACATACTCTTTGAATTCACTACTGTATGTTTTATGCTCTTGTTTACTCACCTTGAACACGTCCCTCTCCATATTTAATCTAGTTAAACATGGCTCAATTGGTATGTCCACTATTTATACTAACTCAATGATTGATCGATTTGAGTGCCACGTCGATCGAATTGGCTACTAGGTCGAGCGATTTGGCCCTAAGATGGAGCGAATTTACATCGAGCTCAAGACAAGCCAACCTGCCAAGTCACATTCCTCAACAACCTCCAATTAGCCCTCAACAACCTCCATAAATTCTTCCACAGGCATTCTCTCCCTAAACCGAGTCACTCTATCTGGATAACCCATCTGTAACACCGCAGCTATCTTATGCCTCTCTGGATCTAGTCCGACATCCTTTATAAATGCTTCGTCATGCATATATGGCGTGATAGTCCAGAGTATGCCTACGTTTAGTTCCCATGCTGCAAGTTGGGCATTTTGAATAAACGCTGCTACCGATGCGTATTCTTCTTCGTTTCGTACAGGATCTAGTTGTCTCTCAAAGTAAATCAAAGCATGATGCGGGATTGTTAAAAGGAAGTTAGCAATTGACTCACCTGCACTCGGATTATTTGCTTTCAATAGCCCACTGCGCTGATAACTTTTAATAATTGCATCTACTAAATGCTTCTTGCCAGCTCCTTGGTAAAGCTTGATTCTCCACGATTCCGTCATATAATGTGTTGGAGCATAAGATGCATATGTAAATATTTCTTTTAAAAGATCTAAATTAATTTCTTCATTCTTAAATGTAAGTGTTGAGCGACGAGATTTTATTGTATGTAAAATATCTTTGTTCATATCTATTTCCCCCTACCAACCCGAAAATCCATTTTCAAAGCTTTTTATCACCAAATGACTATTAAAATATCCTAGACAAGAAACAACTTCTTGTCTAGGATTTATTTTATCTTATTTATTTAAATTGTAAAATGCTTGTGCTCCTGCGTACTCGCCGATACCAGCAAGTTCATCTTCAATGCGGAGAAGCTGATTGTATTTTGCTACACGATCTGTACGAGATGGTGCGCCTGTTTTAATTTGGCCTGCATTTGTTGCTACTGCAATATCTGCAATTGTCGCATCTTCTGTTTCACCAGAACGATGTGAGATTACAGCTGTGTAGCCTGCACGTTTTGCCATTTCGATTGCTTCAAATGTTTCTGTTAGCGTACCAATTTGGTTAACTTTAATTAGAATAGAGTTTGCAATTCCTTTTTCTATACCTTCAGAAAGTTTCGCTGTATTTGTAACAAATAAATCATCGCCAACTAGTTGGACGCGATCACCAATACGCTCTGTTAGTAGTTTAAAGCCGTCCCAGTCGTTTTCATCTAGCCCATCTTCAATAGAAATAATCGGGTATTTATTGACCATTTCTTCATACCAATCAACCATTTCAGCTGATGTACGAACAAGGCCTTCACCTTTAAGATTGTACTTTCCATCTTCAAACATCTCTGAAGCTGCAACATCCATTGCAAGTTGAACTTCTTCACCTGGTTTGTAGCCAGCTGCTTCAATTGCTTCCATAATCGTTTGTAGCGCTTCTTCATTTGATGCAAGGTTAGGTGCAAATCCACCTTCGTCTCCAACAGCTGTATTTAATCCTTTGTCTGTTAGAACTTTCTTTAAGCTATGGAAAATTTCTGTCCCTACGCGTAAAGCTTCTTTAAATGTAGGTGCTGCGACAGGCATAATCATAAACTCTTGGATATCTACATTATTATCCGCATGCTCGCCACCATTTAAGATGTTCATCATTGGTGTAGGTAAAGTTTTCGCATTGAACCCACCTAGATAATTATACAAAGGCATATCTAAATAGCTAGATGCCGCATGTGCTGCAGCCATTGAAACACCTAGAATAGCATTTGCACCAAGTTTCGCTTTATTTTCTGTTCCATCAAGTTCGATAAGTAGTGCATCAATAATATTTTGTCGTGTTACATCTAAACCGAGAAGTTCAGGACCAATAAGATTATTTACGTTATTGACTGCTTTTTCTACGCCTTTTCCTAAGTAACGACTTTTATCCCCATCTCGTAATTCAACTGCTTCATACTCACCAGTTGAAGCTCCACTAGGAACAAGTGACGCACCGAAGCCTCCTGATTCCGTTGAAATTTCTACCTCTATTGTTGGGTTTCCACGTGAATCCAATACTTCTCTAGCATAAACATCTGTTATATATGGCATTTACAAATCTCTCCTTTTTTATAATTAATATAGTTATATACAAAGCTTTAAAAAATAAATCATCTAATAATTAAAGATTCACCTGTCATTTGCTCCGGTTTTTCTATATCTAGAATATCCAATAGTGTAGGTGATAGATCTGCAAGTATGCCACCATTACGAAGCATATAATCTTTGTTTGTAACAATAACTGGTACAGGGTTTGTCGTATGAGCAGTCATTGGCTCACCGTCCATCGTAACTACTTCGTCTGAATTCCCGTGGTCTGCTGTAATAATTGCTGTGCCACCTAGCGCAGTTATTTTATCAACAATCCGACCTAAACACTCATCCACAGCTTCAAGTGCTTTAATTGTCGGGCCGAGTTTCCCTGAATGACCAACCATATCTGGGTTAGCAAAGTTCAGGATAATTGCCTGGTGTTCACCTGTATCTAATTCTTTAAGTAGTGTATCAGTTATTTCATAAGCACTCATTTCAGGTTGTAAATCGTATGTTGCTACCTTAGGAGAGTTTATTAGTATCCGTGTTTCACCTGGAAACTCTTCATTTCTCCCACCACTCATAAAATACGTAACATGTGGATATTTTTCAGTTTCGGCTATTCGTAATTGATTTAAGCCGTTCTTAGAAAGTACTTCACCAATTGTATGGTCGAGATTATTTGGAGCAAATGCAACGAACCCATTTAGAGATTCACTGTAATTAGTAAACGTTACAAAGTCGATATCACTAGGTACATTTTCTCCACGATCAAAGTCGCGGAAATCTGCATCAACAAAGGCCTGTGATATTTGTACGGCACGGTCAGGTCTAAAATTATAGAAAATAATAGAATCATTATCTTCTATACAGCCTACAGGTTCATCATTTTCATCAACGATAACAGAAGGAATAATAAATTCATCATGAATTCCTTTTTCATAAGAGTCCTCAATAAGGTCGACTACATTTTTGTATTTCGGACCCTTCCCTTGTGTCATCGCTTCATAAGATTTCTTGACGCGCTCCCAACGACGGTCTCTATCCATCGAATAATATCGACCAGAAATCGTTGCGAACTCTCCAACACCTAGCTCTTTCATTTTATCTTCCGTCTGTTGAATATATGTTAACGCTGTTTGCGGACCAACATCTCGTCCATCTAAAAAAGCATGGATATAAACTTTTTCAAGTTCGTTGGCTTTCGCTAGTTCAAGCAGCGCGAACAAATGATTAATATGGCTATGCACACCACCATCAGATAAAAGTCCAAATAGGTGGAGGGCTTTTTTATTTGCTTTCGCTTTATGGATTGATTCCAGGAAAGCTCTAATTTGATAAAAATCTCCTTCACGAATTGCGAGGTTAACTCTCGTTAAACTTTGATATACGATTCGTCCGGCACCAATATTTAGATGTCCAACTTCAGAATTTCCCATTTGACCTTCAGGCAGGCCTACAGCTTCCCCACTTGCAGTGAGTTGGCTATGTGGATACGTTGCCCAATAGCGGTCAAAGTTTGGCATTTTAGCTTGTTTTATTGCGTTTCCAACTTCTTCATCTCGCATCGCAAAACCGTCGAGAATGATTAAAGCAGCTAATTTATCTTTGTTACTCATTTAGTACCTGCCTCCACTAATTGTAAGAAAGATTCAGCTTCAAGACTTGCGCCACCAACCAATGCGCCATCAATATCAGATTGCTCTAATAGTTCATTAATATTAGCTGGTTTCACACTACCACCATACTGAATGACTACTTGGTCAGCAGTTGCTTCATCCGTCAACTCTTTAATGACGCGGCGAATATCAGTACAGACATCATTTGCTTGTTCACTAGTAGCAGTTTTTCCTGTACCAATTGCCCAAATCGGCTCATAAGCAATAATTGTTTTAGCAATTTCATCATGAGAAAGCCCTTCTAAAGCAGCAGTTACTTGTTCTCGTACATGTGCTACCGTTTCATTAGCTTCTCGTTGTTCTAATGATTCACCTACACAAATGATAGGAACTAACTGGTGTTGATGTGCAGCGACTGCCTTCTTATTTACAGTGTCATTTGTTTCAGCAAAGTATTCTCTTCTTTCAGAGTGCCCAATAACTACGTGAGTAACACCGATATCTTTGAGCATAAGAGGACTTACTTCTCCTGTATATGCGCCACTTTCCTCAAAATGCATGGTTTGTGCTGCAATTTTTACTCCCGTATCTTTCGTTTGATCAACAAGCGATTTCAAATATGGGAATGGCGCACAAATAATTGCCTCAACCTTATCTGAGTTTGTAAATTTATCTAGAACTTTTTCCGTGAAATCTACGGACTCACTTAATACTTTATTCATCTTCCAATTGCCTGCAATAACTATTTTACGCATTGTTTTAACCCCCAAAAATTATTTATCATCCAGCGCTGCGACACCTGGTAAAACCTTACCTTCCATAAACTCTAATGAAGCACCGCCACCGGTTGAGATATGATCCATTTCAGATGCAAAACCAAATTTTTCAACTGCAGCTGCGGAATCTCCTCCACCAATAATTGAGTATCCTTCCGTCTGTGCCAGTGCTTCAGCAACTTCCCTTGTACCGCCTGCGAATGGGTTCATTTCAAATACTCCCATCGGACCATTCCATAAAATTAATTCTGACGCCTCAATTACTTCACGATAAAGTGCACGTGTGTCAGGACCAATATCTAATCCTTGCCAGTCGTCTGGTATTTCATTTACTGGAACAATTTTTGTATCTGCTGTAGCAGAGAATTCATTTGCTACAACTGTATCTATAGGAATAAGGAAATTTACACCTTTTTCCTTTGCCTTTTTAATAAATTCTTTTGCTAACTCAATTTTATCAGCTTCTAGGAGTGATTTTCCTATTTCATGTCCTTGAGCTTTAATGAACGTAAACGCAAGGCCTCCACCGATAATCAAGTTATCAACTTTATCTAATAAATTATCAATAACATCAATTTTATCTTTTACCTTTGCACCACCAATAATTGCTGTGAATGGTCGCTTCGGATTTTCTAATGCTTTTCCGAGCACTTCAATTTCTTTTTCTAATAGTAAACCAGCAGCTGCTGGTAACTTCTCAGCTATACCTGCCGTTGATGCATGTGCCCGGTGTGCTGCTCCAAAAGCATCGTTTACATATAAGTCCGCCATCGCTGCAAATGCCGAAGCTAGTTCGTCATCATTTTTCTCTTCGCCAGCTTCAAAACGAACATTCTCTAGAAGTAAAATGTCACCATCGTTTAATTGTGAAATTGCTTCATCTACTTCTGCACCATAGACAGAATCGGTTTTTAAAATTTCTTTTCCAGTTAAATCACTCAGTCTTGCTGTTACTGCATCTAATCGTAATTCTTCAACAACTTCTCCCTTAGGTCTTCCTAAGTGACTTGCTAGAATTACTTTTGCACCATTTTCGGTTAAATAATCAATTGTAGGAATTGCTGCTTTTATTCGTGTGTCATCTGTTACTTCTCCATCTTTCATTGGTACGTTAAAGTCCACACGACAAAACACCTTTTTTCCTTTAACATCAAAATCTTTTAATGATTTCTTGTTCATTCAAACAACCTCCCAATTATGTATTTTGCAATTTACTATATTTAGGATTTCCCAAGTTTTTATTCCACTAATCATTATATAGTATAAGCTGTTTAAACGCTTGTAATAATCCATGAAGTAACTACCATAAAATTAAAATCCCTATAAAAATAGCGAAGGAGACGATTTATGTTCTCCTCCGCTATTGGATTAGGCTATATTAAAGTTACTTTTGCTCGTTTACTTTTGCATGAATTTTGCTAAGTCTACGCAGCGGGCTGCGTATGCGTATTCGTTGTCATACCAGCTGATTACTTTTACAAGGTTGTCTTCCATTACCATCGTTGATAAGCCGTCGATAATTGATGAGTGGGCATTTCCAACAATGTCAGATGATACAATAGGATCCTCTGTATATTGTAAAATTCCTTTTAATGGACCTTCAGCAGCTTCTTTAAATACACTATTGATTTCTTCAGCTGTTACGTTTTTATCTAACTCTACAACTAAATCAACCAATGAACCGTCTGGAGTTGGAACGCGTACTGCCATCCCGTTTAACTTACCTTCTAATTCAGGTAAAACTTTTGCTACAGCTTTAGCAGCACCAGTTGTTGTTGGAATAATATTTTGCGCTGCTGCACGAGCTCGACGATAATCTTTATGTGGTAAATCTAGAATTCGCTGATCATTCGTGTACGAGTGAATCGTTGTCATCATTCCACGCTTGATACCAAATGCATCATTTAATACTTTTGCATATGGTGCTAAGCAGTTTGTCGTACATGAAGCATTAGAAACAATATGGTGGTTGTCCGCATCATATTTATCTTCGTTAACACCCATAACAATTGTTAAATCTTCATCTGTAGCTGGTGCAGAAATCATGACTTTCTTTGCACCTGCATCAATGTGTTTTTGAGCATCTTCACGTTTTGTGAAACGGCCAGTAGATTCAATTACAATATCAACACCTAGTTCGCCCCAAGGTAAGTTTGCTGGATCACTTTCAGATAGTACTTTTACCTCTTTGCCACCAACAATAATACTTGAACCTGATACTTCTACTTTTTCATCTAACACACCATGCACAGAATCGTACTTTAATAGATGTGCAAGCATCTCTGCATCTGTCAAATCATTAATCGCTACAATCTCTACATCTTCTTGTTTCATAGCATATCTTAATACAAGTCGTCCAATTCTACCAAACCCGTTTATTCCTACTTTTATTGTCATAATTCTTCCTCCATATAGTAAAATTATTATATTTATAAAAGGTTTAACCTTTTAAGATCTCTTTTGCACATGCTTCATCTGTAATCAGCAAATCACTTTTACCTTTTTCAAAGTAAGATGCGATTGCTTGAGCCTTTGATTTTCCACCTGCAATCGTTATCACAGTTTCAATAGAAGATAAATCTTCAATATGCAAACCAACTGTCCTCACTCGATGGACCACATTTCCATGTTTATCAAAGTAATAGCCGAAAGCTTCACTTACAGCTTCCTTCTCTTCTAAAATTTCCATTACTTCTTCTGATGTTTTTCTTCTAGCAGCCATTGATAAAGCGTCACCAACACCGTGAAGAACTATATTAGCTTGCTTAATTTTGCGCACAATATCCTGTATTGTTGGTTCTTTCATTAAACTTTGATATGCAGCTTCACTTAAAGGATCTGGTACATAAAGTAAACTGTAATTTCCTTTCGCACGCTTGGCCATTTCCTCAACAATACGTGTGGATTGGTTTTCAACTTGCTCCCCAAGTGCACCACGAGCTGGGACAAAATTATAATTCCCTTCTTGATTCAGAGGCATCATAACGTCTGCGACAGCGGCAACACTGCTTCCACCAGTTACTGCAATCGTATAATTATCACCAATAATTGTTTTAAGATGACCGACACAGGCCTTGCCCATTTCTTTTTTTACCCAATCATGTTCATCACTGTTACCCGGCACGATAATTATGTTCTCTAATTTTAGTTTTTCCATTAACTGCTTTTCTAAAACATTTAATCCGCGAAGTTCAGTCATGAGTTCTGCTAACTTATCTAAAACATGATTTCCTTCATTCGTCGTGTACATGCCTTTGGTTGTTATATAAATTAAGCCCTGTTGCTGTAAAAGGTCTATTTCACCTCGGACATGGCGTTCAGTTAAACCTACATTCTCAGCCAATCCTCTTCTTCCAATTGGTTGCAGTAGCTTTACGCTTTTTAATATCGAATAGCGTTCTTCCATTGTTTCCAATACATCTGGAATTAACTTCTTTTGTAAATTTACTATTGTTTTCATCTTAAACTCCTTAGCTGGACAAATAAAGTCCATGGTAGACGTAAACAGTCCCTCGCATAAAATAATTATACCACACACACTTTCAATTACAACTATTTACGTTAGAACCAAAAAAAGAATAGCAATCGCTATTCTCCTTGGTGTTTTTTCAAAAAATCTTCTATTGCATCATAACTAATTTCTTCACAATTTAGCTGTTCTCCGTTGATTTCAATTACTGGAATTAATAATTGGTACTTTTCCAACCACTCTTCATTTGAATAAATATCTCTTTTTTCAATCGTATGTGGATAATCAGAAGAAAACGCTGAAAGCAAAGCTTCTGCATCGTCACATAAAGAACATATTTCTTTCGTATAAAAAATAATATGCATGTTAAATCTGTTGCCTCCTTTTTAATGATGAGGGTATATTTAGTTGCTCTCGATATTTCATAACCGTGCGTCTCGCTACCTTTAAAGAATACGACCCCTCTAATTCTAAGCGAATCTTTTCGTCTGATAAAGGTTTATCTTTATTTTCTTGACTAATGATTTGTTTTATTAAATCCTTAATTATAATTGTAGCAATTGATCCATCCTTTTGTTTTATTCCGTGTTGGAAGAAAAACTTTATAGGATAGACACCATGCGGAGTTTGAATATGTTTATTGCTAATTGCTCGACTAATTGTAGAGAGATGCAAACCTACTTTGTTCGCAACATCACTCAACTTTAAAGGGACAAGACCAATTATTCCATTTTCAAAGAAAGCTTGTTGTTTATCCGTAATCTCTTTTAAAACCAATTCCAAAGTCGATGCACGATATTTCAATGCTCTTTTTATTCCATCAATCTGTTGTGTTTTTTCTTTTAAATAATCCTTTGTTTCGCGATCTACTTGTTCTAAAGCAGGCTTACTGTATATAATTTTCGGGATACTTAGGTGATGAAAAACAATATGCCACTCTGCTTCATCTTTATAAATATTTGCCTCTGGAATGATATATTCTGTTGGAGAAGTTGTGAGCAGTTGACCAGGCTTTGGGTTACATCCCTGGATCATTTGAAAGAGCTCAGCAACCTCATTTTCTTCTATATTATAAGTATCCTTAATTGCTTCAAACTCATTTTCTGCAAGCCACTCCAGATGATACAACAATAAGTCATCCATATAATCGTGGTAGCCCTTCATCTGTCTTACTTGTAAAAGAAGACACTCACCAAGTGAGCGAGCGCCAACACCGAATGGTTCAAGCTGTTGGATAACTTTTAATGACTCCTCTACCTGGGGGATATCTACCGCACAATTTTCTGCCCAGTCTTCTAGAGTAATATCAAGATATCCTGCTTCATCCAAGGAATAGATTCCGTATTCCGTTATTTTTTTTAGGTCAGGAGAAAGATTCATGGTTAAAATTTGATCTAGCAAAACATCATATAAATTTTTTTCACTTGCATTTGTTTCTTCCAAGGAAACCGTTTCCGAACGGTGGTATGTAGTTGGCTTTTCTTCATAATTAAAAATTATATCTTCTATTAAAGGATTCTCTTCCGCAATATGATTCAAGTAATGATGTAGCTCTGTAGAAGTAAATTGTAATAGTTGCAGCGATTGTATAAGTGTCTGATTTATTTTTCTTTCCAGCGTTTGGTGTTGAATAATCCCCTGCTTCACTTTACATATCCTCCTGCTTTACCGTTTCTATCTATTATACCATGTAAAAAATCTTCGATGAAACTCTCACGACTTGGATCAAGAGAGAAAGCAAACCACATAAAATTAAAATGCCCGCCCATCAAAGTTTCTGATGAACGGGCATTTAAATAGTTTTCCTATTAATTTTTCATTTTCGGATCTAATGCATCACGCAAGCCATCTCCAATTAAGTTAAAACCTAATACGACAAGAACGATGGCTATACCAGGAACGACAACCGTCCAAGGTGCTAGCTGGATAAAATCTCTCGAATCCGCAAGCATTTGCCCCCACTCTGGAGTCGGTGGTTGCGCACCTAAACCTAAGAATCCAAGTGCCGCAGCCTCTAGGATAGCTGTACCAAATCCAAGGGTTGATTGAACAATAATCGGCGCAATACTGTTTGGTAATATATGCTGAAAGATTATTCTACCGTGTTTCATTCCTTGGGCTTTTGCAGCCATGATATATTCTTCTTCTCGCAAACTAATAACTCTTGAACGAACAAGTCTACCAAAGATAGGGATATTAATAATAGCAATCGCAATTAGCGCATTTTCTAATGATGCTCCTAAAATAGCAACAATCGCAATTGCTAGAAGAATACTAGGAAATGCTAAAAGGATATCAAAGATACGTGAAATAACCATATCAATCCAGCGTCCAAAATAACCAGCAATAATTCCTAATAATGTCCCAAATACCAATGCACCTGTAACAGCAAAGAATCCAACCATCAAGGAAACTCTCGCACCATACACAAGTCTTGTAAACATATCTCTACCTAAATGGTCTGTTCCTAACCAGTATTCAGCTGATGGAGGAACTAATCGATCGACAAGATTTTGTTCTTCGTAGGCGAAAGAAGTAAAGAACGGCGCTATTATTGCAACTAAGATAAAGAATCCGATAATCCCAAAGCCAATAATTGCAAAACGATTCCTTGAGAGTTGCTTTAAGGTATCCTTCCAGGGAGAGACAGCTTCTATTTCTTCCGTATCTATATGTTGATCACGACTTGCAGGATTAGGTACTAGTTGTTCTGAATTTTTTACTTCTGTTTTCATATGCAGCACCCCCTAGTATTTAATCCGTGGATCAATTTTTTTATAAAGAATATCTACAAATAAATTAATCATTACGAAGATAAATGCGACTACAAGGATACCCGATTGAATAACAGGATAATCTCGGTAGTTGATGGCTTCATATATATAGCGACCAATACCCGGCCAACTGAAAATTGTCTCCGTTAGAATTGCTCCACCAAGTAAAACACCTGATTGAAGACCGATAACAGTAAGTACTGGAATCATCGCATTCTTTAATGCATGCTTATAGATAACTAAAAATTGACCAGAACCTTTTGCACGAACCGTACGAATGTAGTCAGACTTCATAACCTCTAACATACTAGATCTTGTCATACGTGCAATAATCGCCATTGGAATGGTTCCTAGTGCGATACCTGGTAAAATTAAGTGCTTCAAAATAGTAATCGTTCTAGAGAAATCTAGATGAATCAATGAGTCTAGTACATATAAATGTGTAATTGCAGCAATTGGATCTCGACTGCTTTGCCTTCCATACGCTGGAAGCCAACCCAATTCTTGCGCAAACACCCATTGCTCCATTAGAGCTAACCAGAATACAGGCATGGAAACACCAATTAAAGCAAATAACATTGCTAATAAATCAAACCATGAGTTTTGCTTCCAAGCACTGATAATTCCCGCATTAACACCGATAACGATCGCGAAAATCATAGCAAATACAGTTAGCTCAAATGTAGCCGCTATGTAAGGTATAATTTCAGTAGATATTTCTCCTTTGGATCGTAAGGAAGTTCCAAGATCCCCTTGAAGTAAATCAAGAACATAATGACCGTATTGTATAAAATAAGGTTCATTCAGCCCCATACTTTGTTCTAAATCTGCAACTGCTTGGGCGGTGGCTGCTTCTCCCAATATCGCTTGAGCTGGATTTCCAGGAATTAAGTGCACGATGGAGAATGTGATTAAAGTCATTCCTATCAATACTGGTATAAGCATAAGCAAGCGTCTAATTATATAGGTAACCATCTTTTCACCCTCATTCTCTTAAGACTTCTTCCCAATAAAAGAGAAGGGATAGTAGCACTTAACTACTACCCCTGATTTTCTTTTTAGTTATTAATTCTGTAATTCAACTTCTGCTAATGATTCACTTGTTGATGGGTGTGGCACGTAGTTTATAACATTACTAGTCGTAGCCATCACTGGTCGAGAGTGTACAAGTGTAATCATTGGTGAATCTTCTGAGATTATAGCTTGAGCTTGTGCATAAAGATCTGCACGTTCGTCCTGGTCAACAGCACGTTTAGCTGCATCTAATAATTCATCAACTTCTGGGTTTTCATAGAATGAACGGTTACTACTTCCAATTGCGTCGCCATGTAGAAGACTACTTAAGAAGTAATCAGGATCTCCGTTCGTACCTGACCAACCTAAGATAAAGAGCTGATGCTCTCCAGCTAATGTTTTCTCTAGATATGGAGCCCATTCTTCACGAACAATTGTTGCTGTAACACCGATATCTGCCAAGTTACTTTGTACAATTTGTGAAACTGTTTCTGGATCTGGCATATATGGTCTTGCAACCGGCATTGTCCATAATTCGATTTCCATACCATCTTCAAATCCTGCTTCTGCTAGTAACTCTTTAGCTCTTTCAGGATCATATTCGAAAGCTGCTACATCATCGTTATAACCAAGATATCCTGGTGGTAAAGGATTCTTAGCAGTCGTTGCGTAACCAGCATATAAAGCATCAGCAATTGCTTGGTTATCAACTGCATGTTTAAATGCTTGACGCACTTCTACTTGGTCAAATGGCGCTTTTTGTGTGTTGAAACCAACATAACCAAAGTTGTTCTCAGTTCTTGTTAATAATTCAAGTCCATCTTCCGCTTCTACTCCAGCTGCATCGTCTGGATTTAGTCCATCCATAATATCGATTTCACCAGAACGAAGTGCAATTAATCTTGCAGCGTTATCTGGAATAACTTCAAATATTACACGATCAAGCTTTGGTAAACCTTCTTTACGATAGTCCTCAAATTTATCAAGGATAATAGAATCATCTCTGCTCCAGCTTACGAATTTAAACGGACCAGTCCCTACTGGGTTTTCATTAATTGATGGTCCATATTCTTCTAGTGCTGCAGGAGACATCATTGCAAAGTAGCTCATCCCTAGATTCTGTAAGAAGAATCCAAGTGGCTGATTTAAAATAAATTCAACTTCATGATCATTTACAACATTAATTTCATCAATTACATGTCCTGGATCACCTTTGTACCCACCGAACATTGTTCCGTAAAGTACATACACATAGCCATCATCTGCAAATGCGTATTCGTGCTCAGGATCTGCCCATCTTTCAAAGTTAATTTTTACTGCTTCTGCATTAAAGTCTGTTCCATCGTGGAAAGTAACTCCCTCTTCTAGATAGAACGTGTACTTCAATCCGTCATCAGAAACTTCCCAATCATGTGCAAGACCAGGTTGTAATTCAAATGAATCCTTTTCAAAAGTTAATAACCCTTCTAGAACTTGTTGCGTAACTCTTGAAGATTCCCCGTCAGATGTAGCTGATGGGTCAAGACTCTCTGAATCTCCACCTCTAGCAAATACTAGAATCTGGTCTCCAGACGCCGTTTCTTCACCGTCAGTTTCCCCATCATCATCAGTAGTCTCTTCTCCATCATCCGTATCTTCGGTAGTGTCTGTATCCGTGTCTTCTGGATCTGCTCCACCATCGCCGCTACATGCTGCTAAAACTAGTACAAAAGCTAGCATCAAGATAGCTAAAAACGTTAATCGAAATTTCATTTACTTACCCCCTTGTTTTTTTGAAAAATATATATTTTACTGCTTATCACCATATAAATGACAAGCAACAAAATGATTATCATCAACTGGCTGAAATTCTGGTCGAACCTTACTACATATGTCCATTGCTACTGGACAGCGGGTATGAAAAGCACAACCGCTTGGCGGATCTGCAGGACTTGGAACATCTCCCTGTAAAATGATCCTATCCTGAACAACATCTGGATCAGGGTCTGGAACTGCAGATAATAATGCTTGTGTATATGGATGTCTAGGAGATGCATAGAGATCATCCTTATCGGCAAGTTCTACCATTCTTCCTAAGTACATTACGCCAACACGATCACTAATATGCTTTACGACACTTAAATCATGCGCTATAAATACATAGGTTAAATTAAATTCATCTCTTAAATCTTCCATCAAATTAAGTATTTGTGATTGCACGGAAACGTCCAATGCGGATACAGGTTCATCACAAATGATTAGCTTGGGATTATTCGCAAGCGCTCTAGCAATCCCAATACGTTGTCTTTGTCCACCACTAAACTGGTGTGGGTACCTTGTAGCATGATAAGCACTAAGCCCGACAACTTCTAATAGTTCTTGCACTCTTGCTTTTCTTTCAGCGCGCGAACTCATTCCATGAATAAGTAAAGGTTCTCCAATAATTTTCTCAACTGTATGACGTGGGTTTAAAGATGCGTATGGATCTTGAAAAATTATTTGCATATTCCTTCTTAACTTACGCATTTCTTCTGGAGAAATATTAGTAATTTCTTCACCTTCAAACCAAATCTCACCTTCTGTTGGTTCAATCAATCTTAAAATAGCTTTTCCAGTTGTTGATTTCCCACAGCCAGACTCTCCAACAATACCGAGAATTTCACCTTCTCTTACTTCGAAGGAAACATCATCAACCGCTTTCACATCTCCAACTTTTTTTCCTAAAACACCCCCGTGAATAGGGAAGTGCTTCTTTAATCCTTTAACTTCTAGTAGAGGCTGTTGCATTGGCTAATCGCTCCCTTTCCTCTTCGGCATGTAAAAAGCAGCGACTTTCACGACCGTTTTCTAGTTTATATAATTCAGGATTTTCATTAAAACATCTATCAAAAGCGAACTCACAGCGTGGAGCAAATCTACATCCTACCTGCCCAACCTTTGGACGTGCTACCGTTCCTGGAATTGAGTATAATTTTTCATCTCTTCCATGAATTTTGGGTAGTGATTTAATTAGTCCTTGTGTATATGGGTGCTGTGGATCTTTTAAAATTTCACGTTTTGTGCCTTGTTCTACAACTTGTCCAGAGTACATTACAACTACCCTATCGCAAATATCTGCAACAACACCTAAATCATGTGTAATGAGTAGAATACTTGTATCTTCTTCTTTATTTAAGTTCTTCATTAAGTCCAATATCTGCGCTTGAATCGTCACGTCTAATGCTGTCGTTGGCTCATCCGCTATTAAAAGTTCTGGATCACTAGACATAGCCATCGCTATCATTACACGCTGACGCATTCCACCCGATAATTGGTGAGGATATTCATTTACAATAGCTTCTGCTCTTGGAATACCTACCATTTTAAGCATTTCAATCGCTTTTTGAGTTGCAAACTTCTTACTGACCTTTTGGTGAATACGAATTGCTTCTCGCATCTGATTTCCAATTGTAAATAATGGATTTAATGATGTCATTGGCTCTTGGAAAATCATCGAAATTTCATTACCGCGAATTTGTTTCATTTTCTTTTCAGATGCATGTGCTATATCTTGACCTTTAAAATTCACTTCCCCGCCGACGATCCGACCTGGTGGGCTTGGAACTAATTGCATGACTGAAAGTGAAGTAACACTCTTTCCACTCCCAGACTCTCCTACAATTCCGACTACTTCTCCTTTATGAACTTTAAAGCTAACTTTATCCACCGCAGGGATTTCTCCACTATCTGTAAAAAAATGAGTACTTAATTCTTTAAGTTCTAAAATTACTTCTGACATACCATCCCCCCTCGAAGTTGGAGTACTCTGTGTTTATAATATACTGAATATTAATTAATATGGCAAGTCATTTAATATTATATGTCTTGTTTATTTTCCTAATAAAAGAAAAAACAACAAAACAAAGGTTATATAACAGCATTCTTGCTACTTCAAATTTGTTTTAGATTTTTACTTAAAATAACAAATAGCTTATAATATTCTATAAGTATTGTTCATAAGGAGGTTGCTATTGATTGATTGAAGTTTATACAGATGGAGCTTCACGAGGTAACCCTGGGCCTAGTGGCATGGGGATTGCGATAAAAAAGAATAAAGAAATTCATGAGTATAGTTTCTTTCAAGAGAACCTTTCCAACCATGAAGCAGAGTTTCTCGCAGTTATAAAAGCATTAGAAATTTGCAAGAAAAACTTTCCTGAAGAAATACTTTCTTTTCGTACAGATTCTAAAGTAGTTGTTGACACAATTGAGAAGGACCACACAAAAAATCATATCTTTTCTTCCTTTTTAACAGAGATTCGAGAGTTAAAGAAAGATTTTCCTTATTTCTTTATTAAATGGATTCCTGAGAAAGAAAATTACATTGCTGATCGACTGGCAAGAGAAATTATAAGAAAAGAAATATCGCAGAAATGATAAGTAGAATAAAAATTAATAGTTAAAACGCATAAAAAAACAAGTGAAAAGAAATACTTTTCACTTGCTCATCTATTAGTATAACACGCCCAGAGGGATTCGAACCCCCGACAAACCTAGTACCGGAAACTAGTGCTCTATCCAGCTGAGCTATGGGCGCAAAAATGAAACTTCGTTAAAATTCGATTATCCAACGAAAAATTACACAATCCATATTATAACCTTTATCCAAATCTCTTACAAGCTTGAATCTATGGATAAAAAAGCAATTCGGTTTATAAATATTAGAAATGGGAAAGCTTGGATATAGTTCTTTTTTTATTGAACGTTTTTGTTTGACCTTCATTGACCAATGATATATGATAAAATTAGATTTACAAAGAAAATTTGTTTACTAGGAGGAATTTGTTTATGAATTTAGTACCTACAGTTATTGAACAAACAAACCGCGGGGAACGTGCATATGATATTTATTCAAGACTTTTGAAGGACCGTATTATTTTACTAGGAAGCGGGATCGATGATAACGTTGCAAACTCAATTGTTGCACAGCTACTATTCTTAGAAGCTGAAGATCCAGGAAAAGATATCTCTCTTTACATCAACTCACCAGGTGGATCGATTACAGCTGGTATGGCAATCTACGATACGATGAACTTCATTAAATCTGACGTATCAACAATTTGTATTGGAATGGCAGCATCTATGGGAGCTTTCCTACTAGCTGCTGGTGAAAAAGGTAAACGTTTTGCATTACCAAACAGTGAAATTATGATTCACCAGCCATTAGGTGGCACACAAGGTCAAGCAACTGATATTGAAATTCATGCGAAACGTATTATTGAAATTAAAAGACGTATGAATGAAATTTTAGCTGACAAGACTGGACAGCCTATGGAAACAATTGAACGTGATACAGAACGTGATAACTTCATGACTGCACAACGTTCAGTTGAGTACGGTTTGATTGACAAAATTTTAGAACGTAACGAAGAAGCGAAGTAATTTATCAGAATCTAAATGAATAGCTTCATTAAGAACACTTAACGGTTCGGATTATCTCCTATTGATAATCCGAACCGTTTTTACATATAAACAAAGATGGATTATACTATGAAGTAGATATTATTGTAATTATACTGTTTAACTAAAGATTAGCGCTGTTAAAGTTAAATATTGTTGAGAGGATAAACCCGCTTCGGAAATATACGCACGCTTGGCGGGCGGCTGGTGAGCTTCCTCCCGCTGGAGTCTCCGTATATTTCTGAAGCTCATTTTAGTCTTCTCATTCTTCAATTAGAAAAACTCAATAATAAACTTTAGAATATCTAAAAAATATAAATATATTAGTAGGAAGAGGATTGTTGTATGGTTTTTAATCAGGTTGCACTTAGACAGAAAAATATAGTTTTAATTGGCTTTATGGGGGTAGGTAAAACGACGATTGGGAAATCCATCGCAAGGAAACTTTACCGGGATTTCATTGATATTGATCAGGAAATTGAAAAAGAATTTCAAATGCCAACGACACAAATTTTTCAAGAGTACGGAGAAGCTACTTTTAGAGAAAAAGAAAAAGAAATGATTACAGAATTTTGTAACCAACGATTAAAAGTAATTTCTTTGGGTGGCGGAGCTTTTTTACAGAAAGAAATTAGAGAACTGTGTCTCTCCAAGAGTATTGTATTTTATCTTGATTTATCATGGGATTCTTGGAAAGAAAGAGCAAATATTTTAATCGAAAGTCGTCCAGTTCTTAAAGGGAAAAACGATGAAGAAATGAAAGAGTTGTATTATAAGAGACAACCAATATATGAAGAACATCACTCAAAAGTAGTAACAGATAATATTGACATTGAAGAGGTTTCAGACTTTGTGGTAGACTCACTAAAAACGGCATGGGATATTTATGAACCTAATCAATAATAAATGCTTTTAAAAAGCACAATAAAATAAGCGCATCCCCTAACATTTAACGGGATTGCGCTTGTTTTCATATAACCTTCAATTATCCTTTTGTTACGAAGGAGACTAAATGGTTCATTGCTATTTCTTCATCAGGCCCATCTGCTATGATTTTAATTTCTTCACCATTAGCAATCGCTAAACTCATTAAGCCCATAATACTCTTGGCATTCACTTTTTTACCATCTTTTTCTAAAAATAAATGCGAAGAATATCGATTTGCTTCTTGCACAAATTGTGCAGCAGGACGTGCCTGTAATCCTGTTTCTAACTCTATCTTTACTGTATTCTCAACCAACTCCACTCATCCTCCCTGAGTTATAGAAAACGCTAACATTATTCAGTATTCAAAAAAGCAGTCCAAACTGCTTTTTCAGTTTATCTTATTGCGTTACATAAATTTTAATTACTAATTATTTGTATTATAGCATGAAATAAAAATTATGAGAACGATAAAACAAAATTATTACATTTTGTACTTAATTTTGTATATTTTTTCCAAATTGAAATATTATCATTTGCCATTTTCTCATATTAGTAAGTTGCTATTACTAACGCCTAATAACAATTCGCTTTCCCAAAACTTAAACGGAAAGCGAGTTGCGTGTAGACTGGGTATAAAAATGCGAGGTTACAAAAAGTGGACTTTTATCATCTTCTATTTCGTAATTAATTCCCCTTGTCTAATTTTATCTGCATATTCATCAATTTTTTTCAATCGATGATTAACACCAGATTTAGAAATCTTGCCATTGCTTACTAATTCACCAAGTTCTTTCAAAGAAACATCCTCATGCTCCATTCGCAAAAGTGCGATTTCTTGAAGCTTTTCAGGAAGCTGCTCGAGTCCTACCGTACGTTCAATTAACTTTATGTTTTCAATCTGGCGAAACGCTGCACCAATTGTTTTATTCAGATTGGCTGTTTCACAATTCACGAGACGATTTACAGAATTCCGCATGTCACGAACAATACGAACATCCTCAAATCTAAATAAAGCGTTATGCGCACCAATTAAACTTAGAAACTCTGTGATTTTTTCAGCTTCTTTTATATAAACGATAAAACCATGCTTTCTTTCTAAAGTTCGGGATCTTAAGCCAAATGTATTTAATAATTCACTCAAAGAGTTATTATGCTCCTCGTGAAAATTATAGATTTCAAGATGATAAGATGATGTTTCTGGATTATTAATGGAACCACCAGCTAGAAAAGCACCTCGTAGGTATGCTCTCTTTGTATCGGTATTATTAATTATTTCTGGTGAAATTGCTTGTATTGTTTGATGAGGATCTTCCATTATTTTTAATTCTTTTAGGAAGGAAATTGCATCATCTTTCATACGCACAATGTAAATATTATTCTTTTTAAGCTTCATTTTTCTTCGTACTAATATTTCAATCGTTTGGGTAAAATTTGCTTTTATTAAGGTATAGATTCTTCTTGCAATTGCTGCATTTTCGGTTTGAACATCGAGTGTGTAATGGTGTCTTGAAAAGGAAACTACGCCATTCATTCGAATCAATGCGGACAACTCAGCAATTTGTTCTTCTTTTTCTGTTTCCATACCAGTTAATTCTTTCTTAATTTCAGAAGCAAACGACATTAGCTTCACCTCCCTATTATCTCATTCTCAAGCGTTTATTTTTGTAAAAGAGAATACAGTAGTTTTGCTATCTTTTCTGTATCGTGTCTTACAGTATGATGAGGTTTTTTTATGATATCTCCCTCAATGATTTCTAATCCTAAGGAGAGTAATCGTTCAATGTCATAAACTACTGGTTCAGCATTCTCTTCAGCATATTTTTGTCTGATGGTCTGTTGAATGGGCTCGTTATGTACAACAATTGATTGTAAAATACCGCTACCGATGTGTCGGTTAATTGCTTCCACATGATCAGAAGCAGTGTATCCCGTAGTTTCCCCGTATTGTGTCATTAAATTACAGACATATACTATTTTAGCATTTGTTATTTCTAACGCCTCTTGTACACTAGGTACAATCAAATTCGGCATAATACTCGTATATAAACTTCCAGGGGCAATGACGATTAAATCTGCATCAACAATCGCCTGCACTGCATTTACGAACGGCTTTGCTGGTTGTGGGCTTAAATAAACTTCATCAATCCTCTTGTTTGACAGGGGAATATTTGACTCTCCTGAAACAATTGTCCCGTCTTCCATTCTTGCATGAAGCGATAAGTTTTCTGTGGAAATTGGGTAGATTTTTCCCTTAACATTTAGTACACGAGAAATTTCTTTTATCCCATCGTAGAATCCACCAGTTACCGATGTCATAGCTGCTAGTAATAAATTGCCTAAAGAATGGCCAGTTAGTCCGTTTCCACCGTCAAAGCGATGTTGAAATAATTTAATTAACATTGGTTCTGCATCGGAAAGTGCTGCAATGACGTTTCGAATATCTCCTGGAGCTGGGATTTCAAATTCCGTTCTTAGTCTCCCAGTACTCCCACCATCATCAGCAACTGTAACAATAGCAACTAGGTCAATTGGGTAGTTTTTTAATCCACGGAGAAGTACTGGCATGCCAGTTCCCCCGCCAACAACGACAACCTTCTGTTTCTTTTTGTCGTTCATATTAACTTCCCTTTCTCTTGTCAATATCGCGGTGACTGACATGCGTGATGTAATTTGGCGATAATAGTGTAGAGAAGTGTTCTGCAAGTGCTACAGAACGATGTTGACCGCCAGTACAACCAATTGCAATTACCAGCTGTGACTTTCCTTCTTTCTTATATTGTGGCAGTGTAAATACTAAAAGATCCAATATTTTTTCCACAAATTTTTGTGTATCTGACCACTTAAAAATATACGTACTTACTTCTGGATTTAATCCTGTTAAGGGCTGTAGATGACCGACATAATGTGGGTTTGGTAAGAAGCGTACATCAAAAACAAGATCTGCATCAATTGGCAGTCCATATTTAAATCCAAATGAAACCATATTTATTGAAAAGATTTCTTGATCTTCCTGAGCATATTTTTTTAAAATTTTATCTCGTAACTCACGTGGTTTTAAATCAGTTGTATCAATAATTCGTTGCGCTCTACCTCTAAGTTCATCAAGAATTTCACGCTCTTGACTAATACCTTTAAGTGGCGATCCGCCTACTGCTAATGGGTGAGAACGTCTCGTCTCTTTGTAACGACTTACTAATGCTGTATCTTTTGCATCTAAGAATAATATATGTTCTTTTAACCAATTTTCTTCATTAAGTTTATCAAGTGCTTCAAATAAACTATCAAAAAATTCACGGCCTCGCAAATCCATTACAAGTGCGACTTTGGTTACGTTATTTGTTGAATCCTTCATTAGTTCTAAAAACTTCGGTAATAAAGTAGGAGGTAAATTATCTACGCAATAATAGCCTAAATCTTCAAAGCTTTGTACGGCAACCGTTTTACCTGCACCAGACATTCCCGTAATAATAACCAATCTTGTTTCCGATTCTTGCGTTTTATCTATCTCTGTCATAATTATCGCTCCCCTTATAAGGATTCATTTTTTGTATATAGCTTTTCGTAATGTAAGTTTTAAAATGCTTTCTCTTTAAGTATACTATGAATCATTCGCTAACGACAATCATCCAATTTTATGAAGCATTTTTGCTCAAAAAAAATGCACAGGTCATAGCAACCTGTGCGAAAAACTAATTTATCTATTAAAAGGGGGTCAATTAGTTATATATAGTGTACCCCAACTTTGTTTCGAATCCATTACAGTAGGGTTAAAAAGTAATGACTTTTTCGTAAATTTCCACTTTTATTAAACATTCTTCGCAGTTTTAGGTAATTTCTCTATATAACCGATCGCTTCTTCAGCAGCAATACTACCATCGCCAGTTGCTGTTACGATCTGTCTTAGCTTTTTCGCTCGAATGTCACCAGCTGCAAAGATGCCAGGAATCTTTGTTGCCATGTTTTCGTCTGTCTCAATATATCCTTCACCATTTGTAATTCCTAATGATGTGAAAGGCTCACTCAATGGATCCATTCCGATATATGGGAAGACTCCATCTGTTTGTAATTCTGTTTCTTCGCCTGTTTTCGTGTTCTTTAATGTTACACTACTTACTTTTCCTTCTGGTCCGTTAATTGCAGTAACGGTTGTATCCCAGATGAAATCCATTTTCTCATTCGCAAATGCACGATCTTGTAAGATTTTCTGAGCACGTAGCTCATCACGTCGGTGAATGACGGTAACTTTATCAGCAAAACGCGTTAAATATCCGCCCTCTTCTACTGCAGAGTCTCCCCCACCAACTACAACAAGGTTTCTTTGTTTAAAGAATGCACCATCACAAACTGCACAATAAGAAACTCCACGTCCAGCTAATTCTTCTTCTCCAGGAATTCCAAGCTTTTTGTACTGTGCACCAGTTGCAATAATTAAAGTTTTTGTTTTATATTCTTTATCTCCAGCAACTATTGTTTTTAAATCACCGTTATCGGTAACTTCTTTAATATCTCCATATGCATATTCTGCACCGAATTTCTTCGCATGTTCAAACATTTTATTCGATAAATCAGGGCCTAATATATGATCATAGCCAGGATAGTTTTCAACATCTTCCGTATTAGCCATTTGACCACCAGGGATTCCACGTTCAATCATTAAAGTGTCTAAGTTAGCTCTAGATGCATAAACCGCTGCAGTCATTCCTGCTGGTCCAGCACCAGCTATGATTACGTCATATATACGTTCTTCGCTCATTTATATCGCCTCATTTTAATTATATTCTGTATCTATAGCTTATTATTTAAGGGTCGAATTGTCTATTAATCTGCCTTGTTAATCTGTCCATGGAAAGTCATGATTTAATAAAGCTCTATGCTTCAAACATCCTTCCTCCCACAAGTCAATTGCAGTTTCTTCCTTACCAATATGATATGCTGCAAGGCTATACCATTTATAATAAGACAGATGCCCTCTCGCATAGCTTTTGTTAATGGTTTTAAAACGGTCATATGCAGCTTTGTACTTTCCTGTTTTAGAAAGGATCCCTGCCAATTTTATTTGTTGGTCTGTATGAAGTGGATATATATTCATTACTTTTTTAATTATCTTCTCATACACATCCATTTGATCTGTTTCATAATAAAATAGTGCTAGGTTTAAATTACTCTGTAAAGAATGTTCTACTTCATCAAGTATTTTTTGTTCAAGTTGAATTGCTTTTTCCTTCTCACCAGTATAAAAAAGTGCTTGAGCATAATCATGCTTTACAACTAAATAGTCTGGGAATAAAAGAAGCATTTCTTCTATGAGTGGCATCGCTTTATCCCACTCACCATTTTCCATATAGTAAAAAACGGTTTCCTGGTATTTTAGAAGGTCATCTTCTTCCTCAAGTAACCAGTCATCGTCTTCATATTCTTCCATTTCAAAATCAATCAAATCAAGCAATGTGTATGCTTCTTCACTAAAATCGCCGTCAGGTTCTTTTTCTAAATATAGTTGAGCAAATTTATTTGCATCAGCTAGAAGTCCAAGATGGGCATAATTGTTTGCAAGCAAATAATAGCAGTCGACATAGTTACTCGTCTGCAGGACATTATTTAATAACTGATTAGCGGAGTGGTAAGAGCCGATTTCTGTATAAACAATTGACATCTGACAATTATAAAGTGGGTTGTCAGGTTTGGCTTCTACGGCTTTCTTTAACCATTTCAATGAATAATCGAACTTTTTCTTTTGAAATGCTTCTACGCCTTTAGAAAAATAGAAGTCTCCATCAGGAATAAACGGCAATACTTTATTTTTTTGTTTCGTTTCTTTCATAAGTTTATTCATTTGTCTACTCCTAAAATATACATATGCTTAAGTATAACATAATACAACATGAATCGCTCAAATGCGACAAATGAGTTTATGAAAGATATAAGACAATTTATATTAAAATATTAGCGTTGTGTAAACTAATTTATTTTTTGTGAATAAATCCGCTTCGGAAATATACTTTTCTTATTCTAAAGTGGTTGAACTTCATTAGAGAGGTATAAATTTAATCATTTTTTCACAGTACCGCTTGTAGAAATCATCCAATAATAATAAAACCAGTCTCAAGTGAAATTGAGACTGGTTTTATTATTATCGATTGTTGTTGTTATTGTTGTTCTGTCTGTTGTTATTCTGTCTATCGTTGTTGTTTCTATTGTTACGATTGTTATTTTCAACATTGAATTCGTTTTCGTCCGCGAATTCTACATTAACTACTTCTTCGTTATTATTTTGATTATTTTTGTTTCTGTTTTGCTCGTTATTGCGGTTGTTATTACGATTGTTGTTCTTGTCCATAATATCCCTCCTTTTATTATGTGTATTACAAGTGTTTTTGTGGCCCATTCATGTATAAATATTCGCGAATTCATGAATTTTTTATTTTATGTTTACTGTAATAAATTAATTCTTATTTCATACGATTAATTAGTTAATTAAAGGAGAGATTATATGGAAGTTTATGTTCAACGAGGAGACTCTTTTTGGTTTTATAGCCAATTATTTAACATCCCCATCGATTTAATTTTCCAATCGAATCCTTCTATTTCACCAACACAGTTAACAATTGGACAACGTATACAATTACCAGGCTTTGAAACAATAAATTATCAGGTAAAGCAAAATGATTCACTTTGGAAAATTGCTTCAGAACATCAACTAAGTGTGGAAGCCATCATAAGGGTTAATGACAGAATCCAGCCTAATTACTTACAAGTAGGGCAAACGTTAATACTTCCTAGACGAGTAACGAACATGTTATTGAACGACCCCTCCAACTACACTTATGAAAAAATGATTCGTGATATTAATCGCTTGGTTAATGTTTATCCTTTTATAAGAAGAAGTAATATCGGAACCTCCGTTTTAGGGAAAGAGCTTGTTGAATTACAAATAGGCACAGGGAACAAGCAAGTACATGTTAATGGTTCTTTTCATGCAAATGAATGGATTACCACACCAGTAATTATGGGTTTTATAAACCAATATGCTCTATCACTAACTAATAATCAGCCGATCAGAGGATTATATATGTTGCCTTATTTCATACAAACTAACCTCTCTGCTGTACCGATGGTTAACCCAGATGGAGTTGATCTTGTTATCGAAGGTTCTGGAGCTGCTGAAATGTTTGAGGAAGAGGTACTATCGATAAATAATAACAGCTCTGATTTTTCAACATGGAAAGCAAATATTCGAGGGGTGGACTTAAATAATCAATATCCGGCAAATTGGGAATTGGAAGCGGAAAGAAAACCCACATCTCCTCGGCCACGAGATTTCCCTGGATTCGCTCCTCTTACAGAGCCTGAAGCAATTGCAATGGAGGAATTAACCCATAATAGAAATTTTCAACGCGTAAATGCGCTGCATACGCAGGGAGAAGTAATTTTCTGGGGATATGAAGGGCTCGAGCCACCAGAAGCGGAAATAATCGTAAATGAATATGCGCGGGTTAGTGGATATGATCCCATTCAATTTGTTGACAGTCATGCAGGTTTTAAAGATTGGTTTATTCAAGAATATCGTAGACCTGGCTTTACAGTCGAACTTGGTACTGGAGTTAACCCACTTCCTATTTCTCAATTTGATGAGATTTATGAAGAAACGCTTGGAATCATGCTTGCTAATTTATATATGTAAAGAAGATTAACACAATCAAAAACTCCCTATACTTTAAATATAGGGAGTTTGATATGACAAATATCATTTTACGCTAGACGAATCAAAATCAATTATTCGATTTTACATCATCTTTTGCAGATAGTAACTCGTCTTTCGCTTCTATAGCACTATCTTTTACATCCATTAAATCAGATTTTACGTCTTTTACGTTAGACATAACATCTTTTGACTCTTGAACTACATTTTGAGTCGTATCTTTAATGTCTTTTACTTGTGTATCTAATATTGCTTGAATCTTATTAATTGCTTCTTTCGAGATTTCTGTCGCATTTTGAACGCGTGTGATAATTGCATTCTTTGCTCCATCTGGGTCTTCTTTAATTGCTGTAGTATATTTATTTACTGAATCCTTCACATTCTTGGAAGTATCCTTAACCTTTGTACGTGCATTGCTATTAAGCAGTACCAGTGAGGAAGCGCCTGCAATTACTCCAGAAACAATCCACCCCGTTTTGGCTTTCTTTTGTTTACTCATTGTCGTAGTCACTGAAATCTTCCTTCCTATTTTGTATTGATATCTGTTAAATTCCCTTATTTACACAGATAAAACATTTTTTTAGAAATAAAAAAAGAAGGCTTTATTCAGAGTAAGTAGATAATGTGCTTTTTGCTTAAGAAATGTATGAGTTCTACTGTATGATTTACTATGTCTATTTCTATAACACATTTAACTATCGATAATGAGATACTCTCTAAGAGCTTGTTGTAATGTTGCTTTCGTCTCTATATGTACCATTTCTTGCATCCCTAAAGCTGCTATTCTTTTCGCCAGTTTTGGACGTAATCCAGTTAAAACTGCTTTGGACCCCATCATTTTAATACCGACTAATACCTTTTCAAAGTTCGATATAATAAATTCATCTATATCTGGCATACCAGATAAATCAATAAATAATAATTCAATCTTGAGCCTTGAAATCTCATTAAATATCTTCTCTTCTATAATGGACATTCGATACGTATCAAATTCTCCAATTAATGGTAAAACTACAACTGATGAAGTTACTGGCATGATGGGAACAGTTAAATGCTCAACTAACTTTCTTTCCGTCATTAGTAATTCATCTTTATATTTAGAGTAGCTAATAAAAAAGCTATTTAAAAATTCATCAATACCATCATTTATTTTCTTTTCTAACTGATAAAATTGTTCAACTGTAGAATCATCTATATTTGTAAGACGATGGTTACTTAAGAGAGTCCATAACGTGCGTCTGATAGCATGAATCCATTCTAATTTGAATGCTAGGGTCAATGAATGCTTTGCCCAAGCTATACCTTCTACTTCTGCAAAAGAAATAAGCTCCTCACGACGATCACCAAGAACATAAAATGCAATCTGTTCTGCATTCTTTAATAAATCGATATTACCGGCTTCTAAGATCCTTTTTATTTCGGCATTTTTATTGCCTGCTGCTGATAAAAGTATTGACTGAAATTCTTCCGTGTTATTTTGAATAAAAGCTTCAATCTCGCGAACAGCTATCACTATTTAATCCCTCTTTTCCAATTTAAAAGTCCATTTAGACTTATTCCCTAACCTTGTACAACCTAAACGCACTTTTATAACAATTTTTTAACAAAATCTTCTATGCGTTTAGTTTTTTCAAGCTTTGCTCTACGATCGCGACCATATCACTTTCTGCACCAAGACTAAAGTTAAATATAGCTCCATGCCCGCCACCAGCGCCTATTGCAGAAATATATATTTCATCACTATTCCCAACAATCGTTAGACTCAGACTTGCTCTACTACTATTTCTCATAAAGTACTTATCATAAACACGGACCGCTATTTTAGTTTCTTCAATCGTAAAGTCACTCTCATCAACTAAATTCATACTTAATCCGCTATTACGTACTTCATTTTCCAAATGACTAACTACCTCTTCAAATATACCAGTAATTTTCCGTTCAAACTTTGCCAATTTTTTCATCCTTTTTAAAGAAATTATCTGTGTGAGCTGAGAAATTTATTCACTAGTAATCGCTTACACCTGATGAGCTTTCAATCGTGCTATCTTAAACTGTGACATAATATTCAATCTATTGAAGCAATATTTTAAAAATTTATTCATCAATTTTCAGCATGAAAAAAGCACTGCATAAGATTGCAATGCTTTTATATTAAAAATACTATTTAGAAGGAAAACTAGTCGCGAGTGTCAATTGTTGGTCTAATTCAGTAGTGTAGCTATTTTTTTGTTGTTCGGTCCATCCTAATTGTTTATTCATGTAATCAATTACTGCTTGTTTATTTTCTTTTATAAAGTTGATATTGAAAAATAGTGCTCCCGTTCGACGAATAAAGAAGTCAGTTGGTTTATAAGCTGCTTCGTATTCCATAGCATACTGTAATTCTGCAAGTAGTAGGGTATCTAATTCATCGGTCTTATCAGCTTGTTTTTTCTGATAAAGTTGGAAAAGTTTATCTACATTCGCGCCATATCTCTGGATCATTTGTTTTGCTAGGATTTCATTTATTCCTAATTCCAATGCTTCACTGAGTTTTTCCTCTTTGAACTTTATAAACCCTTTTGATCCGTTTACTTCTCCACCTGAGATTGGTAGATGTTTTGTCATTGATTCTGAATAGAGGATTCCATCTTCTGCTTTGAATTGCTTTGCTACTCGGTTCACAATATCTTCTGCCATTTTTCTGTAGCCTGTTAATTTACCGCCAGCTATTGAGATTAATCCAGAAGGTGAAATAAATATTTCATCTTTACGAGAGATTTCACTTGGATTATCTTTTCCTTGCTGTGCAATGAGCGGTCTAAGGCCAGCCCAACTAGATTCCACATCATTTGCAGTAATATTTACATCTGGAAACATATAATGAATAGCTTCAAGAATATAATCTCTATCTTCATTTGTTACTTTTGGATTTTCCATTTCACCGTCATAGACTGTGTCTGTTGTCCCTACATAAGCTTTGCCCTCACGCGGGATTGCAAAGATCATTCGCTTATCTGGTGTGTCAAAGTAAACAGCTTGTTGTAAAGGAAATACCGATTGATCAAAAACAAGATGTGTTCCTTTGGTGAGAAGTAAAGTCTTGCCAGTCTTTGATTTATCTATATCACGAATAAAATCAACCCAGGGACCTGTAGCATTTATAATTTTTTTACCGCGTATTTCATGCTTCGACCCAGTGATTTGGTCTACAGTCAATAATCCAGTTACTTTATTTTCACTATTATATAGGAACGAATCAGCTTTTAAATAGTTTATTGCATCTGCTCCATGCTGTATCGCTTTTTTTATTACTTCGAGCGTGAGCCTACCATCATCTGTCTTATATTCAACATAGTAGCCACTACCTTTGATTCCGTTTCTCTTTAATAGCGGTTCCTTCTCTAATGTTTCCTCAACATTTAGCATCTTTCGTCTTTCCGTTTTTCTTACACCTGCCAAGAAATCATAAGCCCTTAAACCAACACTCGATGTTAGTGGTCCAAGGTTACTTCCTTTGTGGAATGGGAGGAGCATCCACTCTGGAGTTGTTACATGTGGCCCGTTTTCATAAACTATTTCACGTTCTTTCCCAACTTCAGCAACCATTTTCACTTCAAACTGCTGTAAATATCGGAGCCCACCATGAACAAGCTTTGTTGATCTACTGGATGTCCCCCCAGCAAAATCTTGCATTTCAACTAATGCCACTTTCATTCCTCTCGTTACAGCATCTAGCGCTATGCCAGCACCAGTTATACCTCCCCCAATAATAATAAGGTCATAAAAATCGGTAGTCATTTTTTCTAAAGTCGTTTTACGTTCAAAACTAGATAAAGAACCCAAGTATATCCACTCCTTTTCTTCAAGGATACAAACCAAAAGATAAAAAATCGCAAAAGTACTTAATCTATAGGATTAAAACTTTTGCGAATGTCTGTTTAACAACTATTATCTATCAGTTATTATATCATTTAGTACATGTATAATCATTTAAATACTCTTGTTGCTTCGATCGCTTTCTGCCAACCGCCATATAGTTTATCTCGCTCTTCAGCAACCATCTTACTTGTGAATTGCTTGTCAATTTCCCAACGTTTTACAAGCTCATCTTTATGCTCCCAAAAGCCAACCGCTAAACCAGCCAAATAAGCGGCACCAAGAGAAGTTGTTTCTTGAATAACAGGACGATCAACTGGCACATCCATTAAGTCACTTTGAAACTGCATGAGAAAATCATTTTTCACAGCCCCACCATCAACTCTTAGCGCTTTTAAATCTATTCCTGCATCTTTAATCATCGCGTCTAACACATCTTTTGATTGATATGCGAGTGATTCTAGTGTTGCACGAACTAAATGTTCTTTTTTTGTTCCCCTTGTTAGTCCAAAAATTGCACCACGGGCATCGCTATCCCAATAAGGAGTTCCCAAACCAACAAATGCTGGTACCATATATACCCCATCACTTGATTCAACGCTTGTCGCAAGTTTTTCACTATCTGGTGCACTTTTAATAATTTCTAGTCCGTCACGTATCCACTGGATGGCAGAACCTGCAACAAAGACACTACCTTCAAGGGCATATTCTACTTTCCCGTCCACTGACCAAGCAATTGTTGTTAATAGCCCGTGCTCTGAAGTTACTGCTTCCGTTCCAGTATTCATTAACATAAAACAACCTGTGCCATACGTATTTTTTGCCATTCCCTTTTCAAAACATGTTTGCCCGAACAATGCTGCTTGTTGATCACCAGCAATTCCTGCAATTGGAATTTCATGGCCAAAGAAATGATAACCAACAGTGTTTGTGTAAACTTCTGATGATTCACGTACTTCAGGGAGCATGTTTTTCGGTACTTGTAAAATCTCTAGAAGCTCATCATCCCATTGTAAGTCATGAATATTAAACATCAATGTACGGGAAGCATTGGAGTAATCAGTAACATGCGTTTTATGACCCGAAAGTTTATAAATCAACCAGCTATCCATTGTCCCAAATTGCAATTGCCCATTTTCAGCTTTCTCTCTAGCACCTTCTACATTATCAAGAATCCACTTCACCTTAGTTCCAGAAAAATAAGGGTCGATTAACAAGCCAGTTTTTTTACGAATGAGCTCTTCATGACCTGCTTCAGCCAATTCTTTACAAATCGTTTCCGTTTGTCGTGATTGCCATACAATTGCACGATAAATCGGCTTACCAGTTTCTCTATCCCAAACAACAGTTGTTTCTCGTTGGTT
Organism: Oceanobacillus sp. CAU 1775; assembly: GCF_054482815.1. NCBI lineage: Bacteria > Bacillati > Bacillota > Bacilli > Caryophanales > Bacillaceae > Oceanobacillus > Oceanobacillus sp. CAU 1775. The sequence goes on along the minus strand of NZ_JBTLRO010000003.1, from coordinate 277,710 downwards.
CGTGATGCCAATTCCTGCAATTTGTGTAGGTGAAATATCAGCTTTTCGTATGCAATTTGCAATACAAGCTAATACAGAAGTCCAAATTTCACTAGCATCATGTTCCACCCAACCAGGTTGAGGGAAAAACTGTTCAAATTCATGTTGTGCAGTCATTACAATATCACCTTGATGATTGTATAAAATTGCACGAGAACTTGTCGTTCCTTGATCTATAGCTAATATAAATTTTTCGCTCATCATTGACACCTCATTTTAGATAGGATTAGTGATCTTCTTTTTTGGTCCCGTACTTCTCGCGCTGTTCTTGTTCTTCTTTCGTATAAATTACTTTCATCGGGTTACCCCCAACAAATGATCCTGGCGCAACGTCTTTATGTACTAAAGTGGCTGCTGAAACAATTGCACCGTCACCGATCGTTACTCCTGGCAAAATCGTTGTATTCGCTCCAATTAAAACTTCATCACCAATAATAACATCGCCAATACGATATTCATTAATCAAGTATTCATGGGCAAGAATTGTTGTGTTATATCCGATAACGCTATTTGTGCCTACTGTTATTTTCTCTGGAAACATAATATCTGGCATCACCATCAAAGCAAATGCTGTTTCTTTACCAACTTCCATACGTAAAAACTTGCGATACATCCAGTTTTTCATTTTAAGAATTGGTGTATAACGTGCAATTTGAATGACAATAAAGTTTTTAGCGACTTTAAGGAATGGTACTGTTTTGTAAATCTGCCATAAAGAATTAGATTCATTTACAAAGTATCTTTTCGTTTTTCGCATCGCTTACACTTCCACAAGCTGAAGAATATCTTTCATATTTTCCAGCATATAATTTGGTTGATAGCTTAATAAACGCTCTCTACCCTTTTGGGCCCAAGCTACACCTGCCGTTCTCACCCCAGCATTTTTACCTGCTTCAATATCATGGGAATTATCTCCGACCATTAAAGTGGTTTCTGGTACCCCGCCAAGTTCATGCATTGCTTTTAGAACAGGTTCAGGATGTGGTTTAGCATGCGTCACATCGCTCAAAGTTACAATCGAACCAAAATATTTTTCGATCCCTGTTAACTCCATCGCTAGCTTTACCCCTGGAGCCATCTTTGTCGTTACAACTCCCATTTTTATATTTTTTTGTTGTAAGATTTCTAATGTCTCGATAACCTCGGGAAAAACTTTTACAAATTCATCATGTACCAGTTTGTTATGTTCCCGGTATGTTTCAACCATCTCGTCTACCCTTAATGGATCAATTTTTGTAAATGTTTCAATTAATGGCGGACCATTGAATTCCAATATTTCTTCATCTGTAAAATTTAAATTATAAGAGTCAAATGTGTGTTTAAAGGAAGTGAATATTAATTGATTAGAGTCAATTAATGTTCCATCCAAATCAAATAAAATGGTACGAATACTCATTTTTTCTTTCCTTTCTTTTTCCCTTTCTTTTTCCCTTTCTTTTTCGATTTCTTTTCGATTGGCAAGTCTTTATATCTAACCGTTTCATGATTGCGGCGGTATAATATAAGGATAATCGCAACTACAATCAATGTAACAGATACAACTTGTGCCGTGCGTAGACCTTCGATAATGTAAAGGCTATCTGTCCGTAAGCTTTCGATAAAGAAACGACCAATTGAATAAAGGATTAAGTAATTTAAAAATACGACTCCCCGTAATGGGTTTTGATTTCTTATGATGATTAATAATGTAAAGACAATGATATTCCAAACAGATTCATAGAGGAATGTTGGGTGATACATCACACCACCAATTGTCATTTGATTCATAATAAAGTCTGGTAAATATTGTAGGAAGTTATTATAAACCGCATCTGAGACTGGGCCACCATGTGCTTCTTGGTTCATAAAGTTACCCCAGCGACCGATTGCTTGACCTAAAATCAAGCTAGGAGCAATAATATCTGCCAGCTTCCAGAAGGAAATATTTTTCACCCGAGAAAATACAATAGCAGTCAATACTCCTCCAAATACTGCACCATGTATGGCGATTCCGCCTTCCCATATCGCAAAAATTCTCCAAAGCGGTCCATTAATATAGTTTTCCCACTCGAAGATTACATAAAAGATTCTTGCTGAGATAATGGCGATTGGAATTGCGAATACAACGAAATCTATAATAATGTCCTGTTTCCAACCAAGACGCTCTGATTCTTTCATTGCTAAATAAATACCTAGCATCGCTCCAACAGCGATAATTACTCCATACCAATAAATTGTGAACGGACCAAGTTCGAACATTACCCGGTCCAGTGGTTGCACCGTGAAAATCAAATCAACACCCCTATTCTAAATAATTTTTCTCTTTTTCAATTAAATTAGTAAGTTTTTCGGAAAATGTTTCTGCAGCATTTACTCCCATTCTTTTTAAACGCCAATTCATTGCAGCTACTTCGATTATAACTGCTAAGTTTCTTCCAGGTCGAACAGGTATCGTAAACTTTGGTATTTGAACATCCATTATTTGAATGGTTTCTTCATCCAAGCCAAGTCTGTCATATTGCTTTGTTTCGTCCCAATTATCAAGTTTAATAACGATCGAAACCTTTTTCTCTGTTCGTACAGCTCCTGCACCAAATAATGTCATGACATCAATAATTCCAACTCCGCGAATTTCAAGCATATGTTCAAGGATTTCAGGAGATCTTCCTAATAACATTTCATAATCCTGTTGTCTGATTTCAACACTGTCATCCGCGACTAATCGATGACCTCGTTTTACAAGTTCTAGAGCCGTTTCACTTTTCCCTACTCCACTTTGCCCAGTTATTAAAACACCTATTCCATATATTTCTACTAAAACACCATGCATGGTAGTTCTTGGCGCAAAGTTATCTTCTAAGTAATTCGTTAAACGACTAATCACTCGAGTTGTTTTGCGGGGTGACTTTAATATCGGTACATCTGCTTGATCAGCTGCATCTATGAGAACCTGCGGGATATCCATCCCACGAGATACGACGATTCCTGGCGTATCTTTTGTGCACAATTTCTCCGCTCGAGCTTTTTGTTCTTCCTCTTTTAAATCTAGAAAATATGCCATTTCTGTCCTACCGATTAATTGTAATCTTTCTTTTGGATAATATTTAAAATAACCAGTTATTTCAATTCCTGGACGTGATATATCACTTGTTATGATTTCACGATTAATTCCATTCGCTCCCGCAACTAATGTCAAATTAAAGTTATCAAGTAAATCCTTCGTACGTACGACTCTTATCATCAAACTTTCCCTCCATCATTGAAATCAGTGGATTATCTTTTGGTCTATAAACTTATATGTAAGGTAATTAGCTAAGTTTTTTAATTTATATATTGCAGCAACTATAGTAAAAATAACTTATCTATGTCATACATCATTTTCTATTACTACTCCTACTTTATCTTAGCATAGCAACAGCAAAATAAAAATCGTAGGCTACTTTGCCTACGATTTTTTAATGAAATATTAATTTGATTAATCTCTTATTAATCCACCTAGTACAAGCGTGACAATCGAGATGATAATAGAAGCAATTAATCCCATTCCAAAACCATCAATGACGAAACTCTCCCCTATTAAAGCTTGTGCTGTCATTAAAGTAATCGCATTAATAACAATAAGGAAAAGTCCTAATGTAAGTACTGTAACAGGTAATGTTAGAATAATTAATATCGGCTTTAATATCACATTTAAAATAGCCAATAATATACTAGCAAGAATTGCAGTTCCGATACCCGCAATATAAAAGGACTCAAAAATTTGATCAACTAGTAACAGAGCAATCGTGTTGAGAACAACAGATGTTATAAATCTTTTCATTAGAATATCTCAATATCTTTTGGAATAATCAATGCCGCTACTAGATAAATAAGCGCAACTGTCATAAAGCTAGGGATAAGTACAATGACAAAAATTAATCGAAGTAGTGTTGCATCAACATTGAAATACTCACCTAGACCACCTAGTACACCTGCTACATATTTATCTTCTGTCGAACGAGTAAGTTTTTTCATAAAATTCCTCCTTAAAAGTTCATCTCTTTTTATATCTTTATCTTTATTACGATTTATTAGCTAAAAAGTTTCAATTTAGTTTTCAAAGTTCCATGTATAGAACCTTTCATAGCTAAAACGCTTTTTAATCTCTTCTTTGATCTCTTCATCTAATTGATCAGGTTCTTTGAATTGTGAAAGTACCCCGCTTGCTTGGGATGCATGTGCATAGATTGCTTCGATTTTTTTATCAAAATACATAGAAATATCATTTACGATATCTGGCTCACCTAGTATTTCTTCAAAGTCATTTGATATTGCTTGTGCCCATACTACAGGACGACTTCCCTTATCCATCAGGCGAACAGCTTCAATAGCTGCTGCTCCAAGCGCATTATGGTCTGGATGAACAGCATGCTCCGGATAATGTGTAATGACAAGACTTGGTTTCAGTTTATCTAGATACCCTTTTAAATTTAGAGCCATCTCATTACGATCTTCAAATTCGATGGTTTTGTCTCGATAACCAAGCATTTCTAAATCAATATCGAGTATTTCACAGGCATGAATTAATTCTTGCTTTCTTATTTCTGGTAACGTTTCTCGATTTGCGAGATTGGGTTTCCCCATATTTCTTCCCATTTCCCCTAGCGTTCCACACATATAAGTTACTTTGGTACCTTCCGATCGGAACTTCAATGCAGTACCAGCTGCACCGAATGACTCATCATCTGGATGAGGATAGATTATAACCACATGTTTCTCCATATAAATCACCTATTCCCTATTTTTAAAATGATATAACTTAATGATTAATTTTTAAATGGATGCTGACTAATTTGTAATGAAACCAAAAGGCGTCCTTCTCCGTCATGTCCAGCAAGCAGGAGTTGTTCCCCATTATTTATTGTCCATTCTGTTAGTCCTTCTGCATAAATCCAGCCAAGGTCCATTTTCAATCCAACACGAAAAACATTTCCAGCTTTAACAATCTTAGCGTTCGTGAATTTTACTTCTGCATTTCGAATGAATGCCCCTACCGTAAAAGCATCTTTATTCATAAGACCTGCGTACATGCCTGTTGTTGTTTCTAGATGTATGTATACGTCCTTATTTACAAATGTATCTAATTTCTCCTGTACGGAAGCTATTATAATTGGTTCCATTTTCTTCTTCCTCTCTCACGTTACTATTAATTATAATTTAACGAAGACCCCGCCACTCGTCAAAGAATAACAATTTTAAAAAGAGTAGCATTTCTAATTTAAATGCTACTCTTTCTGTTTATTTTACTACTTCTTTTTCATTTAATCTTTTCTCCATACGTTTCCGATCACGTTCTAGGATTGGTTTTAAATAACTTCCTGTGTAGGAAATATCAGCTTTCTTTGCGATTTGTTCTGGTGTTCCAGTTGCAACGACCATTCCGCCACCTGTCCCACTTTCAGGACCCATATCAATAATATGGTCTGCTGTTTTAATGACATCAAGATTATGTTCAATAACTAATACCGTATCACCATTCTCAACGAGACGGTGAAGTACTTCAAGTAATCTGCGAATATCATGTGAATGTAAACCAGTTGTTGGTTCATCTAAAATATAAATAGATTTTCCATTTGAGCGTTTATGCAGTTCACTTGCAAGTTTTACACGCTGTGCTTCTCCACCAGATAATGTTGTAGCAGGTTGGCCAAGTTTTACATAACCCAACCCAACATCTGCTAACGTTTGAATTTTACGCTTAATCTTTGGAATAGGTGAGAAGAATTCTAATGCTTCTTCAATACGCATTTCTAAAATATCTGCAATACTCTTCCCTTTATACTTTACTTCTAATGTCTCACGGTTATAACGTTTTCCATGACATACTTCACATGGAACATAAACATCAGGTAAAAAGTGCATTTCTATTTTGATGATTCCATCTCCACGACAAGCTTCACATCGTCCACCTTTAACGTTGAAACTAAATCTTCCTTTTAGATAACCACGCACTTTGGCTTCATTTGTAGAAGCAAACACATCACGAACATCATCAAAGACCCCTGTATACGTCGCAGGGTTTGAACGTGGTGTTCGTCCAATTGGTGATTGATCGATTTCAATAATCTTATCGATGTGCTCGATTCCTTTAATTTCTTTATGTTTTCCTGGTTTTTGTAGTCTTGCTCGATTAATTTTTACTGCTAAAGCTTTATATAAAACTTCATTAACCAGTGTACTTTTTCCAGAACCAGAAACACCTGTTACTGCTGTCATAATACCAATCGGAATTTTAGCATTTACTTTTTTCAGGTTGTTTTCTTCTGCACCGATGATTTCGATATATCTTCCATCAGCTTTTTTTCTTTTTGTAGGTACTGGAATGAATTCCTTGCCTGACAGATACTTTCCTGTAAGTGACTTATCGTTTTTCATTACATTTTCAGGTGTATCACTTGCTACAATTTCTCCACCATGCTCGCCTGCTCCTGGGCCAATATCAATTAACCAATCAGCTGCAAGCATTGTATCTTCGTCATGTTCTACAACGATTAATGTGTTGTCCATATCACGCATGTTTTTTAAAGACGCAATCAATTTATCGTTATCGCGTTGATGAAGTCCAATTGACGGCTCATCTAAAACGTATAAAACACCTGTTAGTGCTGAACCAATTTGGGTTGCTAAACGGATTCTTTGTGCTTCTCCACCAGAAAGTGTTCCAGCTACTCTAGAGAGAGTTAAATAATCAAGGCCCACATTATTTAAAAACTCTAAACGGTTATCGATTTCTCTTAATACTAATCTTGCTATTTGCTGTTCTTTTTCTGTCAGTTCTAAGTTACGGATGAAGACAAGTGCATCTGTTACTGATAGCTCTGTAATTAAACTCAAATGTTTTCCGTTAACTAATACAGATAAAGCTTCTTTTTTCAAACGGTGGCCTTTACATGTTTTACAGTTATTCACTGCCATATATTTTTCTAGTGTTTCCCTTGTAAAGTCAGATGATGTCTCATGATATCTACGGTCGATGTTCGGGATTACACCTTCAAATGCAATCATGACATCTCTAACTTTTCCAAAGTCATTCTTAAAATAAAAACGAATTTTTTCTTTTCCACTTCCATATAAAATGATATCCATTTGTTTCTTCGGTATATCTTTTACCGGAATATCCATGTCGATATCAAAATGCTCACAAACACTCTTTAAGAGCTGCGGGTAATATTGTGAGCTAATTGGTTTCCATGGAAGGATTGCATGTTCATTTAACGTTAAATCCCAATCGGGAATGACGAGATCATAATCTACTTCAAGCTTTGTACCAAGTCCATCACATGTAGGACAAGCACCGAACGGACTGTTGAAAGAGAATAATCGCGGTTCAATTTCACCGATAGAGAAACCACAGATCGGACAAGAATGGTTTTCACTAAAGATAACTTCTTCATCTCCAATGACATCAATGATAACTCTGCCATCTCCTAATCTCAGTCCTGACTCTAAGGAGTCTGCAAGTCTTGATTCGATATTAGATTTAACAACAATTCGATCGATAACTACTTCTATCGAATGCTTTTTATTTTTTTCTAATTCAATATCATCACTTATTTCAAGCATTTCACCATCCACACGAAGACGAACATATCCTTCCTGACGAAGCTTTTCAATAACTTTAACATGCTCGCCACGTTTCCCAGAAACTACTGGCGCTAAAATCTGCATTCTTGTTCTTTCTGGATATTCCATCACACGGTCAACCATTTGTTGAACCGTTTGTGAACTAATTTCTATTTCATGAATCGGGCAAATCGCACGCCCGACCCTTGCGTATAAAAGGCGTAAATAATCATATATTTCGGTTACTGTTGCAACCGTTGATCTTGGGTTATTACTCGTTGTTTTTTGGTCAATTGCAATTGCTGGTGATAATCCTTCAATTAAATCAACATCTGGTTTATTTGTTTGTCCTAAAAATTGCCTTGCGTAGGCTGATAGAGATTCAACATATCTTCTCTGCCCTTCCGCATATATCGTGTCAAATGCTAGAGAAGACTTTCCAGATCCGGAAAGTCCAGTTACGACGACTAATTTATTTTTAGGTATCGTGACATCTACACTTTTTAAATTATGCTCTCTAGCACCTTGTACAACTATTTCCTTTGATTTCATATAGAAGTTCATCCTCCCGCTTTAAGTTCGAAAACAATATCTCGTAACTCTGCCGCTTTTTCAAAATCAAGTGATTTCGCAGCTTCTCGCATTTCTTTTTCAAGCTGTTCAATAACTTGCGGGCGATTTTTCTTCGTAACTTGTGAGAAGCTCGTAATTTTCTTCTCATAAGCTTCCGAATCCTCGGCAGCAACAGTTGCTTGAATAATGTCACGAATTTCTTTCTTAATCGTAGTTGGTGTAATATTATGTTTCTCATTGTATTCCATTTGTATTTTACGACGACGAGTTGTTTCATCGATCGCTTTTTGCATGGAATCGGTTATTCGATCAGCATACATAATAACTCTACCTTGTTCGTTACGTGCTGCACGCCCCATCGTTTGGATGAGTGATCGTTCGGAACGTAAGAAGCCTTCTTTATCTGCGTCTAAAATAACTACTAACGACACTTCAGGAAGATCAAGACCTTCCCTTAGAAGGTTAATCCCAATTAGTACATCATATTTTCCTAAACGTAAGTCTCGAATAATTTCAATTCGTTCAAGTGTTTTAATTTCAGAGTGTAAATAAGAAACCTTCATTCCTAACTCTTTTAAATAATCTGTGAGGTCCTCAGACATTTTTTTCGTAAGCGTGGTTACTAGCACGCGTTCATTTCTTTCTGTACGTTTATTAATTTCTTCAATTAAATCATCGATTTGTCCTTCAATTGGCCGTATTTCTATTTCAGGGTCAAGTAACCCTGTTGGTCGAATGATTTGCTCCGTCATATCTGGCGTATGTTCAAGTTCATACGGACCAGGCGTAGCTGAAATATATATTAATTGATTTGATTTCTTTTCAAATTCTTCAAATTGTAATGGACGGTTGTCAAGTGCAGATGGCAAACGAAAACCATGGTCGACTAGGACTTGTTTTCTAGCTTTATCTCCATTATACATTCCACGGATTTGCGGTAATGTAACATGAGACTCATCAACAACAATAAGATAATCTTCAGGGAAAAAGTCCAATAGTGTGTAAGGTGTTGCTCCTGATTCTCTTAGCGTCAGATGGCGTGAATAGTTTTCAATCCCTGAACAAAAGCCCATCTCACGCATCATTTCTAAATCGTAATTTGTTCGTTGTTCGATACGTTGTGCTTCTAATAATTTATTTTCTGCTTGAAATTCTTTTAATCTTTCTTCCAGTTCTTTTTCGATATTTTTAATGGCAATTTTCATCTTTTCTTCCCCAGTAACGAAGTGGGAAGCTGGGAAAATTGCTATATGCTCACGGTCACCGATAATTTCTCCAGTTAACGCATCAACTTCACGAATTCTGTCAATCTCATCGCCGAAAAATTCAACTCGGAGACAACGTTCTTCTCTTGATGCTGGAATAATTTCTATAGAATCTCCTCGCACACGAAAAGTACCTCTTTGAAAATCAATATCATTACGTGCATATTGAATATCAACAAGGTCACGAAGAAGTTGATCTCGATCCTTTTCCATTCCCATCCGTAGCGAAAGTACCTGACTTCGATATTCTTCGGGATTACCTAAACCATATATACAAGAAACACTTGCAACAACAAGAACATCTCTACGTTCAAATAAAGCAGATGTTGCTGAATGTCTTAATTTATCAATCTCATCATTTATACTTGCATCTTTCTCAATGAATGTATCTGTAGAAGGTACATAAGCTTCTGGTTGATAATAATCATAGTAGCTGACGAAATACTCTACTGCATTATTTGGAAAGAATTCTTTAAACTCACTATATAATTGTCCTGCTAATGTTTTATTATGAGCAATGACAAGTGTCGGTCGATTAATTTCTTGAATAACATTCGATACGGTGAACGTTTTACCCGTCCCAGTAGCACCTAGCAATGTCTGATGGTGTTGACCATCTAGAACCTTTTGGACGAGTTCATCAATTGCCTTGGGCTGATCACCGGCTGGCTGATAATGTGATACTAACTCAAACTTATTTTCCACAAGCATTGCCTCCGTTCCTAACTAAAATAACTCTTTATTATTTTAACACATATAGAAAAATAACTTAAGAAAAACGAACGCATATTCGATATTCATTTTGCCCATTGTGACAAAAAATTAAACAAAGTCAATCGTACCAGGCGTTTTAATAGTTTATTTAAAAACACGCTATTATAGAGATTTGCCCATTAATAATGGAGAAGACTAAATCAGCTTCGGAAATATACGAAGACTCCTGCGGGAAGCAAGGCAACGGTGAGATCCCGGAGCGCGCATAGCGTGCGAGGAAGCTCACCAGCCGTCCGCGGAAAGCGTAGTGTATTTCCGAAGCGGGTTTTTCCTCTTAAAAGAATTGAAAATGAATAGCACTGTATTTATATATTTACCCAAACTAAAAAGCATAACACCTTCTAACTAAAATTAAGGTCTTATGCTTATCGATTAGATCTATCCTTATATAAAATCAATTCGCTACTTCCAATTCATCTTTAGATTCTAGATCCTCATCTACCATAGATAGGAAAACTTCTTCAAGTGTAGAGCAGCCTGTCTCTGCATAGATTTCTTCTAGCGTTCCGGCAGTACGTATTTCTCCTGCAAAGAGAATAACAATTTCATCACAAATCTCCACGACGTCTCGCATGATATGACTAGATAGAATTACTGTTTTACCTTTTGCTATTAAATCTTGTAATATCAGTTTAAACTGGATTACCCAATATGGATCAAGACCATTTGTTGGTTCATCCAGAATGTAAATATCCACATCTGCTAAAAGTGTTTGTGCTAAGTTTACTCGCTGAGTCATCCCTTTAGAGAAGGACCCTACTTTACGATTACGATGTTCCCACAACCCAACAACCTTTAAAACTTCAGAAATCTTTTCTTTTTTAGCACCTATGAAGGATGCATAATAATCAAGCACCTCCACTGGAGTTAGTTCCGTATGAAAGTTCATATGGTCAGGCATATATGCAAACTCTTTTTTGGATTCGGTATTAAATTGAACCTTACCGCTTGTGGCCTTTTCAATACCAGTTACGATTTTGATTAACGTACTTTTTCCAGCACCGTTACCACCACAGATAACGACACATTTTCCCTTCTTAATTCCAATGTCAGTTGGCTGCAATACTTCTTTCTTACCGTAACGTTTCGATACGCCAGTTATTTTTAGAGCAATCGTTTCGTTTCCCATTTATGCCACTCTCCTTTTTAGTACAAAAACAGAGACGACTAGCGATATTAACATAATAAGTGCTAATGATAAGAAGAAATAAATATTTAGTTGACCACTTGCTCCCCATTCATTAATAATTAAATATTGTGATCCGAATATATAATTTGCACCTAGTTGGTTAATTGCCCATACACGAATGGACTCTACAGGATTTGCCAAGATTAATATGAATAATGTGGATAACTTTTGTCCATGTGGAATGAAATCCACAATCGAAAAGATAACAAACTCGTAAATAAATACGAGGAAACTCCAAGCAAATAATGCGAGTGATAAACCTTGCATCCGTGTAACTGCGTACGAACCAATCATAATTGCTAGCCCAGAGAATACGAAGATGATAAATAGGTTTAGCGCAAGGAAAGCTCCAAACATTGCGGCATCTTGTAAGGCTCCCATGAAATACAAGATAATACCGAATATCCCGTATGACATTCCTAGTGAAATCATTAAAGTAATCACAATAGAGAAATATTTACTGACTAAATAATATCCATTAGACATTTTATATGTTCGGTATAAAGAGAATCGACCTTCTTCTTTGTCAGCAACGATGGAGTTCGTCCCTAATATCAGACAGATAATTGGAACAATCCAGAGTGCTAGGTTAATTAACATTGCAATGGAACGACTATATGCATTCGTAAGTGTCATTTCTGATAAACTTCCATCGGCATTATAGACGGATGAATCATCGACAATCTCTTCTAAACCGAAGTATGCTGGATCTAATTCACCTACTGAAAACTCATAGCCACCAACTGTTCCTTTATTTTCTACTACTGGTATTGCTGTACTTTTAGCTGATTCAATCCCATAGAAGTATAGTAAAAAGGATAGTCCAATAAACAGGACGAACAAGCTCAATAACCACTTACTTCGCAATAATACTCGGATTTCCATTTTTAACATCGACTGAAACATGGATAGCTTCATTGTCAGCCCTCCTAAGCAAATATATCACTTTTTTTACAATTTAATGGTGACCGTCAGAATGTCCACGGTACCAATCTTCTAATTCGCTTACATTAATATCTTTTAACGCATCTGTTGAAATAACTTCACCGCTGCCATGTGCCGTTGCTGCTTCTTCTGAATCAAAAGCAATAAATCCATAACTCATTGGCGTCTGAATCGTCTCATCATGTACGAAATATGCATCTGCCATATCAATCCACTCGCCAGAGCCACGATCTACAACATAGGAAACAGCTATTTCATCGTCTGTTTCTTGGAAATAAACCAACATACAGCCAATATCATCAAAAACTCTTGGTGTTCCATCTTCTAAAATAACTTGTGTTGCTGAATCTAAATCTTCAATTCCCATATGACAGGTATAACACTGATCCGTGTCTATAGAAATATCTACCGGTTCATGCGATGTCCCCCCGCAGGCAGCTAATATACCTATTAATCCAATGAGTAAAATTGATAGAAATAACTTTCTCATAAGTACGTCCTCCTTGTTAAGTAGATTGTGAACAAACTAATTGCAATGACAGATGTAAATAATGGAATTAGTATTACTGGATTTGTAAAGCCCATTTGTTTGTTTTCAGGTATAATTACTTCGATTTGTTGTTCGATTACTACTGGTTCAGAAAGTGAAAACTCATCGATAACATGTGTATCTGATTCAATGTGTGTATATTGCTCAATTGTATTCCACAGTCGCACTGTCGGACTATCGAAGAAAATCTGTAAGAATGGTTCTCTTTCGATCATTTGATAGAATACATCCCCACTTTTATAAGCAAAATCATTTAAACCATCATCTTCTAAGTCTAATATTTCTTGATCATCCCAATAATTACCAGCACCCAAGAAGTTAAATTCATTTTTGTTCTCTGGAATCGTAACTACTTGTTGCGTATTTTTCGTCATATTATTCATGTAAAACTTATTATTTATTGCACCTTTACCTAACTCAATTCCTCTAACGTTTTCAGTAATTTCATTTCGAAAAACTTCGTTACGCTGTGCATAACCTAACCGAATACCTCGCGCATTTCCACGAATAATATTTCCAGTAATCGTTGAATCAAATAAATCATATCCAAAGATCCCTGATCCATCTGATGTTGTATTCAAGTGGAAATAATTATATTTGATAATAATATTTTCACTTTGCATGATCATGCCACCGTTATAACTACCTCTTACTTCGTTATGTGTGATGACGACATTATCCGAGTACATCGTATGGACACCATATCTTGCATTAATAAACCGGTTATAACTTACTTGTGCAAGTGATGAATGGGAAATCCAAGCACCATCCTGCGTGTTATACGTTTGGTTATGTGTGACAATTGCTCCGTCACCCTCAATGACATAAATTGCATAACCATAACGTTTACTACCAGTTAGTTCATCCCAACTTGAGATAATATTTCCTGTGATGATATTTCCATATCCTTCTCGAACAAGGACTCCGTGGAAAACATCATGGATGCGATTATTCTTTATTTCATTTCTGTCCCCGCGAGAGAAGATACCTGCTGCATCCGTTCCCCCACCTTGAACATTTAAGTTTTCAATAACTACATCATCTGCTTCAATTGTTATTGTATATCCAGATTCTGGCCCGATAACATGAGCTTCATCGTCTATTCCTATTAACGTAATCGAATCTTTAATAATAAAGTTTCCATGATACTCTCCATCTTCTAAAAGGATTGTATCTCCATCCTCCGCTTGTTCTAATGCTGTGTGTAAAGAGTTAGTATCTGTAACTGTGATTGCATCGCCATCTGCCAAAACCATACTAGGAATGAATAAGAAAAAGAATATCCATACCAATCCAACCTTCATTTTCATCTCATCACCTCATAGATAACCCCTTCTTAATACTTGAGATTAAGAAGGGGATATTTGAGTTATTTATTCATATTAATGACTCATCATTGATCCGCCTTCAGGGCCACCTGATTCGTTTACAACAATTGTTCCTACCGCACCTTTCGATACGTGGTCAAATTGGTGTGTTACGAAAGAGTATGAACCTGCTTCTTTAAGAGTAAACTCTACTACTGCTCCACCACTTGCTGGAAGCATTACTGTCTGCATACCTTCTAAGTGGTTGTACGGGTTTCCATCTAGATAAACATCTTCCATGATAGAACCAATTACGTGGAATGAACTTACTTCATTAGGACCAAGGTTGTTGATATACATACGAATCTTCTCACCTGGTTTTGCATAAAGAACTGTGTCTGGATCGTTTTCTGTTAGAGCTGTAACTGTACCATTACTATTCGTACCATCAAAAGTATAGCCATCAAATTCGTTGTCATCTAGATATTCAAGCGTTTTAGCAGAGAATACTACTTGACGTGGGGGCATATTCATCATGTTCGTTAAGTCGTTATATTTGTACCATTCGTTTTGCAAGATTACAAACTCGCGGTCAACTTCATTATCTGTAGGGTAGCCATCTTTAGGCATTACGATAATTGCACCATGCATTCCGTTAGCAATGTGTGATAGAACTGGGTCTGTCGCACAGTGGTACATGAATACACCAGGAGAGCTAGCTTGGAAACGGAATGTTCCAGTTTCGTTTGGCTTCACGTCAGCAAATCCAATTGTCGGATCTGTATGCACTGCGTGGAAGTCCATACTATGTGGAATTGCTGGATCTAGGTTGTGTAAAGTAAAGTTAATCCAGTCTCCCTCTTGAACTACTAGAAGTGGTCCAGGAGCTTCACCGTTAAAGTTCCAAGTTTTATACTCAATACCAGGAGCAATTTCAATGTCAGTAATTTGTGTTGTCATTTCAATGTTTACTTCGTTCTCGCCAACTCTTTCCATTTTCACTGGAACAGGTTCTTGGTTTAAATCTTTGTGAGGCTCAATCGGCGTGTAATCCACAGGATCTACTTCAAAACTATAACTACTATTCGGTGCTGCAGCATTTGCAGAAGCATTTTCTTCATTTACTTTTCCATTTTCAGCCGTATCACCACAAGCAGATAACAACAGAGCGCCAGCGACTAAACCAACAGCAACTAAATTCATCTTCTTCTTCATCATTTTCCTCACCTCATAAGTTTATTTTTGTTATTTTACATTAGATAAGGGATTTATCTTTCTCCCATCCAATCAATAACTTGGTCTCTTGATGTTATCTGCCTGACTGAATGGTTTGTTATATCTTATCTATGGTTCTAGTATAAATCCTAACCAAGATCCTAAGTGTGATTTACATCACTAATTTATGTTAGTTTATGAACAAAGTATGTCTGAATGAGGCATTGTAAACACTATGATTATAGTGTTTACTTGTCCTTTTCCCAAGTTATTAATTTGTGATGAGTTTCACAAATTTATCAGGTAGTTTTTACTATGATTGTAGTGAGAAATTGACCCGTCAATGCTCAAAAAGTCTTATAAAATTATTCTTCACTTATTTTCTTCAGAATTATGGGAAAAATCGTCTTAAAAATAGAAAAATGACTTAAAAGTTGATCTCTATACGAACACAAATCTTGATAGCTTAGATTTAAAATAATACACTGGAAACGAAAGCAAGAACAATATGAAACAAAGGAATGATAAACATGGGGAAGTTTACACATTTTGATGAGCAAGGCCGAGCGAGAATGGTTGATATCTCAGAGAAACAAGAAACTGCAAGGGTAGCTATTGCCAAATCAGGTGTTAAAGTAAATGAAGAAATCTATAAAAGTATTATCGAACAGAAAAACAAAAAAGGCGATGTTCTTCAAGTTGCACAGATTGCTGGAATTATGGCCGCCAAACAAACAGCTAACCTTATACCAATGTGTCATCCAATTCCAATTAGTGGTGTTACTATTCATTTTGATTGGGTTGCAGAGAAAGAAAATACCTACGAATTAGAAATACGTGCGGAAGTAAAAACAGTTGGAAGTACTGGAGTTGAAATGGAGGCATTAACGGCTGCTTCTGTTACAGCATTAACCGTTTATGATATGTGTAAAGCAGTAGATAAAGGCATGATTATTTGTGAAACATATCTCTTAGAAAAAACTGGTGGGAAGAGTGGAGACTTCAAAAGAAAACAGGAAAACTAATTGAATCATGTTTTCCTGTTTTCTTTAAATATCTTTTTGTAATTCTCTTACACCATGTGTTAATTCAGGTAAAATTAACTTTTCCATTGCAAGCTTTACCGCGCCTGTTGAACCAGGAATTACAAAAACGAGACGATGATTAATTGTCCCAGCAATCGCTCGTGATAGAATGCTTTTGCTACCGATATCCTCTTGATAGCTTAACATGCGAAAGATTTCGCCAAACCCTGGTATCTCTTTAGAAAATAAAGGCTTCACAGCTTCAATCGTTACATCCCGAGCAGCAATTCCTGTACCGCCACTTAAGATTAACGCATCTACATCTGGATTTTTTACTAGTAATTTTACTGCTGCTTTAATAATCTCATGTTCATCAGGAACAATTTCATATGCGGTAACTTCATAATCTTTTTCTCTCAAGTAAGTTTTTATTAGCTTCCCGCTTTTATCCGTACCTTTATCTCTCGTATCACTAATGATCAAAACTGCGCACTTCACCTTTTTTATCCCTAAATCCCATTCTTCATCATGCATGGCGAATTAACTCCCATCATTTATATATCGTTCATACTCACTTTGTAGATTTATATTAATAAATGAATCTAGTTCTGTAAAGGATTTATAAGCTGTTTGTGTTTGGTTAAGGAGTGCTTTTATGGATAAACGATTTTCTTTTAATAACTGTTCGATAACTTCTTTAAGTGAATAATGATATAAGGCAATTAATGGTTGTTCATGTTCATCTGTAACAGCAATGATCGCTTTATTCTCGTCGTTGATTTCCTTCATTAACTCTATATAAATATCTTCTGTAATAAAAGGCGTGTCTACTGGAGCAACTGCATACCATTCTGCTTCTACCATAGACATTGCAGTATAAATCCCTGCCAAAGGACCTTTCCCTTTATATGAATCTATATCATTATAAATAGGAACTGTCGTCTTCTCACGAAATAAGCTTTCTAACTTTTCATTGGTCACGATAACGACTGGATCAGCAATTTTATTCAGTACATCCAAGGAATATTGAAAAAAATACTTTCCATCTTTTTTTACAAATGCCTTTGGTTTCCCGAATCGTCTAGAATAACCACCAGCAAGTAAAATTCCAGCTATTTTTTTCATATTTAATGCTCAACCACCACTTACTGGAGGAATAAAAGCAACGGTATCTCCTGCTTGAATTACGTCTTCGTCATTGGCGTATTCTTCATTAACAGCTGTCATTACTTTTTGTAAATTTAAGTTTGGATAATCTTTTTCCAGAATGGATTTTAGATTGCTGACATTTGTTTTATTTAATGTAAGGTCAAGTGCATTCTGTCCAACCTTCTCTTGTAGTTCTGCAAATAATAATACTTTAATCATCGTTGTCCTCCTATGAATATATGAAAATTACACACTACTTTTTGGTGTATTTGATTCAATATCACTAATTCTTTCGGGATAGGTGTAGATTGTCATTTGATCTTTTCTTGCAAAACCGATAATGGTGATTCCTAAATCGAGTGCAAGTTCAACGGCCAAATCGGTTAAAGCAGATTTTGACAGAATGAGTCCAATCCCCATTTTAGATGCTTTTAATAGTACTTCAGAAGATACTCGACCACTAAAGACAAGTAGTTTGTCTTTCGGTGAAATTCTTTCCTGTAACATAGCACCGAAGATTTTATCAAGTGTATTATGTCTTCCAATATCTGTTCGTACCATTAATAATTCATTTGTATTGGCAAGTGCAGCGTTATGAACACCGCCAGTCCGAGAAAATTCGGTGGAGTTATTCATTAGTTCCTTCATTAAGTGTAAGCATTCAGATGTTGAAATTTGTAGCCTACTTGTAATTGTCCTTGCCGTCCGAGCATCACTCTTGAAATAAAACTGTCTGCTTTTTCCGCAGCATGAACCAATGAAACGACTCGAGTGATCATAGCCTGTTGGCTCAACTGGATTCACTAATTCAACATGGGCAAAACCAGTATACTCATCGATATGAATCTTCTTTACTTCCTTAAAGGTACGTATGACACCTTCTGCAGCAAGAAAGCCTACCGTGAGATCTTGTAAATGATTTGGTGAACAAACAATCGTTGCAAATTCATTGCCATCAACCATTATCGTCAAAGGAAACTCAGCAGCGATTTCCGATGTCATTGTTTCTTGATGTTCTCCTTTAATCCGAATCGTATCTAGTTTCATATTCTCTAACTTACGCATTGGGATTCCTCCTCAACTTGGCTCGAGTTCTAACTCTTCCACTCGCTTTTCGGCATATTTGGTATCCTTATGAGCATAAAAACTTTCTGCCTTTTCAATAATGACTGATGTATTATATTCCGGTATTCCTGCATGCTCTTCATAAACACCCTGTGGTAAAACGACATTCCCCTCTGGCCAATGAAGTTCCACATTACCTTTACGAATATCTACAAACTTAGCATTCCCTTTATGCATCCCAAATTGATTGTAAACGACAATGGGATCACCTTCATTAATGTCATGAACCTTTGCATCCTCTGCGTTCATTAATACATCATCACGTTCAGCCTCATTAAATGGATCGGTTTCCGCATAAATCATCGAATTAAATTGTTTGCCACGTCTAGTAGTTACATAGAATTGTCCTTCTGGTTTCCGTAATTCAGGTATTTCTACAGTGATTAAATTACCTTTTCCATCTGGTGTAGGGCAAATTCCATCTTCACAAAGCCATGCTCCGCCCCATTGGAAAACATCACCTCTATTTTTTAAATGTTGAATTCCATCGTAATTAGGATTAGCAATCGCGATCTCTTCTCGAATCTGTTCAGCGGTCGAGAAATTTACTTTCTCAAATTCTTCTGGCTTTACCCGCCTAGCAAGATCAACATAGATTTCCCATTCACATCTCGCTTCTTCAATTCGAGGTCCTTTAATTTCCGGAGAAAAATAGACCATTCTTTCTGTCGAAGTTGAAGTTCCACCACCGACTTGTTCATATCTCGTCATTGCTGGTAATACAATTACTGCTTCTTTTGCATCCGCTAAGGTTGATGTATTCAATATGATATCTTGATGCACACGAACATCTATATTTTCCAAGCAACGTTTCACAAATTCGGGATTTGGCATTGTTTCTAAAAAGTTCCCACCTGAAAGATAATATAAAGATAGTTTTCTTTCGTGCTCTTCTGGAAGCAAGGCGTTTTCTAAAGACACACCAACAATATCACCCTGCCATTTTGGTATTTCAAAACCCCATATTTTCTCTACACGTTCACGGTTTATCGTGTCCATTCCACCGCCTGGCAGCACAAACGGATCTGCACCCATTTCACCTGAACCTTGCACACCAGAATGCCCTCTAATTGGCATTAAGCCACTATGTTCTTTTCCTAAAAACCCTTGTAATAATGCAAGATTAGCAACTTGAGAGATATTATCTGTACCAAAGCGGTGTTGGGTTAGACCCATTGACCAAACAAATACCGCAGAATCTGATTTTGCCAAAAGCTCTGCCAGCTCTAACATGCGCTCTTTCGTTATTCCTGAAGAGTCTTCTAGCTGCTCCCAATTATAACTTTTTACCTTTTCCCTAAGTTCATCCAACCCATTGACATGTTCTGCAATAAATGCATGATTTAATGCTGAGCCTGGATTAACTTCTTCCATCTCAAACCAATGTTTGATAATACCGTGCATAAATGCGATATCTCCACCAATATTGACTTGATACACATCGTCGGCAATCTTCGTACCAAACAATGCAGATTCTGGAATGGAAGGAACCCAATACTCATCCATTGCCGGTTCATGATATGGATTGATAATAATAATTTTAGTACCTTTCCTTTTCGCTGCATACATATATTTCGTTGATACAGGCTGATTATTCGCAGCAACAGATCCCCAAAACAGTAAGACATCTGTACCAATCCAATCTTTATAATTACAAGTAGATGCGCCAACTCCGATTGAGCGAGTTAAAGCTGTTTTCGATGGTGAATGACAAATTCTTGACGCGTTATCGATATTATTGGTTCCTAAAAAACGCGCTACTTTTCCTAAAGTATAATAGACTTCATTTGTGATACCTCTTGATGTTGAATAAAAGGCAAAACGTTTAGGATCGAGCTTTTTCATTTTACCTGCAACTCTATCCATTGCCTCATCCCATGACAATCTCCGAAACTTTCGATCACCAGGCTCACGAATCAATGGATATGGAATTCTGCCCAGCTTTCGCAACTCTGTACTCGATAATTTTTGAAGTTCATCAATATCTTGAAAAAGATCTGATTCCTTAATCGCTGGCATCGTGTTTAATCGAAGGACATTTAAACGTGTCGTACAAAGATGAACCCCTTGCAATGTCTGATCCTTTAATCCAGAAACACCTAACGCACAGCCATCACAAACCCCCTGCGTTAGAATTCGCTTTGCATATGGAAGATTATCTTTATTTTCCCAAACAACTTTACCCATATCACGAATATGATGTGGTTTTACTTTTCCTAAGCCAAAAGGAACTTTACTGACCCATAAGCTTGTGTCTGGTTTCGTCGGTAACTTCATTGGTCCACTATGCTTTGTCTTCCCCAATCGTAACCCTCCTCATATATGTTAGAGTGTCGAATTGCTCTACACTTGCTTTATATTGGTAATAATTGATTTATCTTAATTTTAGTACAATTATGACCTAATGTAAACGGATTCAAGTGCATGTTCTAGAAAAGAACGGTGTGGATGACGATAAAGAAAAACAGGGTGAAACCAGTATAGAGATGTATACGCCTTTTACGACCGCTTGGGAGGTATAGTCTGAGCCAGCCACTTATTACCATGGTCAGTAAAACGAAGCTAGCAGCAATGCCACTCAGCATTTTCCAGCTTGATGGCTGAAAACCATATGTATCAAAAATAACCCAAGCATGAGCAATAATGAAAAGAAGAGAAATCGTACCGACATAGCGATGAAACGGGTAAATTTTCTTCGAGATCTTTGCGAGTCTTATCTTTTTTGAACGTTTCTCCGTTTGACGAATGGTCGAAAAAACTGCGTGCCTTGTCCAATTAAAAAGCACTAAGAAAAGACCAACCAGCCCGAGAATAATATGTAATGGTAAATCAATAAAACTATAATCAATAGATAAAAGTACAATAAGAAATAATAATATATTGATATATAACCAAATACTCAAGAGATCACCTCTTCTATGAAAGATAAAACTTTCCAGTGGTTTAATCATACAAATAGCAAGGGTAATATACAAGAACGTATAAACACTTTTATAGGTAATATAAAAAGGTTATGCTAAACTAACGTTAGATGAATTCAGCTGAGAGGAGGTTACAGAGATAATCTGTAAACGCCATGAATATTACTGTAACTGAAAAAGCACATGAATGGTATATAGAAGAGATTGGACTTAAAAAAGGTGATGGCATCCGATTTTTCGGGAAAGTCTATGGAAACACAGAAGTACATGAGAACTTTTCTGTAGCAATTAATGTCGGTACGCCAAATGATCCTCTAGCGACTTTAGAAATCGATGGGATTACTTATTTTATTGAAAAGAGCGATGATTGGTTTTTTGAGAAGTATGATTTTAAAGTAGATTATGATGAAGAATTAAAAGAAGTGAGTTATCATTTTTTAAGTGAATGAAAGTAGATAACTTCAACTGAAGAAAATAGCTTTTAATATTTAAAGCATCGTAGCCGTAAACTTGGCTTTCGATGCTTTTAGTTATAGCTGCTTATCTACCCGCCCACAGAAAAATTCCATACAACTAGAAAAATACTAACGACTCCCCAAAGGGTACACCCCGCTATCCACCAAAGAATCGGTTTAGAAGCTTCAATATCATACGTAGTATCTTCTTTTATAAAAGCGAGCTTTCTTTCCATTGTCTTTTTCATAGAAACAAGAGTTGCAAAACCAATGATGATAAATGCTAGTGTAAACCAAAGTAATCCGTTCATATTTATCACACCTTATTCAAATTTATTCCTAATCGTTACTAAGCGAGAAACGTATCAATAGACATGAAAACAAAAAAAAGAGAAATTGCTATCGTTACCCAGCCAAAAGTTTTTTGTCCTTTACGAATATCTCTTACACCTACCACAAAAAAAGTTATACCTGCAAGAAAGTATAGATGTGGAAATAAAGTAAAATCTTCAGTGAACAGCCCATATAGTGATAATGAAATTACTGCGGTGGTTAGAATAATTTGTATTATTTTTAACAACTAAACCCTCCTTTTACTTGAGCTCTTTTAGGACTAAATACAGCTCTTAGCCGTTCTCCTAGATTAATTTATCTGTTTCAAGCACAGGATATGTATTCCTACTTTTTATAATTATTATAACTACTTATTAAAATATATATTTTAGATGAGATGTAATATTAATACTTATTTTTTATAAGTTCCATCATATAAAAGATTAATGAAATTAAAAAGGAGAGCAAAATGACAATTATCGTTCCGAAAATATAAACAGCTGTTTCAGGATAATCTCCAACACCGAAAATAAAACCTAAAATAAAAAATAGAAGCACGCTAATTAAAGTTGATAAGACAAAAATACTTATAGATTTCCCCATCTTATTCCCCCGTCGACATCATCTCGTTTACTCTAGAACCTTTTGTTATTCTCGTATCAATTAAAAACCTCTTTAAATCTTCCATTGGAAAATTATTATTCCAATGAACATAATGCCCACCTTTTACTGCAAAATATGTTATTGGCAAATCATAATCTTTTAGTTTTCGCATATAGCGTTCAGTGTTTCTATATTCTTTTTCACTTACATTTTCGAATGTACCATAGACTAAATAGGTGGGAACCTTAACGTTTCTTAACATCCGCGGCAAGTTAAGGTTATAGTAACCAAACATAAGATTTAGACCTTCCACTGAGAATTTAGCTTCCTGCCGTAATGCTTTTTTTATGTATAAATTTTCTTCAATGGATAATTGTTTACAAAATTGCTTTACATCTTTGTCAACGTCTCTTTCTTGTCTATTATCTTGAATAAATAAGGGTTCTAGTTTAGTCAGAAGACGTTTACCAAATAACTTTACACCCATATTTAATAAAGGAAAAGCATACGCAAACAAACCAAATTCTGTTTTTGGAATTCTCGGAAATGGTTTATGTCCTTGATCCAATAGAATTAATTTCTTTACTTTCTCTGGATAATGATTAACAAATGCTAGTAATATTGCAGCACCTAATGAATGCCCTATGAGGTTTATCTTTTCTATATTCTGTAATTCTATATAATCATTGACCCAATTCGCTAATTTCTTAGAAGTTATTTTCCCATCAATACCTTTGCTTTTCCCATAACCTGGAAGGTCAACCATGTGAGTTTCAAATTCGTCACTCACAAACTCTGCAATATTAAGTCCTTCAATTCCTGTGAAGCCACCAGCCGGTAGAAATAGTAGAGGATCGCCTTCTCCTATTTTTTCAACATAATAATTATTACTTGAATGATTTATCTCCACTAGCCCCAATCTTGATCCCCCCTAAAAGCTTCTTTGTTTTATAAGCGGCCGAAAATAATATGGTTTAATTATCTATAATATTACATTCTACAAACAATAATTTTATCCTTCATTTTAATTAATTTATCGATTATGAGCGGGTACTATTCTTGTAAAGTTGAATGACTTCCTGGTTTTGTTTAATTACAAAAGTTGTTGAACACCCTTCTTTTTAAGCGTGATATAATAATTTTAGGACGGTGATTAGCTATGATGGATAGGAAAGAACTACACCGGTTGGTGGACCAATTACCAGAAGAAAAATTGCCTCTGATGGGTGACTTTTTCCGTTATTTATTTGAGGAAGAAGAATTGGAATTGAATGATGAGACAAAAAAGGAAATAGATGAAGCCCGTGAGCGCGTCAAAGGTGGAGAATATGTCTCATTGGATGAATTATTAGAGGAATTTGGGGATGTATGATTTAAGGGTTGAAAAGCAAGCTGCCAAGTATCTTAAAGAGTTGGAAAAACCAACTCAAAAGTGATTAATAAGTGCCTTAATGAAATTAGCGCTGATTCTAGCGTGAAAAGGATGAAAGGATATAATAGCACGTTTCGAAAGCGGGTTGGTGACTTCCGTATCATTTTTGAAGTCGATCAAGGTCAACTCATTGTACTTGTTTTGAAAATTGGCAGCCGTGGAGATATTTATAAAAAATAAGACAACGCCTTCTTTATTATAAAAAGAGGCGTTTATTTTTATTTAGGCCTAATTCTATCTTCCGCTAACGTCGGATGAACTTAGAATGGCATGAAGTATAATAAGTAAAGCTATTAAGTATATTTGAAGTGTTCAGATGACAAGTAAGTCTTTTACAATTTATTTTTAACTTTAAATGACACTCTCTCTGCATTAATAATAAAATCGATTAGATCCATATCTTTATTTTGAAGCAAAATATGGAACTCAAATGAATCATCAAGCTTATATACTTCCTCGTATAGCCACCAAGTGTCTTCTATTGAATCATCCTGCGTTACTATATTAAAATTCTCAAACGTAACTTCGTTAATATTCGTAAACCCACCCGAATTATCAAGGAGTAATGTAAACGAGTTACCATTAGAGACAGACTTCTTAATGACACAGTCATGGAATCCAAATTTCTCAACAATCTCTTTTTCAATTCTATTAGAGTTTGCTTCTAAATATTTATCATAGTTTTCAATTGTAGCCATTACTAACTTCTCATTTTCCTCACAATATCTCGTCACATCATCTATGACTTTCCGGCTTGCTTTATTTAAAGTAAAAACTCTTATATCTGCTATCTGGTGTAATATCTCTTCTGGCAAGTTGTACTTTAAATCCTCTTGGTTGTAAACAAAGCCTTCCTCAAATTGTTGAATAGCTCTATCTTTATTAAAAGGCTCATACGCTATGTTTTCTTCTTGCGACAATATCGAAGCTACTTCCTCTTCCATGTCTAGCCAGTCAGTTAGTTCGTCTTTATAAAGCTTTTGAAAATATTCTTCAGAAAATGTCTCTGCTTGCACATCTTCCTCTAGGGAAAGATGATAACTTGTTTTCTGACTTCGTTCATACCAGTCTATCGTAAAATATTTCATTCTAAAGGTATCCTCTCTTATGGAATGAATTGCTTATATATGAAACTTTTAATTTATTTTAACATAAATTTTCTGAAGATATTATAAACATTATTCACTTTCAATAAAGCTCCATAAAAAAAGAAGCAGCTCACTTCGAACTGCTTCCCTTACTTACAACGCTCTATTCACATAAACTCGCTGATTATCTTTAACTCCAGCTAAATAAATTGTCGCGGGATCACTTGTTGCATCTGCTTCATAATCCCCACCATTTACTGGCAATGTTTCTTCAAATACTTCTTCATACGTTTCTACGTTAACTTCTTGTCGATTAGCAAGCATTTCAGTATGATTATTTAAAACTAAAGCTTCTTTATAATTCGGCTGAATGATTCCTGAGAAGAATTCACCTACTGCTCCTGAACCATAACTATACAAGCCAATTCTTGAACCTGCTTTTAATCCTTGGTGTTTTTCCAGTAATGATAGTAAACTTAGATATAGTGAACCTGTATAAATATTACCTACTATTCGGTTGTAGCTTGTACTTACTTGGTAGTTTTCTTGTAAACGTTCTTGGGTAGCCTCAGAACCTTCTTCTAAAACTGTGCGCAATGCTTTTAGCCCCATTTTTGTATATGGAAGATGATAACAAATCGCTTCGAAATCATCTAAACTACGACTTGTTTTCTCTTTGTACTGCTCCCAAACTTTATTGAAGAAAGCTATATATTGTTCATTCGAATATTTACCATCTACAAATGCGGTATCAGAGTGGATTGGTCGCCAGAAATCCATAATGTCATCTGTTAAATACGAACTATCTTCCTCTAAAGCAAGTATTTTAGGATCTTTGCTTAGAAGTAAAGCCACCGCTCCTGCTCCCTGTGTCGACTCACCAGGTGTATTTAAACCATATCTAGCAATATCAGATCCAAGTACAAGTACTTTGCTATCTGGATTCAAGGCGATATGTCCTTTTGCCATCTGAATTCCAGCAGTAGCAGCATAACAAGCTTGCTTCATTTCTACTGAACGAGCATATGGTTGGAGTCCTAATAATTGATGTACATATACAGCAGCTGATTTTGAGTGATCAATTCCTGTTTCTGTACCAAAAATAACCAAGTCAATCTTTTCGCGATCTGAATCATCAAGAATATTTAAAGCAGCATTTGCAGCCAATGTTACTGCATCTTGAGTAACTGGTGCTAATGCCATTTCGTCTTGACCAATCCCTATTGTAAATTTAGCTGGCTCTACATTTCTTGCTACAGCTAAGTTATTCATATCTACATATAAATGTGGGGAGTAAAACCCTATCTTATCTATTCCAATCTTCACTTGTTTATCTCCTTTGGTGGAAAAATTTCCTTATAGATATATGATAGACCATCATTTAAAGAGAAAGCAAGTATCAACTCCTATGACCAGGTATTAAACTTTGTTGAATAGCACTCAACTCGTACCCTTTTATATAAAAGTGCTCGCTACACTGCAATATAAAAAGAGCTTCAAACGAATGTATCCGTTCAAAGCCCACGTAATTTCAATCAAAAACCATATTCAGCTTCTTTTGCTTCCCGTTGTTCTGTTAGTGCTTTCGTTAGTAACACCGTATCTTCTATTAACCGATCAAGCCGAAAAAGAACATCGTCGTTTATAATTGCTTTCATATGGAAATCTTTTTCCTCAATGAAAACATAAGACTGTGTTGTCTGCCCTTTCATATATGAAATAATCGGTTTAATTTGTGTTTCTGGAATGAGAAAATGTTTTGAAGAACCTGCAGTTACGATCAAACTAATTACCTTATCCATAAATGCTTGCTCAGGTAATAAATCAAAAATATTTTTCAGTGTGGCTGGGATTGACGCTTGAAAAATAGGTGTACCAATCATAATAATATCAGCAGCCATCAAAGCTTTTGTAACATGTCCTGCATCGCCAGTATAATCCAAATAATTTCTTCCATCACTAAATGGGATATCATATTCAGCTAAGTCTAGCATGGTAATTTTAGCATCAGGATAGTCTCTATTTATTGCGTCTTCCACATATTTCATTGCGGTTCTTGTTTTTGAACCTACAATAGAACCTTGCAATAAAACAATGTTCATTTTGTTTCACTCCTCATCTTTCTTTGTATACTTACGAATAGCTGGTAAAATTTCATTACCGATTAAATCTATATTCTTCATGACATTTTCAAAAGGAACACCACCGAAATCCATTTGTGCAATGTAGCGTTGGTGACCAAACAATTCATATTGGTGTAGAATCTTTTCTATAATTTGTTGCGGACTACCTACATTCATCACGTCTCTGGTATCAACTGATTGGGCAAACTGTTGCTTAGGATAACCTCTGCCATTCGTCAGCTTCATCCCTTCATTAATATGCGGATAATATTCTCTCAGTGCCTGCTGCGTGGTCTCTGCTGTATAAAATAGACCTGCAGTTGCTACAGGAAGCTTATCAGGATCATGACCATTATTCGCCGCTGCTTCTCGATAAACATCAATTGAATATTTAAAACTAGTTGCAGGTCCACCTAATGTTGCTAAGAACATTGGTACTCCACGATTCCCAGCTTTAATCGCACTAGTAGGAGGGCCTCCGACAGCACGCCAAATGGGAAGTTTCCCTTCTTTTGGTCTCGGGATTACTTCTGCATTTCTTAAAGGTGCACGGAATTCACCGTTCCAGTTCACAACTTCATTTTCATTTATTTCTAAAAGCAATTCAAATTTTTCTTCATATAACTCTTCATAGTTACGTACATCATAACCAAGTAATTCAAAAAGTCCAACCCTTGAAGCTCTTCCAGCAACTATTTCTGTTCTGCCATTCGATATTAAATCTATCGTGGCAAAATCTTCATATACACGTACTGGATCAGACGTACTTACAATCGTCGATGAACTAGCAATTTTAATTTTTTCTGTTGCTTGAGCAATTGCAGCTAGAACAACAGAATGCGCTTGTGTTGTGAAATACTCTTGATGACTTTCACCTACACTGAAGAAATCCAAACCAGCTTGTTCCGCTAGCTTTGCTGCTTCAATAATTTCCTTTAAACGTTGCTGTGCAGGTATTCTTTTTCCTGTATGTGGATTTGTAATATGATCTCCAAGTGTATATAAACCAAATTCCAATCCATTATCTTTATTAATCCGATAAGCTTCCATTCATTGAACCACCTTTTAGTGTCCTTCACTATGTAATTTTCTTCTGCTATTTTCTATGATAAGTCGGTTACCATTGATAAGTATAATGTCCATTGTCAATTTTAAAGAATGATTAGCTTTAATTCAATTAATACGCTTAGAACAAAGGCGAAAGTGCCCGTTCAGCGACGAACAAACTGCGCCCCACAGGACGTGGGGTGGTTCAACGTTGCCACGTGATGTGGCGTTCTTAGTTGAACTTCCTTCTCGCAATGAGATAAAGGAAACACGGCGAGGTACGAGTCGATGTTGACTTTCACCACAAGGGTATAAGTGCGACTAAGCCTCTCGCAAGCGAATCGGCAAGTCTTCTTTATCGATTGAAGAAGTACGAAGTTTGATAGTCGCTGGGCGCTTGAGCCGGACGTGGCTATTCTTCATGCAAAGAGTTTTCCACGAAGACCAATTTCTATAGGATTGTATTACTGAATAACCTCCTTATTAATGCAAAAAATGAAGAAAGCTTTTATACTGAATGATGTAGTCGAACAGAAAGTAGGGATAAAATGGACATTCGTAAACTAGATGCTAGTGACTTTTTGCTAGTTAAAAATATGGATACAGGAATGGAAGATGATTATGTTCTTCGGGTTTTCCCTAGGTTAACTGAGGGAAATAATCATTTATTCGGATTGTTTATAGATGGCGAGCTCGCAGTAATTTGCGGCTTTACCATTTTCAAAAAGAAATATGCCATGCTTGGAAGATTAAGAAGTGACAAACGTTTTCGCGGTAAAAATTTGGCAACAACCTTAAATGAATTTGTAATCAAAGAAGCATTGCGAATGGATGGTGTGAAATGGGTTGGAGCGAATACGGAAGAAGATAATACTCCCGCAAGAAGGCTGTTAGAAAGATTAGGTTTGAAAGAACAAGCAATGTTACACGGTGCTGTGACAAATGACTTAAAAGAGATGTTCAAAAACAAACCCGCTTGGAAGGAAGTAACAAACCTATCCGAAAAGCAAAATTATGTAAATGAAGTTCTAATTAAAAACCAATTCATTTTTCCTTATGAATGCTATTATCCTTTTCCTGCTTCAGAAGAATTATTCAGTGGCGAGCTTGATTCATGGAACTTTTTCGAGAATCAGGATAAAACAAGGTTTTTCATTCTAAAAACCGATCGGAAGAAACATATGTATTGTCATGTTATTTATCCTTGGGATGATTTACATAAGCAAGAGGGTTTATGGGAAACAGTACAAATGAACTTTGAAAAAATAAAAGAAGAGCTAGAGGAAGAAGCTTTCGTTTGGATTGATTTAACAAAAGCTGAAGTGGAAAACTTACCATCGAATCATCCATTTAAGATTCCAGCAGCGTGGGTACTATATAGTGTGAAGGAAGATTTTTCTTCTCGTAGCTAGAAAATAAATAAAAGTGCATGAGCCTAGGTGGCCAATGCACTTTTATTATACCTTAAAACAATCAGTTACCGACTGCTTCTATCGCCTGAATCGCAGCGTGATAAATGGCATCTAATTCTGCAATAATATCCTTTTTTAATTCCTCGTTATTTTCGATTTCAGCTATAGCAGCAATTTTTTGATTTGCGTATGCCTGTATTGCTAAGACTCTTTTTTGAGACTCTGCTTCGACAAATCGATCGAGCTGTTCTTCTAGCTGTTTAAAATGAGCATCCAATTCCTCCTTTAAACGTCTTGTTTGTCGTACTTGTTCAGATTTAATATCCACATCTATTCTTTCAATAGACTGCGCTGTTTTATCTTTAAACCATGTGCCCAATAGATTTTCTATTGACTCATTCGCATAGACGATGCTCATACTACCAAATGTAACGAATAGAAACAGGAATAGAATAAGACGAAACTTTTTAAGATTTTTCACTCCAATCACTCCAAGTTAAATTGACGCTGCTAATTATTATTAATATTTGAAATCACTGCATCTAAAGCTGCTTTTGCTTCAGTTTCAAGCTCTAAAGCTTTCTCTACGATAACCGTTTGCTGTTCACTCACCATATCGTTTAATAATCCAGTAACAGCAGTTCTTAAGTCTTCTACCGCCCAATTAACTTGGCTATAAAGATTATTCGTAGTTACTGTTTCTTGACTTGCAAGTTCGTTTGCTAATTGATCTTGTGCTTGTCGAATTGCTTCTTCAAGATCTGATACTGCTTGATCCTGTGCTGAAGTAATATCTGTTGTCATTTGGTCGATTGCTGAATCACTTAAATCACCCACATACTCTGTTAAATCATTTGTTGCATATTCAAGCCCTTCATTTGTATTTCTTTGAATTTCAAAGTACCCATCAAGAAACACATTATAAAACTGCAACCCGATATTTTCTAATATTTCTTGTTGTCCTTCCTCTAGTTCATCTAAATGTTCTAACTTAGCTTGTACGATTGACTCTAGAGATTCACCCGTTGCAAGCTCTCTTCCTAAGTCGATATCAATGCCCGCTGCTACTTTCAAATCTTCATATTCCTCCGCTAATTCTACCGCCATATCGTCAGCATATGCCCCGACATCTGATTCAATAGAATCTACTGTTTGATTAAACATGGAGTCATACCATATCTTTAGTTGATCTCCCGCATTTGTACTTGCTAAGGCTGCCCCTGCTCCTGTAATAACCCCTACCGTTAATAAAAGTGCTACTACTTTCCCCTTAAAAGTACGTAAAAAGTTTTTCAATTTCTTCTCCCTCTCTTTTTCAATTTTTATTCTGCATTGATCAATTCGTTTATATATTCGATGATCTCTTTATCTATTTCTTCATCCACTTCTAGTAACTTTTGCTGTTCATATGCGGTTATACTTTCTCGACCGTCATCACTATTAAATAATTTTATTTCTGTAAGTAGCTCATCATAATAGTGATCAACGCTTCTAAGCGTCGTTTTCTTCTCTGTTTCGATAAATTGCTCTACTTCTTTTTCTACTGCGTTCTTCTCTCTTGGGAGATCCAAGAGTTGCTCTACTTCTGTTACGAACTGTTTAAAATTTGAATGGTGATTCAAAAGCGTGTGGTTATATAATTTCTGTGGTGTAATCTCTGGAGAAGCAGCTGTGTAAGCTGTTGAATATAGTAAAACCAAAACAATAATAACTACTATTTTTATCGCTTTTTTCATATCACCTCCCCCTCTCTTCACATCTATATTATTTCTACTTCAACTTTAACAGATTGAATAATATTAAAAATCGGAATCTTTAACCATTTAGTGTTTAGTAAATTAGATAGGCTAAATCTTCCGTGTAGGTCTTTTAATGAAGAATTTAGCATGAATCTTTTAGTAGAATACTCCCAGAATAAACAGAAGCGGTCTATTTTTCTTCTGGGAGGAAAATCTATTAAAAATCCTATAGTACTTCCTACATGTTTAAATAAATAATATTACTATAATGGAACCTTTATTTTGCTAAATCGTATATCATAGTAACTATACGAATGGAGGGTAACAGATGGAAGAGATAACGAAGAAAAGATTAAAAGCAATATTAATAGATACCTTTGTAAGTTCTACGGTCACGTATACTTTGGAATATTTCTTAAGAAAGAAAATCAAAAGTGAAGCATTTCATGCGCTTGTAACCCCAGGTGCTACACAATACTTATTGGAATACGCACAATTAAAAACGAGCGGCCAAACAATTGGTTACCGTGTAATGGGACTAGAACTACAAGACGAGACAGGACAAGAACTCACAAGTAAGCAAATACTAAAAAGAGCAGCCTATCGCGACACAGTGAGCTCAATAAAATATCTCAAAGACCGCAAAGCCTTTGAACAAGCCGAAGGAAAAGTATTTCCTCACGACACCTATGCAAAAACAATAGTTAGAGAAAAATAACCAAATATAGTTTAAGAAAAACAAAACAACGAAAAACCTCTATCCTTATAGCGTTAGAGGTTTTTGTTTATATATTAAGTAACACTCCAAATATCAAGAATTTTCCCACTTCCTATTTACAGAATAGATAGAATGTACTATATTTATAAAAAAGCACTAAAATTAAATAATAGATAGGTGATCTTTAGTGAATACATTAAAACTATTAAGTATATGCCTAATAACCTTATTCATTTCATCATTTTTTGTATTCACAGTTAATGCTTCACCATCATTTATTTTAGAACCAGATACTTCTGAACTACACTTAAGTCCTCATCTTGAAATACTAGAAGATAAACATCAAGAACTAACCATTGATGAGATTAGTAGCGGAAAATACGATGATGACTTTTTTTCCTTTGATGGGAAAGTCCCTAACTTTGGTTATACGAACTCGACTTACTGGACAAAGTTTTCATTCCAAAACAAATCCCAATTACATAACTGGATCCTGCAGGTTTCTTATCCACCATTAGATTATGTAACTTTATACATTCCTGACGAGACCGGTAATTTTACTGCAATAGAAACTGGTGACCTTCTTCCCTTTTCATCGAGAACAATTCCTCATAGAGATTTTGTATTCCATTTGAGCATGCCTGAAAATACAATAGAAACTTTCTATTTAGAAATTCAAACGGAAGGCTCTTCACAACTGCCTATTAAACTATTATCTGCTGAGAAATTTCATGGTA
This sequence comes from Oceanobacillus sp. CAU 1775, assembly GCF_054482815.1. Classification (NCBI taxonomy): domain Bacteria; kingdom Bacillati; phylum Bacillota; class Bacilli; order Caryophanales; family Bacillaceae; genus Oceanobacillus; species Oceanobacillus sp. CAU 1775. The sequence goes on along the minus strand of NZ_JBTLRO010000003.1, from coordinate 244,365 downwards.
AGAGTTTAATCGAATATTTCATTCTTGGACTTTATTATGGATTAGGTTTAATTATGGTTGTTTATAATCTGTTCATATATTTCTCAATAAAAATGAGAAGCTATTTATGGTATGCCATCCTAGTCATCTTCGTTCTTTTTGCGCATTTCACATTAAATGGACTTTCTTATCAATATTTATGGCCTGATGCAAGCTGGTGGAATAACCGTGCCATTCTCTTTTTCATGGCAGCATCCAATACGACCGTTTTAATGTTTACTAAATCATTTTTAAATACAAAAATTTATACACCAAGAATAAATAAAATCCTTAACTGGGCAATCGCGATACAATTTATTTTAATTGGTGTTTTATTTGTAGATTATCAAACAGCCTTAAATTTAATTATCGGCATGATGTTTGTTGAAGTTGTACTTCTAATTATTACTTCTCTTATTAGCTGGAAAAATGGCAATCCTCCAGCTAAGTATTTTTTCTTTGGATGGATAATGTTTTTCATTGGAATTACCTTAAGCTCTATGTCAGATATTGGGCTGATTCCAACTAACTTTATAACCGCTTATGCATCACAGATGGGTTCGGGTATTGAAATTGTCCTCTTCTCACTTGCATTGGGATCTAAAATAAAATGGCTTCGGTTAGAGAAAGAAGTTCTTGAAAAACAAGCATTACAAAGTCAAAGTCTCGCAGTTCAACATTTACAGCAGGCAAATCAAATAAAAGATGAGTTTCTTGCCAATACATCTCATGAGCTTCGAACACCTCTTCAAGGGATTATCGGATTAACGGAAAATATTCTTACACAGGAGAATTTTTCAAAGGAAACACAGTATGAGTTGTCTCTCATTATCAAAAGCGGAAAAAAATTAAAGCATCTAATCAATGATTTACTTGATGCGTCTAAATTAAAATATCAAGAGATATCACTAGATGTAAGGCCAATTCATCTGTGGCAAATTACGGAAGTTGTTTGTCAGGTAAGTGCTGCAACACATGATAAGCAAATAACGATTAGAAATGAAATCGATCAAGATCTACCGATGGTAGCAGCAGATGAAATACGCTTACAGCAAATTTTATATAACTTAATTAGTAATGCTATTAAATATACGCCACGTGGAGAAATATGGATTACTGCTGAGCTAGAAGATCATTTTATCAAAGTACATATCCATGATACTGGCATAGGTATTTCTAGAAATGATCTCAAAGATATCTTTGACAATTATAAACGCGGAGAAAATATTGATGAAGTAGAAATCGGTGGAACAGGTATTGGATTATACATTACTCGACAGTTAGTCAACATTCAACAGGGTGAAATTTTCATTGAATCTGAATTGGGTAAAGGAACAACCGTAAGCTTTACGGTACCAATATTTGATAGGAATCAAGCTAATCTTTCTGTACCTAATGAACAAGATGAAATCGAAAATAGAGCTAGTATTCATTTACTGCCTTCCACCAAATTAAATAGCCAACCGAAGAAGCAAGGAAGAATATTAATTATCGATGACGAATCTATCAATATACACGTCTTAATTAATCACCTTTCCTATGAAGGCTATGAGACAATTACTGCTTATGATGGAGAAGAAGCAATTTCTATCCTTTCAAATCAACCGATTGATTTAGTTATCCTGGACGTCATGCTCCCTAAACTATCAGGCTATCAAGTCGCAAAAATAATAAGAGAATCATTTACACTTTCAGAATTGCCAATCCTTATGTTAACCGCCAAGTCACAGATTGATGATATCACCACAGCATTTCAATCTGGTGCTAATGACTATTTGATTAAGCCGTATGCGAAAGAGGAGCTACTGGCACGTGTGAATACCCTAATGACACTCAAACTCATGATGCAAGAATTAACGGAGGTGAATAGAGAACTTCAGATATTAAATAACTCTCTTGAGACTCAAGTCGAATTGCGAACCGCTGCACTCGAGGAAAGAACTTCTGAACTCTCGCAAATAAATACGGCTAGAAAACAATTAATGACGAATATTTCACATGAACTTGGAACTCCAATGACATCGATTAAAGGCTACGTAAAAGCAATGCTCGATGGTGTGATTAAGCCAGACAATGAGAAATACATTTCACTTGTTTACCAAAAGATTTTATTCATTGAACGACAGATACAGGATCTATATGAACTTGCTCGCTTGGAGTCTGGTCAATTAAGTTTTAACTGGGAAAGCGTGGATATTGAAACATTTATTACGACTTGTCTCCTTCGCTATGAAATCGATGTCCAAGAAAATAATCTTACATTTAAATATAACGAGGAACTACAAGACGATGAAAAAGCATATCTTTTAATAGTCGATATCGATCGCATACAGCAAGTCATGCACAACTTAATTTTTAATGCTTTTCGCTTTTCAAAAAGTGGTGGAGAGCTCTCTATTCACGTGAAAATAATTGAACAAACGTATCAAGATACACAAAAAAAAGCAAAGGAAACTAAATTTTTACAAGTAAGTGTTTGTGATAATGGAATAGGGATTGATCAAGAATCAATCAAGTATATTTTTAATCGTTTTTATCAAAAAGATGAAGGAAAGAATAGTAATTTAAACGCGAATTCAGGGCTTGGTTTAACTATCGCTAAAGAAATTATTACCTACCATAACGGAAGTATTTGGGCAGAAAGTGAGTATGGTACTGGAACTTGTATTTACTTTACTATTCCAGTAACCCGATAGACCTTGGAAGGGTGTAATCTTTATGAAGCGCGAAAAAATATTAATCGTAGAAGATGATTACGATATACAACATTTATTACAACTTTATTTTGAGAAAGAGTTCAAACTCCATTTTTCAAGTGATGGAGTTGAAGCATATGAAACTTTCACAGCTGTGTCACCAGACTTAATTATCTTGGACATCATGCTGCCAGGTTTAGACGGAATTGAAGTATGTAAAAAAATCAGGAAAGAAAATAAAGATGTACCTATTATCTTTTTAAGTTCAAAAAGTGAATATGATGATCGAATTCTTGGCTTAGAAATTGGTGCAGATGACTATATCATTAAACCATTTGACCCTGGAGAAGTTCTTGCTCGTGTGAAGGCACATCTGAGGCGGAAGAATATCGCTAAGCGTATTCAAAAGAAATCGAAAAACAGTAAGGTAATAGGAGATTTAGAAATTAATTTAGATGACTATTCCATTTTTCTTGATGGAAGAAAGGTAAAATTATTCACGAAAGAAAAACAGCTCCTTTTATTTTTGATTCAAGAACCAAACAGAGTTTTTTCCATTGAACAACTTTACAATCATATTTGGGGCGAAGATAAATTTGGAGACTTCAATACGGTTAAAGTTCATATTAGTAATTTAAGAAGGAAAATAGAAAAAGACCCGGCAAACCCTGTTTATATTCAAACTGTACGTGGGTATGGCTACAAATTTAATAGCTAAACATTTTTAAAATTTATTTTATTTTTTAACCTATTTTTTACCTTCATCTTCTACAATAAGAATAGTCCAAATCTTGTTGCTATTAGGAAGGGGAAAGGATCTACGTGTATGCTAACCAAATCGTTTCTGAAGTGATGCTGGATCAGGAGTGGGTATCCTTAATACAAGAAGCAAAGAATATCGGGTTAACAATAGAACAGATACGCGATTTCCTAACTAAAGAAAACACATAATCAAGTTTACAAGTACATCGAGATTAATTTAGGTGGGGCAAGTTAAATTTAAATACATCGTTTATTGGGGATATAGACATAAAGAAAAAACGGTACACAAGCAGATGATAGATGGCTTGTGTACCGTTTTTTAAAGTATCTTTAACCTCCAGTTGCTTCTCTTTGGAGCAAACTAGAAAGTTTTACTTCTTCTTTATTCATAATTCGTTTAATGTTATCCAAATGTTTAATGACAAATAAAACGGTAAACATAAATGCAATAAACGTTGCTCCTTGATTATAAATGAATGAAGTATACGTAACAAATGAGAGATAAGCGATAAACGTTCCGATCACAAAATAATTTGTGACAAAGGAAAAAATAAGAAAAAGAATGAATGCTACCAATGCGAACTTCCAGTTAAAGAATAAAAGAACCCCAAGGAAAGATGCTGTTCCTTTTCCTCCACTAAAATTCATGGTTATCGGATAATTATGTCCCACAATGACGAATAAAGCGTTGATATATAACAAAATAATTTGCGTTTCTGCAAGTAATTCTGTACGTGAGAATAGAATTGTAACTAACGTAAGAGATAAAATCGCTTTAAAAATATCAACGAATGCTACGAATGCAGCTGACTTCCAACCTAGTAATACAAAAGTATTTGTTGCGCCAGCATTCTTTGAACCATTATTCTTTATATTAATTTGTTTATATTTACCAATTATTTGGGAACCATTCATACAGCCAAATAAATAACCAATTAAGGCAATACTAATAAAATACATACTGTCCCCCCTTTAAATCAATGTATCCACCTACTTATTATAGCATGAAAAGGTAGTTAGACTAATACATTTTATGAAGATATTTCTTTTGGTGTGTCTGCATTATTTGATATTTTTTTGTTGGATTCGAGTTTGTTTTTTAGATTATCTCTTTAGAAATTGGGTGATGGTAAAAGTTCAATATGGTTAAGTGGAGAAACCCGCTTCGGAAATATACTACGCTTTCCGCGGGCGGCTGGTGAGCTTCCTCGTACGCTTTGCGTACTGCGGGATCTCACCTAAGCCTTTCCTCCCGCAGGAGTCTTCGTATATTTCCGAAGCTCATTCTGTTTTCTACTTCATCAATGTTGAAATCTCAAATTTAAACTTTAACAAATCTTAAAATTAAATAAAAATCATGTTGTCTTCTTTAATATGTTAGACAACATGACTTTTAAGCTTTTCAATATTTTATTAACTATGAGGAGTTTAATCACCCCATAATATATAAACAAACACTTAGATTACTCTTATACGAATAACGTCTTCGATTTGATTTATTTCAGATTCAATCCTTGTGAGGATATCTCCAGTGATCTCTTCGTCAATATCAATCATTGTGTATGCATAGCCACCACGGCTCTTGTTGATCATTGCTGCGATGTTTAGTTTGTTTCCTGATATAATGGTACTCATTTGACCAACCATATTAGGTACATTGTGATGAAATACTGTTATACGCTTTTTACCTGTGAATGGAAGTGATGCATTTGGGAAGTTAACTGCATTCACAATGTTACCTGTCTCTAGAAAATCTTTAACTTGTTTCGTAGCCATGATTGCACAGTTTTCCTCAGATTCTCTCGTTGACGCTCCTAGATGTGGTAAAGGTACAACGTTTCTCATCTGTAAAATCTTATCGTTTGGAAAATCGGTAATATACTTTCCTACGATACCAGCTTCTATTGCTTCTTCTAAGTCATCTTCATTTACAAGCCCACCACGAGAAAAGTTCAGAATATGTACCCCTGGCTGCATGATTTGAAATGCTTTTTTATTAAATAAATCCTTTGTTTCTTTTGTAAGCGGAACATGGACGGTAATAAAATCTGCTTCCTCAAAAACTTCTTCTACAGACATTGCTCGCTCAATATTTCTTGAAAGTTTCCAAGCTGTATCAATAGAAATATATGGATCAAAGCCGATTACATCCATATCTAAACTTAGGGCATCATTAGCGACTAGTGCACCTACAGAACCAAGCCCAATTACGCCTAGTTTCTTTCCTTTAATTTCTTTTCCTACAAATTGCTTTTTGCCTGCTTCGACTAACTGAGGTACTTGTTCTCCTTTACCTGTAAGGGTTTTTGCCCATTCGATGCCATCGAAAAGATTTCGTGAAGAAGCCATTAAGCTTGTTAGGACAATCTCTTTTACAGCATTCGCATTTGCTCCTGGTGTATTGAATACAACTACACCTTTTTCAGAATGCTTCTCAACAGGTATATTATTGACACCTGCTCCAGCACGGGCAATTGCTTTTAAATTTTGATCAAATTCTAATTCATGCATATTATAGCTGCGAACAACAATTGCATCTGGAGTTTCACTTGAATTATCTATTATATAATTGTCATTTTTAAAGACCTTGAGTCCATTCTCAGCAATATTATTTAAAGTCTTAATCGTCTTAACCCTGTCTAATGTTAAAGTTGTCATTTTTCTTTTTCTCCTTTAGTTTCATACTTTTGCTCATAAATTTTATAAACCAAAAAAAGATTGGAATATCCCAATCTCAAGTTAAAAGAAAATAACAAATAGACTTTGTTATTTCTTCTGTCCTTTTGCCTGAGATTTTGAACCCTTCGGCGTTGCATAAATGCATTCTCTCCAGAAGCTGCTCCTGCTATAGTTTTACCCATAACATTCGTCGCGTTAAATATTCATTTTGTGTCATCGCCTCCATTTAAAGTTAAAGAGGCAAGGAAAATAACCCCTTACCTCTCTGCCCAGACGATCGACAATTTTTCTGATCATGTACTCCCTTGCGGTTATCCGCGTTCGTCAGTTGCACAAGACGTTCAATTGATGTTACTTTAACAGATATATTACTTAAATTCAATAGGCAGAATTAGAATTAATATTAAATTTGAAATATTTTTCACTTGTAAACGCTTTTATTACCATTAAGATGAAAGAAAGGAGAATTAATGAATATGAAAAACATGAAAAAAGTATTAATGCTCTACACAAGCTTAACTGGAAACACAGAAATAATGGCAGAGGAAATGCTTGATGAATTAAAAAGTATCGAAAATATCCAGCTGGAATCAAAGTTATTTGATGAAAATATAGTTTCACCAAAAGATTTATTGAAGTATGATATTATCTTTTTCGGTATTTATACTTGGGTTGATGGTGATGTCCCAATTGATGCTGAAGAATTCTTTGACCGATTACATAAGATTGACCTAACTGGAAAAGTTTTTGGTATTTTCGGATCTGCGGATTCTAACTATCCTGATTATGGGACTGCGGTAACGATGTTTTATGAACAATTAGAAAAACTTGGCGGGACAATGGTTCCCGATCAAATTATTTCAAATGTAGAACCTACTGCAGAGGATTTGATTCGATGCCGAAAAATGGTGAGAGCCGCATTCGATAGTTTATCCCAATAATAAAAGCTACTCCTAAACTTATAACAAGGAGTAGCTTTTATATTAGGTTCCACAATACGTTTGATACGATGGGTCGTCTGATATTTTTTTCCTAGCGAACGCTTGCTGTTCCTTCGTGTGTGCAAAGGGATTTTCAAGCTTATTTACTAAGGACTTTGTAACTTCATAATTGTCTTTATTTACTGCAGCTTCTATCGCTTCTTCCACCCATGCATTCCTTGGGATTAATGCAGGATTATGATTTTTCATTAAAACATGCGCTTCTTTTTCAGATTCATTTTGTCGCCCTATTCTCTCCTGCCAACTTTGCTTCCACTTTTGAAAATCATCCATTTTTGCCATTGGAAAACCAGAGTAATCATCAAAAGTTAGGGCTAAGAAGGTATTCGTATAATCTACTTGGTAATGTTGCATCATGCTTAACAAACTTTCTATTAAGGCTTCGTCATTAGCTTCTTCATTAAATAAGCCTAGCTTTGCTCTCATTCCTTGATACCAATTTTTTCTATATGCAATCTGATAAGACGAGATTGCTTCTTGTGCTTTCTGAATCGCCTCATCTTTATTGTTAGCTAGCAAAGGCAAAATTGCTTCTGCAAATCGTGCAAGATTCCATCCACCAATGCTCGGTTGATTCATATACGCATATCTTCCATTGATGTCTATCGAACTAAAAACTGTTTTTTGATGATAAGTATCCATAAAAGCACATGGTCCATAATCAATTGTTTCTCCACTAATCGTCATATTGTCTGTATTCATTACCCCATGAATAAAACCAACCAGCTGCCACTTCGCAATCAAAGCTGCTTGTCTTTCAATAACTTTTAGTAAAAATGCTTCGTAAGGATTTTCTGCAGACTTAACTTCTGGATAGTGCCTGTCGATCGCATAGTCCGCAAGTGCGATTACATCTTCAATCTCACCGAACGCCGCAGCGTATTGAAACGTTCCGACTCGCAAATGACTTTCAGCTGTTCGTACAACAATTGCACCATCTAGGGTAATTTCGCGATGAACGTCTTCACCAGTTTTTACGACGGCTAGACTTCTCGTTGTTGGAATACCCAAATGATGCATTGCTTCACTTATGATGTATTCTCTAATCATTGGTCCTAGTGCTGCTCGTCCATCACCACCACGTGAAAAAGGAGTCTCTCCCCCACCTTTTAGCTGAATATCAATTCTTTTATTATCTGGTGTCATTTGTTCACCGAGAAGAATCGCACGCCCATCACCAAGCATTGTAAAGTTGCCAAACTGATGCCCAGCATAAGCTTGCGCTATAGGAGTCGTCCCAGGTGGGAGTTCATTGCCTGCAAGAATAGCAATTCCATTTTCCTTGTTTAGTTCTGCACTCAAACCTAATTCCTCACGAAGCCCATTATTAAAGAGAACAATTTCAGGGTTGGCTGCTTTCTGAGGGTTAGTCGCTGTATAAAATTTGCTTGGTAAATTTAAATAGCTATTTTCTAAATTCCATTCCATAGAAGAGTTGGTTACCATATGATCACCTTTAGTTAGTTTGACTTATGCTAGCATTATACGTATTTATAAGGAGTATTACCATTCCTGAAGATTTAACACTTGAAAAAAATTACAGTGCGTCGTGCTACTTTACATTATTCAACTTAATAAATTAGTGATATTATAACATTTCTAATATCAGTAATAGACTAAATTATGAGATAATGATATGATAGAACCATTACTTTCTACCCTTAATATTGAAAACAACTTATATTTTTACAAATTACTTGCTGTTATACTTATTTTAAAATACGAGTGATCGAAAAAACATAGATAAAATGTACTTAATAAAGAAGTCTTTACTTTTAAATCCTAAATTAATGAGGGGGATCATTATGTTTTCGAACACAAGGACCCAAGATAAATTAAAGAAATTATTAAATGAAAGGGTGCAACATACTTACTCAAACCTAGTTAAAAACTCTCCAAGTATCTTTTTAATTATTGGAGACTCTAGTGGCATAATTTTAGACGTTCAAGGAAACGTAAGCAAGCATATCCCCTTGGATAAAAAGAATTTAATCGGAAAAAGTTTTTTTGATTATATTTATGCGGAAGACATCGTTAAAGCAGAACAATCAATGGTTAGAATTTTAAATGGTGAGACACAGCAAGTAACTTTTCGTTTTTCAAATGGAAATGGAATTGCTATTCCTATTGGGGTAACGATGATTCCAATTATAGATGAGAAGGAAGTTCTTGGATTTTATGGATTAACGCATATGATCTCCGATGATGATCCATTATTTGATGAAAATATTGAATCACATGATCAGCTGCAATCACTGACCCATCATGCAGCAGAAATTATCAGTATCATCGATCCAAAAGGCATAATAAAATTCCATAGTCTTTCTGTCGAAGCTATTCTTGGCTTTACTTCAGAGGAAATGACTGGAAAAAATACGTTTGATTTTGTCCATCCAGAGGACGCACTTCATGCTAAAGAACTCTTTAATGAAATTTTACTTCGACCAAACGCTTCTTTTACAATGGAAATAAGAATGAAACATAAAAACGGGGACTGGCGAGACTTCAGAGTCATCTACACTAACTTATTAGATAATCCGAATATAAATGGTATCGTCTGTAATTTTGATGATATAACAACAATAAAAACACAAGAAAAAGAAATTCGTTATATGGCTTTTTATGATCATCTTACCCGCTTACCGAACCGGAGAGCATTCAAAGAAAAACTAGCTTTAGAAATACAGCTAGCAAGCGTTGAACAATATAAATTTTCCGTTCTCATTTTTAATATCGATGGCTTCAAGTTTTTAAATGATATGCGTGGGGAATACTTTGGAGATTTATTATTAGTAGAAGTAGCTAAAAAAATAAATGCAGTTCTTCATAAAGATATTGAAATGCTCGCTCGACTAGGTGCTGATGAATTTGCTATTTTAACAAAAAAGATTCATACAAACGAACAAGTAGAGAGAATTGCTCAAAGTATATTAGATATTTTTGAAAAGCCGTTTTTATTAAATAATTACACACTTTTCTTAACAGTAAGTGTTGGGATTAGTAACTATCCAGAGTCTGGGAAGGTCAGTAGTTCACTCATGCGAAATGCTGGGTTAGCATTATACCTTTCTGAAAAAGCTGGTTATCAAAAATACCATATCTTCTCACCTACAGCCAATATCGAAACGTATAAATTATTCACCTTAAGAAATGAATTAAGACAGGCTATACATAACAACCAATTTCTTATCTACTATCAACCTATCATTCATGGGGTTTCAAATGAAATTGTGGGAGTAGAAGCATTATTACGTTGGAATCATCCAGACTGGGGGATTGTGTCTCCGAATGATTTCATTCCCTTAGCGGAAGAATCAGGGTTAATTATTCCACTTGGTGAATGGGTTATAAAGACGGTCGTAAAACAAATCAAACAGTGGCATGATAATGGCTATATGATCAAATCAACCGTTAATCTTTCGCTTATTCAATTTTTACAAGTAGATTTAATTGATATGATTTCTAATACATTAAAAGAAAATGAGTTGGAACCAAAGTGGCTCACGTTAGAACTCACAGAAACAGTTATGTTAGAGCAAAAAGGAAGTATTTTAGAAAAAATAAATCAACTTCGTCAAATCGGTGTTCTAATCGCACTTGATGACTTTGGAGATGGGTTCTCTTCCTTTAGAAATTTAAAAGATGTAAAACCAGATTTTCTTAAAATAGACCGTTCCATTGTGAAAGATATTCCTACTGATTCAGATAGTACGGAAATGGTATCTTCCATCATTCAACTTGCCCATCGTTTAAATATAGCTGTGATTGCTGAAGGTGTTGAAACAACGGAACAAAAAGAATTCTTAGAAAAAATGAATTGCAACAGACTGCAAGGCTTTTTATTTAGTAAACCTGTGCCTAGTGAGGATATTGAAAAATTATTAACTAAAGAAGTACCGACTGAGCAAGAAGTGGACTTAATTAATAATCGTAGGCATTACTACCGAATTGAATTCCCTGTTCCCATTATAGGAAAAATGACTGTTTCAGAAATCAATAAAAAAGAAGTTACTATCGGAAACACCAATGTATTGATCGCAAATATCGGAACAGAAGGTTTGTGTTTCATTTCTAATATAAAAATACCAGCAAATGAATCTATAATCTTGAAATTTGAAACAACACTTCTCGGAAAAGAGAGAATCTTCTATGGCGCAATTGTTCATGAATCGGAATTGGATGAATTGAATCGCTATGGCGTCCAGTTTCAAATGAATGAAGAAGAGAAAGTAAAATTGAAAGAAGAATTAAGTCAGCTAGAGAACAGATTTAACAATGAACAATATCAAGCTAGTCTTCCTTTTACAGATGAAGATACTACTAGGTTTTTCATGTAAATAAAAACAACCTTAACTTCGATTAAGAACCTAGAAGTTAAGGTTGTTTTTCTATATTATCTTGGTGCCATCACATTTAAAGAACGACCAATTCTATCTAGAATAATATCGATTGACTCTTCTTCTTTTACAATATCGTAATCAGAAATATTCACGCGCAAAACGGGACAAGCTGTAAAACTATCAATCCAGTTGCTATAGCGTTCGTGCATTTCTTTCCAATAACTAATTGGTGTCTGCTTCTCCATTTCCCGTCCGCGCTCTTGGATTCTTTCTAGGACTTCTTCAAACGAGCCTTCCAAATAAATTAATAAATTAGGATGTGGGAAATATGGTGTCATGACCATTGCATCGAAAAGGTTACGGTAAGTCTCATAATCTATAGGTGACATTGTTCCTTTATCATAATGCATTTTCGAGAAGATCCCAGTATCTTCATAAATCGAACGATCCTGTACGAATCCACCACCGAATTCAAAAATCTTCTTTTGTTCCTTGAAGCGCTCCGCCAAGAAATAGACTTGTAAATGGAAACTCCATCGCTCAAAGTCTTGATAAAAATTTTCTAAGTACGGATTATTATCGACTTTTTCAAAAGAGGTTTTAAAATTTAAAGCCTGTGCCAAAGCCTTTGTCATCGTTGATTTCCCAACGCCAACTGTACCAGCAATTGTGATCACTGCATTATTTGGTATGTTATATTTCTCTCTTACATTCATCTCGGTTCTCCTGACTTTTCTTTGATTAGAAGTTTGTCTACATGTTGTGAAATAATCGCAAGAATACTATCTAAGTCTTCTTGACGGTTAATAAAATCAAATTTATCCCCATCAATTCGAATGACTGGAATAGATGGATGCTTTTTTTCAAATTCATCCATGAAAAAGTCATAATCTGCAGCTAATTGTTCTAAGTATGATGGCATTATATTTTGTTCAATTTCTCTTCCGCGTTTCTGAATTCTTTCTAGAATCGTATCCAGACCACCACTCAAATAAATAACCATATTTGGTAAAGGCATGTCCTTTGTAAGAATATCAAAAATTTGCTCATATTTATCAAGCTGGTTGTCTTTTAACGTACGATTAGCGAATATCATATTCTTCATCACATGATAATCTGCAACAACAGGCTTGTTATTTGTTAAAAACTCTTTCTCAATATCTTCTAACTGCTTATAACGGTTGCACAAAAAGAACATTTCTGTTTGAAAACTCCACTCACTGATATCATCATAAAATTTGCCGAGAAAAGGATTTTCCTCAACAATTTCTTTTAATAAATGAAATTCAAAATGACTGGATATCTTTTTTGCCAAAGATGTTTTGCCAATCCCAATAGGTCCTTCTACAGCAATAAAAGGTATCTCTGCCATTACGTCTCCCCCGATCTATTACTTCTATATTTAATTTTCATTTCAAAGCGTCATTTCATATTCTAACATAATTGAATTTCTTGTGAAACAGGTGGATTCTTTGCTTGGTGATTATTATAAATGAATTGTATTAGTTACGAGAAATAAAACAGCAATAACTGTATAAATAGCACTCTATTTATTCAATAGTAAAAATCCAAGTAACACCGAATTTATCCTTTAATGATCCGTGAAGTTTTGCAAAGAAAGTCGGTTGTAAGTCCATTTGAATGCTGCCTCCATCACTAAGCATGGTCCAAGCATTTTTTGCTTGCTCTTGAGAATTTAATTCGATACTAATTGCAACTTTCCCAGAATCTGAAGTTTGCCTTTTCATATCCGCTCCTAAAATCGTAGAGGACTCAGATATCCTCCACTCAGCATGTAATACGAGGTCTTTATCCGTTTCAGCCACTGGGAAATCAGGATTTGCTGGCATTTCACTATATTTTTGAATCGTAATGATTTCTCCATTAAATGCTTTTTGATATAGGTTGAACGCTTTCTCACATTCTCGATTAAACATTAAAAGGGTTTTATCATTTTAATCATTCTCCTTTTAGGTAAGGTTTTCCTCTCACCTGTTTTTTTGTAAATTTCAGTAGCATTTATGTGATTTTATATTTATAGAGTTTGATTTGCACTAACACTAAGATTCACGGTAGTAAAAAAGACCGCCTTATTGACGATCTCCTTGTTGTGTATATGCATCCGTTCGCTCAACTACAAACGCGCATGGTTTTTCATACTGAAGTGTTAACTTGTTACATGTGCCTCAAGACTTCAGGAAGGAAGATTTAATTGCCACGAGACTCCAAAGCGATCGTTTACCCAACCGAATTTTTTACTGAAACCATAGTCGTTTAAAGGCATTAGTTCTTGTCCATCTTCGCTCAGTTTCTCGTAAAGATTATTAAGTTCGTCTTCCGTATCACAAGTAATAAAAATTGAGATAGATGGTGTGAAATCGAATATATGTTTGATATAACTGTCACTGCACATGAACTCTTGACCTTTCAAACGAAAACTAGCTTGAATCACGGTGCCTTCTGGTCCATCTTCATTAGCCCCATATTTAACAACACTCGTAATTTCAGAGTCCTCAATAATCGATGTATAAAAATTCATCGCTTCTTCTGCGTTGCCATCTTGAAACATTAAAAAAGTTGATATGTTTCCCATTTTATCTTCCTCCTATATTTTCCAATGAATTTATTATAGTTGAGTTGCTTCATTAACTATACTGCCACACTTTGTGCATAAGTCTCACCAAAACAATTTAGGTATGAAACTCGACTACTCTATCCTATCACTAAAAAAGGAGTACGAGACGCTATGCGAATTGTACTCCTAAGTATGGTCTAACTTATTCTCTCACTACTATTAAATAGTGATTCACTTTTCATTCCATTAAATTCTAAATTGATGAACAAGATCATGTAAGTCATCTGCTAATTTTTTCAAATCATTGGAGCTCTTCGCAACTAATTCCATTGATGCACTCGTCTCTTCAGATGATGCAGATGTTTCTTCAATGCCTGCAGCTGATTCTTCTGATATAGCAGCTACATCCTCGATTGATTTACTCATTTTTATACTACTTGAAGCAATGTCCGCTAAGCTTTGAGATGCAGCCTTTACGTCATTTACCATATCCGATACTGCTTGGTTTATACCATCGAACTTTTCACTCGTCGCTTCAATTTGATTTGTTCCTTTTTCTACTTCTATATATCCACCTTGTAAAGAAGCAGCGACAACACTTGATTCGTTTTGAATCATTGAAACGATATCAGTAATATCTGTTACTGATTCTGAAACCTGCTCAGCTAACTTACCAACTTCAGATGCAACTACTGCAAAGCCTTTTCCATGTTCGCCAGCTCTAGCCGCTTCAATCGATGCATTCAGTGCCAATAGATTGGTTTGTCCAGCAATATCTTGAATAACGGAAACTAGTTTAGAAATTTGCTGTGATTGGGTATCTAGTCCTTTTACTTTATCGACCGCATCTTGCACGATCGCATCAATTTTAAGCATTTGTTCCTTAGAAGATTCCATTAACTGGCTACCTTCCTTCGTAATACTTAAAACTTGATTTGTAGACTGATGAATATTATCGCTACTATGATTCGCTCTATTTACTTCCTGAATAAAAGCTTGCATAGAAATAGATAAATCACTAGCACTACTCGCTTGCGTATCTGCTCCAGCTGCCAGTTCATGCATTGTCGTGGCTACTTGCTCAGACCCCTCTTTTACTTCCATCGCAGATTCTGTTAATTCCACGCTCTTATCTGAAAGTTGGTTTGAAGCTTCACCGACTTTTTGAATGATTTCTTTTAAGTTATCTTGCATTAAATTCATTGTATTTGCTAATTCATTTATCTCATCTTTACTATTAACAACTACTCTTTCATTATCTAATTCCCCATTGGCAATGTTAGCTAATCTATTTTGAATAAGAGCTAGGTTGCCACTAAATCTCCTGACAAAGATAAACACTGCAATACCACCTATTATCACTGAAACAACTGCAGTTATAATTGTTGTTCTAAGTAAGTCTTGCCTTAATAAAACGGAAAGCTTATGCATATCAAAATCCAAGCCAACCACACCCGTTATTTCTCCAGCGTTATTTTCAATTGTCTTCGCTAATGTGATGGTTGATTTTCCTGTTCCCGTATCTAAATAGGGTTCCGTCCAAATAACTTGACCACTACTTTCTGTTGCAAGCTGATACCATTCCGTCTGCGTTGGGTTATAATCATTCAAATTCACTTCTACAGGTGGAATGTTAGATAAATAGAAAGCTCCCTCAACTGTGGCGAAGTATAAATTTAAAGTATAATCATGTTCCTCTGCTATATCATCTAGAAATTCTTCATAAAATATTGTTTTCTCGGGATCGTTTACAGATGGCATATTTGGAAAACCGTCTCCACTTTGTTCTCCAACCTCATAGGTTTCATGGTCCAATTCCGGTAAATTACCTACTTGAATTAAGGTCTCCTCATATTCATTAAAAATATCCTCGAAGTTCCCAGATAAATTTTCTAGTTCTTCTTTTTGGATTACAGCATATTCCAGTGCACTTGACTTCTGATAGGAAAAATAACCTACAATTACAATAGGAACAATTAATAATACCGCCATCATGATGCTTAACTTAAAACTAATGGTTTTATTCCACTTCATCTGACATCCCCCTAGAACTCTACTTTCATTAATAAATAATATTACTCTTTATATAAGAAAAAAGACCTATAACTTATTTCATATAATATACAATATCTTTGCTAGATAATCAACATTATTTTATTTAATGTTTAATAGATTTGAAAACTTTGATATTTTTGGGTTCAATAGCCATTTTATACAAATTGTAGGAGTATATGATGAAGCATTAGATTGGATAGAAGAGTACTTGAGAGGTAAAGAAAATAAGAACAGGTTCATTCAATAGAACTCGTTCTTATTTTTGATTAAGGTATAAAGAAAAGTAAAATACAAAAGTAATGACACACCGTTCCAATTAAAACGAAAATATGCCAAACCAAATGATGATAGCGAAAACCACGCCACACATAAAACACAGCTCCAAAGGTGTACGCTAACCCACCAATAATTAATAAAAGTAAACCTGTTGGATGGAGATTTTCTACAATTTGATTCCAACCAAGGACAACCATCCATCCCATTAATACATAAAGAATTGTAGAGGTAATTAGGAATTTTTTAGTAAAGAATGCTTTGAAAATAATTCCAAAGATAGCTAGCCCCCAAATGATGCCAAACATTGTCCAACCAAGCGTCCCTTGAATAATATGAAAGGTAAAAGGTGTGTATGTTCCAGCAATGAATAAATAAATCGATGAGTGATCGAATATTTCAAAGAGGTCCTTCGCTTTTCCTTGTGGTAGAGCATGCACGAGTGTTGAAGATGTATAGAGTAAGAGCATCGTGGTACCAAAGATTGTAAAGCTTATAACATGCATTGCCGTTCCTTCAATAGAAGCTGTGATTATCAAAAATACCAAGCCAACAATACTAAATATCGCGCCAATACCATGCGTTATTGCGTTTGCGATTTCCTCGCCTTTTGAAAAAATATGCGTATTTGCCAAATTCATCTACCTCAATACTTATGATATTTACTTAGTATACGCTAATTATAGTAAATTGATAAAACAAATAAGCGCATTCTTTGAAACATGGGGACGGTTCTCTTGTTGCATTCATTGAAACAAGAGAACCGTCCCCATGTTTCATAAAATTATCTTGACCAATCTGTCATACCAATTCTCGCCAACTCCTCGGCAGCCTCTTCTGGGGTCATTTTGAAATCATCTTGTACCCAGTTGGCTAAATAGCCGATCGTTCCGTAACTAGCAAATGTAGCATATCCCTTGTCTTTAAAGTTTTCGATGAATTTTTCCTTCAATAATTCAGATAGTAATTTCGAATATGCTGGAGAATTTAATTCTTGCTTGTAGAAATCTCTATATTCGTAAGTATGTTGACATATTTGGAGAGTGATTTTTTGTATTGGTGGCTTATCTATTATATTTTTCATATCGTAATTAGCTAAAAATATTGCAGTAATGTCCTTGCGTAGATTATCCATCAGCTGATATTTATCTTCAAAATGGAGATAAAAAGTTGAGCGACTAATTCCCGCTTTCTTCACAATTTGTTTCACTGTTATTTCTTCAAAGTTTTGTTCATGAAGAAGCTCTAATAAAGCCTGTAAAATATAATCTTTCGCTGACAATTCTTCTTTATGAATATAGATGGCTATCCCCCCTGCCAGTGAGTGGACATTCGACCCTCGATTGTCCGTTGAATACAGCTAAATTATACCATAGGATAAAGAAGAATCATGATTGAAACAATATAAGGGGGAAATGAAATGTCAGATGTTTATGTAATTACCGGTGGATCAGGTGGAATGGGGAAAGCGATTGCAGAATTAGTTGGAAAGAAAGGTTCGGTACTTCTAGCAGATATTAGTGAAGAGCGCTTAGTGCAAGCGAAAGAAGAGCTTGAAGCCAAGGGAGTTTCAAATGTTCATTATCAAACAGTTGATATTACAAACAGAGAAAATGTCCAAGCTCTAGCAGAAAAATCAACTTCATTAGGAAAATTTAAATCAATTATTCATACAGCTGGGTTATCGCCTACAATGGCAACTTCAGAACGTATTACAGATGTTAATTTAGTTGGAACAGGAATTATCTTAGATGAATTTATAAAATTAGCTAGTCCTGGGACAGTAGCGGTATGTATTTCTTCCATGAGCGGACACTTTGTTCCAAAACAAGGACCTCATGTGGAAGTTTTAAAGAAACCTCTAGATGAAAACATCATCCAAACAATCGAGCAAATGGCTAAAGGTGACCCTGGAGCTGCTTATAGTTTATCAAAACTTGGTGTCCAGCTAATTGTTGAAGACCAAGCATGGGCATGGGGAGAAAAAGGAGCACGAATTGTGTCTGTATCCCCTGGAACGATTAACACACCAATGGGTCGACAGGAATCCGAACAACAGGCGCAAATGAAAGTAATGCTAGATAACACTCCACTTAAACGTGAAGGTGAAGCTAGAGAAATTGCATCTGCAGTTGAATTCCTAATAAGTGACGCAGCGTCATACATCACTGGAACAGACTTACTTGTCGATGGCGGCACTACCGCAAACATGGCAAAACTAAAAGCAAACCAAGCCGAATAAATTGAAACATGGGGACGGTTCTCTTGTTGCATTCATTGCAACGCGAGAACCGTCCCCATGTTTCATACTTTAAATTGCCGGATTAATTCGTTTAGATCTTCTGCTAGCTGGGATAGGTCTTGTGCATTCATTGTTACTTCTTCCATTGCACTGTTTGATTGTTGCGTTGAGGCAAATGTTTGTTGTGCACCAGCTGCAGATTGTTCAGAAACTGCTGATATTTCTTGGATAGATGTACTCATTTTCTGACTGCTAATGGCAAATTCAGAAAGATAATCCGATATATGCTGGATTTTATCAAACATATCCGTTACAGAAGCTCGTATTCCCGTGAAGTTTTCTCCTGTTTTTTGAATTTGCAACGTTCCTTCTTTTACTTCTTGATAACCACTATCTAATTCACTTGTCACTTCACTAAAGGCGAGTTGTATTGTAGATACTATCTCTGATATATCAGTAACCGAGTGTCCAACCTGTTCCGCGAGCTTGCTAACTTCATCAGCTACTACTGCAAAACCTCGTCCATGTTCACCGGCTCTAGCTGCTTCAATCGCAGCATTCAAGGCTAGTAGATTTGTTTGGTCAGCAACATCTTTGATAACAGTTACTAGCTTAGATATATCCTGCGTTTTCTCATCTAATCCTCTTACTTTTTCCACAACAGCTTGCACAATCGTATCAATACTCGCCATTTGTTTCGTTGAAGAATCCATATAAATCGATCCCTCATTTGTCATTTCTAAAACTTGGTTAGATTCCTTCTGCATTAGAAGTGTATTGTCGTTTGCCTTTTCCATTTTCACTGAAAAGTTAGCTATCATTCCTGACAAAGCATTTGCTTGATTTGCCTGTGTCTCTGAACCAGATGCTAATTGCTCCATCGTAGAAGAGATTTGCTTCGTCCCTTGACGAACCTCATGTGTTGATTCTGTAAGCTCTTCACTGTGGGAAGTGAGCGTATTTGTCACATCAGAAATCTTGAGAATGATTTCAGACATACTTTTATTCATCTCGTTTGCAGCTGTCACTAACTGACCAATTTCATCTCGAGTAGCTACGTTGAGAGGTTCGTTATCTAAGTTACCAGAAGCAATTGATTTCATACGTTTCATTAATGTACGAATAGGTTTCGTGATCATTCTAGCTGTCGTTAATGCAGTAAAAATGCTTATAATAATAACAATCACAGAAATAACCACACCTACAAGCATCATGGTCGTAATATTTGATTGAATTTCATTGCTCAATGTAGAAATACGGTCTTCTGCATGATTCGCATGAAGTTGAAATTCATTGATCAAATCTATTCCAAACGGCTCTAGTTCTTCATTCAGAATTTCCCTTGCCTCTGGAATTCTTCCTAATTGATACACCGAAAAAATCTCTTCAGCAACTTCACCCCATGCAGACATCTTTTCAAGAGACGTGATGAAATCCGCGGATTCAATAATTTCTATCGCTTGATGTTCAAGAGCTGTACTCTCTTCTAATCCCTCATCATACGATCGTTTATATTCAATATCACCAAATAAAAAATGACCTTGGATCAATCTCGTACGATCCAATAAATTAATCACTAATTTTTCACTAGTGATTAAAACTTCCATCTCTTGATCTAGTATTGTTTTTAAATCATCATTTACTGTCTTAATTGAATAAATCATAAAACCACAAAGTACTACAACAAAAAATAAAACAATTGAAAAACTAAACAATATTTTCTGCCTTAATTTCTTGAATTTAAAAATGTTACTTAATCTCTTCATCCCCGCACTCCTAACTATTATTTTCTGTCTACTTCTTAAAAAATCCTTCATTATGTATAAAGCTCTCACACCTATTATAAGTCTTTTGGCTCATTACAAAGGTTAAGATTTTTTTACATACCGTAAATAGTCACAAAACTTATGATGGAGAAAGGCTCAGCAATTTGATAAAATATATTTCCAACGCATTCTAATTTTTTAGTAAAAAGTCACCAAATAGATTAAATTTCATCGCTATATACATTGATAATAATTCACAAAAAGATATAATGAACTAGGTATATAAGTTTATAGAATGGGTGATAAGTTGAAATCTTTATCAAGAAAAATTGTAGGTGTCCTTTCTTTATCTTTACTTTTTAGTTTTTTAACAACAAATGTGTTTATGTATCTCAATATATACGATCAAACATTGGATTCCGTTGGTGTTGAGGCTTATGGATGTGCGAGTATCACTACAGCCTTAATTACGACAGAAGAAATGGAATTGATCTTAGATGGTGATGCGGAAGCTGCAGAAATTTTAGGAAATGAATTGGATTGGACAGTAGACCATAAACATATCTTTAGAAATCAATACATACTTGATTTAGAAGGTAATGTGATCGTAGCTGACAATTACACGAAAGAAATAGGCGTAGACGTAGGATACAAACATCCAATTGACCAAGAAACAATCGATAACATTGTGAACGGAAAACATGAAGATTATAGTGATATCTATGATTTTAATAATCTCGAAACAATAACTGGTTTTGCACCGATATATAAGGACCAAGATCCGCGAAATGAAGTTATTGCAATAAGCGCGATCGACTTTCCAGGACAAATCGTCCAAGACCGAACACTCAACATATTATTTTCATCATTAATTTGGAATTTAGTTCCTCTCTTTGCTGTATTAGCTATTTCAGCATTCTTCACACGCCGATTAATTAAACCAATTGAAGAAGTTACAGAGAACGTTAAAGAAGTAAGTAATGGTGATTTAACAGTTGTCTTTGACCACAAATCAAATGATGAAATTGGAGTTCTATCAGAAAACCTAAATATGTTAATTGATAAGTTCAGAGATATTTTATCTGATGTTGCAATGAATACAAAAACACTAGCAGCTACTTCTGAAGAGTTGTCAGCTAGCTCACAATACATATCAGATATTTCGAATAGAAATACTTCAGATATAGAAAATATCAATAATATGTCATCGGAGCAGCTGGTTCATACGGATCAAATAAATGAAATTATCGTTAATTTATCTAATCATATTCATTCGATTTCTAAGCAACTGAATGATTTTGCCAATATCTCAAAAGAAACTGTTGCAGAATCGATTTCAGGAATTAACACGATGAATGATACTAATCTACAAATGGAAAGTATCGGGAATAAAATTGGTAGTTTAACAGATACGATGGTTTCACTGCAACATAAGTCAGAGCAAATTGATAATATTATTCATATTATTAATGATATCGCCAACCAAACAAATATCTTGTCTCTAAACGCAGCAATTGAAGCAGCAAGAGCTGGAGAATCGGGTAAAGGATTTGCGGTTGTTGCCGACGAAGTACGTAATCTGGCAGAAATGTCTGGCGAATCAACAGAAAATATTCGTTCCTTACTAAATGAAATTCAAAGTGAAATTGAAGAAGCTCTAACCGAAAGTAAAGAAGGTAATGAAGAAACACAACTTGGTTTAGCAAAAACGCAAGAAGCAGGAGCCATATTCCACTTAATTTCTGATAAAGTTAAAACTGCAAACAATGACTTCATAGCTTCCTCTGAGTCTGTTAATGAAGTTTCGACAGAATTGGAAGAGATTGTTGCTAAAATGAAGGAAGTTGTAGCTTTACTAAGTAATACAACTGAAAATACCAACACCGTTTCTAGCGCTATCAATGATCAAAATAACTCGTTTAATGAAATTGTAGAAGTAACCCATGCACTTGCAGCACTTTCAGAGAATCTTGAAGAAAAGATTGCTTACTTTAAGATTAAAGCTAAATAGAAAAAAGAGACCTTAGCATTTTTGCTTTGGTCTCTTTTTTCATTTTAATGTGTCATTGTACCATTATCGATAACAAGTTCCGTACCCGTTACAGCTTTTGCATCATCACTTGCCAAGTAAATAGCACCATTCGCAATATCTTCTGGTTCAGCAATATGATTTGGAAGTGGACTTGAAACTTTTACATGTTCCCACAAATCAGGATTATCATTGAAAACTTTCTTCAACATATCTGTCATAATTCCACCCGGATACACAGCACTACAACGGATATTATCTTTCGCAAAGTAATGTGCAACGTGCTTAGTCAGCGCACGAACACTTCCTTTCGAAGCAGAATAGGCAGCGTCTCCACCATCAGCAGTACCAGACTTCATACCGCCAATCGATGCAATATTAACAATAGATCCTCCACCGTTTTCTTGCATTTTAGGAATACTTTTTTGAATGCCTAACATTGTTCCTAATGAATTCACCTGCATGACTTTCATATACTCCTCAGGGTTTAATTCAAGTACACCTTTGTTTGACATCATTGCAGCGTTATTAACTAATACATCAAGTTTCCCAAATTTCTCAACTGTCGTATTAACGACACTCTCCCAACCTGCTCCATCTGTAACATCTAATTTTAATGCAAGATGTTCATCTCCATATTTAGCAATCGTTTCTTTCAACTTTTCTTCGTTTAAATCCACACCGACAACTTTTGCGCCCTCTTCAGTAAAACGCTTAACAAGAGCTTCGCCCAAACCTTGTGCAGCTCCTGTAATGATTGCTACTTTTCCATCTAATCTTCCCATTATTCAACCTCTTTTCTAAATATTATTGGTAAAGCTAAAACATATTATATCCTCATCGTTGTGTAGTTACCCATAGAATACGTAGATTAAACGACATCATTTATGAGTTTTAAACGCTTCATTATTTTGAAGGTATTCTAGCCGGCACCTATGTATCGTTCCAAATAATATAGCCATACTAAAATATATAATGAACTTTATACAGATCATTTTTTTAGTGACAAATAGAAATATTGCTAAAAAAGGAGTCTCAACATGACTATCTTAGAATTATTGCTTCGACTAACCATCACGTTCATCACTCTCATCGTGTTAGCAAGGATCATGGGGAGAAAGGAAATATCTCAAATGACCTTCTTTAATTTCGTGTCCGCTTTGTCATTTGGGACGATCGGGGCTTCACTTGCAATTGATTCTTCCATAAGTATTCTAAATGGTTTAATAGCTCTCATTGTCTGGAGTGCGTTTACAGTTATCGTTGGGATTCTCGATATTAAATCACCCTTAGCCAGATTGGCTGTAGAAGGGCAACCACGAATTTTAATTAAAAATGGTAAGGTGATGGAGAGTGAACTTCGAAAGGTACGTTTAGATATAGATGCTTTAAGCCAACTGTTACGTAAGAATAGTGTGTTCAGCTTCACAGACGTTGACTATGCCATATTTGAAACCGATGGAACACTTTCCGTTATGAAAAAAGTCATCGCGCAACCGGTGACTAAAAATGATATGAATATTCCAGTTGCAGAAAGTATTATTCCGATTCCTACAACAATTATTTCTGATGGGAAGGTTAAGAAAGATAATTTGAAAAAATTGCATTTAAGTGAGGAATGGCTAAGCGGACAGTTAAAGTCTGCTAATATTCTATCCATTGATGATGTCTTTTTTGCGGAAGTGCAGAAGGATGGAACGTTGTATATTGATAAAAGAAAAGATGACTCTCAATAATGAAGTCATCTTTTTTGAATGAAGTTAAATTAATTATGAAAGTATTTTCTTGAGTAAGTTTTACGTTTGTACCTATATATGAATATTACTTGTTATAAATCTCTTTATAAGCAATGACTTTTAGCGCTGCTATTTCCTCTTCGGTAAAATTCTTTTCAACCTCTAGCATAAGCTGCTCCTTCGTCATTTCACCTTGCTGTACTTTGGATTGTATATCTTGGATTCCAGAAATCCCTAACTTTTTAATCACAACTCTTGTGGCTTCTTCTTTAGTGGTAAAGGGTAATTCATCTTCCTCGACTGTTTTTGCGTCATCTATAAAAGCCTTCAACTGTGGATCACTTTCAATTACTTTTATAATGTTTTCCATTTCACCGCTTTCTTCAAGCTCAGTTGATACTACTTCAATTATCTTTGCAGAGGCAATATTTGTTCCGAAATAATATACGCCATAACCGATACAAATCAGAACAATAATTATTATAGTAAGATACTTAATAAATCTCATAATACTTCTCCCCCTTAGCTTTATATAATAGCATGGAGTGGTGTTTATTTAAATACAAATTTGTAAGGTTTGCCAACCTGTAAGCATGTTAGATTTTCCAAAACTTTATCACCAAGCTTAGATTTACTTTTTAACAATTTCAAACAAAAAATAACGCTCACCCATTTATAGGATAAGCGTTACAATTAGTGATTCCGATTGGGCTCGAACCAACGACCTCATGCCTGTCAAGCATGCGCTCTCCCAGCTGAGCTACGGAATCGTTATTAAATTTTGACAGCAAGAATAGTATATAATAGAAACCCAAAGCCTGCAAGTATCATTCTTTTACTACTTACAAGCAATCATCCAAATTATAATTTAATATCAATCGTTCTTCCCAAGTTTGGATCTACTGCTTGGTCTGCTTGTGGTGCGCTTGCGTTTAACATTTGGAGCATGTCAACTGCTTGGTTGTTTCCAGTATCCATTGTCATTTTCATGACAGACAGGTTTGCTTGTTGCTTCACTTGTACTTGACTCATGATGGTTGATAATGCTGCAATATCCATGATTTCCCCCCTCATATGTATGTAGGTAATTTTATTCTTCATCTATAATAACATATTTTCCTTACTTTTACGTATGTATATGAAAGTATACAAAATTCCTTCGCTTCTCGAAGTAAATAGTGGTAAATTAGATTTGAACCGATTATAATAGTGAGATAGTTGGTAAAATTAATATTCTTATTTTTTTGGAGGGACATCATTGAAGAACGTATTTTCATTTTTAAAACCGTATAAATTATCCATCGTGTTGGCATATGTCATGATGTTGCTCGAGCTCGTAATTGAACTACTACTCCCCTTGTTCTTGGGACTTATGATTGATCAAGGAGTAATTGGTCAGGATGTTGGTAATATAGTGATGTGGGGCAGTATCATGGTTGGTATGTCGATACTTGCACTTGTGGTTGGGATATTTAATTCCTTTTATTCCTCACATGTTAGCTTCGCGTTTGGCTACGATTTACGACAAAAGTTATTCTCTAAGATTCAATACTTTTCATTTAAAAGCTTAAGTCATTATCCCACTTCTGGATTAGTCACTCGCTTTACAAATGATATCCGCCAAATTCAAAACATGATATTCATGGCACTACGAATTATGGCAAAAGCTCCACTGCTCGTTATTGGTGGTGTAACAATGGCCTTTGTGGTTAACGCCCGCTTAGCTATGATTTTCCTTATTACTGTACCACTACTTATTTTATTCTTATTCTTCGTGATGAAGTATGCGAGTAAAATGTTTGCTAAAGTACAGGGGAACGTCGACTTTGTTAACCGAGTAATGCAGGAGAACCTTGCTGGTATGCGATTAATCAAAGCATTTACGAGAAGAAGCTATGAAGAAGATCGCTTCATGGATGCAAACGATGCATTGGCTTCCTCAACAAGAAAGACTTTCCGTTTTATAGAAGCATCGATGCCAGTTCTTCTATTTATTATGAACGCGAGTCTTATCTTTATTATTTGGTTTGGTAATACACAGTCAATTGCTGGTGAAGCTGCAGTTGGTGAAGTAGTTGCAATTATAAACTATGCACTTCGTGTCGCAATGGCAATCTCTATGTTTGCCTTCATTATTATGGTCCTATCTCGAACAAAAGCTTCTACAGAACGTGTAAGTGAAGTATTAGCTCTTGAAGAAGAAAGCGATTCTGAAGAATATAGTGGAGATAGTGATTTAAGGGTTGAGCATGGAAAGGTAGAATATCGCAATGTTTCTTTCAAATATCCGACGGCTGATGAAATGACGCTAAAAGATATTTCATTCCAATTAAATCCAAGTGAAACACTAGCGATAATTGGAGCGACTGGAGCTGGAAAGACTTCTCTCTTCCAATTGATGCCTCGTCTTTACGAACCAACACAAGGTGAAATCTGGATCGATGATCGACTTGCATCTGACTATTCATTTATTGAGCTCAGAAATAATATCGGTTATGTACCACAGACTCCCCTATTATTTACTGGTACCATCCGGGATAATATTGCTTGGGGTAAAAATGATGCGACAGATGAAGAAATTGTTCAAGCAGCAAAAGATGCACAAATTCACGATACAATTATGAGTCTGCCAAATCAATATGAAACAAGAGTTGGTCAAAAAGGTGTAAACCTTTCTGGTGGACAAAAACAAAGGGTTTCCATTGCACGTGCATTAATCCGTAAACCTAAGTTTCTTATGTTGGATGATAGTACGAGTGCTTTAGATTTAACAACAGAAGGTAAATTACTAAAAGCAATTGAAAAATATAACTGTACAATGCTAATTATTACACAAAAGATTTCAACGGCGAAAACTGCTGACCGCATTCTTTTAATGGATGAGGGTGAGATCCTTTCAGTTGGCACACATCACGAGCTATTGAAGGAATCAGATTTATATCAGCAGATTGTTGAATCACAATTTGGAAAGGAGTATGCATATGTCCAATAATGAGTGGAAAGCTCCCTTTCAATATGAAAAAATCCCATTAGACACGGTTGAGGTTGATAAAGACAAACGTGCTAAGAACATGCGTGGAACGATTAAAAGAGTCTGGGATTATTTAGCAAGGCAAAAGAAAATGCTATTCCTCGTTATCTTTATGGTACTCATCAGTTCAGCCTTGGGCTTACTTGGTCCTTATATGATTGGGATGGCTATTGATAATTTCATCGTTACACAGGAAAGTGCTGGTTTGGGTAGACTCTTGATTGGTTTACTCCTTGTCTATCTTTTCTTTTCATTAGCGGTTTTCTTACAAAGTTTCTTTATGATAGGGATTGCTCAAAACACGGTATTTGATCTGCGTAAGGATTTATTTAAACAATTCCACCGTTTACCTATCTCTTACTTTGACAAAAGACAGCATGGCGAATTGATGAGTCGATTAACGAATGATATCGATAACGTGAATAACGTCCTTAACTCATCTGTTATTCAAATCTTTTCAAGTGTATTAACACTTGTCGGGACACTAGTTGTTATGTTGATCTTAAGTCCGATTTTAACAGCTGTGACAGTAATCATCATTCCAGCTATGTATTTTGCAATGAAATGGATTACTAAGCGAACTGGTCCATTATATAAATTACAGCAAAAACATTTAGGTGAAGTGAATGGCTATGTAGAAGAGATTGTTTCTGGTCAGCATGTAGTTAAAACCTATTCTCAAGAAAAAACAGTAATTGCAGGTTTTGAAGAAAGAAACAATGAATTAAAGAAAACAGGATTTTGGGCACTGACCATTGCAGGTTTTATCCCAAAAATCATGAATACACTTAACTTCCTTAGTTTTGGTTTGATTGCATTAGTTGGTGGTTTAATTGCTATCTATACGAACCAAGAACTTGTTACTGTCGGGATCATCGTGATTTTCACTGAATATGCTCGTCAGTTTACACGTCCATTAAATGAGTTATCCAACCAGTTTAACATGCTACTATCAGCGATTGCTGGTGCTGAGCGCGTATTTAATGTAATGGATGAAGAACAGGAAGAACGAGATGAGGAAGATGCATTAGAGATTACAGAGACGAATGGTCATATTGTTTTTGATGATGTAGTCTTCTCTTATGAGGATGATGTCATTATTGATCATGTTAGTTTTGAAGCGAAACCTGGTAGGACTGTTGCTTTTGTTGGTCATACGGGTGCTGGAAAAACAACAATTATTAATCTCATTTCCCGGTTCTATAATTATG
Source organism: Oceanobacillus sp. CAU 1775 (assembly GCF_054482815.1). Taxonomy (NCBI): domain Bacteria; kingdom Bacillati; phylum Bacillota; class Bacilli; order Caryophanales; family Bacillaceae; genus Oceanobacillus; species Oceanobacillus sp. CAU 1775. Next base: position 215,951 of record NZ_JBTLRO010000003.1, on the reverse strand, counting down.
ATGAAGGAAGTATCACTTTAGATGGTGTAGATATCAAGGACATAAAACGTTCGAGCCTTAGAAAGCATATGGCCTTCGTTTTACAGGATGCGTTTCTTTTCCAAGGGACGATTCGGGAAAATATTCGATATGGTAAACTTGATGCAACAGATGAAGAAGTCGTGGATGCAGCGAAAAATGCAAATGCACATGACTTTATCATGAAGCTTCCTAAAGGTTATGATACAGAATTAGACCAGACGGGTAGTGGAATCAGTCAAGGACAAAAGCAATTGCTTACGATTTCACGCGCACTAATTGCAAACCCATCGATTTTAATTCTTGATGAAGCTACAAGTAATATTGATACAATCACGGAGTTAAAAATTCAAGATGCACTGCAGCGCTTGATGCAAGGAAGAACGAGCTTTGTAATCGCCCACCGCTTAAATACGGTTCAAGAGGCAGATACAATTATTATGCTAGAGAATGGAAAAATACTTGAAAAAGGAAATCATGATGAACTACTTCAACTACGTGGGGCCTATCATGATTTGTATGAAGGGCAGCTTCTAGAAGAGGCTAACTAAACATATTAGTATCTTTTACCAATTAGTGATAAAATAGCGATAACTAAGAAAAACAAAAGGAGAAGAAATATCTCCTTTTTGTTTATTCAAAATCTAGACTACAATCGAGGTGTAAGTACGTGGCGAGAAAAGGGAAAATGGTTGATAAGGAGATTCACAGTAAATATCTAGACGAAACAAAAGTCATCAAAATTTATTATCCAGAAACTTTTTCCGACCTATATAAGTATAATATTTGCATTATGCTTGATGGAGATGATTATTTTCAAATGGGAAGAGTCGCAACATATAGTGACCAGTTGCATGATGATTATGAAATAGCGAACACTATTTTTGCTGGTATTCATTATAAAGATGCTGAGGATCGTAGGGCAAAATATCATCCTAATGGCGAACAATATGAAGCGTTTACAAAGTTTATCTTTAATGAAGTTGTACCATTGTTAGATGATATTATCCCAACCTACCATATGGGCAAATCAAGAATCTTAATGGGTGATTCACTCGCTGGAACATTTTCATTACTCACAGCAGCTCGCTTTCCAAATACATTTGGCAAAGTGATTTTACATTCACCATTCATTGATGACACAGTTATTGAACGTGTCAAAAACAAAAAAGATATTACAGCGCTTGATATTTATCATGTAATTGGGGAAAAAGAAGATAAAGCTGCGCTTACAGATGGCAAAACTGCTGATTTATTAACACCAAATCGGGAGTTAAAAAAAGTTTTAGAAGAAAAAGGCCCTAATTATATTTATCATGAACTTGAAGATGGCGAACACACGTGGAAGTACTGGCAACAAGATATGGTTCGCTCTTTGACAACGATGATTGATTAAGAATACTTTAATTTAACAATAATTTCTAGATACTATCCTAGCTTATTCAAGGATATTTGCTATAATAAAAATTACAATTATAGTAAATGTTTAAAAAAACTATACTGGAGGGTTTTAAAATGAATTTCGGTATCGCTTATTTTCCATCAAAAGAGATTCAAGACGTAGCAAATTCCTATAGAAAAAGATATGACCCGCGTTATGCAATGATTCCACCACACATTACACTAAAGGATAAATTTAAAATCCCAGAAGGTAAAATGAATGAAGTAATTGCTGCACTAAAAGATATAGCTCAAAATACAGAACCGTTTAAAATCAACATCAACAAGGTTAGTTCTTTTGAACCGACGACAAATGCAATTTATTTTAAAGTCGAGCCTTCAGATGAAATTATTGAGCTAGAAGAAAAACTTCAATCTGGTGTATTTGAAAACACAAGAAAGCATCCATTTGTTCCACATGTTACTTTAGCACAGGAATTATCTCATAATGAATTTACAGATATCCTTGGTAGGTTCAATATGGAAAGTCATAATTATGAAGATACGATGGATCGCTTCCAATTATTATATCAATTAGAGAATGGTTCATGGACGGTACATGAAACTTTCGTCTTTAAGAGAGACTAGACGCCTATGACTGTAAGACAAGTTATGACAGATAAAGAACGCGAAGATGCTTTCCGCGTTCGAATGATTGTATTTGTGGAAGAACAAAAAGTTCCACCTGAAGAAGAACTTGATGCACATGATGAAACTGCAATTCATTTTATTTCTTATCATGAAGACGAAGCTGTTGCAGCTAGTAGACTCCGTTTTGTCGATGAATACGGCAAGCTTGAACGGATTTGTGTTCTTAAAGAATACCGTGGTAAAAACATTGGAAAAGAGATCATTCAGCACATGGAAGCAAAAATTCGTGAGAACGGATATAAAAAAGCTAAGTTAAATGCGCAAACACATGCCCAAGAATTTTATAAAAAGCTTGGATATGAAACCGTTTCAGAAGAATTTATGGATGCTGGGATTCCTCATGTTACAATGGTTAAACAATTATAAAACGAATATTTATATAAAAGGCTGAAACTCAATCAATGGGTTTCAGTCTTTTTTATTACATAATCCTCCGAGAACTGGTTAAAATATGCTGGATTGGAGGGGATAGATTGAATTCATATCTTGGAATGTTTACAGATTTAATTTTTGGTTTTCTTTGTTTATTTGCTTTAACAAAAATATTAGGGAAAACCCAAATATCCCAAATTACAGCCTTCGATTTTATTTCAGCATTAATTCTTGGTGAGCTAATAGGAAATGCACTTTTCGATGAAAATATCGGCCTCCCTCAGATTGGGTTTGTTGTTGTAGTTTGGGGTAGTTTAATGTATTTCACAGAATTAATTACTCAAAAATTTAAACGTACTCGATATTTTCTTGAGGGAAACCCAGCAATTGTCATATATAATGGTAAGTTAATTAGGGATGAAATGAAAAAGAATAAATTGGATGTTAATCAATTACAACATATGCTGCGAGCAAAGGATGTCTTTTCTCTGGAAGAAGTTGAGTTTGCTTTTCTAGAAACCAATGGGACGATTTCTGTAATGAAAAAATCTGATTTCCAAACACCAACTAGAAAAGACATGAAACTAGCAGCTAAAACAAATTATTTACCAATAACATTAGTTAATGATGGTGAGATTATATACGATAATTTGAAAGAGAAAAATCTGACGGAAGAATGGTTAATTGAGGAATTGAAGAAGCAAGATTATAATGATGTGTCCGAAGTTTTTCATGTGGAATACCAGAAAGATAGGGATATATTGGTCTTCCCTTATCTAAACCGAAATCATCAAAAATGGGATAGTTAGTCTTCTGCTTTTAGAAGATTATCTATCCCATTTCTTTATATTGTTTCATTAATTTCTTGTCCTTTTCCAGTGAGTTCAGCATAAATCATCGGATTCACTGACGTAACCTGGGGATGTAAAGGTGTCATTTTATAAGCACTTGGATTAAGGCGATTATATTCATGTACAATCTCACCATGTTGCTTTTCTAAGAATGTTTTAAAAGGTCTTTCAACAGCTTCTATATCTGTAGGTCCCTTCAGATCTCTGATGTGATAATCATTATATTGATATCGCTCCACTGGTAAAATATAGCCCATTATGAACTCCCCCTTCACGAAATATTTCGTTTCTTTATTACTAAGTATGTCGGTTATATATTACTCTTTACCCGATTGTAAAGATTTCTAAACATTTATTTACGTTATATTTTATTTAAATTTTAAAATGGCTAGAACTTACAATTCACCACGTATAATCAACAAAATTTGCCCACACCAACCACTTATTTGTACATATGTTATTAAAGAAAGTCATTATATTTCGAAAGGAGATATTGTTTATGAGCTGTGGTTGTGGAAGTGGTCATAATACCGGGAATTGCGTAATTGATGTCTTAAAGGACATTGTTGCTGCACAACGAGATGTGCAAGAAATATGTTGTAGCACAAGTTGTGAACAGTCAATCAATGATTTATTAGGCGAGACGGATAATGGAAGTAATAAAGACACAGTACCTGTAATTTTATACTGTAAAGATGGTTGCAAACCGTTTAAAGGATTTGGGGCAGATCGTAAAAATGATGATAAAATCGGAAAAATCGAAGCAAGCTTTATCTTCCGTGTGAAACGCATAGATGATGAAGGTTGTGCAGTATTAGAATTATTACTAGCTCCTGATCAGCTTTGCGGTTATGGAGAGTTAAAAGATCCAACAGACCAAAAAACAAAACACTTAGCCGCTACTGGAATCTGTATCACTGTAGATTTAAATTGCTTCTGTCATGTTACATGCTTGCCTGCTATTAGAGTGTTCAACAACTAATCATGTTGCTTGAAGAATTAAAAATGCAAGTGTCACTATTAAAGTATGTAGACTCCATTAGTTACATACTTTGTGACGCTTGCACTTTTTCTTGTCCATTTCTTAAAGGCTCAAGATTTGAATTGTTTTTATATCATTTTCATGAAGCTTTATGCCTCTTCTTCCACTTTGAATTATCACTTCTTCATTCTCATAACTTAAAATAATTCCGCGGTACGTTTTGTCTTCTGTTTTAATCATACAATTTAATTTAGGCGCAAACTCGGATTTATTTGTTAAGCGAATTAGTTTTTCTTGAATGGTCATTTCTGAAAATGATTTTCTTTCCTTTTCTTCTTGTGGTTCTTCCACTTTTTCTATGTTATCTTTTATAATCTCATCCGTTTGGTCATTCGTAGGTTCATCATCATAATCTGCACGTGTGCGTCGTCTGGTAATTATTCTCCGCTCACTTCTCTCTTCACTACCCACATTCTCTTCAGAAGCTTCCTTACTTTTTGATGATCTATAGTTGTGCTGCATATTAGCCTTAACTTCTTTTAAGTTATTTTGGTGTATATACAGTTTTGGCGCTTTCGCATACTTGTCATTAGGCAAAATCCCCACTCCTTTTAGGTTAGAATGATTCCCAATCAGTATATGCGAATCTTTAGTAAGCGTTATGAATTATTTACTTCTATTAAACAAGATAGCTCATAAAGGTCGTTGCCATTCCAAAGTAAATAAGAATTGAAATAATATCATTGATTGTCGTAATAAATGGTCCTGAAGCTACGGCAGGATCAATATTTAATCGGTCCATGAGTAGCGGAATCAACGAACCAGCTAATGTAGCAACGACAAGTGAGGCCATGATTGAAAATCCTACTAGTATCCCTAAATATATATTACTTTGCCAAAAGTAGATAACACCCATAATAATTACACCTGAAACAGAACCTGTGATGAGGCCTGTACCTGCTTCACGTAGAATCATTTTACCTTTTCCTTGCTTTTGGTAATCTCCTGTAGCAATTCCACGGACTGCAACAGCCAATGACTGTGTACCAGAGTTTCCGGCCATCCCAGCAATTAAAGGAATGAAAATGGCTAGGACTGCGACTTGGTTGAGTGTGTCTTCAAATGTAGAAATAAGGCTTGCGGTAAATATTCCAAGGAATAATAAAATAATCAACCATGGCAAACGTTTCTTTGCGGATTGAAACGCTGTGTCTGTATGTTTCTCATCCTCTGATACCCCAGCAAGTAAAGAATAGTCCTCAGATGCTTCTTCTTGCATAACATCGAGAATATCATCGACCGTAATAATCCCTAATAAATGATTTTGAAAATCAACAACTGGTACAGCTAGGAAGTCGTAATCTCTGAAAAGTTGAGCGATTTCTTCCTGGTCTTTCGCAACGGATACAGCAATAACTTTTTCACTCATAATTTCTTCTATCCTTACATCGTGATCGGAGATAATCAAATCACGAATCGAAAGCACTCCGGCTAAATGCTTTGCTTCATTAACGACATATAAATAGTAAATCGTCTCGGCATCAGGTGCTTTTTCTTTCAAAAATTGCATCGTCTCTTCAACGGTTTGTTTTTCATGAAGAACAATAAACTCCGTTGTCATGATACTTCCGGCAGTTTTTTCTTCGTAATGCATTAAACCTTTAATTTCATCTGCAGTTTCTTGATCCATCATTGTTAGGAAACTGACGAGTTCTTCTTTTTCAAGTAGATTTAAGATATCTGCCGCATCATCCGCTGGAAGCTCTGATAGAATTGTTGCAGCATAGCGGGGATCCATTTCTGTAATATAATCTATCGTACCTTCCATATCCATACTTTCAAGAATTTCAGCAAATTCGTCTGGAGATAAAAAGGCATACATCCTCATTCTTAAGTCTTTATCCTGCTCCAGAAAAAAGCTTGCTTGTTCATAAGTATGCATGGTGAAGAAATATTTTCTAAATGCCCTTAGTTCATCATCAATTAATGATTGTTTTAACTTATTCCAATCAGCTTTTATATTTTCTTTATATTTTTCTTCGTATCTTTCTTCGGTGTTTGTCATTTAAGGTCATCCTCTCTTCGCCAACGACATCTCATTACATTTACTTACCTCTTCATCAAATAATAAAACAAAACGGACTAAACCTCCACCTTTATCTGAGGGTTATTGGGGGAGTGCTTGCGGTAATTCTTTTTATCGGTCACTATTTTGGCTCATTTGATTTAGCGACCGATTAAATGCTTTTATTGGTCACTAAATTCAATCACCTGGTTTTAGCGACCAACAAAATGCTTTTATCGGTCACTATATTCATTCACCTGGTTTTAGCGACCGACAAAATGCTTTTATCGGTCACTATATTCAATCACCTATGTTTAGCGACCAACAAAATGTTCTTATCGGTCACTAAATTCTATCTGCACAGTTTACCGACCGATAGAGTGGGTGTATCGGCTAACAAAATTAACGAAACCACTTTTATCGACCGATAGACTCGGTTTATCGGCTATCAAAATTAATGAATCCATTTTTGTCGACCGATAGAACGGGTTTATCGGCTATCAAAATTAACGAATCCATTTTTGTCGACCGATAGAATCGGTTTATCAGCCACCAAAATTAACACAACCGTTTTTGTCGACCGATAGAACGGGTTTATCGGCTAACAAAATTAACGCATCCATTTTTGTCGACCGATAGAATCACTTTATCGGCTAACAAAATTAACGAAACCATTTTTGTCGACCGATTAAAATCAAGCACTACCCTCATCAAGTGATATTATATACATTTTTGTGTACAATAATAGCAAGAAGGGGTGGTATCGTGAAAATTGATGTGATTGGTGACGTACATGGTTGCATTGATGAGCTCCATGCACTTTTTCAAAAATTAGATTACACTTTAACCAATAATAGTTACCTTCATCCAGATGGGAGAATTCCTGTCTTTGTAGGTGATATAACAGATCGCGGGCCTAATTCATTGGAAGTCATCCGTTTGGTCCATCAAATGGTGGTTAAAGAGAATACGGCGAAATATGTTCCAGGGAATCATTGCAATAAGCTCTATCGATTCTTTCAAGGAAATAATGTGCAACAGCGTCATGGTCTGGAAACTACTGTAGCAGAATATCACGGGTTAAATCAAAAAGAAAAACAGATAGTACGCAAGCAATTTATCGAACTCTATGAACAAGCTCCACTATATTTACATGTACCCGAAGTAAATGCAGTTATTGCACATGCAGGAATAAAAGAAGAGTTTTTCAATCGAACCGATGCTAAAGTACGTACTTTCGTTTTCTATGGTGATATCACGGGAAAGTTTGATGAAGATGGAAAACCAATTCGACGAGACTGGGCAAAGCATTATCATGGAAAGCGCTGGGTTGTTTATGGGCACACTCCAGTTAAAGAAGCTCGGATTGTAAATAACACGATTAATATTGATACTGGCTGTGTTTTTGGTAATACCTTAACAGCTTTTCGTTTACCAGAAAAAACAGTCGTTTCCGTACCTTCCAAGCAACCGTTCCAAATAGAAAAATTCAGGAAGTTTGATTAATCGTAGCTTCCTGAATTTACTTTTTCTATCGCTATTTTTATATCTTTTGGTAATTCAATTTTAAATTCCAATAATTCATTTGTATATGGATGACGAAACTTAATTTCAGAACAATGCAGTGCTTGGCGATCAATTACTGCTTTCGTTCCCCCATATAAATCATCGCCAGCTAACGAGCAGCCTACATGAGAAAAATGAACGCGAATTTGGTGTGTTCTTCCCGTTTCAAGTTCAATTGAAAGTAACGCGTAATTTTCCCATTCTTGAAGTACTTCATAATGTGTAATTGCTTCTTTCCCTGTTTCTGTAACTTCTCTTTCCACAATTGAATTCGCTTTTCTACCAATTGGTGCATTAATTGTCCCGATTTTGTTTTCAAGCCTACCTTCTACTATCGCTTGATATTTCCGTTCAATCCCAAATTCCTTTTGACTTCTTGAAAGTAGACTATGACTTAAACGTTCTTTTGCAATCAAAATTAATCCTGATGTGTCTCGGTCTAGCCTCGTTACAACATGAACAGTGTTTGGATTATCTATTTGTTGATAATGCCAAAGAATCCCATTCGCTACTGTGCTAGACTTATGTAGGGGTGATGGTAAAGTCGCTATTCCTGCTTGTTTATTTAGGACGAGCACTGCAGCATCTTCATATACGATTTCTAGATTCATGTTTACAGGAAATAAATAATCACTAATCTTTTCTACAGGAAGAGTGACTTCCAGTTTATCTCCAGAATGTAGAGACGCACGAACAGTTACTGGGTTTCCGTTGAGGATAATTTTTCCTCTATCAGACTTAGCAGCGATTAAAATTCGTCGCGACAATCCACGTACTTTCTGTAAATAATCACGCACGATCATCCCGTCGTGTTCAGCTTCAATCATCCACTTCATCTTCCAGCAACCCTCTCTAAGAATAAATCAACTTCTGCCATCTGATACAAAGGAGTCACGCACTCGGTTCCAAAAAGGAAATTGACGGAAGCGAGCAAACTGAATCTTCTCATCCGCAACACGGCATTGAATGGATTTTACATCTGAATAATTTATTGTTGTATGATCCAATGAAATCATATAGTTACTATCGCGCACAGGTCTAAGCATACATGTATGATGTTTTGGTAAAATTAACGGCGAGCCAATCGTTCGGAACACACGATTATTGATGGAAGCCATTTCTGTAAGCTGGATTGCTTCAAATGATGGATGAAGGATTGCGCCTCCCAATGCTTTATTATAAGCAGTACTTCCCGATGGAGTTGATAAACAAATACCATCCCCTCGGAATGTCTCGAAGTGCTCTCCTTTAATCTCTACATCTAAAACTACCGAAGACCCGTCAGCTGTTTTAATCATTGCCTCATTTAATGCGATTAAACGCTCTTCTTTTTCACCAGATTTTGTTCGAATAATTACTTCTAATAATGGATATTCTACTTTTTGGTATGGGGTTTTTGCAATTTCAATTACTAATTTTTCAATTTCATCTGGCGTGTAATCTGCATAGAATCCAAGGTGACCTGTATGGATCCCGATAAAAGAAGTATCTTTTAAACGATGCTGATAACGATGAAAAGCCTCAAGGAATGTTCCATCTCCCCCGACTGATATAGCTAAATCAGGTGTGTCTACATCGTATTCTAGTGAAAAATCTGTTAAGTAATTGATGATCGTTGATTTAATTGTTCGAGATCGGTCATCATCTCTTGATACGACAACAAACTTCAAATAGTTCTCCTCCCCTTCTACTCTACCTATATAATCCTTTTTCTATAAACGATGAAAAATTCTATTCGCTTCTTGAATTTCTTTTTTCATTTTTGACATTTCTTCATCTAGGTTAAAAGCAGCTTCTGCAGCTAGCTTTAATCTTTCTTCGATTTCTTCTGGTATTTGGTCAGCATATTTATAATTTAACGAGTGTTCATTTGTTGCCCAGAAGTTCATTGCGAGTGTACGAATTTGTAACTCAGCTAAAACTAATTTTCTACCATGAATCGTTTCAACAGGATATTGTATCGTCATATGATAGGAACGATAGCCACTTTTCTTTTTCTCTGCAATATAGTCTTTTTCAGATATAATTTTAAAATCACTTCTCGACTGTAACATTTCTACGACCGTGTAAATATCGTCTACAAATTGGCAGACCACACGGATTCCAGCAATATCTTGAATTTCTTCTTCTATTTTATCTAATGGTATTTGTCTTCGCTCGGCCTTCTCCAAAATGCTAGGTATTGGTTTTACTCTAGCAGTAATAAATTCAATTGGTGAATGCATCGACTCGTGAGAGAATTGAGACCGCATCCCTTTTAATTTAACTTTTAACTCCTCTACTACTTGAGCATAGGGAGCAAGAAATAATTCCCAATTCATAGACATCACTCCATTTTTATTTTAAAATTATTTCTATCTTATTTTACCATATGATATGAAAAAGGCTATTTATTGCATATTTCTTGAGAAAATTAAATATTGATATATAATCACTACAACGGAGGAGAAATTATGGCACAAGAAATTGAAATTGAATTTAAAAACTTATTAACAGTTTCAGAGTTTAATCACTTACTTACGGAGCTTAATTTTCCTAAGACTGCTGATAAACAAACGAACTTCTATTTTGAGACAGAAGACTTTCGTTTAAAAGAAAAACATAGTGCCTTAAGAATCCGGGAGAAAAATAACAAATATACACTAACCTTAAAAGAACCATATGAAACAGGATTACTCGAAACACATGATGCTTTGACAAAACAAGAAGCGACACAGTGGATCGAAGGAACTCCTGTAGTTAAACCACATACTAGTAAACAACTAGAAAAATTACAAATTCCCGTAGAGGATTTCAAATATTTTGGTAGTCTCGAAACAGAAAGACGTGAAATCAAATTCCAAAATGTGTTACTCGTGCTAGACTATAGCAAATATAATCAACAAGATGATTATGAGTTAGAGTTGGAAGCAGATGACTTTACGACTGGTAAACGCGTATTTGAAGCGCTTTTAAGCGAATATCAAATTCCCGTTAGAGACACGCCAAATAAAATTGCAAGGTTTTTTCAATCGTTCAAGTAAGTAGTCTCATATAATCAGATTTCTTGCCGATAAAAAAATCTGTTGCTACAATAATAGAACAAAGGCGTAAGCGCCCGTTCAGCGACGTACAAACTGCGCCCCACAGGACGTGGGGTGGTTCAACGTTGCCACGTGATGTGGCGTTCTTAGTTGAACTTCCCCTTCTCTTTGAGATAAAGGAAACACGGCGAACGTAGTGAGTCGATGTTGACTTATCGATTGAAGAAGTGTGAAGTTTGATAGTCGTTGGGCGCTGGAGCCGGACGTGGCTATCACTCAAGTATAGAGTTAGCCACAAAAGTCAAATTTTATAGTTTCCTATATAATAAATAAGGAGTTACATGATGAAGGATATACAACATCGATCAATATACGATGCGATTGGCGGTTACGAAGCAATTGAGAAACTTGTCGATAACTTTTATAGTAAAGTCGCAAAGCATCCATTATTGATTCCTATATTTCCAGAAGACCTAACAGAGACAGCTAGAAAGCAAACGCTTTTTTTAACGCAATTCTTTGGTGGCCCACGCCTTTATGAAGAAGAACGAGGGCATCCAATGATGAGGAGAAGGCATTTACCCTTTCCCATCACACCTAGCCGTAGAGATGCTTGGTTAAGCTGTATGGATGAAGCAATAGAAGAAGCTGGTATAGAAGAACCTTATCGAAGTGCAATGTTTGAAAGATTAACATTAACTGCAAATCATATGATGAATACGCCAGAATAAGAGAAGGGAGAATTCGATGTGACTTGGCAGCAGCACGACCTATCAAGTTTAAATCGCGCAAACACACCAAAGAATTACAACAGCTATATGAATTATGTAAAAAAACCTGTTGAAATTTACGTGTTCATTGATCCTTTTTCAGAGGTATGTTGGTCATTACAAACTTTCTTAAAGAAATTAACGATGGAATATGGTCGTTTCTTTACATTTAGAACAATTGTTAGTAATCCATTGACTGTTTTAGAAAATGAAAAATTGAATAATAAGTCGGCATTAGAAGCAATCGCTGAAAATAGTGCAACTTATGATATTGATGAGCCTTGGTTAACTTCGCTAGCGATTAAAGCGGCTGAACTACAAGGAAAAAGGGCAGGGAAAAACTTTTTGAATCGAATTCAAGAAAGCCTATTTCTCGAAAAGAAAAATATAAGCAACTTAGACACATTATTAGAATGTGCATCTGAAGCAAATATAGATATGCAAGAATTTGAAAAGGATATTTTCTCTACTTCTGCAAAAAGAGCATATGAATGTGATATGCGTTTAACAAATGAAATGAATGTCGATTATTTTCCAACGATTGTCTTTTTCAATCAAATGGTAGAAGAACATGGAATTAAAGTTTCTGGTCTATATCCTTATGAAATTTATGAACAGGTATTAAGTGATGCTTTACAATACCAACCAATTCCATCGACAAAACTTCCACTTGAGGTATTTGTTAACCAATATTCGATTGTAAGTTCAAAAGAATTAGCAATTATATATGACTGGCCGATTGAAAGAATTAAAAGAGAAATGAAGAAGTTACAATTTAAACAAAAGGTAGAGATGATCTCAAGTGACTATGGAGTCTATTGGAAGCCAAAAGTGTAAAAAAGACTGGATTATTGTTCCAGTCTTTTTTTAATGGAGTTTTAAACACAAAAATAAGGATACACGGGGCAGCGTGTATCCTTACCGATCTTTGTAATAAATACAAAGGGGGATGGGAGAAAGTTTCTAATCAAACAAAGGGGTTTTGTTTGTTTAACTTATAACACTATAGTAACAGTGGAAATAGTAAATTTCAATCATTCGTGCATTAGTTCACAAAATAGTCATCTTTATTTATTCTAATTCATATCCCTTATCATTTTCTCTCTTCAAACTTTTATCGACTGATAAACTTAAGAGATTTGGCGAGGTTCTAAAAAAGTTCAAAAAAAATAAGATATACAGGGCAGTGTATATCTTAAGTCCAACTTTGTATAAATACAAAGGGGGATGGGAGAAAGTTTCATGATCAAACAAAAGGGGTTTTGTTTGTTTCAACTTATGATTCTATCTTACCAAGTGATAATCTGAATTACAATAGTTATGTGCTATATTTCACAAAATGTTCACGAACTAAACTTGCCTCTATTTTTTTAATGAAAATATCATTTCAGTTAAAAGACTACATTAAAAAATCAAAAAAAATAAGATATACAGGGCAGTGTATATCTTAAAGTCCAACTTTGTATAAATACAAAGGGGATGGGAGAAAGTTTCATGATCAAACAAAAGGGGTTTTGTTTGTTTCAACTTATGATTCTATCTTAGCAAGTGTTCCTAAATTAGGCAATAACTTTGTGTGTTAATTCACAAATTGTTCATATATCGTATAATTTAAAATTACAAGCATATCTTATACTAATCCCATTTATGCGAAGGAGTGAGTATGTGTGCAGTTTCTTTTATTGCTTTTATTGTTACTAGCTGCCATCTTTATAAATATCATTGGCTTAATGCAACTTATCCCATTGTTTATTACGCTGCCAATATTATTCATTTCCATTTATTTATTGCTCCATTCCATGCGAGGTCGAAAAAGATATTACCATAGAATGCGATAAGGGAGCTGCATCAAATGCAACTCCCTTTTTTCTTATTTTAATAACAATTTTTCCATCTCATTTAATTTCTCTTCGAATACATCAAGTGCGTCAAGAATTGGCTGTTTAGAATTCATGTCTACTCCAGCTTTTTTAAGCACTTCGATTGGGTAATCACTACTACCTGCTTTCAAGAAATCAAGATACCTTTCAACAGCTGGCTCCCCTTCTTCAAGGATCTGCTTCGCAAGCGCTGTTGCAGCAGAATAACCAGTAGCGTATTGATATACATAGTAGTTGTAATAGAAATGAGGAATTCTAGCCCACTCGAGACCAATCTCTTCATCACTAACTACAGCATCACCATAATATTTTTTATTTAGTTCGTAATAAATTTCTGTGAGTTTTTCAGCAGTAAGAGCTTCACCGTTTTGAGCTCGCACATGAATGTCATGCTCAAATTCAGCAAACATTGTTTGACGGAAAACAGTACCACGGAATCCTTCTAGGAAATGATTAAGAATATATAACTTTTCTCTTTCATCCTCTAAGTTTTCTAGTAAATAATCATTCAATAATGCTTCGTTTGTTGTTGACGCAACTTCAGCTACAAAGATGGAGTAGTTACCATAACGATATGGCTGATTTTTTCTTGTGTAATAACTATGCACAGAATGACCGAATTCATGTGCTAAAGTAAATGTGTTGTTGATATTATCTTGCCAGTTCATTAAGATATATGGGTTTGTTCCATAAGTACCAGAAGAGTATGCTCCACTGCGTTTCCCTTTGTTTTCCTCTACATCGACCCAACGGTTAGCAAAGCCTTCTTTTAGAATCGATTGGTAATCATCACCTAGTGGTTTAAGCCCCTCTAAAAGGTATTCTTGCGCCTTTTCATAAGGTACCTTCATATCTACATCTGTAACTAGTGGTGTATATAAATCATACATATGAAGCTCATCGACTCCAAGTACTTTCTTACGTAATTCCGTATAACGGTGAAGTAATGGCAATCTTTCATTTACTGCCTCAACTAGATTGTCATAAACATCTTCTGGAATATGGTTATTGCTAAGCGCTGCTTGGCGTGCAGAATCATATTTACGTACTTTAGCAACGAAATTATCTTTCTTCACATTTCCACCTAATGTAGCAGAGAACGTATTTTTGAACTTACCATACGTTTCATAAACGGCCTTAAACGCATCTTCTCGAACACGACGATCTTTGGATTCTAAGAATGTTGAATAACGACCATGAGTAACATCTACCTCTTCCCCATCTTCATTTTTTATCGAAGGGAAAGTAAGGTCAGCATTATTCAACATACCGAATGCTTGTGATCCAGTAGATAAAGCTTCTGATGCTTCAGCTAGAAGAACCTCTTCTTTTTCACTTAAAATATGAGGGCGTTTATTCGTAATATCTGTTAATACCTTTTTATATAGCTGTAATTCTTCATTTTCATTTAAAAATGCTTCTACTTTCCCTTCTTCCATTGCTAGAATTTCGGGAACGATATAACTCATTGCACTTGATGCTTTCGTTAATACTGTGTCAGCCTGTGCATTTAATCCTTGATAGAAACCATTTGTTGTATCCTGGTCATAACGCATACGAGCGTATGTATATAGTTTTCCTAAGCGACCTGAAATTTCATCTTGCTTCTTTAGTAAAGCAAATAACGTATCTGCTGACTCCGCTAATTTCCCTTGGAATTCTGCTACTTGTGGAATATCTTCTTGAAGTTGCTTTAACTCTTCTTCCCAAGCCTCATCCGAAGCGAAGATATCTTCCAATCTCCATGTTAAATCCTCTGGAACATCTTTTCTTGCTTTTAATTCTTTTGTAGCTTTTGACATATTAAAATTCCTCCTCTATTCTCCTACTAACATTATTCTAGATTTATCTTAATATCCCTCTAAAATAATTAATTTTTAACTTCCAATTCTTTAAGTAATCTAATAATTTTTAATAAAGAATTGGGATATTATTTAGTATACCGAAATATCACCCGACTATGCTCGGATTTTGGCTCATTTTTTTGAAATATTTCTTTGAGTATTGCTGCATCGCTTTGTTGAGGTAGTTTTGATTGAGAGTCATCATCTAAATCCTTTTGCTTTCTGAAATGTGTTAGAGAGATTTCTTCCAGATAGCCAAGTTTAGTGAGTAGGCGGAGATATTCTAGAATTGGGTCTTGTTCATTATTTATCAAGGGAAAATTCTCGATTGGAAGGAGATATTTTCTTAAAAGATGTCTGCATGAAGTAAGAGATAAATTTCCGTAAATGTGTAGAGGTTGAAGAATGTCATAGATCAATCTACTTTGCCAATTCCAAGTTGGAACTTTTATAAGGTAACTTGAAGGTACTGGTAAGTGGATAATGGGAGGTAATTGCTCGATATAGAGCTTTTTTAAATAAAGCCATTGATGCCATTGTAGCTCTTCACCGTATAGCCTGCCTCGCCGTCTAAAGCGAAATCGTTTTTTCTCTCGCTCCCAGCCATATATGAGTTCTCTTTCCGTTAAAAAGTGTGGGGTAAATAGCTCTATAAAGTTAATATTATTTAATGAGTGAATCGTTAATTTACCAAGTACATGTGTGTTATTAAGAAAAGATAAGTTTTGAAGTTTAATTAACTTGTTTGTTTCTGGACAGAAGTAGAAGATACTTAGTGGGTACTCGGGAGAAAATTGATGAAGCATTGATTGGCTAAAGGAATCTAATTTAAAGATTTGATTACCTAGTCGCTTGAAAAGCTTTGCACCTAGAATCCAAATGACATCAATACCATGCTTTTTGTAGCCATTCGTTCTGTTTATAATTTCAGGTAAGGAAATTCTCGCACATTGGTATTCTATTACAATCTTACGGTTATTTAGATGAATATAAAAATCTGGTCGTTGTTTTAATTCTGGAAGATATTTTTCAAGCTCAACTGATAAGTTTTGTCTTAAGAACCATTCATAGAGTAAAAGTTTTCCTTTTTCATGATAAGGTCCCTCGCCACCTGAAGCAATGCAATTCGTATTTGCCATATGAGCAAAATGTGCAATGACTTTGTTGCCAGCTCGCAAAATCACTTTTTCTTTGCAGCTTGGACAATAGAATTGATCGTTCTCTTTTTTTAATTGCCGCAGCATTTCTTTTGGCATCCTTGCAGGGGTAATGCGTTCACCATCCATCGTTATGGCTTGTAACACTATAAACACCTCCATGTAACTTATTATTCGACAGGATGTGTGAAAATCCTGCAAATAAAAGTAAAAAAATAGACATCAATTTACGATGTCTATTTTTGAATTGGGAAATGTTTACTTATAGTAGAGAATGTGTTGTCTTCAATAATCTTTTTGCCGTACTCTTCAAGTACATGTAATGAAATATTCGAGTTGTTAGCAAACTCTAGTATTTTACTTGTTATATTATCTAAGAGGTCATCATCATCTAGTGCATCCGCACTGAATTGGACATATAGATAATATTTATCTCTGTAATTATACAATGTCTCTTCTTGAATCTCGTAATCACTCTTCATGTAGTGGCTAAGTTGAATGAGATGTTCAAAATCATCAAAGTTAAACATCATCCATAGTTTTTCTTCATGGAATCCAGTATCTTCTTCAGGCTCAGATTCTTCTTCTACACTCTTACCAAAAGTGTTTTCTAAGATATCCTCAATCTTTTCATCACCTGAAAGTTCCAGATCATTCTCGTCCTCTTCATCTAAATCATAGTGGTCGCCTTGTTTTGAAACTTTGGCTTTGGTAACAATAACTTCCAGTCCCTTTTCCATTGCCTGCACTTGAATCCACAATGGTCCATCAGGAGTGAAATCCTCTTTATTATTTACCTCGTCCATCATATGCCAGAATAACTGTTCACTGCGCTCTCGGTTGTACCAGATTTCTTCACGTTCATATCCCAGATTTTCAATGTCAATATACGAAATATAGAATTTAATTGTATTTTCATTAATTCTTTCGATTTCCATCTTTTTACCTCTCCTTTCAAATAGAAAGATGTTTGTGCTTAAAATATATTTTATCACGAAGGTTGATTATATATTTATCTACTATACCTTTATCACATATTTGGATTATGAAACATCTACTACTTGCTTATAGCCATTGTATGATAAATTATGGTCATTTGGAAATGATTATGCCTATAAATATAATTTTATTTCATTTGCAACGTTTCGGCGAGAAATGATTGATTACTTTTCTTAGTAAGTTGGGAAAGTTTTGGTTATTATACACTTTAAAAATAATGAAAGCACAAGACATATTGTCCTGTGCTTTATTGTTTTATTCAATTAAATCTTCTAGTTAACCATCTTTTGAGCTTCTCTTAATTGGAACGTACGAACCGTTCTCGGTAGAAAACGACGAATTTCGTCTTCATTATAACCAACCTGTAGTCGCTTCTCATCTAGGATGATTGGTCTTCTTAATAAACCAGGATTCTTTTGTATAAGATCAAATAAATCCTGCATTGGTAATTGCTCGATGTTAACATCTAGCTTCTGAAAAACTTTCGATCTTGTGGAGATAATCTCATCAGTTCCATCCTCAGTCATGCGTAAAATCTCTTTAATCTCATCAATCGTTAGTGATTCTGAGAAAATATTACGCTCTTGAAACGGAATGTCGTGCTCTTCCAGCCATGCTTTGGCTTTTCTGCAGGATGTACAACTTGGTGAGGTATAAAGTGTTACCATGTACTTCACTCCTCAATAATTTTTCTTCCGATACGTAGCATTTTTTCAAACCTACTTTAACTATTAAATTAAAATAAGTTTAAATAAACTCTTATTACAGTATACTACAAATGTCAATAAAAAAGTAGGTGTTTTCAACATTTATTAGCATAACTTCAACATTTATCAACATGTTGTTATCTATCTTCTATACTTCCCTGTCTTTTCTCAAATAAACCCGTAAAACTAAATTAATTGAGATTATTTTTATTCTTTACCTATCAGGTAATCAACATTCTCTGTATAGACATTTCCAGCGTTCCAAAGTAAAAATTCATTAATTCCATTTTCATAGAGTGCTCGAATCTGCGCCTCTACTTCTGCTTTTCCATATTGGAATGTCGGGCCACTATATAACCAAGGTGCCTCAAAGTCTTGTAACCATGGTCTTGAAACAGGTGGATCGTCCAATTTTCCAAGGACTTCGTTTTCTACTTTTGCATATTCATCGACCAAGCGATATGGCTCGGTATCAGGTTTTTCAATACCAAAGTAACTTGTCCAATGACTTGGATAAATCATCGATGAAATGACATCCACGTTTTCAGAAATACGTGAGAAGTTTTGTCCGATTCCTGGTGTCTCTTCAAGCGTTGCAGCATAACCAAAGATATCTACAGAAACTTCTACATCATACTGTGAAAGCTCTTCACGTGCATATGCAACAAAATCAGTAACTGCTTCGACACGTTTTTTAATATTATTCATATCTAAATCTTCATAATCACCAAGTGTATAACCAAGTGATTCATCTTTATTTTCAAAGCCTTCTGGGAAACGTACATAGTCAAATTGGATTTCCTTGAAGCCCATTTTCGCAGCTTCTTTTGCAATTTCTACGTTATACTCCCATACTTCTTTTTCAAATGGATTTACGAAAGCTTCTCCGCGATTATTTACCCAAACCTCTCCATTTTCAGTAAAGGATAAATCAGGTCTTTCTTTTGCAAGAACCGAATCTTTAAATACTACGATTCTAGCAATTGGATAAATCTCATTTTCTTCTAATGTCCCCATCAGATCTTCTGGATCAGAAATAAAGTTCTGTGCAATGTCTGCAAATGGTGAACCTTCTTCTGGAATATAGGTTAAGTATCCATGGTCTTCTTTAATATCGATAACCATTGAATTTAAGTCTGTTGTGTTGATTAAATTTAATAAGCTCTCAAATCTTGCTCCACCAGCTGAATTTCCAGTTACATAAATCCCTCTTACAGCATCTGGATATTCAAAGTGAAAACCTGAATCATATGTAAACCTCTTCATCGATTTATTTAAATCGAATAATTCGATACTTGTCTGTCTTTCTGCGTGATCACTCACTGTGATTGTTTCTTCTGCTTGTACTATCCATGGTAAAGATATACCCAACAGGAGAATTCCAATAACTGTTGTTATCCTTAGCTGTAACTTCTCCATAACTATCAATCTCCTATACTCAATTTAATCCTTCTCTAGTATAAAGGAAAACGCCACTTAAATGAATGGTAAAATCATATTTTGATTAAAAAGTAATGTTTTGTCATTTTATGTAGATTTATTCGCCTGGGAATTGGAAATTATGACTGTTTTTGATGTTGATTTTTTAATTGTTCGTGGATTTGGAAAAAATTTACTGTAGTTTGGTGCCGTGCTATAATACTAGTAAACTTTTAGTAAGGATGTGGCTTATGATTTACAAACCTCGAACGAAACCCACTGAATGGATACCTCTAAATTATTTGAGAAAACGTATGACTTTAGACTCAACTTTATCAAAGCAATATTCCAGCCTGACTAAGGGCTATGCAGGTGAAACTGTCTTTGATACTTTCTTGGAAAAACTCTCACATGAACACCTCGTTTTGAATGATTTATTATTTGAAGTAAATTCCACTACCTTTCAAATTGATACCCTAATTATTACCCAGGATAAACTCCATATTTTTGAAGTTAAAAACTTTGAAGGAGATTATATTTATGAATCGAGCACAGACAAACTTTTCCGTAGACCTAGATTCGAAGTGATTAATCCACTGCATCAGTTAAATCGCACAGAATCTCTACTCCAACAACTACTCCGAACTCAAGGCATTAAACTACAAATTAATTCCTACGTTGTATTTATAAATCCCAGTTTCGTTTTATATCAAGCACCAATTGAAAAACCAATCATCTTTCGTAATCAACTTGATCGGTTTATAGAAAATTTGAATTCAGCACCCGGGAAAATTATGCAGCATCATAAAAGGATTGCCGATCGCTTGGTTGGATTGCATGTGAGTGAGTCGATTTATACACGAGTTCCTGAGTATAGTTTTGAGGAATTACGGAAGGGGATACCGTGTTTGGAGTGTGATTCATTTTCAGGAGTAGTCGGGAGAATGTACTACGTTTGTAAAGAATGTAGTTTTAGTGAGCCTGTAGATGCGGCAGTACTTCGTTGTGTAGAGGAGTTTAAGGTACTCTTTCCTGAAAGTAAAGTGACCACGAGGAATATTTATGAATGGTGTGCAGTTCTTAGAGAAAGAAGAATCCGAGAGATTCTTTTAAGGAATTTCTTGAAAAAAGACAATAATAGAATGACGTACTTTGAATGAGCACGTGATTATTTAGTTTTTTATGTTATGGAATCTGGTGAAATTATTCTATCGGTCGACAATAATAGCTTGAGCGAAATTAGTGACCGATAGAACCAGTCTATCGGTCAACAAAATTGGCTTGAGCGAAATTGATGGCCGATGAAACCAGCCTATCGGTCAACAAAATCGACTGGAGCGAAATTGATAGCCGATGAAACCAGCCTATCGGTCAACAAAATTGGCTGGAGCGAAATTGGTGGCCGGTAAAACCAGTTTATCGGTCAACAAAATCGACTGGATAAAAATTGATGGCCGATGAAACCAGTCTATCGGCTAACAAAATCGGCTGCAGTGAAATTGATGACCGATAAAACCAGTTTATCGGTCAACAAAATCGACTGGAGTAAAATTGATGGCCGATGAAACCAGTCTATCGGCTAACAAAATCGGCTGCAGTGAAATTGATGACCGATGAAACCAATCTATCGGTCAACAAGATCGACTGGAGAGAAATTGGTGGCCGATGGAACCAGTCTATCGGCCAACAAAATTGGCTTGAGCAAAATTGATGGCTGATAAAATCAATCTATCGGTCAACAAAATCGGCTGGGGCGAAATTGATGGCCGATAAAACCAGTCTATCGGCTAACAAAATCGACTGGAGCAAAATTGATGACCGATAGAACTCCTCCATCACAAATAAAAAAACAATTTATGAAAACAATAGTTAGTTTTATTACATAAAGGGGAATGAATCATTAGTTATCGTTATTAATAGCCGCTAGGATGATCAATAAAAATAGAATAATTGGTAAAACTTAATACATAACGTATGCATCAAGAAAGAAGGATGATTCCTCCGAGTCAATAACAGTTTTGTAATCATCTTCACAAATAAGTCACTACGTGTTTGCAATTTTGTCATATCTAATTACGTATTCGATTATCTTATAAGGTAAAATAGAAAGATGTATGTGTATCTATTCACAATATAATAGAACCTAATTGTAATACCTATAGCATAAATAAACCACAAACTGAGGAGGCGGATGCAACTTGTTATTTGATGATCCAGTATTCGCAAGTAGATTACTAACATTACTTACTCTTTCTTTCCACATCATTTACGCAACAATTGGTGTTGGTGTGCCGATATTTATTATGATTGCGCATTGGATGGGAATTAAGAAAAATGATTATCATTATATTTTAATGGCGAAACGCTGGGCACGAGGATTTCTTGTTACAGTAGCTGTTGGAGTAGTTACTGGTACAATCATTGGATTGCAGCTTTCATTATTATGGCCTAACTTTATGGAGCTTGCAGGTAATATTATTGCACTCCCACTATTTATGGAAGTTTTTGCATTCTTCTTTGAAGCAATCTTCTTAGGAATTTATTCGTATACTTGGGGTCGATTTGCGCCACGGAAGCATTTCTTGTTACTGATTCCAGTGGTCATCGGTGCAGGATTTTCGGCAGTATTTATTACGATTGTAAATGCGTTCATGAATGCTCCACAAGGCTTTGACCTAATCAACGGTCAATTAGTGAATGCTAACCCGTTACTAGCTATGTTTACTGCGGCTATGCCTACAAAAGTTTCACACGTTTTAGCAACAGCATACATGACAGCAGCATTTATGCTTGCAGCAATTGCAGCGTATAAATTAATTAAAGGTTCAAACCACGTTTACCATAAAAAAGCATTGCATATGACAATGAAGGTTGGACTTGTCTTTGCTATTGCTACAGCAGTGATTGGTGACTTTTCTGGTAAATATTTAGCAGAATACCAACCGGAAAAATTAGCTGCTGCTGAGTGGCATTTTGAAACAGAAGGAAGCGCGCCACTCGTATTATATGGACTTTTAGATGAAGATAAAGAAGTTAAATATGCAATTAAAGTTCCGTTTGCATTAAGTATTTTGGCGCATGGAAACCCTACTGCAGAAGTAATTGGGTTAGACCAGTTTCCAGAAGAAGAAACGCCACCACTTATTATCCATTATTTCTTTGATGCCATGGTGACAATTGGTATGTTTATGATCTTACTAGCTCTTATATATTGGCTAGGAACGAGACTTTCATGGACTTTTGTAAAAACAAATTGGTTCCGCTGGCTCATCGTTCTTGGTGGACCACTATCCTTCCTTGCAATACAAGCTGGTTGGTGGATGACTGAGGTTGGAAGACAGCCATGGATTCTCCGTGGAATAATGACGGTAGATGAAGCTGCGACCTCAAGTGATCATGTAGGATTAATGTTTATCTTATTTGCAACCTTGTATCTAATATTAGGAGTTGGAACGGTAGTAGTTCTTCGTAGAATCTTTAAAAATAACCCTGTAGATTTGGAGCTTGAACGCTATGAAGCAAAACTAGGGGGTGAAGAGAAATGAGTTTAGAAATTATAGGTGTTTCCGTTTTATGGACGTTTCTGTTTGGTTACGTAATACTCGGATCGATTGATTTCGGAGCTGGTTTCTTTAATGCTTACAGTATTATTTCAGGCAAACAACATATTGTATCGAAAATTATTCAACGCTACTTGTCGCCAGTATGGGAAGTCACGAACGTATTCTTCGTTTTCTTCTTTGTCGGAATCGTTGGGTTCTTTCCAAAGACAGCTTTCTATTTTGGTACGATTCTCCTCGTTCCAGGTAGTCTTGCGATTATCTTGATGGCAATTCGAGGCTCCTATTATGCCTTTGAAACGTATGGAACGAGGGGACATAAAGGTTACGCCTTTATGTATGGAATCGCAGGCTTGCTCGTACCTGCCTCATTATCTGTAGTACTTGCAATTACAGAAGGAGGATTTGTATCGATCGTTGACGGTCAACCTGTTCTTGATTATTGGGCATTATTTACAAGTCCTTTATCATGGTCGATTGTTGTCCTAGCGATTGCGGCTGTATTATATATATCTGCAGTTTTCCTCACCTGGTATGCACATAAAGCTGGTGACATTGGCGCAACGAAGTTAATGCGAAAATATGCGCTTGTATGGGCTATTCCATTGATAGTCGCTGCAGGTGGAATTATATTCGAATTAAGCTCTCATAACCCAGCACATTTCGAACGCATTTTAGATTTATGGTGGATGTTCGCACTTTCAGCAATACTATGGGCGGCAACCGTCTGGTTACTATGGAAACAAAAAAATTATGGAATGGCTGTTTGGCTCTTGGTCGGACAGTTTGCACTTGCATTTTATGCATATGGAATCTCACATTACCCATACCTCTTGTATCCTCATTTAACGATACAGGACGGGTTTACGAATGAAGCAATGGCAATTTCTCTCATCGTCGTGTTCATTCTAGGTTTCATTTTGCTAGTTCCTTCGATTTACTTATTGGTACGACTATTTCTTTTCGACAAGGATTATGTCAAAGGACAAAATAAGAAAAAGGAGTGAGCTGATTGTTTAATGACTTTCTAATATTTGTTGCACCTTTCCTGGTCATCATCGCTGCCTTTATTCTTTCATTTTGGGTAGCAAAAAATGATGATGCGGTAATAGATGATACAGATAAATAAATTGGTCAAAGAAGCAAATGAATGCACCGCTTCTAAGCCTATTAAAAAACGGCAAGCGTATCAAGGCGCTTGCCATTTTTCTATTCTCCTAAAAATACACTCTGTTCAATTTTTTTCATCTCATAAAAGTAACCTTTGCTTTCCATTAACGATTCGAAACTTCCACTCTCGATAATTTTGCCATTTTCCATTACGATAATTTGGTCCATCTTTTCTAATCCAGTTAAGCGATGACTTACAAGTACAAGTGTGTCATCCTTTGCTTGGTTGAATATATGTCCAAAAATCTTCGCTTCAGTCAATGCGTCTATCGAAGAGGTTGGTTCATCCAATAACCATAAAGATTCGTTTTTCAGCATTGCTCTGGCAATTGCGAGACGTTGTTTCTCTCCACCAGATAGGTTCTCACCCTTCTCTAAAACTGGCTCATCTAGCGAAATATGCTCTAAATCAACTTTTTCTAATACTTCCTGTAATGTATCATCATGGAAACCATCTTTTGCAAGTTGTAAATTATCTCGGATCGTTCCATAGAAGAAATGATTTGCTTGCAGTACAACGTTTGTGTTTTTCCAAATGCTCTCATCTGTCAACGTATGAATAGGAATATCATTTAATAAAATTTCTCCTTCATTAACAGGATAAAGGTGGAGTAACAACTGCAATAAGGTTGATTTTCCTGAACCACTTGGGCCGACAATTGCTGTTTTGGACCCTTTTTCAAGTTTTAATGAAACATCATTTATCACTTGTCGTGAATCATTAGGATAGTTAAATTGGACGTTACGAAACGCTATCGTTGGTGCGGTGGTTGCTCGGAATTCTTGCAACTCCACTCCATCCTTCTCGATTGAGTCATTACGTACAACAGCATGAAGTCGGGAGGATGCTTGTTTACTATCCTGCAAATGACTCGGGAAGATTGCCATTGATGTTGTATTTTCAAAGACGGTAAGCGAAATCATCACTAGCATCGCTAAATAAATACCATCTAATTCTTGGTTTACAACTAAATAAGAACCTACAGCTAATACACTGACTGAAACTAGTAAGGATAAAAATGTATTCGAAGCTTGGCTGAATAAATTTTGAACACTTTCCTGTTTCTGCTCCTGTAAATAAGTTGCCGATGCCTTTTTCAGTTGCTCCTCTTTTCCTTCTAATTGTTGATAAATTTTCAAATCACGAAATCCATATAAAAATTCAGTAACCTCCGTTGATAATTCCGCTCGACTGTCTCTAACAATTCGATCAAACTTGCGCTGTCTTAATGCAAAATATGACGGGACAAGCACGATTGTCAATAAGAGACCAAGGAATAATATGAGCGCTATCTCAATTGAAAAGAATGTTGTAAATGAAATTGTGAAAAAGAAAATCAGCAATAAAACAATTGGTGGATAAAATACACGTAAAAAGAAATTTTGCAATGTCTCTACATCACCAACAATTCGAGCAAGCAGGTCTCCACTACGGAACCTTCCAAAAATCCCTGGTGCTAGTGGTTCAAGTTTTTCATAGAAAGAAACACGTAAATTACTTAGCATTGTAAATGTACCACGGTGAGAAAAGTATCTTTCCCCATACCTACTTAATGCAGAAATAATACCTAGCATTTTTACCGATGCAACGATAACCATTAATGTGTAAATAGGAGGAGCTAGGGCAGCCTGTGAAATTAAGTAACCACTTGCTGAAAACAGAGCTACAGCTGTAATTCCCGCTATAAATCCACATATAATCGACAGATAAATGTCTTTCTTCTCTACTAGTAAGATTCTAATTACTATTCGCAAGTCTTTCATTGTGCTGCACCTCCCTGCTGTACAGTAATCATCTCTCGATAGGCTCCAACAGAATTTAGTAATTCTTCATGCTTACCAATTGATATAAGTTCTCCCTTATCAAGGAAAAGTATCTGATCAGCATTTTGTATCGTATGAAGACGGTGAGCCACAGTTATGACTGTTGAATTTTTGGATAGCTCCATCATAGAGGTTTGTAGGATTCGTTCTGTTACTAAGTCAAGACCTGTCGTCGGTTCATCAAATAGAATGATGGACGGGCGTTTTAGAAAAGCACGCGCAAGCGCAACACGCTGTTTTTCTCCACCAGATAATCCACGTCCTCCTTCACCAATTAGGGTATCAAAGCCTTGATCAAGTGAATCAACCAGCTCCCTAAGTCCTGCCTTATCAGCAGCTTGTTCAATTTCTTCACGAGTTGTATCTGTAGATTTACCAATCGCGATGTTTTCTGCAAATGTTCCTGAAAATAAATATGGGTCTTGGGAAATATAAATAAGTTGGTCAAACCAACTTCTTTCACTATAAGAAGACCTTTCTTTCTTATTAACTATAACTTTTCCTTCTGAAAGTGGAACGAGACCAGCAATTAAATGTAGTAGTGTTGTTTTTCCAGCTCCCGTTTTACCCACGATAGCAATCTCTTGGTTTGGAAGAATCTTAGCAGTTATATTTTTTAACGCGAAAGCATTTTCACCATAGTTAAAACTTACAGCCTCCAATTCAATTAGCGGGGGTTCTTCTTTGCTTAAGTTTTCCTCACCAAATTCTATTTGTGCTTTAGTATCTTCAAGTTCTTGTTCGAGTTTCTTCGCTGCACCCATGCTCCCACGCCCAGTATGAAATGCATTTCCTAGTTCCTTTAATTTATTTAATAACTCTGGAGCTAGGACGAGCATTAAGAATCCAGTAAAGAATGTAATGTCCTGGAAAATAATAAGTCTAATTGCAACCTCTAAAGCGATAAGTCCGATACTTAACATGGAAATAAATTCGAGTGCTAAAGAGTTTGAGAAAGCTGTTTTTAATACAACCATTGTTGCTTCGCGAAATTGAATACTACTTTTTCCTATTTCTTCTTTTTGATCTACTGAACGACCGAAAAGTTTTAATGTCGTTAGCCCTTGTAACGTATCAAGGAATTTCCCAGAAAAAGCCGCCATCTTTTCTAATTGTTCTTCAGCTTTGTCTTTTGTATTAAATCCAATAATCATCATAAATATCGGAATAAATGGTGCAGTAAAAATGAAAATAAAACCTGTTGCCGCATGCTCCATAAAAATTACAATGAGAAGCATGATCGGAATAATCAACGATTGAATCATTTGTGGAATATAATCACTGAAATACGAATCGACCTCATCCACTGCGTCCATAATAACACTTACTTTTCGACCGGATTGTCCTTGCAGTGATGCTTGCATTGGATTCCTCGAAAATTTATTTAAAAGGGCATTACGTAGGTCACTTTTTACCTTCGTCGCCATCATTATCCCGGTTCTTCCACTTAGGTAATTAAATAAAGTTCTAGCAAATAGTGCAACAATTAACCAAAGTAAATATGGGAGAATATCAGAAACTGAACTTCCTTTCAAAAAAATCTGGTCAACGATTAGGACAAACAAATAACCCTGTGCAATAATCGCTAATCCAGATAGCACAGCAGAAATAGCAATCATTAGTAACTTCATTTTCTGCTGCTTCGCCATTGCCATAAGTCCTGCCATTGAATGACCTCCAAGTTAAAGAATAATATAGTGAATTCTTTCACATAATTATATATGATGAAGGTTTCCGAAGTAAAATGAATAGAACCGAGTTAACAATATTGTCGTTATTATAAACGGAGGCGTAAGTGCCCGTTCAGCGACGTACGGAGCCGGACGTGGCTATACCCCACAAATCTAGCCAAATCTTCAAAGAAACTTGATTTCCAATCCCAAACCATTATATAATAACAGCAATATCAAATAATAAAAGCTATGAAAAAGGCGTAGTACGCTTTACCCGCTGATTGTAGAGAGCTTGTGGTTGGTGAAAACAAGCATCAAGGTAAACTGGAATTGGACTTTCGAGCTTATTTAACGAAGTGATTCTGCATCAACTGCAGAATAATTAGGGTGGCACCGCGGTTCATTCGTCCCTTTGTATAGGGAATGAATGGCTTTTTTTATGGAAAAAATTAAAGGAGTGATTTGAATGCAGACCATTTTTTCTGGGATTCAACCTAGTGGTACGTTGACATTAGGGAATTATCTAGGCGCAATAAAACAATTTGTAGAGCTTCAAGATGAATATCAATGTTACTTCTGTATAGTTGATGAGCATGCTATTACAGTTCCTCAAGACAGGCTGGAGCTAAGAAAAAATATCCGCTCACTTGCGGCGCTTTACCTAGCTTCTGGACTTGATCCGAAGAAAGCAACACTATTCATCCAATCCGAGGTTCCAGCGCATACACAGCTTGGTTGGATGTTACAGACCATTAGTTATGTTGGGGAACTCGAAAGAATGACACAGTACAAAGATAAATCAAGTGGAAAAGATGCAGTATCTTCTGCACTACTAACTTATCCACCATTAATGGCAGCTGATATTCTACTTTACCAAGCTGATATCGTACCGGTTGGTGATGACCAAAAACAGCATATGGAGTTAACAAGAGACTTAGCACAACGCTTTAATAATCGTTTCAACGATATTTTCACGATACCTGAAGTTCGAATTCCTAAGGTTGGTGCGCGCATCATGTCTTTACAGGAACCGACAAAGAAAATGAGTAAGTCTGATGAAAATATTCGTAGTTTTGTTTCTATGCTTGATAACCCTAAAACAATTGAGAAGAAAATCAAAAGTGCAGTAACTGATTCTGAAGGAATTGTAAAATTTGATAAAGAAAATAAACCTGGTATTTCGAATTTATTAACTATCTATTCAAGCTGTACTGGTGAAACCATTGCAGATCTTGAAAAAAAATACGAAGGCAAGGGTTATGGAGAATTTAAACAGGATGTTGCTGATACTGTTGTCAAAGTCCTCCAGCCTATCCAGGAAAAATATGCGGAATTAATTGATTCTGAAGAACTTGATCAAATCCTTGATGAAGGTGCTGAACAAGCAAGACTTGTCTCTAACAAAACAATTGCAAAAGCTAAAAAAGCGATGGGACTTGGACGTGTAAGAAAATAATTTATATAAAAAGCTGGCGCGTTTAGTTTAGACATGCAAACTAGCTATTTAGAAAAAATATCGCAGTGATATTCATTAAAGAATTCACTACGATATTTTTATTATTTCATATTCCAATCACATTCTTTTTCGTGTCATTAGCATGAATACTACAATTAAAGTAAAAGCAATTAATGCTAGGAATGGGATGGTAACGAAACCAAACCAATTAATATATTCAGCACTACAGGGTACACCACTGGCGCATGGTTTAATAGCTGCAAACCCTGGAACCTTTTGCTGTAAATAATGAAACAGCGAAATGAACCAACCAAAGGCAGCAAGTGGTAATACATATTTTTTAACAGAACGATCATTTTGAAATGTTGCTATCCCGAGAATCAATGTTAATGGATACATCAAGATACGTTGATACCAACAAAGTTCACAAGGAATAAACCCTCGAATCTCACTAAAATAGAGACTTCCTAGTGTAGCTACAATGGACACCAACCAAGCTGCATAAAGAGTAAACTGTGAAATGTCTGTTTTTCTCATTTTAATTTTCCTCTAGTGCATTTTCTATTGCTTCTTTAATTTCTTCATAATCAAAAGGATCTTCTATCATTGTTTCATTGACCATAATAGTAGGTGTTAATTGCACACCAAATTCGTTCACTAATTCAGCATCTTTATCTACTTCATTCATTTCTGATTTGTTCTCGATCTCTACTATTAATTCTTCCGTATCTATCTCAGGAATTCCATCCGCTATTTCGGTTATTTTATCCATTGTGACCCATTCGCTATGATGATCATCACTTGGTTGTTCATCGAATAAAGTTATATGAAACTTCCAGTAGGCATCAGGGTTTTGTTTATATACAGTTTCGGCTGCTAGGGATGCCAATTCAGATTCTTCTCCATGGAATAAAACATTAATATATGAAAACTTCACCTTGTCAGTATGAACATAATCATTTACTAATTGAAGAAAAATACTATCTCCCCAAGCTTTACACCCTGGACACTTGAAATCTCCGAATTCGACAACAGTTACAGGCGCATTTCCAACCCCTAGTGTAGGTTGCCCTTCAATTGGTGGCTGTCTTTCAAATGTCGTTTCTTCATTTGAATCAGAATTATTACTGCTGATAACTACTACAGCGACAAGGATTGCAACAATAACCAATGTTGCGATCACGATTAATTTAAATGGTGAATTCTTACTTTGCATTTAAACACCTCTCCATTTTCTCAGGTAATTTATATCTTATCATCAAATTCTTACTTTTAGCATCAAGTAAAGAATTGTTCATAGACTATTCAAAAATAGCAATATGATTTTGACACATATATTAGATTTGGATAGTATGATAATAGCATAATTTCTCCACTAGAAGAATGAAGCGTACTTTTATAAAAATTAAAGCTATAAGACTGATTAGCGACCAGTCGTGATTTTATGATTATTGAAATTGACGGATATTATCATCAAGTCTTACTAACAGGTAAAAAATGCTCCATACAACAACTAACACAAAAATATTTACAGGCAAAAAAATTAGCCAATGATATAAAGGACTTGTCTAATGTATTTATGAAATTACACAAATTTGAGCAATTACCTTTTAACGATGATATTGAAGTAGAGTATGCTATTGACACTGATACAGACAGAATTTACTCACTTTCATATTAGGCTAAACGGGTGTAATCCTTAAAGAAGGAGATGCACCTTTTCTGGCGAATTTATAGTGTAGGATTAGTTTAAAAGGAGATATATAAATATGAAAAAGTTTTATATTTCATCTAGTTTTAAAATATAGAAACAGTTCGCGATGTTAGTAATGAGTTAATAAATCGGGGTTATATTCTTACATATGATTGGACAAAAAATGCAAGAGCTTCAACGGTCGAAGAGTTAAAAGAGATTGGAAAGCAAGAAAGGACTGCTGTGATGGAAGCAGATTTTATAATTGTTTTATTGCCAGCAGGAAAAGGAAGTCATATTGAATTTGGTATTGCGCTTGCACAAGAGAAAAGAATTTATCTTTATTCCCAAAATGATGAATTAAATAACTTCGAAACAACGAGTACTTTCTACCATTTACCTCAAGTTGAGAAATGTATTGGAACGATTGATGAGTTGATTTTAGCAGTTACAAGATAAGGTAGTGTTACTAAGCTAAACTGTGTAAAAGCAAGTTCGTTGTAAAACAAATAAGGCTTAGTGAAGTATCCCTCTAAGCCTTTTAAGTGTTCATACAGTTATGGAGACAGTAAGAATTATCTTGTCACTAGTAAACCCGATAATTAAATATAAATTGGTTTTTCAATTTATAATTTTGTTGCATCCCAATCTTCTATCCGTTCTTTCTCAATTAACTTTTCTAAGAATGGTTGACCTCTGACAATTTTTTCACAAAATTCTTCGTGATTTTTACTGTAACCTACTTTTACACCTTCGTATAACTTTTGCCAAACTTCGTCTAAATCAAAGGAGCGTATTTCGGCATATTGCTTCGGATCCCATTCTGTTAGCCAGTACCTGAGTTCATCAATATGTGCTGTACTTCGCAATTGATCAAGCGCAATCATGAGAATTTGTTTCATCTCCCGCTCTCTTCTTGTTAATCCATGCACTTCTTCAGGACGAAGAGAAAGCAGTTCATATTCGCGTTTGTATCTTCTTGCTCTGAAACCAAAGTTTGAAGGTTTCATTGTTTTTATCAAATCATAAACGAGCTGCTCCTGCCTTGGAATTAGTCTGCTTTTGCGAATTGGTACCGTATAACCGATTGTGTCTATCACTAATATCTCGATGCCATTCGTCAACACACAGGAGTAGTCTACAACGGTGCGTTTCTGTCCTTTCTTTACATAGGAGCGTTTGTATATCGTATCGAGTAGCTCTTGTGGGATCTCCTGCAAATCATTTTCAATATACTCGTAAAGGTCATGCTTTATGTATAGCAAGGGAGTTTGATCCAGCAACTCAATTTTATCTTCTTTGCGCCATTCATGATAACGGGCGACTTGATAGCCGTTTTCTTCACTTTCAAACCAATTTACCCAAACATCATGTAAATATTGCATATACATCCTCACCTCTTGGAAAATTAATCTAAAATTCATTATGACCAATCCAGCGTAAAAATATTCCATTTCATCTGAAACACCTTCAGATAAATATTAAGAAACTATTTATTTGGATATAAATATAAAACAATCATCATGATTATTATTCCGATTGGAAAAAAGTAGCATTCAATTCGTGTTAACATATAGCTAAATAATTCAAAGTAAGAGACACCTGCTGGAAGAAAATTCATATAACCAATAATTGTTACGCCACCTATAACACTAAGGCCAAATCCGATTAGGAAAAAGAATATAAAGAACATAAAACCACCATTTTCTTATTTTTAGGAGAGGCTCCTCACCCTACAATATGCTTGTCCCTATCCATTCATGCCAAAATAAAAAGAGACAGTTTTCATATTAAATGAAAGTTGTCTCTTTTAAATTTATGATTTACTTATGCTTCATATTTTTTGAAAACAAGTGCTACGTTATGACCACCAAAACCAAGTGAATTACTTACAACGGCATTAACTTCTTTTTTACGAGCTTCGTTTGGTACATAATCCAAATCAAGTGCTTCGTCTGGTGTTTCATAGTTAATTGTTGGAGGGATAATTCCTTCTTTTATCGTTTTCAATGCAATTACTGCTTCGACTCCACCTGCTGCGCCTAATAAGTGACCAGTCATCGACTTCGTTGAAGAAATTGCTAATTTACTTACATGTTCACCGAAAACAGTTTTGATTGCTGTTGTTTCATATTTATCATTAAGTTCCGTGCTTGTCCCGTGAGCATTGATATAATCAATATCTTCTGGCGAAAGTCCTGCATCATTTAGAGCTTGTTGCATCGCACGTGCAGCTCCTTCTCCATTTTCAGCAGGTGCAGTAATATGATACGCATCACCTGTTGAACCATAGCCTACGATTTCTCCGTAAATATGTGCGCCACGTTCAAGTGCAGCTTCTAGTGTTTCCATAATTAAGATACCAGAACCCTCACCCATAACAAAGCCATCACGATTTTTATCAAACGGACGACATGCTGTTGCAGGATCTGGATTTGTTGATAAAGCTTTCGCAGATGAAAAGCCTGCAAATGCCATATCTGTGATTGGAGCCTCTGTACCACCCGCAATAATATAATCCACATCACCCCGCTGCACTGCTTTAAACGCATCTCCTATAGAGTTAGCACCTGAAGCACATGCAGTTACTGTACATGAGTTTATTCCCTTAGCACCTAGCTGAATCGAAACCTGGCCTGCTGCCATATCTGGAATCATCATCGGTACGAAGAATGGACTTACTCTTCTTGGTCCTTTTTCAAGTAGTTTGCGATGTTGTTCTTCCCAAGTTTGCATGCCACCGATCCCTGAACCTATCCATACACCTACACGTTCTCTGTTAGAATCATCAATTACTAAACCTGAATCTTCAACAGCCATCTTAGAAGCTGCTACAGCATACTGTGTAAATGGGTCCATCCGACGAAGTTCTTTTTTATCAATATATTTCAAGGGATCAAAATCTTTTACCTCAGCAGCAACCTTTGCTGGGTAGTCATCTGTATTTACACGAGTTGTGACATCGATTCCTGATTTCCCTGTAATTAAACTCTCCCACATAGATGAAACATCATTTCCTACAGGAGTAACTGCACCTAATCCTGTTATTACAACTCTTCTTTCATTCATAGTAAAACTCCTTCCACAATTCTGTACTTACCTTCCCCAACGAATAGCCACAGCACCCCATGCTAATCCGCCACCAAATCCAACCATGACAATTAAATCATTGTCTTTTATTTCGCCATTTTCAACGGACTCGAATAATGCCATTGGGATAGAAGCTGAAGAATTATTTCCATATTTTTTTATAGTAGTAGCCATTTTGTCTTCTGAAATTCCTAAACGTTCCCTTGCTGCATCCATGATACGAATATTTGCTTGATGTGGGACAAGATAATCAACGTCACTTTTATCTAGGCCAATTTTCTCTACAACATTTACAGTCGATTCAGGCATTTGACGAACAGCAAATTTAAATACTTCGCGCCCATTCATTTCCATATAACCTTCTTTGTTTTGGAAGAGATCTTTACCACCTGAGCCTTTTGCACCCAACTCAAAGGAAAGAATACCTTTTCCTTCACTTACTTCACCTACAACTACAGCACCTGCTCCATCTCCTAAAAGAACAGCTGTAGAACGGTCTTCCCAATCTAAAATTTTTGAAAGTTTGTCTGCTCCGACAACGAGAACATTCTTATATGCACCTGTCTCGACAAATTGTTTTGCAGTAATAACCCCATACATGAATCCCGCACATGCAGCACCTAAATCCATTGCAGCAGCATTTGTCGCTCCTAGTTTATCCTGAATCTTACAAGCTACTGAAGGAAATGGTGTATCTGGTGTTACAGTTGCAACTAAAATTAAATCGATATCCTCTGCACTTACATGTGCATTTTTCAAAGCTTGTTCTGCTGCAACATAAGACATGTCAGACGTATCAATATCATCTTCAGCAAATCTTCTTTCCTCTATTCCAGTTCTTGTTCTAATCCATTCATCGTTCGTATCCACAAATTTCTCGATTTCTTTATTCGTAACAACTTTTGTCGGCAAATATCTTCCAACTCCTAGTATGCCTACACTCATTCTTACATCTCCTTTATTTTCAATTACATTCATATATATGCTCTTCTTAATATCAATCATTATGACTTGGTACTAATTTTAAAGTAAAAAAGGACTTTTGACAAGAGCATCATTTAGAGTCACCTTTATTCATTTGGTAAAAGTCCTGTCTCCGTGTAGGTTTCAATCGCTTCTTCAATTTCTTCTACCAAGTTTTTAGGAACCTTCTCATTAAATGTTCCAAGAGAAATAAAACCATCATCAAAATCAAATGTTTGAACGCCGCCATCTAGTTTTCCAGATTCAAAAGCTGCAACACCCTCAACATACAATTTATCAATATCTTGAATGGTACTTGTCAAAACATACTCTGGAGCAACATCTTGCTGGTCAGCGATATAGCCAATCGAATAGATGCTATCTTCGGCAGCTGCCTCAATAATTGGCTCTGTAAAAGAATTTCCCACAGGATAAATAATATCAATACCTTCATTTTTAAACTTCTCATATAAGTTCATTGCAATTGTTACATCCGACCAATTGTTTACAAAGTCGATTTGTAATCGAGCCTCTGGATTTTGATATTTCACACCTTCATAAAAACCTTCGAGTTCTGGTTGCCAAGAATAAACCGCAATTACACCAATTTCATTTGATCTGGTCATTTCCCCTGCAACCATACCACCAAAGAAACCCATCGCATGGGAA
The DNA here is from genome assembly GCF_054482815.1 of Oceanobacillus sp. CAU 1775. Lineage (NCBI taxonomy): Bacteria > Bacillati > Bacillota > Bacilli > Caryophanales > Bacillaceae > Oceanobacillus > Oceanobacillus sp. CAU 1775. The sequence continues at coordinate 180,109 of NZ_JBTLRO010000003.1, read as the reverse complement.
TTAAAATTGAGACTTGTCACTGAATCATTATAAATAGCCCCGTTTGTATAAATGAAATGAATATCAGGATAAGCAGTAGAAAGATCAATAAAATAACTTCCATAAATATTGCTATGGCCAATGATTAAATTAACACCTTCTTCTACAAAAGCAGCAACCGCTTGTTGTACATCTCTTTCGGTTGTGACATTCTCTTCATAAAAAACATCGATATCAAATTCCTCTTCAATCTTCATGAGACTGTCATAACCTTTTTCCGTCCATATATCCTCTTCAATCGTCGAGTCTAATAACATTCCGACGTTTTGTAAATTTCCTGCTTCAAAATAACTACAGCCAGGCAGTATCGTTATCATTAACAAAAGAAATAAAAATAGATATTTTCTCATATACTGCCCTCCATTCGTTTCTAAATTAATCCATCATGAGATTCATTTTGAATAATCTAGGTATAAAGCTTTAAACTTTTCATAATGCTTCCGTACCTTATCTATCTCTTTACCTATAGGAACATTTTCATCGACAAAGAAACTTTTATCAAGTAATAGCACTTCATTCTGCTGATTTTCTTCATTTTTTGACACTAAATTTACAATTCTAGAAGATTGTTCAAGTAAATCGATGAGTTTTGCGGTAAAACTTCCGATATAAACACCTTCTTTTTTTAATAAATCAGAGGCAAAGTCGATTCGTTTATCATCTACATACCAACCTATTTCATCCATCGGCATAAACTCTCCGAAAAGGTAAGTATTTCTTATCAAAATTATATTTTCTAATTCCGCATGATTTTTTCCGTTTATAAGAAAATAATGGTTCGCTGTTACATTCGGCATAGAATTTATGTTCCCAATACAAATGACATAATCACAGGTAATTGTTTTCTCTAAATCAAAATGCTTAAAATTGCTGTTTCTTGTAAAGAAGTCTTTTAAATTTGGATTTCCTTTTTGATCTTCTACCCCATAAACCTTATACCCTCTCTCCAACAAATCATCTACTATATGATAACCAATCCAGTCTGTATAATTAATAACGAGCACTTCCAAAAAATCATCTCCTAAGAAAATATAGATATTAAATTATATTCCGCAGAAATACTTTTATTTTAGCTAATTCTTTGTTAAACTAGATAAGGATAAATTCTTATAAATTTTAACCACTTATTTATTAAAAGAAACGTGGGGTGCCAAATATGAGATACATAATTACAATAGTATGGTCACTACTTCTCGGTGCTGCTCTTTCGTATGTACTAGCGAGCATGGCTGGTGATCCGTTTGTTCTTGCTGAAGCTGGAATTCTAGCGGCAATTATTGCGGTATTCGTATTCATTTTAGGAGAAGGACTTCTAAAAGAACAAAAACAGTAGAAAGCTATGAAAAACCCTTGCCTCTCTAATATGGCAAGGGTTTCTACATCTTTTATGCAATTATTAATGAATTAATACCATGGCAACAAAGATATCGCGGTTAAGGCTGCTAATGGCAAAATTAAGCGTCTAAACGGGCGCGGCCTTCCATAGCCATATCCACCATAACCATAACCAGGATAGCCATACCCGTATCCGAACTGACGAGAATCATCACCCATCTGGTGTGACTCATAACCAGCATCAACATTTGGGACAGCTAGATATACATGTTCATCATCTAGCCCAGTAATAATCCCATCAACACTTGTTCCATCATTTAAATCAGCCTGTACATAAGCGTGCATATGTTGTTTACATTGTTCATACATTTTATTAGTATCGTTATACATATTCATTTAATCATCCTCCTCACCTACTAGACTATTCACACACCTTTTTATGGTTACTTGTCTATGTAAATTAGGAAAAAGCTTGATTGATGATGAAGGAGAAAAGAACATGGAATTATTTTTAGAGTTAAAAATTATTATTCAATACTTTATACTTGGACTAGTTCAAGGGATTACCGAGCCAATACCGATTTCATCAAGCGGGCATTTGATCATATTTAGACATCTATTCGGAATTAAAGCACATGGGCTTTCTTTTGAAATATTTGTTAATTTTGCATCTTTACTTGCAGTTTTCCTTATTTATAAAGATGATATTATTCGTTTAATTAAAAACACATATCTCTTTCTTTTCAAAAGAGATCAAACAGCTAAAAAAGACTTTATGTTTGTGATTTATTTAATCATTGCTACAATTCCTGTTGGTGTTGTAGGTGTTTTATTTGGTGATTATCTTGGTGATAAACTTAGCAAAACATATGTTGTTGGAGTTACCTTACTTATTACAGGAGCTGCTATCTGGATGATTCGAAATCTTCGAGGGCGTAAATTAGAAGGGAATCTAACAACCAAGGATGCTATTATTGTTGGGTTAGCACAAGCAATTGCTGTTACACCTGGAATTAGTCGTTCGGGGGCAACGCTTATTGCATCGATGGCTGTAGGAATGAGACAGGATACTGCTTTACGCTTTGCTTTTCTATTGTATATACCTGTAAGTTTAGGCACAACGATACTAGAAGTTCCTGATTTAGTAGCAAGTCCGGACTTCCAAGCATTTCTAATACCAAATCTAATTGCATTCATTACAGCATTCGTTGCCACTTACTTTGCATTAAAATGGTTTATGAATATCATGGCCAAAGGAAATTTAAAGTATTTCGCATACTATTGTTTCACAGTTGGATTATTAGTTATTTTCTTCTTATAGAAAACAGGCAGCTACCTTTATTAGGAGCTGCCTGTTTTTTATAAAAGGAAATTATAAAATTTCTATCGTGTAAATATTATTCGTGGGATAGCCACGTCCGGCTCCAGCGCCCACCGACTTTCAAACTTCACACTCCTTCAATCGATAAGTCAACATCGGCTCCTTACGTCGCCGTGTTTCCTTTATCTCATTGCGAAGTGCTCCAGTTTGTTCGTCGCTGAACGGGCGCTTACGCCTTTGTTCTATATCAATCTGGAATACCTAATGCAATTTTTGCGTAGCGAGACATTTTATCTTTGCCCCATGGTGGATCCCAAACAATTGTTGTTTTCGTTTCTTTTACTTCTGGAATATCGGAAAGTGCGTAGCGAATATCTTGCTCAATGTGACCCGCAAGTGGGCACCCCATCGAAGTAAGCGTCATCGTTACTTCACATACACCCTCATCATCAAGATCAACATCATATATTAAACCTAAGTTTACAATATCTATGCCTAATTCAGGGTCAATTACGTTTTCTAAAGCCCCTAATAGATAATCCTTTGTAGCTGCATCCATTACTATTACCTCCTTATTAATCCTTACTTTCATTAAACCACAGATTCATGAAAAAATTAAGTAATTTCAACTGACAAACTTTATATTCTCTGCAATACATAAATATAGTAACAAAATGTTAACAACTCTTGCGCGCTCACAATTTATAAATACTTTTCAAACCAGTTCACAAGCGCTAATATTGCCGGTCTACTTACTTTGTGGTCGGTATTTTTTTCACTAATAAATTGGATATCTTCTTGGTTCTTATATTTTTCTTTCACTTCATCATAAAATGTAAATGAATGATCGAAGGGAACAACAGAATCTTTTTGTCCATGCCAAAATAAGAGTGGACGCTCATTCAGTTTTTCCGGTTGTAAAGATAAGTCACTTCGCTTCAGTTCATCGTATAGCGCTTCAATTTGCTCATCTGTTACAGGTAAATCTCCTTCTTTTTTAAAGCTAGCAACAAGTGTTTTTGCGAAGGTAGTAATTTTCGGTGACCCCATCAACACTACTGCAGATTTAATCCATTCATATTGTGTTAGTGCAGCGGTCGTTGTAATCCCGCCCATACTTGTACCTGCAACACCTATACGATTATTTAAAATAAGTCCATTTTTTTCTAAGTCATTTTTTATTTCTTCAAGTTCTTTCACATTTCTAAGAACGATGTCCCAGAATGAAATTTGTTTTTTAAGTTCAGATATGTCCTTTTCCCTTTCACCATGTAGTTCACTATCTGGAAGAACGACGCGGTAGCCTTTTTCAGCAAGCAAAAATGCAATGGGAAGGTTATGTTCTTTTGCACTTGTGAATCCGTGGAAAAAGATAACCACTGGAAGCCCATCTTGTTTCTTTTCTGCATCAACGACAACAAGACTCGGAATATTACCGACTTTTTCTTTTGTAACTCCTATCATCACAATCACCTCTATCGTTATCCTACCTATTTTTTGAAAATCTTTCCACAACGAACACTTTTATTTGAGATGCATTTTTCCCTTTTCCATAGATATTAAGTATACGTTAAATTACATGTGAAATACTTTACTTTCCTCACTTTTACTTATACACTAAGCTGTAATGAGGTGAAATTATGACAAAAGAAAGACATTTAATAGCATTAGATTTAGATGGTACACTTTTAACAGATGAAAAGAAAATCAGCCCTTATACGATGGATATTCTCATGCAAGCAAAAGAGGAAGGCCATATATTAATTATTTCTACTGGGCGTCCACACAGAGCAAGTATTAATTATTATCATGAACTAGGATTAGATACTCCAATGGTTAACTTTAATGGAGCATTGATTCATCACCCGACAAATCGCAATTGGGATGCATTACATAATCCAATGCCAATCCGTACAGCACATAAAATTATCGACGCTTGTTATGATTTAAGTGTCAATAATATTTTAGCTGAAGTGATGGATGATCTGTACCTTGACTCTTATAACGAGAAAATTATCAATTTTCTTGGTCAAATGGAAGATGAACCTGTATACACAATCGGTAATTTAAAACAAAAATTAGACACAGATCCAACTTCAATTCTGGTTTATCCTGATGAAAATCAAGTCGGTCAATTAAGAGACCATCTGGATGATTATCATGCTGAAGTAATCGAGCATCGTAAATGGGGAGCACCATGGAATGTCATTGAAATCATTAAAAAAGGGATGAACAAGGCTGTAGGGGTCGATAAAATTGCTTATTATTTCGATATTCCTGTAGATCGCGTTATCGCATTTGGTGATGAAGATAACGACCTTGAAATGATTGATTATGCTGGTGTTGGTGTTGCTATGGATAATGGAATCGATGAATTGAAGTCGATTGCCAAGTATACAACTGGCACGAACGAAGAGGATGGAATCGGCCTATTCTTAAAAGATTACCTAAAGCTTAACGCTAGATCATTCGGATAAAAATTAAATAACAACTCATACTAAGGGTATACGTCATTATGATGTATACTCTTTTTTATTTTTAAGGAGGTGTGAGAATTGAAGGAATCTAATACTTCAAGAAAACCGACCGTCAAAGAAGCATTAAACGAGACATACGCCTCACCACTACAAGAAAAGCGAAAAGCATTTACTGATAAAGCAAGGAAAAAAGAAGAAGCAGAGAAGGATAGTTTGGGTGGGTTTTAGGTTTTTGGTTGGTTGAATTTTGATGATTGTGTGTTGTCGGTCTGGGTTTGGGAGGAAGAATGTTTCAATCGGTCAATAAGCTAAGTTTTCTTCAGTTTGATGACCGATAAACCCATTCTATTGGCCGACAAATTTTACTTTCTACATTTTGTTGACCGATAAACTCTGTCTATCGGTCAACAAATTTTGCTTTCTGTATTTTGATGGCCGATAAACTCAATCTATCGGTCGACAAATTACGCTTCCTGCATTTTGATAGCCGATAAACCCAATTTATCGGTCGACAAATCGCACTTCCCGCATTTTGATGGCCGATAAACCCAATCTATCGGTCGACAAATTACGCTTCCTGCATTTTGATGGCCGATAAACCTAATCTATCGGTCGACAAATTACGCTTCCTGCATTTTGATAGCCGATAAACCCAATCTATCGGTCGACAAATTACGCTTCCTGCATTTTGATAGCCGATAAATCCAATCTATCGGTCGACAAATATCGATTGCCCTGTTTAATCGACCGATAAGCAAACAACACTCATCAAACCCAAAAAAATAAGCGTGGCATCCTACAAATCAGGTGCCACGCTTATATGTATATTAATATCCTTGTTTCTCAAGTAGTTCGATGACTTTAGGAGCTAGAACGTCCCAGTCTACGTCAAAGAATTTATTAACAGTAACAAAGTTTTGATAACCAAAAACGTTGTCCACGCCTTCAATCTTCATTAACTCATTTAGAATTTCGTGTTCACTTGTATTTCCTGGCATTAGTGAATGACTTTCTGTACCTTCAAAAATTAATTTGTCTGTAGTAAATTTTCTAGCATTTGGATTTGGAGTACCCTCCATACGAATTGCCATTTACACACACTCCCTCTGTTCATACTATCTTTAATCTTATCAGATATGATAAAAATTAAAAAGTTTTTCGCTAGCTTCCGCCTATCTAATCCCAATGTCGACTGGAATATAGTTAGGATTTACAACTTCTCCAGATTCATTCTTTCCATATAAGGTAATAATCGGGGCATCTTCCCCATCGAATGCATCTTCTGGAATTTCTTCGCTGATCTCAAAACTTACCCAGCGACTCTCTTCTTTCACAACTTCTACAGCTGTTTCTTCAGTGATTACTTCTTCCCCTTGCTTTATTTCGTAATAGAATTCATCTTCATCTGTATTCACTTCACCAACGAGAGTGAAAGTATTGTCTTCCACTTGAATATCCATGCTACGGAAAGATACCGTACTTTCAACTTCATCTTGTACATCTACTTCGTTTGTATCTCCACAAGCAACGAGTAAGAACGTGAATAAAACTAACAAAAATATTTTAAATCGCAATCTAATTAATCCCTTCTAAATGACCCAAATACATTATTTGTTTGCACGACATTCGTGAACGCTTTCGGATCAGTTTCTGTAATTATTTTTTCCAAATCATATAATTCATATCTCGTAAGCACAAGGTACAGCATGTTTTTTTCTGTTTTTGTATAAGCACCTTTGGCCGGAAGAATTGTAATCCCACGCACAAATTTATCATGAATAGCTTTCTGCAGTATTTCTGCTTTTTCCGTAATTATCATTACCGTAAGTTTTACATGACTTGTATGAATCATATCAATGATTCTCGTTGTAACATAGAGTGTAATTAAAGTATAAAGCGCATTTTCTGGCAAGTATAAAATTCCTGCTAAAGCAATAATAACAGAGTTTAACGCCATAAAATAAAAGCCCACCGGTTTATCGTTTAGACGTGAGAGCACCATCGCTACGATGTCCATTCCACCTGTTGAAGCACCGATTTTTAAAGAAATTCCTACACCGGCACCAGCTATTACTCCACCAAATACTGCGTTTAATATAATATCATTCGATAATGCAATGACAGGCATGAGCTCTAAAAATAGAGTTGTAAATCCTACTGATATAATACTATAAATCGTAAAGCCACGCCCGACCTTGAACCAGCCTAGTATAAATACAGGAATATTTAGTACTAATAAAATAATACCTGTACCAAGACTAATACCAATAAAATCATTAAAAACACTTGATAAAAGTTGGGCGGCTCCAGCAAACCCACTAGCATATACATTAGCTGCAATGAGGAAAAAGTTCAAAGAGATTGCATTGAGGAGCGCGCCGATAATTACTACGATTATTCGTTTTGCTTCCATATAAAACATTATTTGTCCTCCTAATTCCTTATAGAATTCTTAACTTTTGAAATATTTTTTGACTAAATCCGTTTCTAGCTTTAAACTATAAGAAGTATAGCAAATTCAAGATTGGAAGTGAAAGAAATGAATGTAAAAATAGTTGCAGATTCTGCTAGTGATTTATCAAACGGACATTATAGCGAATACAGTATTGAAATGATACCTTTAAATGTCCATATTGATGATAAAGCCTTTGCAGACGTAATCGAAATTCAAGCTAAGACGATTTATGATGAACTTAGAAACGGGAAAACAGCCAAGACATCACAGCCTGTACCTGAGGCTTTTAAATCTATTTTCACAGAGTACGCTGAAAAAAATGAACCACTTATTTATATCTCTCTATCATCTGAGCTTTCTGGTACATATCAAAGCGCAAAGATTATGGAAGATATGATAAAAGCAGACTATCCAGATGCACCAATTCATGTAATTGATTCAAGATGTGCTTCCATGGGATATGGACTTGTTGTTCTTCATGCTGCAAAACTTGCTAAAGGTGGCGCAAGTGTTGACGAAGTAATTGAAGCAGTTAATTATCAAGCTGAACATATGGAACATATTTTCACAGTTGATGATCTTGAGTATCTTCAACGTGGTGGTCGCGTAAGCAAAGCATCTGCTTTTGTTGGTGGTTTACTCAATATTAAACCTATCTTAAACGTTGAGAATGGTAAACTCGTTCCAATTGAAAAAATTCGCGGTTCGAAAAAAGTTTTAAGTCGTATGCTCGAATTGATGGAAGAGCGCGGAACTGACTTTACCAATCAAACTATTGGTATAAGCCATGGAGACGACATTAAAAGAGCTGAAGCACTATCGCAAATGATTCAAGATAAGCATGGTGTAGCTAAAGATGATATCGTTATTGAAATGATTGGTGCAGTAATCGGTGCACACGTTGGTCCAGGCACACTTGGATTATATTTCTCAAACAAACCGAACTAATTTCTTACATTTAGGCAAATTAGCTTTTAAAGCTAGCTAGCCTTTTTTTTCTGCCGTTATTTTCCCATCATTTGTTATAAAATACGTCATAAAGATTTTAAAGTTTTTCAACTTTTTCTTAAATGCATAGAGTAGAAAGCGGTTATCCCTCATGATGAAAGAAAGGCTATCGTTTGGAGGTAACTACGGATGAAAAAATATATACATGCTACCTTTTTCTTTTTCTTACTCACTGCATTATCTGGCACTTGGATGCGCTATTATTTTATCTCGCCTAGTTCTACGATTGATTATGATAATGTACTACATGCTCACTCACATCTCGCACTATTAGGGTGGATATTTATTGCTGCATTTATTCTATTCCTCCGTACATATTGGAATAAACTAACTTCCAAGAAACAAATGTATTGGATTTTATTCAGTTTATTTACTAGTTCATTGCTAATGTTCTTTGCATTTATCTTTGAAGGCTATGGAGTCTTTTCGATTGGTTTATCAACCATACATATCTTTATCGAATATTGGGCGGCAATCTATATCATGAAACAGTTGAAACATATTGTGATTCCGATTGTCGCAAAGCGATATATAATTGGTGCACTTCTTGCTTTGATTATTTCATCCATTGGACCTTATACACTTGCTGCAACTTCGATGATGGGTTTAAAAGATCATCCGATTTATGAAATGGCAATATATTTTTATCTGCATTTCCAATACAATGGGTGGCTTAGTCTATTTTTAATTGGAATGTTTGTAATCTACTTATCTAATCATAAACTTAGCTTTCATACGAAACTTTTAAACATTGGGTTCTGGCTTTACTTCATTGCTCTCTTCCCTAGTTATTTACTTTCTGTATTATGGGCGGATTTGGGAGCGACGGTTGCGTTATTTGCAACAATCGGAAGCATTTTACAATGGGTTTCGGTCATTCTTATACTCTTTGCCCTTAAAGATACAATTAAACCGTTAAGAAATCGATTAGCTAAATTAACTTGGATCATGTTAATTATTTCGTTCGGCTTATTTTTAGGAAAAAGTACGATGGAGCTTGGTTTGATTTTTCCTGAGCTTGCAAGCCTTGTTAATTCTACAAGAAGTGTCATTATAGGTTACTTGCATTTAACATTATTAGGGTTCATCAGTATTTTCATTCTGACGCAATATCAAATGCTTGATATTACTAAAACAACAAAGTATGCATCTGTCAGTTTTACTGTCTTCTTCATAGGATTTTTATATAATGAATTATTATTATTCTTTCAAGCTTTATCCGAATGGACAGCTCTTTATACGATTCCATATTATATAGAAAGTTTGGTAGTAGCTGCTTCAATATTAAGTATCGGGGTTATCCTGATGTGGTTCACTGTTTCAAAAAAACAATTCCAAAATTAACAATTTAAAACGGCATTGAGCACATTGTAACATGCTCAATACCGTTTTTTTATGTTCACACTTTTAGATCCTAATATCTTAAACGAAGTCTTATTGATTATCTTTCGCTTCATCTCTTTTTTGTTTAATTGATAGATAGATAACTCCTGCAACGAAGATAAACATTATACCGGCTACCATTAGAATGATTGTCCAGTTAAATCCTTCTTCATCAACTACTTCAAATACTTCTACAGACTCACGCGGAATCCCGATACGGTGATTATTTTCTTCATTTGCACGAACAATATTATCGCCCAAATAGCCTCGGAGCATTTTATCTGTAGGAATATCAGTTATATCTGTGTAATTTGATTCACTACCATTATTGATCGCAACATACAATGTTTCATCATCTAGTGTACGTTTAAAGACAAGCATGGAAACCGAGTCTTCAACCAATTCAAAGTCTCCCTGGCGAAGCGCTGGGAATTCTGAACGGAGCGAAGAAATGCGGTCAAAGAATTCTTTAATATCTGGGTCCCCACTCATGAAGGGAACAAGTCTTTGTGAACCTTCTGCATCTTCCCCATACATGCTCACTTCAGAACCTTGTAAAATCAAAGGTGTTCCTGGAGTTGTATACATATAAGTTAATGCGAGCGTCCATGTTGTCAATGCATTTCTGCCGTTTTCAGCAAACTTCTGGCTAAAACGTTTTGAATATTTATTGTCTACTCCTACAAGACTTGGATATTCCATCGCTTGTACGGAAGCATCAAAGATATTACTAACTGGCTGGTCGGGTTCGCTAAATGTTTCTGCAATTAATTGACCTAATGCATTATTATCAATAGCATCTAGTGAAGTTCTTTCTAAAATTTCAGCCATATTATCAGAGTCTACAAAGATATCACCTAGTAAATAGATATCATGCTCTGCTTTTAAAGTCTCTGTAAACATTTCTAAAAAATCTAATGAAGATTGATCAACTGCATGGAGTGTGAAACCATCAATTTCAGTTTCTTCTAACCAATATGTCGCCGCTTCTAGTAGAAACGCTTGTACCTCTGGATTATCCTGGTCAAGCTGTACAACCTCTTCTGTCCAATCCGCTCCATCTACTTGATCCGTTAAAACCCAGTCAGCTTTTGTTGCATCCGTTACGATTGGATGGCTCTTCGCTACATAATTTGTCACGAATTCAAGTACAATCTTGATATCTCTTTTATGTGCTTCTTCAATTAATGTGTTTAATTCTTCCATCGAACCGAAATTTGGATTAATTTCAGTGAAATCTTCTATCCAATAACCATGAAAACCTTGTTCAGCATTTTTCATAATTGGTGATAGTGTGAGGGTTGAAACTCCCAATGTACTTAGCTCATCAAGTTTTAAACGTACCCCTTCTATATCTCCACCTTGGTATGCTTTTGGATTGTCAATTTCCATATTGTCATCAATTTCATAGTTTCCGTTGTTAAAACGATCTACAATAATTTCATACAACATTTCATCTTTAATTTGGTTTGACTCTGCAAAAATTGGCATTGTATATATGAAGAAAGCAAGTATTGCTATCCCGACTGATATAACGTTTCTTTTCATATGTATCCCCCATTAATTAAATTAATATCCTTGTCCTATTATTCCTTATAAAATCATTTAGTCAATGCTATTACTAGTATTGTTGGAAAAACTTCAAAATTTTATCCTGATGCAAAGGCGTAAGCGCCCGTTTAGCGACGTACAAACTGGAGCACTTCGCAATGAGATAAAGGAAACACGGTGAGGTACGAACCGATGTTGACTTATCGTAGTGGAGAAGTGTGAAGTTTGATAGTCGCTGGGCGCTGGAGCCGGACGTGGCTTTATTGCTTACTTTAACCAGAATATATAATTATTATAATTTCCTACATAACGAGAAAAAAGACCATCTCGACCGAGACAGCCTTTACTATTCGTTAAATTATAGTGGTAAGCGGAAGTAACCGAGTACTAATACAATTACGAACGCAAGTATTAATTGAATCCATATTCCTGTAACTGGCTTTCCTTTTTTCGTTTTAACTAAGAGCATTTCCATTGCAGCAATTAACCAAATTCCAGCTAAGCCTTTTGTAATTGCCTCTGCGCCCATTGGCATGGAGAAGTTCGCAATGTAGACGTCGAATAAAAGGTATCCTCCAGTAAAGAGAATTAATAGGTAAAATAATCGTAATACCATATGGACGATTTTTGCGCCCTTTTCACTATTTTGTTTGTAAAGGAATAAAGCAACTAATAATAGGATTAGTCCGACAATCCATGACGTAACGTGCATATGAAGCATAATTCAATTTCCTCCTCATAATCTTAGAGTATTTCAATCTTCCAGCATATCATACCATGTAAAACTAAAGAAATCATTTATAAAGTAACAATGGAGAGATTAATCATTACCAATTTGCACAACTGACTTATGACCCCAAGGAGCAATCTTCACAGTTACTACCAAAGGTTTTTTCGAACGTAACTCCTCTCCTTTGAATTTGTTATTGACTTCCTCAATATCATAATTTACGTGATATGTTTTCCGATTAGAATCCATATATTGAAAATGTCCATTTAAAATCACTTGGTTTTCACTAATTTGAGGTTTTTCTTTTGTAGCCTTTACCGCTTCATATATCCCATCTTCATCAGGGGTCAATACGACATAGACCCTCTCACCATAATTCATTTCCTCATCAATTTCCCAAACATCCGAGGAAAGTGTATTAATTTTATAATCTATATAGAGGGAGCCTGGATATTCATTATATTTAGCATAATCTTGTGGCCGTACTTCTAATTTGACTTCCTGCCCATAGGAATCCGTTAAATAATGCTGAGAACCTAAAAGTAACAGCACAATCGCTTGGACAATGAGTAAGCTATATAAAGTTATACGCTTCATTCTCCTTCACTTCCTTTATTCAAGTTGGAAAGCTGTCTTCGCTGTCTTTCGATAATAAAACTAATAACAAAGAGAAGGATTCCACCTATGAAAAAGAATAGAGAACGATCAATTGCATCCCAAGCAAATTGAACATACGCGGTAAACGTACTAAAGAGAAAAGCACCTGTTCCTAGCATGATGTACTGTTGTTTGTTTTTTAAATAACCTACAAATATCCAACCGAGTGAAAAGACAAATAAACTAATGAGACCGATTAAATACGCTATAGGTAGATACACAATCGGTAAGAATAATACCAATTCGATCAACTCTTCTGGTCGCTTCTCTTTCAGCTTGAAAGTAATTCCTGTGATAAAAAAGATTAACCAAATAATGAAAAAGGTGAATTCGAACGTCACTTCATCAGTAAACCAATTCTCTTGGAGCATAAATGTTTGAAACATCCCAAAGATAAATATGGCAGCGAGGCTAATGTATTTCAGTGGTAAACGAATCGAATCCTCTTTTATTACCATGCTTATTAAGTACAATGGAAAAATCAAAATAATATAGTAATAAAAAGCATCAAACGCTGTATTAGTAACAACAATCATTTGAATCACAACACCAATTGCAAAGAAGTAACTATAAATCGCGTTCTTCTCTTTGAAAATAAAATAACCGAATCCTAAAACAATGAATAATAGGAGGAACCAGTTCGAATCAAGATGTGCCATCCCACTATATAATTGGCCAAACGTGTTCACAATAATCGCGACAGCAAATACGAGAATATGTCGATAAATATAATAAAGCCCAAGACCTACAATCGTCCATATAATAAATGGCCAAGAAGTATAAACAGATATATTATAAATATCTATGACTAGTAACATACCTGTACCAAATACGATATAACCTAGCACGATAAAACTTACACCAAATAAATCCCCGCGTTTTCTATATAAAACATCACCTAAAATATAAAGGAAAAGCGTTACTGCAATGATAATGATAACCCGTGAAATATGTTGTTCTCTTGCCCAATCACTCATAATGAATGTCAAAAATCCGAGCCCAGTAAGTAACACAGCAAAAAGAATAATAATATAATTTGGATTATCATTCTCTTTTCTTTTTAGGATTTTTTCAAGCTGCTCCTCTGTTATAATTCCTTCAGCAACCCAACTTTTACCCTCACGCTCTAATTCTCGTCTTTTCATAACTTCTGCTCCTCTCTAGGTTCTCTTCGAAAGCTTTGTTTCTTTTTATAGCTTAAGCTGCGTAAAACCCATTCTAAAGGACCGAAATGATACTTTTCTAACCACTTCTTGCTTAGAACGATTTGCAAAACGAAAAACAGAATTACGATAAGTAAAGATAACGTTGGAGAAACTCGATGATACAAACCAAATCCGTAAAAAAGAATAAAACAAAAGATTGATTGTAGAATATAATTACTCAGTGCCATCCTACCAACATATTTTAAAGGACCGAGGATCTTCAAACCGATTCGGTACTGAGAAATAATTGTGAGAAGGACGATATAAAAGACAGCTGAAGCAGTTCCACCTATATTATCTTGAATATAAGAAAACCATAAAGGATTATCGAATACATATGGACCTATTTTTAAAAATATAAAGACGAAAAATGAAATTTGTAAAATACGCCATAATAAATCTTGATGCTCTGCAGGCTTATGCAACCACCCTTTTCGAGCGATATATGCACCAAATAGAAAGAGCGGTAGTAAAATTACAATTAGGAAAATAAATGCAATTCCACTATTCATCATTGACCAATCATGTGCATTTTGACCAAGGATTCGAATAGGGTTAAAGCTAGAATAGTTCTCAACTGCTCGGTTAATCATTTGGTAGTCTGCGCCGCCAATGATAAAGCGAACCTGGTATAGTCCAAAGCTTATAAACGCAACACTTCCACCTAATAATATTATAGCCCAAATTAGTAGATTACGGTCCTTTACTTCAATAAATAATAGTAGAAGCATACCAACTAATCCATACGATAATAAAATATCTCCGTGCCAAATTAAAAATGCATGTGCTAATCCAATTCCGACTAAAGCAAGTTGTCTGCGAAATAGAAATGGAACAATATTCTTATCTCTAATAACGAGTCTATCTTTCATCATTTGCCAGCTGAAACCAAACAGGATAGAGAATAATGTATAGAAGCTTCCTTGGAAAAATACATCAATAAAAAACAGCATGAATTGATCGACTGGAGCAGGCCATGCTGCTTCACTTCCACCATACATAAAATATGGCGCTGAAAAAGCACCAATATTAACAACAAAAATACCTAATATGGCAAAGCCTCTAATAATATCAATCCAAACGATTCTATTTTTCTCTTTAATCGGTGCCCGTCCGTTTTCCATAAACCTTCGCATCCTTCTTTTCATTCATATATTTCCTAATTCGCTACCCCATCAATAAATCCCTGCATAGCTCAATTATAAATTCTTAGTTTAGTAAATTGATGATTACTTTAAATCAGCGTGGGTAACTCCTTAATGGAAGTCCGTACCCCCGATGCACCTTCGCTTTTCCACGGGCGTCTGATGAGCCTCCTCGGGCTATCGCCCTGCGGGGTCTCATCTAGACTCTAATCCCGTAGGAGTCTTCGGTGCATCGAGGCTACTCCCATTAAATATTTATAATATGCTTTTCGATTACTATTTAGTAGTTACACATCATGATTGTAGTTAAATTGTTAATAGACTTATGCATTTTCTGGATTAGGTAAATAATAGCTATTTATTTAATAAATCAATTTTACTTAGTGAGCAAAACATAGCGAAGAAAAAAATATGCGTAGACTCCAGCGGGAAAGCGAAGACGATATGATCCCGCAGGAAGTGGTTTTCTTCCGAGGAAGCATATCGCGAGCCCGCGGAAAGCGAAGCATATTTTTTTCGGAGCGACGATTTAGCACATCCCCACGCTAATTTAAAGTAAATAACTCGCCCTATATTCGAGTGGGCGAGTTATTTACATGTTGTTCGTGTGTTAATCTTCTGTTGGGACTTTGACTAATAGCTGTTTTGAGAAGAAATAGAGATAAGTATCTTTTACTGGTTGCTTCCAGATTTTCTCGATTGCTTCTTTGTATAGCGCTAGTTGTACTTGGTAACGCTTGATAAGTTTTTCTTCTAGCTTTGGTGTAATTTCCTCCGTGATCGTATCTGTCTTGTAATCAAGTATAATCCAGCCGTCGTCCTTAGGGATCAAGCAGTCGATTACACCTTGGATTAGTACTTCCTCTTCCTTATCACCTGAGAAGTCAGGGTAGATTTCTTCAGCTTTTAGTGTGAGACTGAATGGAAGTTCGCGATAGACTTCTTTTTGTTCTCTAATATATTTTGCAACCGGTGTTTGATAGAACGCTACAATTGCTGAAACATCAACAGAATCAGCTGCTTCTCTTGTCAAAATCTCTTTGATTACCAGCTCTTCAATAAATTCAAGAACTTCTTCCTCTGTTAAAGCTTTATCCAATGGAATATGTTGCATTACTCCATGCAGAGCCGTTCCTTTTTCTGCAGCTGTCAGTGTTTTTTCCTTTTGTAGGAAGTTTGGCCTTTCGATAATAGGTGGCTTGTAATCTCCTATTAACTGACTACTACTGTATTCATCTAGTTTCTCTTTTTGTCTTTTTATTTCTGTTACTGTTTGTTTTGCACGTGTAAGGGTTGCTTCACGATAAGGGTATTCATAGTCAAATCTCGTTTTTACAAAATCAGTCGTTTCAGATGCATGGACTGGCACGGGTTCCCAAGCAGAAAGATGTGCTTTCAATTGAGTGTTTTCATCTTGACTCGTCGTTTCTAAATTTGTTAGCTCACTCGCATGAATAATTGATACTTCCCACTGTGAACGGTCAGCACGGATCTCTAAAGGAACCATTTCTTCAACATCTGTTTCTGGTCTGAGTATTTCACTTTGTTCATGACGTATTAATGCAGGTGCTACCCAATCCATATAACTCTTCACGCCGACACGATAATGCTCGGGCATCACCCAATCGGTATGGTCTACTATTTGTTCCCATTTCTCTAGTTTTTTCTCCGCTGAATTGACACTTCCGATCATGACGAGTTTTTCCTTGGCGCGTGTCAATGCAACGTATAGAACCCGCATTTCTTCAGCTAGCTGTTCACGGAGCATCTGTCTTTTTACAGCCTCAAAATAGAGTGTCGTATAGGATATTCGCTTGATTGGATCGATAAATTTCGTTGCAAAGCCTTCATCCTTATGGAGTAAATATTTTCGCTTTAAATCCATAAAGTTAAACTCTTTATCCATCGCACCCAAGATAACAATTGGGAACTCCAAACCTTTACTTTTATGAATCGTCATGATTCGAACAACATCTTCCTGCTCACTTAATGCTCTAGCTGCTCCTAGATCATCCCCGCGTTCTTCCATTCTTTCAATGAATCTTAAGAAACGGAATAGACCTCGGAAGGTTGTTGCTTCATATGCTCTCGAACGATCATATAATGCACGTAAATTTGCTTGGCGTTGTCTTCCACCTGGCATCCCACCAACAAAGTCATAATATCCTGTCTCACGATAAATATCCCAGATTAAATCAGACAATGCTCCCTCACGTGCTGCAACTCGAAAGGCTTCGAATTTATCAAGAAAGTCCTTAATTCTATCTGCAACTTCATTGGTTTCTTCTTTTTCATATTGCTTTAATGCTTCATAAAAACTTCCCGTTCGATTTTTGATGCGAATTCTACTAAGTTCATCTTCATTAAAACCTACAATTGGTGAACGTAGAATGGATGCTAATGGGATATCTTGTCTGGGATTATCAATAATTTTTAAGAAACTCATCATGATCTTAATTTCAATCGCTTCAAAATATCCGACAGCAACTTCAGCATAAACAGGAATTCCTTGCTTTTTCAATTCATCGACAATCGTTGGTGCCCATGTCATCGAACGCATTAAGATGACGATGTCACGGTACTGTGTTGGACGCTGTCTACCTGTTTCTTTATCGATAACAGTGAGTCCGTCTTTTCCATCTTTTTTTCCAATCCATTGTTTAATTTTCTCTGCATATGCTCGGGCTTCGACCTGTGCTTTCTCAAGATCTTCAAAGCTTTCCATTTCTTCATCTTCTGGTAAATGCTCTTCAGCTTTCTCTCGATCTATTATGATGAGTTCCGTCTCGGCATCTTTTAGTGGCAAGTCATCATAGCCTTTATTTCCATAAATGAGTTCGGCATCAGCGTCATATGAAATCTCGCCCAAGCCTTCATCAAGTACCTGTCTGAAAATATAATTTGCACCAACTAAAACTTCTTCTCTACTTCGGAAGTTACGTGCCAAATCAATTCTGACGCCTGGATCATCAGGTTCGGCAAATCGTTTATATTTTTCAATAAATAAATTCGGCTCTGCATGTCTGAAACGATAAACACTTTGTTTCACATCGCCTACCATAAATGTATTGCCTGGTCCTTCTTGTAGACTTACAAGCTGGATAATCGTTTCTTGAACAAGGTTTGTATCTTGATACTCATCGACTAATACTTCATTAAATTTATTTTGAAAGTTGATAGCGACATTCGATGGAACAAGCTCGTTTTCTTTCGCATTTTCATCCAATAATAACTGGAGGCAAAAATGTTCTAAGTCAGAGAAATCAATGACTGCTTTTTCCTTTTTTAACTCTGAGTATCCTTTGTTAAATTCCTTCACTAACTCTGTCAGCTTTTTAATAACTGGATATAATTCTCGCATGTCTTGTAAATGATTTTCTAATGCACGGTTAAAGTAGTTATTTTTCATTTTATTCCAATTATCTTTGTAGCCATCACGCATTTTTCTTACTTTCTGTTTCTTATCTTCGTTACATTCCATTTTCTTTGAAGAAAGCCGTGCGAACTTATAAGCACTCATATACTCTTGCAGTTCTTGCCAAGAAGTAGCTTTTTCTTCTGCAAGTCTTAAACCTTCTAAATCTTGCTCAATTGTCGTTATATATTCATATGGTCCATCGGTTTCTCTAGCAATCTCCATTGCTTTTTCCATTTGTCCTTTTAGAGCAATAAACTGGTTATTCACTTCAACCTTTAAGATATCTAGGAATTGCAGTTCATTTTCCTCCCAATTTTCTGGAATATTATAAACGGTTGCTAAGCTATCTAACCATTTTTCTGGGAAAGGATTTTGAACGGAAAAAGTGTATAAATCTAAAATGAGAGACTCTACAGCTACATCACTTCGATCGTTTGAAAAGCGGTCTACCACTGCAAAGAATTCATCGGCACTTTCATCCTCAGCGCCATACCATTCTTCAAATAAATCATCGAGTACATCTTGTTTGAATAAGTCTACTTCCATCTCGTTCGCTATTCGGAAGCTTGGATCGATATCAAGTAAGTACGCATACTCTTTTACAACTTCTAAACAGAAGGAGTGCAAAGTAGAGATCGAAGCTTTCTGTAGCAAGGATAGTTGTTTTTTTAAATGATTTGATTTAGGATCAGCTGCAAGTGCTTTCTCCAATGCGATTCCAACACGGTTTCGCATTTCCTGTGCTGCTGCATTTGTAAAGGTAACAACTAGTAAGGAATCAATATCAACAGGATCAGATTTGTTTAAAAGTTTTTGAATAATTCTTTCCACGAGCACTGCTGTTTTTCCTGATCCAGCAGCTGCCGCAACTAAAATATTACTACCAGATGTATATATTGCTTGCTCTTGTTCTGCTGTCCACTGTACCATTAGCTCTCCTCCCTTCTAGCAATCTTCTCTAGTACTTCATTATCTTTCATATCTTTTAAATGATGGAAATTATTCTCTTCAAGTCCCGTATCAAATTGACATACAGATAGGAATGGACAATAGGTACAAGCCGTCTGTTGCTTATGTTGAAACGGGTTTAATTTTACAACTCCGTTCGTTATTTCAATGCCAGCCTGTTGGATAAGCTGCTTCATATAGTCTTGAAGATGTTCAAACGTTTCGGGACCAGCCACACTAGAATTACTGAAAAAGCTGCCATCTTTCTTAAAACCAGCTGGGAGAATATCACTTCTTCCTGAACTTAACGAGGTGTCCATCATTTGAACAACTTGTGGATTGGAAAGCAAAAGACCTTGCATTTTATATTTCTTAAAAATCTCTTCATCGATTTCAGAAAGATCCATATCTGGCTTATCTGTAACCATTGGATTATGCACATGGAAATAAAGCACGCCAGCTGGGGTTGCTTTTACACCTAACCATGCTTCTGATTGAGAAATAACGACATTTAAATAAGTTAACATTTGTAAAGCTAGTCCATAATAAACATCAAGTAAACTTAATCCTCGCGCACTTGATTTATAGTCAATGATTCTTAGATATAATTCTTCTTGATTAATTGCTTTATCCACCCGATCAATTCGCCCTCTCAAAACTAATTCAAAACCATTTGGTAATTTCATTGTAAGAGGTTGGAGCTTGCCTCCATCGCCAAATCCTAGCTCGAGCCCGACTGGTGAGAAATTACTTTGCCTTGCTTGTTCACTTAAAATAAATGTTGCTCGGGCAATAATTTCCTGCAGTTTCTTTTGAATATATTTATATCTGTTCGAACTATGCAAAATTTGATGTTGTAAAATTGGTGCGAGTGTTCCTATTGCTCGATTTGCGTAAGCACTAGAGTCTTTTTGAGTGAGTTGCGAGAAGTCTCTCCCCTCATGCTGCACCCATTCCGTAATAACTCTTAATGCTTCATGGAAGAGCTGCCCAATATCTGGAGCATCTAATTTATATGTTTTACGCTCATCCAAGTTCAAGCTATATTTTGCAAAGTGCTGGTAGGAGCAACGATAATAAGTCTCTAATCTACTCACACTAGCTTTAACTTGTTTTGGATAAAGTTCCTCAATTACTTCATCAGATAAATCAATTGGTCTATTTTGATAATATAAACCTTGTAAAACATGATAGGTCGTACTATTTTTCGGTTCATTTGTCATGTACCAATTCAGCACATCCCACCATACTTCGTCTAAAGGATAGCCCCTCAGATGGCGAGCAAGTTGTGCACTTAATGCAGATCTTGTTTTTGTTGGTGTCGTAATGAAACGTTTTGCTTCTACAAGCTCATCAGGATCTTGCAAGAGAGCATGCTCTCTTGTTACTGGGAAAAAGTCTTCCATTCGCTTAATGAGTTGTGAAGGCATTTTTGCTTTACCCTCTTCATCACTTAAAGGATAGCTAATTTTTAGTGCATCCCTTGCGACCGTGAAGGCAAGATACATATAAAAGTTATCATCTAATAACTGACGGACACTACTCTCTGCCAGTCGTATTCCATTTTTTTCTAATAACTCTCTTTCACTTTCATTAATGATACTTTCTGCTGGCGGTTTCATTGGCCAAACCCCATCATTTACTCCGAGCAAGAAAGCAACACCTACTCCACCTATTCTTGAACGGTCAATTGTACCAACGATGACATGGTCCATACTTGGTGGTACGTGCGAGAATTCCAGCGTTTCAAGTCCTGCTTGGAGAGCCGCGCGAAATACGTCTAGCTCCATTTTTTCCTCGCCTGCCATTTGCACAAATTCATCAAGCACTTGAATGACAGCTGTCCATACTTGTTGCTGCTCTCGGCCTTTTTCGATTTCACCTTTATCATCATGATATTTTCTAAATGATTCCAAGCAAGTTGGTGCTTCTACTTGTTCGAAAAGGTTAAATAAAATCTCGCTTTGTTCACGAATTGTTTGCGCTTCACGAATCGCTTCGTCAAAAGGCTGGAGTGCATGAACTACTTGTCTACGATAAGCATTGATTCTATCTTGTGTTTCTTTTTCTGTATCTGTTTGTCCTGCTCCTTCAAAACCACGAAAACGTTGAAACTTCCATTCTTCATCACTAAACCAACGATCTCTTCTTCGTATCCCATATTCAAGAATATAATTTTCCAACTCATCAATGGCATCGCTCGTTAATGGGTATTCTTCATCTGTTGGTGGAATGAAGCCTGTTTTTAGCACTCGAAACACAGCATCATAACGCCAGTTACCTTCAACAACATCAAACACCGAACGGATAAATTCAATAAATGGATGATTTAACATCGATTTCTTTTCATCCAAGAATACTGGAATGTCATGGTCGGTAAAAACTGTTTTAATTAAGTCATGATAAACATCTGATTCTCGCATTAAAATAGCAATATCACGGTAACGATAATTTTCTTCCCTAGTAAGTCGTAATATTTCTTGTGCTACTCCTTCAACCTCAGCTCTTGGATGTACAGCTTCAGCAATTTCTATTGGAACGTCGCCCTCATATGCTGGTGCTGGATGAACATCAAAATACTTTTCTAAATGCACAAAATATGGCCGATCTTTAAAACGACTTGTTTCTGGTTGAATAACGAGATGCTCCTCGTTCGGAATACCGTTCTCTTCAGCAATTTCTTGCAAACGAAGATAGGTTTCTTTTGTTTGGTAAAACAGATCAAGTTCTCCACCGACCTCACCTGGGTTATCAACCGTTAAAGAAATTGTCACTGTTTTGCATTTCTTTAATAGCGTTTCAACTACAGATAGTTCATTTGGAGTGAACTGATGGAAGCCATCTAGGTAAATCTCTGCATTCTCTAAATAACTTGATTGTGGAATTTTTTCTGCAAGCAGTTGAAGCTGATCTTCACTATCGATATACTGATTTGCTAGATTTTCAGTTAGTTTATTATATATATAAAGTAAATCAGTGATTTTCTTTTCCAAAGAGACTTCCATCGCTTCTTTATGGACGAATTTATTCATATGGTCTAACTCAAGTTGCAGAAGTTCTGGTGTGATTTGATAGCGTTTGAACTCGGTAATGATTTGCTCGAGTTGTTTTAAGAATCCCTGTTTTTCAAGCGCCTTTTTAAAAGTGAGCCAGTCCCCTTGTTTCTCTTCAATTATTTTTTTTAGCATCATTTGAATACCGACAGAGCTTATAAATTGACGCGTACCTCCCCCAACTTCTTGTAAAATTCTCCAAGCTAGTCTTGAGAAGTTAGCTACTTGCGCCCGAATACTTCCTTGAATACCTTTATCCGTAAATAAGGCCCGCTCTTGTTGGAAGGTCATTTGGTCAGGTACGATATAAAAAATTGGTGCTCCGATTGGATTTTCTTCTAGTTTTTCTTTAATTTCATCCAGAATAACCTGACTTTTCTCTGTCCCTGAACGACCAGTAATAAACCGAATCCCCATAACAAACCCCTCCTTCTATGTGTTCTATGTATGAAGTGTTAATTTCGTATAATTAAATAATATTGTTTTCTTATAAAATAGAGCTTCTATCTCCATCTTAGCAGAGATAAAAGCTCTATCCTAACGTTTTATTGTATTCTCTTTATCCATATTCGGGTAATTTTTTTCATAGACTCTTTTTTGGAGTCGTTTCTCTAAATACTTACCGATAATCCAGAACAATCCTACGCTCACCAACACTACAATGGTTTTCATTGGATTCTGAGCAAACTCCATAATCGACGATCCCACATAGGAAATAGAGAAAATCATCACTGCTTTCCCTAACAATACTGCCAAAATAAATTGTTGCGTACTAACTCTTGATAGTCCAGCAACAACATTTATGATCGCAGAAGGAGAAAACGGAAAGCATAATAATAGAAACAACGGACCAAATCCGTGGCGCTCCACCCAACCTGTAATTCGAATAACTTGTTTATTACTCTTAACTTTATTTTGCACCCATGCTACGTTTCCTAATCTTCGGATGATGAAGAATACAGCAACTGCCCCGACACTTGCACCAACCCATGAATAGAGAAAGCCTTCCAGTAATCCGTATGCAGCGGCATTCGCCAGAACAAAAACGATTAAAGGTAAGAAAGGCAAAAAAGCTTCAATAAAAGGAAATAAAATTCCTGGCAATGGCCCAAGTCCTTCATACTGATCTAATAATTGTTGAATAAATGCATCATAACCATTTTCATTTAATTCTGTTCGCCAATTTTGAAACGTGATGGTGTGAATATACATTTAGCTCTATGCTCCTCAGTTACATTACGCAATTTCTTTTATTTTAAAGTATTCGACTAAAAATGCCTAGTAAAACAATGCAAAATTTGCCACTTTCCCTTTTATTATATTTTATTGTAGTATTTTTTTCATTTTTAACCTATAATAGAAACATACGTTCTGTAGAGAGGGAGAGTTCATGATGCGATTTTTAACGGAAGAGGAATACGCAATTGCCTCACGCTTTCTTTTTCTTTCCATGGCTATCGTTGTCATCAGGCAGGATATCAAGCATGTGGAACAAGGATCTTTTAAAATTAAAGAGCCTTATATGGAGCTATTACGAGATATGGAATCTCTATCCTTAGATGAGCGCAGAAATTTAAGAAAGGAAATGAAAAAGCAAAGAATTGATGTAGTCACCTTAAATAAAAATGATTCTTTTTCCTCCTTTCTTTTCTTATGCCAAGGAAGAGAAGAAAAGCGCAATTTCTTCAACCCAGCCATCCGAAAAAAAGTAGAAACAATTATTCAAGAGCAATTATTTAAAGTTAGGAACCATCAAAAAGAAGGTTAGAAACCTACATCTCTTCTAAAACTTCAAAATCGATTTGGTTCTTAATAAATCTGATGCGATTGTCGAGTAGAAAGCGGAATTGTGCGGTGCGACGCACTTGATTCAACATGGAACCATAGGAAATATCCAACTTTATTTTCTTACCATTTTTAAATATTACTTCTGTTCGTCCTTCTTTTAATCGGTTGATTTTATCAATGTGGGAGTGAGCAATCCAGGAACATCTTGGGCTAGTCGGCGAGGACGTAGGGAAAAAGTACATACCGCTCGCGGGGTCTATTGATACAGGCACTTTATGGGTTAGGCCTGATATGTCACGCGTTCCTTCTTGTCTGCCGCGTAGGCTTGAACCAAAAAATTTACATGCTTCATCGATGAGTTTACTTGGGGGGTTATTGCTGATGTATTCGGTGGTTTCTTCTAAAATATAACTTACAGCCCTGCCTCCTTCGTCCCGGCTAGCAATAATTGCCATCGTTAGTGGTGTGACTTCATGAGCACTTGTAAACGTAAGTCTTTTCATTTTATTTATTCCCTTCTATGTCAGGGAAAGTGGCTTAAATATATATTAGCAAAGTCCTAGTTAAAAAGAAAGTGAAAAAAGGAAATTATAAGAAAATTATTAATGATTTTCTAAAAATAATGCTATTTTAAAGTTCCATTTTATTATGAGAACAAACCCGCTTCGGAAATATACTCCGCTTTCCGCGGGCGGCTGGTGAGCCTCCTCAGTCGCAAGCGACTTGCGGGGTCTCACCGTTGCCTTCCATCCCGCTGGAGTCTACGTATATTTCCGAAGCTCAATTTACACTTCTTATTTTTAAAGTGTCAAATCTCAATAATAGGTTTTAACATACACAAAATTAAAAAAGTAAAGCTCAAGAATTAAATTTCCTGAGCTTTACTTTTTATATTTTTAGTAGATTAAATTGATGAAATCTTCTTTTGTGATTTTTCCAAGATAATGAGATACTGGGAAATCCTCTAGAGCTTCTTCAATTGCTTTGCGGTCATGACGTAATCCAATTAGTTTCTTTTCTAAATCAACAATATTACCTACACCGAAAAAGTCGCCAAATATTGTTGCATCTTCTATTATTCCATTCTTTACATTTAAACGGACGTCTACTAGTCCAGCAGGGAATTTATGTGATTCTTGAATGTTGAATGATGGAGATTTACCATAATTCCATTTCCAATCTTGGTAACGATTTTTAGAAATCTCATAAATTTTATCCCAATCTTCTTGAGTTAAAACGTATTCAGGAACATCTTTAATATCTTCCACGTTGAAAACATGCTTTAAAATCATTTCTTTAAATTCTTCCATCGTAATTTTTTCTTCTAGAAATTCATTTATATTCGCAACGCGACTTCGCACAGACTTGATACCTTTTGACTCAATTTTAAGCTTATTCACTTTTAATGCTTTTGAAAGTTCTTCAATTGCAGAGTTCAACATTAGCGTACCGTGACTAAATAGACGACCTTTTGTAGAAAACATTGCATTTCCAGAAATCTTGCGACCATCTACAACAATGTCATTTCGTCCTTGCATTTCTGCAGGTACACCCTTGTCATTTAATGCGTCAACGATCGGCTGTGTAAACTTTTTAAAGTTTTGAAAACTATCACCATCGTCCTTGGTAATAAAACTAAAATTCAAATTCTGTTCATCGTGATAAACTGCTCCCCCACCAGATAAGCGACGGACGACTTTAATATTATTTTCTTCTACATAATTCGTGTTAACTTCTTCAATCGTATTTTGATTACGTCCAATAATAATCGAAGGCTGATTTATATAGAAAAGTAAGTATGAATCAGTTTCACCGAAGTTTTCCAAAACATACTCTTCAAGTGCTAAGTTAACCATGGGATCTGTAATACCTTTATTGTCTATAAACTTCATGTAGGTTCCTCCTCGTATAACTTCTAATAGTAGTTTAATGTAAAAAAAATCTTTAATCAATAAAAATGTAAGGAAAAAGTACTTTAAGCCCTGATATAGTACAGTTTATCGTTTCACTTATCCGATTATTTAAAAACTATTTAGATAAAATGTTGTAACACAGTGTTGACAAAATACATACTGTTATAATACAATGACTTTAATAACAAAATAACTTATAAACAGCTGAGGAGGAATCACATGCTTGGATTAGTCGAGTTTTTCAAGAACTTACCGAAGAAGAAATGTAACAAATGCGGTCATGATATCGTTGAAAAAGCAGATTGCTATGGCAATATCTGTGATGACTGTGATCACCCTGCAATCTAATTGCAGTACTCACATTTGTTTATTTAGTTAACTGTCACTTAAACTTTGTATCTATCTGTATTACAACACCATATTTCTCTCTTTGGCAGCTACCAATTTTAGCTGTCTTTTTTTGTGTATTTTTATATAGAAGTATTTTGGATGACTATAGTTGTAGTCACTCATTTGCTGCACCATTACAGACGATTGCGATTTTGAAGACATATCTACCGTGTGAAACTCCAAAGATTATCAAATCTATTTTATCTGAAAAGTTGTATCATTCTTTAAATGTTTGTATTATAATTACTTAGAGTACCGAAATAATTATCTATAGGGGGATTTATATGACGACAAATACAGCAAAACTTCTTGGTCGTGCAGACGTTCCAGCAGAGCAGATGTGGAACCTTAGTGATTTATTTGCGAATTATGCTGACTGGGAGAAGGGCTTAGAAACGATTGAAGCCGAAGCAGATAAGGTATTGCAATATAAAGGTAGAGTGCTAGAAAATGCTTCTACCGTGCTTGAGGCTATTAAAGAAATGGAAGCTTATAATGAAAAAATGGTTCGAGTTGCAGTTTACGCGAACTTAAAGCTTAGTGGCGACGGATCTGATTCAAGTAATCAAAGAGATGCAGCCAGAGTATCTAGTGTCTTAGCAAAAATTAGTGCGAAACTTTCTTTCTTCCAATCTGAATTAAATGACTTAACGGAAGAGAAAGTTACTCAATTCATGCAAGACAACCCAGAATTAGAAAAATATAAAAAGGTACTTCAAGATGTTGTCGAAGAAAAAGAACATAAATTAGCGCCTGATATCGAGCAGACTTTGGCAGCTTTAAGTGAAGTTCACGGAGCTCCACATAAAATCTATCAGAGAGCAAAAACTTCTGATATGCAGTTTGCAGAAATCAAAGATAGTGAAGGTAATGTATTGCCAATGTCTGAAGCTCTTTATGAGGATCGCTATGAATTTGCGGCAGATACAACTACTAGAAGAAATGCCTATGAATCTTTCACAAATACACTTAACCAATATAAAAATACATTTGCAGCTGTTTACTCAACAGAGGTTTCCAAGCAAGTTACAATGTCTAAACTAAGAAATTATTCATCTGTAACAGATATGCTTTTAGCTCCTCAGCAGGTAACACAAGAAATGTACCATAATCAACTAGATGTTATTCAAAAAGAGCTAGCACCACATATGAGAAGATATGCGAAGCTTAAAAAGAGATTATTAGGTTTAGATGAGTTACATTATTCGGATTTAAAAGCACCATTAGATCCTAATTTCAATCCACATGTGACGTATGAGGAAGCTACGGAGACGATTTTATCTTCACTAGAAGTTATGGGGCCAGAATATAGTGAGATTATGAAGAAATCAATCCATGAAGGCTGGGTTGATCGTTCAGATAATATTGGGAAAGCAAATGGGGCATTTTGTTCAAGCCCATATGGTGTTCACCCGTATATCTTAATCACTTGGACAGATACAATGCGTGGTGCTTTTGTACTTGCACATGAAATGGGACATGCTGGACACTTCTATCTGGCAGGGAAAAATCAACCCTTACTAAATACGCGCCCATCTACTTATTTTGTAGAAGGACCATCAACAATTAACGAATTACTTCTAGCGGAACATTTAATGGAAAAAACAGATGATGTCAGAATGAAGCGTTGGGTAATCACTCAATTGCTTGGCACATACCATCATAATTTCATTACACATCTTTTAGAAGGTGAATTACAACGTAGAGTATACGAGTTAGCGGAGCAAGGTGTTCCATTAACAGCAGATGTGCTTACGAAACAAAAGCTAGAAACGATTCAATCCTTCTGGGGAGATGAAGTTACGTATGATGAAGGTGTTGGCTTAACATGGATGAGACAGCAACATTATTATATGGGACTATATCCATACACATACTCTGCTGGTTTAACAGTTTCTACAGCTGTAGCACAAGCAATTAAAGAAGAAGGACAACCTGCAGTTGATCGTTGGTTAGATGTCCTAAAAGCTGGTGGCACAATGAAGCCGCTAGAGCTAATCAAAAAAGCTGGCGTAGATATGTCTACAACAGAACCAATCAAAATTGCAGTTGACTATGTGGGGTCACTGATTGATGAATTAATTAAGAGCTATGAAAATGAATAATATCTTAAATTAATATAACCGGTTATGAAAGTTGGTCTCCAACAATTCATAACCGGTTTTTCTCATCAAAATTCTAATTTCACTGTCTCTGATTTTCTACTTTCAAGTTTCGTCAAAGGATCATACGCTACAACATAATATCCTTTATTTTTGAATAAAGCATGATTAATTACGTATTCACTTTCCCCTTCTACCTCACCTACACGACGATCAATGCCGTCTCTTTCTTCATAGATGCGATAAACGATTCGGTCATCACCGAGAGCATCCCAAGTAATTCTTGCTTTAACAAGAGAAAATCCACCAAGTTCATACGTTGCTTTCACATTCGTTACTGCTTCAATCTGGATTGGCTCTGGAAGTGCTTCTACATATGACGGACGCTCAAAAGATTCCCCTAATGGTTTTATTTTATCGACTTCAGTAAGTATATCTTTCGTTAGTCTTGTCGGGTAGGAGCTTCCTCCAGTTAGATAATGGTCTTTATCTGAAACATCATATCCCATCCACAATGCTGTTACATATTCTGGAGTATACCCTGCAAACCATGCATCTTTCACTTGATCTTCGACATGTGGATGTTCTGTTGTACCTGTTTTCCCTGCTAAAGCTTTCGAATATTCCCCAGCCTGTGATGATCCATTTTCAACAGCCTTCGAAAGCATCTCTGTCATATCCCATGCGACTTGCGGATTGAAAACTTCTTTTTCATTCTTTTCAGCTTGATAAATTAATTTATCATTTTTATCATAAATTTCTTCTATAGCATAAGATTCAATTCCATTACCATTTGCCGCAAAGGTTCTATATCCCTCCATAATATCTAAAGGAGATACACCTTCAGATAGTGCACCT
Source organism: Oceanobacillus sp. CAU 1775 (assembly GCF_054482815.1). NCBI lineage: Bacteria > Bacillati > Bacillota > Bacilli > Caryophanales > Bacillaceae > Oceanobacillus > Oceanobacillus sp. CAU 1775. Next base: position 150,333 of record NZ_JBTLRO010000003.1, on the reverse strand, counting down.
AGTGCGATTGCTAATCCTTCGTCCGTGATCGGCATATCCATTTTATCTAAATAACTTTTTGATTCTGCTATTCCTATCTGATCAAGCAACCAGATTGTCGGAACGTTTTTGGAAGCGACAATACTATCATATAATGTGACAATTTCTGCATAAACACCATCAACATTCGCAGCAAGATATGTTTCGTTTGTATGTTCTCCATCAGGAAGTAAACTATAAGCATTATATTTTTCCGGTTGCATTAATGCAGGACCAAAAACTGCTAATGGTTTAAAGGTTGAACCAGGTTGACGGTTAACAGTAACCCGATTTAAATTACTTAACTGGTAATCTCGTCCACCAATAGCCGACACAATTCTTCCTGATTCATGTTCCATCATGACAAATGCGCCTTCTACACCAGCTGTATTTCCTGGGAAATAGTCATCATCTTTGAATTTTTCATAGGCGATTCGTTGGATTTCTTCATCCAATGCGACTACGATTCGATAACCACCTTTACTTAGGTGATCGCTCGTAATATTTTGTTTTTCTTGTGCTTCTTTAACAACCAAGTCAACGTAGCTATCAGCCCATGGTTTTGATTCTGCTTCTTTTATTTGCAGACCTAGATTCTTTCTTTCCTCTAGTTGTTTTGTTTCTGTCGATATCATTCCCGTATTTTGCATGATGGTAAGTACGAGATTTCTTCTTTCTAGTGCTTTATCTGGATGATTTATCGGTGAGTAGCCATTGGGAGCCTTCGCTAGCCCAGCAAGCAGTGCCCCTTCAGCAACCGTTAAATCTGAAGTACTTTTAGAAAAATAGAAATTAGAAGCTTTTTCAATTCCGTATAATCCATGACCAAAATAAATTTCATTCAAATAAAGCTCAAGAATTTCATCTTTGGTCATTTGTGTTTCCATATAAACTGCTGCCATCGCTTCTTTTATCTTTCTTGACCAAGTCTTTTCATTGTGTAAAAACAAATTTTTCGCTAATTGTTGCGTAATTGTGCTTGCACCTTCGACCTTACTCATTGCAACTATATCTTTGTATACAGCTCGTGCAATCGACTTTACATCTACTCCATAATGTTCGTAAAAACGTTGATCTTCAATTGCAATATAAGCGTTTTTTACATGATCAGGAATTTGCTCGATAGGTATGTAATTCCTATTTTCCGTATATATTTCCTTGATTACTTCGCCATCTGCTGTTTCAATTGTTGTCGTTTCATATAAAATTAATTTATCATCATCCACTACTAAACTACCAAAATAAATAATGGATATAAAACCAAATAAGCCTAACGCGAACGCGATGGCCAAACTAATTAAAATCCATTTAAATCTCTTCTTTATCGACTTTTTTCTACGATCTTGTCTACGCATATCTACACCTCTGCTTCTATAAATTATACTTTAAAAAAGGTAGACTATAAAGTGATTAGCAAGCAATTGAGATTAAGAGTTAGCTAAGACTGCTACAAAGTGTTCATATTTAAGCTTTTGTATTTCATAAGTTACATTAGTAAGGAGCGTAGACCCGCTTCGGAAATATACTACGCTTTCCGCGGGCGGCTGGTGAGCTTCCTCGCACGCTTCGCGTACTGCGGGATCTCACCTATGCCTTTTTTCCCGCTGGAGTCTTCGTATATTTCCGAAGCTGATTTTCACTTTTTAATTAATATTTCATGAAATATCAACACTCTACCTTACATAGCCAACTCCAAAGAGATTATAGTAAAACAACAGCGTAAATTGCTTCGATTTGGGGTATGATTAAAGTAGTATAAATATAAATAGTCGAGAAAGGGGAAAAATGATGAAAGCTTTTATAACGAGTGGGACAATTGATTTTTTAATAAAACTACAAGAAAAACATAGTGGTTTTGATGTTCGACTTATGTCTAATAATGAAAGAGCGATTGCTTATTACGAACATCCAAACAAAGAAATTTTCCAATCTGGGAGAACATACGAAATACTTGCCAAAGCTGGTCATGTCTTTGAAACAGGATATGTAGCGATGAATAACATCCCTGTGCGTGAAGAAAGTGAGCCGCTATTCGAGTCTATCTTCACAAAAAGAATGGGAGATATCGAAACAGTCCCTGGGTTTCAAGCAGTTCGCTTATTAAAGCCTAAAAAAGGAAATGTATATATTGCGTTTACCCAATGGAATTCTAAAACAGATTTCGAAAACTGGAAAAACTCACCTGAGTTTGCTGCAGTACACGGGGAGAACACTGTAAAACCTCTAGACTATTTTGAAGAGCGACCATTTTTAGCAACCTATAACATGTATGTAGAAGAAGAAAATAAAGAATAAAAAAAGAGCCAGCTGATTTTATTACCTATCAGTTGGCCCTTTTTATTTATCAAGGAAGTTATAAAACTTCTATGCTTTGGATATTATTAGTGGGAAAGCCACGTCCGGCTCCAGCGCCCACCGACTATCAAACTTCGCACTTCTTCAATCGATAAGTCAACATCGACTCGTACCTCGTCGTGTTTCCTTTATCTCAATTGAAAAAGGAAGTTCAACTAAAATCGCGACATCACGTCGCAACGTTGAACCACCCCACGTCCTGTGGGGCGCAGTTTGTACGTCGCTGACCGGGCACTTGCGCCTTTGTGCTTTATTCACTTTCTGTTAAAACATATTCATTAAAGAATGCTTCGTACTGTTCTTCTGTGTGTTGTCCTTCAAGACGGAAAACTTCTTCCCCATCTTCATAATGAACAACAGTTGGTGTTGATTGAATTCTGAATGGTGCTGCTTCCCCGCCAAATTCAAGCAGGTTTAATTTTTTCAAATCAACATTCATATCCTCTGATAATGGTACAAGATACGGAGTTGTTTGCTGACAAAACGAACATGTTGGACTGTAGAAGTATACAGTAGTCGATTCGCCACTCGTCACTTGTTCCAATAAATCATCAGGTAAAACTTGATTTCCATACAGCGGATTATTTAATTGATCAATTGTCGCTTGATCTAAATCAGTTGTACCGTAAGGATTATCTCCTTCAAGTGCTTTATCATTTTTATAATTAATTGCGAAGAATAGCGCAACGAATAATATTGCAATTGCTCCTACGATAATAATAACTTTCTTTCCCATACATTAGTTCCTCCCTTTTTCCTTAAGAAGTATAAGATGCACAATAAAAATAACTAGAAATGCTACAGCTGCCAAGAAAGGAATCGTTATAAATCCAAAATAATTTACATAGATTGCATTACATGGAACTGGTCCTGAACAAGAACCGCCCATTCCTTGAAACGCTGGCACTTTTTGAACTAAATAGTGATAAGTAGAAACAAAAAAACCAATTCCACTTAAAAATAATCCTGAATAAGCAATTTTAAGATCTCTTTTAAACAGTGCTAAACCATAAATGATTACTAACGGGTACATTAAAATTCGTTGATACCAGCAAAGTTCACAGGGTATGTATCCCATAACTTCAGAATAAAAAAGACTGCCTGTTGTTGCGAGTAGTGCTTGTACCCAGATAAGCAGCAAAAGGTTTTCTGCTTTTTTCGTCAGATTTCGCATCGGATTATTCCTTTCACATATCTTCGTTTTTCATTATACGAACCACAGGTTTTTATTACAATAATTATGCTTCATTTCAAAATAACTTTTGAACGTTCCGTGAACTATAATAATTTGTTTCGGTGCACATAGACAGCCGCCTGTGTTCGATCTTTCACTTCAAGTTTTGATAAAATATTACTCACATGTGTCTTCACTGTTTTTATCCCAATAAATAATTCTTCACTAATTTCTTGGTTTGTCATCCCGTTCCCAATACAAAGTAATACTTCCATTTCTCTTTCTGTTAAATCCTCATGCAATTTTTTCTCCGGTTTACGAAAATTCGTCATCATCTTTCCAGCAACTTTTGGTTCAATTACATTTTCGCCTTTTGCAGCCTTTAATATAACATCAACAATTTCCGTTGCAGAAGATGTTTTCAAAATATAACTAAAAGCTCCCGCTTCAATAGCAGGAAAAATTTGCTCATCATCATAGAAGCTTGTTAAAATGATTACTTTACAATTTGAATCTAGTTTCATAATTTGCTCTGTTGCTTCAATACCATTTCCGTCCTCCATCATCAGATCCATTAAGACGACATCTGGCTTTTCTTCCTTGATGATTGGAATGCTTTTATTACCACTTGAGGCCTGACCGACTACCTCAATTCTCTCATCTGTTGTTAAAAATGCAATAATTCCTTTTCGCACCACATCATGGTCATCAACAACTACAACCCGTACCATTTGCTTTTCCCCCTTTAACAAGGTATTCGAATATCAAGGTATGTTCCTTCTCCCAGTTTCGAATGAATTTTGAATGTCCCACCTATTTCTTCACTTCGTTCTCGCATCGTTCGCATGCCGTAAGAAGTTTTATTTCCATTTTCATCAGCAATATCAAAGCCTTTCCCATTATCTCTAATATGAACAAACAACTCATTTTTACGGGTGGTGATATCTAAATTAACGATCGTAGCTTGGGAGTGTCTTAGAATATTGGAAAGCGCTTCTTGAATAATACGAAAAACATGTTCTTCTGTTGTTTCATTTAAAATTAATTCATCATTCACATTCACTTGAAAATCAATTTGACTACGCATTTGCAATTCACTAATTAATTTATGTATTCCTTTCGGCAATGGGTCCCCTGATAAATGAACAGGTCGCAAATGAAGTAAAAGCGCACGCATTTCTGTTTGTGCTTGTAAAGCAATATTGGAAACCTCTATAATCTGGTCCTTCGCAACATCTGGATTAACATCGATTTGCCTGACCGCAGCTTCCGACATCATATTTAAAGCGAAAAGTTGCTGACTAACCGCATCATGAAGATCGCGCGCTAGTCGCTGTCTTTCTTCAATTACGGCAGATTTATGTGCTGACTTTGCAAATTCCGCTTTTTCATCAGCCATACGTTGCAAAGATTTTACTTGGGCTTGTAACTTTTTCCCTAACTCATTTAATTCACTACCAATTCTTGCAATCTCATCTTCCTCTTCAAAGTATACGCTAGACTGATAGTTCCCATTAGAGAATTGAGTAATTAATACGGATAAGGAATCAAGTCTAGATTTCATATTTCCACTCATGGTAAAACCTGTATAAAGTGCAATGATTGTCCCTAAAATAAGATAAGAAATAATAAAGACAAAAATTGCGCCTGCAGAAAGCCACTCTGGTTCAAATAAAACATAAATGGATAGAAGAAGCGCTAGCAGTGTAATCGTGGTGACTACAAGTCCAGATAAATGAGAACGAATAAAAATAAATCGGATACTTGAAAATCTACTTTTCATTTTTCCTGACCTCCTATACACTGTCCAAACGAATACTGCCAGCTTTCAAATCAATATCAAAATCAAGCTTACGATCTGCTGCTTCATAATTAGGTGATTGGTAAGAATAAGAACGGTTGATTCCACCCATGTCACTGCCCAATATTTCGATATCTCCAGCCTTAACTTTCGCTTGTATTCTAAATTCAAGCGTTTCAGGTACAAGCAAGTGCACATCGCCTGCTAAACTGCGAATATATACTGGTGTCTCACCTTCAGGAATATAGGCTTTAGAGAAGTCCATATAGAAATCTCCTGCCATCGTTCGTATATTCATAGGTTCCACACGCCAGTTTGGTTTACTAAAATCATGATCTCCTACAACAAACTTTTGCGCATTCCCATATTGTTTATTCCAATTTTCTGTAGAAGAAGTTCTATCTTTTCCTCGGTTAATAACAATCATCCCTCTACCGGAGCTAAATCCAAAGATAGCAAATCCAACATAAATAATTAATAAAGGCCATAACTTGAAGACATCTTTAAAGTAAAAAGTAATGATTTCAAAACGGTCAAGAAGTAATAAACTACCGAAAACTACAAAGAATAAACCTAGGAACCAATGTGTTCCGCGTCTTCTTAAAAAATCAAATAACCATTTCAATCCAATAACCAATATAAAGACAGGGTAGATATTATGCCATAAGGAGCCAATTCCAAAATCTGCAATGCCAAGATTTGAAAGAACAAGCATAATCCCTGTACCAATTAAAAATACTGCAAGAAATATTCGAAGAAAATTACTCACTGTCATCACCCTTTTCTTGTTGAACTGTTTCAATTATAAAACCAGCTCTCTTACTTGTTATCTATAGTTTATCTTAGCTTAACTCTTGAGATAACCTTCTGAAGATTGCTTTTCTCTCAGCCTTAAGACCGAGTCCGTTTTACAGTGATTCGTTCATATAAGAAAATAAGAGCGATCAATAGAAGAAATCCGAAAAAGAATCCTGCAATAACATCTGTTAGATAATGGACATTAATCACATAACGACTTATTCCAATTAGGAAAATTAGAAGTGCTGCTAAAATTTGCACGGTGAGAATTGCCGCTTTTGATTTTAATTTTCTAGCGATAAAGTATGCTAGTAGTCCGTAACAAACCATCGGAATCATGGAATGACCGGATGGAAAACTATGCCCCTCCGCATTTGCCGAGACAGAAATGCTAGGTCGATCTCTTACGACAACTTGCTTGATAAAGATATTTAGTATATGAGCGAGTAATGTTCCACCGGCAAAGAGTAAACCTGGCAGCCAATGCTTGTACCATATAATTAGTAAAATTCCTGCGATTGGTACGAATGGATAAAGAAAGAATTCTGAACCAAGATTAGTAATCATCCGAAAGACGTCAAACAGAAAAGATGATTCTAATTTATCTACCGTACTTCTTGTTACTTGGTCAATGAGTGGCATTCTATCTGTCATGATTTGAAAAATCCAAATCCCCACTGATAAAAGAATGACACAAAATAGAAAGATAATGATATTTTTACTTCGTTTCATTGATTTCCTCCGTTTTAAAATGATGGTATTAACATTTAAAATTATTTCTATGAATCTAGTATATTCAAATAATACCATAAACTATGGTGAGAAATGAGCTTGAGTATTAGAATGGCTTCTTAAATAACTGGCTATCTTAAAGCTTACTGTTGATATTTCAACCAATAAGAAATTCAAAGTGTAAATTGAGCTTCGGAAATATACGGAGACTCTTGCGGGAGGAAAGGCTTAGGTGAGATTCCGCAGTACGCAAAGCGTATGAGGAAGCTCACCAGCCGCCCGCGGAAAGCGGAGTATATTTCCGAAGCGGGTTTATCCTCAACACAATATTAGAAATTAACAGCGCTAAATAATCAGAAAAAATATATTAATGAGGCTTTGTTTCAATTTTAGCTTTTTGTGGAAGAATTACAGAATAGAAGCTTCGCAAAGTTTATGTAATCGGTAAGGCAGAATGGAGGTATGTTTATGTTCGGTCTTTCTGATTTGGTTGGACTCATTATATCAGCATTTATTATTTTCCCATCAGTCATTTTCTTAAGGGAACTAGGGTATTTAATTTCCGGCCTTATATTCGGAGCAAAAAATTGTAGAATCACCTTAGGATCCGGCCCACGTATTTTCAAGATTGGTATACTTGATGTGAGAAAATATTATCATCTATACAGTTGGTTTTCTTATGATACATTAAAAAATGAAAGTAAAATTGCTTACGTTATCCTTTATGCAAGTCCAATCTTAGTAAATGTTATTTCTGGCCTACTTATAAATGCATTGATAGCGAATGACTTTATAACCGAGTATGAAACATTTTGGAATCGTTTTGTTTTCTATACTTTCTTCTATGTATTATTCGATGCTATTCCTATGCTTACTGTAAACGGGAAACCAAACAACGGCATGATTATTTATCAAATGCTGCGTTATGGAAAGCGTACTGATTATAATCCAGAGCCTTTTATCCCTTCTACAACAGATGTAGAAGATGCCTATCAAGAGCAAATGGAAAAAGTTAAAGAAACAATTGAAAAAAATAAGGAAGAATTGAAGAAAAAATAAAAAGAAACCCTTCCTTACTAAAATCGCACTTCACTCCCTAGGATTCTTGCTCATTCGCATGGAATCCTTATTTCTTTTTGCTAAGACATTCAATATAAAATTACTTGTGAAAACAACGATTAATCCAATCCAAAAAATGACTACACTAGATATTAAGCTTTTTTCATTAAATATATAATAAGACTGATCAATGAATAAAATAATCAGGTATGTGTAAAAGCCAATAATTGCGCTTTTCTTCCAATTATTATTTTCTGTATCAGCCATCGGTTTAAAAAATATCATTTTAACACCCTTTTCGATTAGAAATTAATTTTTAAGGTCAACTTGCCTCATTAATCGTAAATTCTGCAGCCACATCGTACTCATCAAAATCTCCTGGTCCCCTGAAATCCAGGACTTTTTTAAAGATGCGATAATCACCATCTTCTAGACTGCCATATAACCATTCAAAATTAGCAGGCCATTCTTCAGAAGCTCCAGGCTCCACTTCATAACCAATATCATTGAATCCGTAGCTTTCTAATTTTATTGGAACTTGAAACCAATCTTCAGCTATTTTCATTTCAAGTAAAAAATCATCACTAAAAACTACTCGGTTATCCGAATTATTTTCTATACGCACGGATAATCCAAGTGGAGAAACCGTTTCTTCTACAACCTGCATCGTAACTCCATTTAAATCATTTATAGACTCGTATGAAGTTGGCTCAAAATCTGATGCATTTTTTCCATTCATTGAAGTTCCACAACCCATTAAAATTAGTACAAGTAAAATTCCATAAATCAATGTATGTTTTTTCATAAGCGAAGCACCCCTTTTAACAATTAGACGTTGAAAACAGGATGTAGTTTCAATTTATCGCAAAATATTAATTTTCCGCTTCATTCGCCAACTCTATAATTTTATCTTCTAAGTTATTTATTCTTGAATCTTGTTCTACAAGAAATTTAATTAGTACGGCCATCACGAATGCAGGTATTAAAACGAGACCCCACATGGTTTGAATCAACAAGCCTAGGAAAAAGAAAACAAAAGTCCCCCACAACATGATCGACAAAACAAATATTCCAAAAAATTGTTTCACGATAAAATACTCCCCCTAATAAAAAAATGACTATAAACTGAATAACAATTTATAGTCATTTTAAATATTCTTTATATTGATATTACCATAAAAGATACATTATACTAATTTCTTTTTTATATAACCATTTGTGAATAAATAGGTGAATACTATTCCAGCTACCAGTGTTAAAACAAAACCAATATAAGCTTGATCAACTAAAAATAATGCTGAAAAAATTATCGTTTGCAAAAATCCTAGTTGATAAAGAAGTTTTAACATCGATGATTGACGGTCACTTTCCTCAATTGGATAGATATCTAGCCACATTACTGTGCGGTGATGTTTATATAACGCCATCATTTGGAAGCTGCTTAAATAAATGAATAGGAGAGAAAATAATAATTTCACCCATATATTCGGTATCATCAGAATAAAAATTCCGCCTAAAACGATTAAGCGGAGATACATTCCTAGGTAATCGCCACTTCTTATAAAAGTAATTCGGTAAAGATAGTCAAAAGTATAGCGTTTTTCAAACGTAATATTTTTAGTTAACAACGAAACAAGCCATTGTCTTTTACTAATTCGACTTTTTATATGCGGAACATCACTAAACATATTTGCAATTCTATAGAAGGATTGCATTCTATTCTGATCCTTTTCAAGTAATAGATCCCATAAAACACCTGGTTTCTTCACAGATAAAGAATAGATATATAAGAAAACAGCGGTGAATATAATCGTCATGATGCTCGCTAGTAATATTTCACCTGCAACGAGAAAGTAAAAAACGAGGATATTAACAATCGTACGACTTAATAACTCGATACGCCTTGTTCGACTTTCCCTTACTCGGTACATCCACCAGTTTACAAGAAGGTTCCCAACTTTATAAATAAGTAACACTAGAATTGTTAATAAGTATGGGCTTCCTTCACGGTCGGAAAAACTTGCTGAATATAATGGCCCCAGAGCAGCCGCAACTAATAAAACAACATATAATTGAATAAGAAAACTATAGATGATAGCATTTCGAAAATAAGGACGCATCTTTTCTTCAGCAACTACTAAAAAGACAAGATCTGGCTCTTTCAATAATGTACGAATCGGGCTATAGCTAGCTAACAAACCAAATGCTATTCCAATAATAAGTGCACTAGGAAAATTTTCAGGAAGTTGCGCGAGCCAAGCTTGATAATAATAAGCAATCGCAGCGATAAAGAAAAATGAAGCTACAGCGATATGCCCATTAAATATGTAGCGCAGGTAACGGCTAAGCTCTTTTATGTGCATGGAAAGACGTTCTTTATAAAAGGCATGCGCATCAAACATGGCTATCTTCTTCTTTCGTTAATTGTAGATATAAGTCGTCTAGAGTAGCCTCTGGCATGTTGAAGCTTTCTCGTAAGTCAGCTAGCGTACCATACGCTCGAATTACCCCTTCATGTAAAATCACAAAGCGGTCACAATAGCGTTCTGCAGTTGCCAAGATATGAGTCGACATTAAAACGCCCGCACCTTTTTTCTTCATGTTTTCCATTATTTCTAGATAAGAAGAAATTCCAAGCGGATCAAGTCCCACAAATGGTTCATCGACAATATATAATGGTGGTTCAATAAGAAACGCACACATGATCATTACCTTTTGACGCATTCCTTTTGAAAAATGTACTGGGAACCAATTTAATTTTTTTTCCATACGAAACTCTTTCAATAATGGATCAAGTCTCTTTTTGAAGGTTTCCTCTGATATATTATATGTCATCGCAGTCAAACGTAAATGCTCATACAATGTTAATTCGTCATAAAGAATTGGCATTTCTGGAATGTATGCCATTTGACTACGGTATGCTGTCGGGTTGTCGTTAAATGTTTTTCCGTTAACAACAATTTCACCTTTCTTTTGGTGCATCAATCCGATAACATGCTTAATCGCAGTACTTTTTCCTGCTCCATTTAAACCAATAAGCCCGACAATTTCATTCGGATAAACATCGAAAGAAATTCCGTGCAAAACATTCTTATGTGTATATCCACCGTGAAGATTATTGATGTGTAATAATGATTCCACGCGCTAACCTCCTAATTGATTCCAAAGCTAATTACTTCCATCAATTTTATCATCTTTAACAAAGATTGCCAAAGTAAACTGCGACAAAGCTTTCGACAGCATTTTCATTTTACATGCATAAGAAGATGGATGCTGAACAAAATAACCCATGAAGGGAAATGCTTGCGAGTATAAATTTGATGAAATACACAAAAGAGGTGCTTGATGATGCCAATTTACGTGTTAATCACAAATTCTCACGCTTATCACGACATCTAAGACAAATAAAGCTTTCAAAGTTTGGTTTCTAAGCTTAAAATCGACTTGTTAGCTTTACTGTAAACGAAATATTTTCACTCCACATTTCGTTCACAGTCCCCATTCTTAAGCTGTCGCATGCATTGCTACCTTCTTAAAGCAGGCTGGTTCTATCCCCCTTGAACCAGTCCTGTTTCTATTTTTGTTGAGGAGTAATTTGAGCTTCGTGACTAGTGGAGCGTGAGTATCGGTCAATAAATTGCGTTTCGGGAAAATTGGTGGCCGATAGAATGCGAGTATCGGTCGACAAAATGTGATTCGAGAATTTTGGTGGCCGATAGAACGCGGGTATCGGTCAACAAATCGTGATTCGGGAAAATTGGTGGCCGATAGAACGCGGGTATCGGTCAACAAATCGTGTTTCGGGAAAATTGATGGCCGATAGAACGCGGGTATCGGTCGACAAATCGTATTTTGAGAATTTTGGTGGCCGATAAAACGCTGGTATCGGTCAACAAACTGCGTTGCAGAAATTTTGATGACCGTTAGAATTACAATAGTAGCATTCCCACCCCCTTTTTTGATTTATCCTCCATTCCCCTATACAATAGATGTAATATTTAAATAAAAGGAGTGGAGTTTTATGGGTCATGAGGATTGTATTTTTTGTAAAATTATTAATGGAGAAATTCCTTCGGCTAAGGTATATGAAGACGATGAGGTTTATGCTTTCCTAGATATTAGCCAAGTAACAAAAGGGCATACATTAGTTATTCCGAAAACGCATACGAAAAATATTTATGAAACATCAGCCGAAGTAGCGAAAGAATTCTTTGCACGCGTTCCTAAAATTGCGAATGCAATTAAAGCTACCTACGAGCCACTCGGCATGAACATGCTGCAAAATAATGAAGCTGCTGCAGAGCAATCTGTTTTTCATTTACATGTGCACTTGATTCCAAGATATGGTGAGGGCGATGGTTACCAGCTTGGTTGGACGACGCACGCAGAAGATTATACAAGTGAAGATCTTCAAAAAATCGCAGCAGACATCCATACAAATATTAAATAAAAATAGCACTATCTATTATTAGAAATATCTGTTATAATAAAATTTAATATTTCGCAACTGACAACGAGTGTACAGTTGGAAATAAATGAGATGAGAAGAGAATAGGAGAGATTAGGATGAACGTAAGAATTTTAGTTATTTTATCATTGCTTGTAGGTATAGGTGCTGTATTACATGCCGTTATGCCGCCAATCTTTTTCGGAGTTAAGCCAGATATGTTGTTAGCCATGATGTTTTTGGGAATTGTCTTATTTCCAAAACCGAAGTACGTGTTAATTATTGCACTTGGAACTGGGATCATGTCTGCACTTACAACAGGCGCACCAGGCGGACAAATTGCTAATATGATTGATAAACCAATCACTGCTTTTGTTTTCCTAGCATTATTTCTACTAATTAAAAACCGATTAAATCAAAACATTTCAGTACCAGCACTTACTGGTATCGGAACATTAATAAGTGGAAGTATTTTCATCACCGTCATTTCAATTATTGGTGGAATTCCTGAAGGTGGGTTACTCGCATTATTTACACTTGTAGTACTACCTGCAATGGCGATAAATATCATTGTAATGGCAGTTATATATCCTGTCGTTCAAGGTATTATGAAACGAACAAATCCAATTTCTGCAGTATAAACGATAACCAAATCCTCTGATATTCTTTATCAGAGGATTTTTTATGTAGAAAACTTAGCACCAGGTCTTAATCGTGGTATAATAGAAATAATCCCATCAAAATAATTTAATGTTTTAATTGATTGGATAAAGTGAATACAGTCTTTAAGAATGAAAGGAGCAAATACACTATGTCTAAAGGTAAATCATTAGTTCTTGGACTCCTTGTTGGTAGTGCAATTGGAGCATCAGCTACTCTCTTAAGTACACCAGAATCAGGGCGTGATGTAAGATTTCGTGTGAAAGAACAACTTTTTGAAATGAAAAATCTCCTCCTTAGTTTAAAAGATAAGCTTAGCGAAACCTCTAAAGAAGGTGTCGTTATCGTTAAAGAAATCACTGAGGAAATGAAAAAATCAGTAGAAGAATGGAAAGAAACAGTAGATCCTCATCAAGAAAGTATTTACCAATATTTAGAACAGATCGAATTAAGCTTGAAAGATCTTGAAAATAAAGTAAAAAACATTTAATGCATGATTTCTTTTAACAAAGTAAGTAATTGTAAAACTTCTAGCTTAAAAGTGAATCCACTCGATTCATTTTACTAGGAGTTTTTTTATTGAAAACTTCTTGAAATACTGTTCAGAAACAATTATTTTTGATACAGTTAGTGATAGACATTTTTAGGGGATGTTTCAAAGGGGGATTTTAGTGGTTCTATTTTATTTAGCTTTTGCATTTATTGTACTATTTGTTTTTAATATAATGGCGCATAAATTTTGTACTAAAATGGAAATGAATGAACTTAAAGCAAAGAAAGTATATAAGACAATTAATACGATTATGGTAATCATGCTCGTTTGTTCTTACTTAAGAGTTTTAAATATGGCAGTTTAGTGGAAAATATGAGGGATTCTTCATTTCACTACTTATCTTTGTTAAATATATGATATATTTAACAATGTAAAATAATAAGACAATATATTAGGAGTGTTCGTTGATGAGAAAATTTACTATCGCTGCTTTGGCTGCTTTATCTCTATTAATCCTTGCAGCATGTAATGCAGATGATTCAGAAACAGTTGTAGAATCTGAAGCAGGTAATATAACAAAAGATGAGTTTTATGAAGAATTAAAAACTCGATATGGTGAATCTGTTCTACGTGAATTAGTAACGATAAAAGTATTAGAAGATAAATATGAAGTTACTGACGAAATGGTTCAAAGTGAACTTGATAAATCGAAAGAACAATTTGGTGAGAACTTTGATATGGTATTGATGCAGAATCAGATAAGCTCTGAAGAAGAATATGCAAATATTATCTATGCAAGCTTATTACAAGAACAAGCACTTGCCGAAGATATCGAAATAACAGATGCTGATATTGAAGAGCGTTATGAAAGAATGAAGACAGAAATTGATGCACAGCATATTTTAGTTCCAGATGAAGAAACAGCAAATGAAGTAAAAACAAAACTTGATGATGGTGGAGATTTCGGTGAATTAGCTGCTGAGTATTCCATTGATGGAAGTGCAGAGAGCGAAGGCGCACTAGGATACTTTAGTGCTGGAAGAATGGTTCCTGAGTTCGAGGATGCTGCTTATAGCATGGAAGTTGGCGAAATTAGTGATCCCGTTCAAAGTGAGTTTGGTTTCCATATTATTAAAGTAAATGATAAGCGTGAAATCGAAGACCTTGATAGCATTGGAGAATTCGAAGACGAAAAGGAAAATATTCGTCGTGAATTAACTCTAGCACAAATTGATATGACACAAGCAGCAGAAAAAATTAATCAATTAATTTCTGAAGCTGAAGTAAACATTAACATTGATGATTTAGAAAATATTTTTGATCCACAAGAACCGGAAGAAACAGAAGCACAAGGTTAAACCAAAATAGAAGCTATTCCCATTCGTTGGGGATAGCTTCTATTTATATATAGCGGACAATGCTTTACTCTCCATGTTGCCTGCGCATTGCGTTCTTCTTTTTTTCTTCGACCATTCTATCGATATATATTTTCCCTTCCCTTTCAATGAACTCTTCATCAAGTTTTCTTTCTGCAGTCATTGCTCGAAATGCCATATAACCACTAAAGAAAATCAGGATAATTATAAAGAATATCCATAAGGGAACACCACCAACCATCATCATGCATTCCTCCTTGTCCAATTGCTTCTACCTTATCTATATGAACAAAGTGGCTCAATCATTACAAGTTGACACTTAATAGATGCACTCGCGGTTTAGGTAAATGCTTTACTTCACTTGCTCCGTATTCTCATAGCGACTATCTAGAAAATCGACAATATGGATAATATATCCCTCGATAGTTTGTGGGTTTCTAACAGTTGAACCCCATTCAGGCAAACCATGATGACATAAGATACAATGGGAAATCAAATGAATATCCTCGAGTGAAAGTGTAATATTTTCTTGTTCAATGATGCGGTTTAATATCAAAACACCATATGGAATGTGACCAATCATAACACCTAACTCATCCATTGTGATGCCTGATTGTTTGCGGGCACTTAAATTCTCAGTCGTTGCCGTCGGGTAAAGGAAAGAGAACTCCGCGTATTGTTTTCCAGCATAATCATATTCCAATAATTTACCTATATCATGCATGAGAATACTTGTCATTAAAGCATCTATATTTAGATTGTCTTCTTTGTGCTCCATCATTCCTGCTAGCATTCGGTAGAGGTGATCAATTGTGTCTTTCCAAACGATTTGCTTTGTGCCTTCCTCATTTTGGAAGTTGGACCACAGTTCTTGTTTATATGCTTTTTCTACAACATTAATCAATTTAATGACAGCTTGAAAAGGATTCACTTCTTGTTTAACAATGAACCTAGCAAATCGCATCAAGCCCACTGTATGCTTTAACAAGCCTCCCAAATAATTATGGTGGAAGCCCTTCGCTGCTGGACTTATGCTAAAACCTTCCCAAAATTGATTCATTACAGCTAATGATATGTCTTTGTATGGTGCAGATAATTCATGAAGATAGGAAAATAACTCTACGGTATATTCTTCAATACTTTGTCTCGTGTATGGTAAAAAGAAAAATGGGTTTATATCTTCTTTACATGGTTTAAGTTTATTTATCGTTAATGATTTATATCCACGAAACTCATCAACAACACCTTCAATATCAAAAATCGAGTTAGCATCAAGAATTGGTTTATTCTTTTCAACTGCTCCTTGGTTATCCCACATTTTTGCGCTAATTGATCCGGCATTGTTACTAAACGTCATTTTTAAAAATTCTTTATTTGTCTTTGTCGTTTGTACTGATGCTTCATTTAATAAAACGCGAACAGAAACATGATTACCTTTCACTTCATTATCCAAGCTAAAGTTTTGCTCTTGCGTTGGTAATTCAGGGATTGGATAATTTAGTAGGATCTCTTCTTTTTCTTCGTCAGTCACATGAACATCAACTGGGATAAAATCATAAAAATATGTTTTCTTTTCCGTCATTCCTATCACTCCAAACTAGTCTATTCTTTCATTCTAGCTTAAATCATGATTGCTTGAAAATCATAGCCTTTTTATAATTCAATTGTAGCTATTTTTAGTGCTTCCCCTGTATCGCGTACATCATTTCTACAAGTAAAAATAATCATTTGTTGGCTTGTCGCAATCTGCTGTAAAATCTCAATCATTTTTCGATTACGCCCTTCGTCAAAGTGGACAAAAGCATCGTCCAAAATAAACGGGAGTGCATGGGCCTCAGTCATCACATTACTTATTGCCAATCGAAGAGCTACATAAAGCTGGTTCATTGTTCCTTGTGAAAGTTCATTTACATCGTAGCGAATACCATCTTCTGAAACGACCCAAAATGTTTCTTTATTTTCGGGTGCATTGACAGCCACATAATTTCCATTTGTAATCTTTTCTAGAAAATGCGTTGTTTCTTCCATCACTTTTGTTAGATACTTTGCACGATATTTTTGTTTTGTATCACTTAGAACTTCTTTTTCTGTTTTAAGAATCGCCCATTCCCTACCTAACTGATTTAGTTTTTCTTTTTCCATCTCAAATTGATGCATTTTGGCAGAATAAGCATCTGAACTCTCTAGCTGATCTCGTTCGTAATTGACTTCGGCAAATCTCGAACGCTTTTCTTCGATAAAATAATCAAGCTCGGTAATTTCTTTCTCTAACTGATCTTGTGCTTGTTGCAACTCTAAATCATCTAGATGTTCGTTGATAAATAAGGACCATGCGTTATGTGGAAAAGCTTTATCTAGCTGCTGTTTATTCAATTCTAAAGCTGCTTCTAACTCCCTCTTTTCCTCCGTGTATCTGGCCAGTTCATAAAATGCTTCTTCTGTATCTGCTTGCGCAACTTTAAGTAATGCTACAATTTCATTTTTATATACCGACATACGCTTTAAAAGATTTTCCGAATCAATTTTTATTTCCTTTAATGACTCTTTTCGGAGGGAAATATTATGCTTTAATTCATCATTTTTTGTCAGTAATTGCTTTAAAAATTGCAGCGTGGAAGTTAAGTCCATATGTTCAATAGCGGGATATAATTCTTCCATTGATTGATTAACTTCAATATCAATCTTATTCACTTCCTTTTGCAGGTCACTGATTTCAGCTGCTAACTGGGTATAAATTTGTTGCGATTTCGCTAGTTCTTTTAGTCTTTGATAGTAATCGGACCAGTAACTAACATTTTTATCCCTTAAAAATGGATAGATTGTGATTTGTTCCTCTACCTGCTGTTGATGTCTTTGCAACTTTTCCCTAAATATTCGTTCCTTCTCTTCTAATTTAATTTCTTTCACGATTTGTTCTTGGATAGTGGTGCTTATTCTTTCTACTTCGCTTACTTTCTCTTCATGTAATTTAAGTTGTCTTTCAAGTTCTATTCTTTCCGTTTCGGTTAATTGTTCATGTTCTTTAAAGAGTATTGGCGATTGTAGCATATCATCCATTTGTTTTATATTTTGCTTATTTGCGAAATATTGCCCTATGCCTAGTACAATAAAAAATATAGCTATTGCGTAGAATAAATTATTATCTACTATTAAAGCTAATCCCACAAATAGTGCTAGTAAAATAAAGCTACCAAATAAAATATTTTTTGATCTCTTATTTTTTACTTCTTTTTCTTTCTTAAATTTATTTTGTTTTAAAACTGTAGCTTCATGTAAACGTTGGAGTTGTTCATGCTCTCTATTTTGGTCTAATTTCTGACGGATTTCATTTATATGTTCTTCCATTAATAAATTTCTTTTGGCTTCTTGTAGAGCAGTATCATAATATCTCTTTTCTTCACGCAACCCATTGAACGCTTCTTCCAATTGGTTTTTTTCCTGCCCTAGCTGTTCTTTATCCACTTTTAATTGCTTCCAGGTTTCTTCAATATAGAAAGGTAAAGACAACGATTCCAAATCAACCTCTTCTATATTCAATTGTAAATCATGTAATTCATCTTCTATTTTGGCTTTTATTGCGGCCTGTTCGTCTTGTAGCTTTAGGAACTTATCTTGCATGGAAAAAGAATTTTCGATTTCCATAATCATGCTTGATACTTTTTCTATATGCTGCTCTTCTAGCAATTCTTTATTTAGTGTAGCAAGATTATCTTTCACTTTAACCGCATTGTTTTCTAAAATGGTATACTCGCTCTCCAGAGGCCTTAACTCTTCTTTTACTTTTTCCAGTCGCATAATGCCATTTTCCGGAAAACTGCTTTCTTGTTGAAACTGTTCTTGCTTCAGATTCAATTGTTGATATTCCTGGATAACAGGCAAAGTTGTGCGCTGCTTTGTAATAAAGTTATTTTGCTTAACTTTTTCTTGTTTTTCCATTTGAAAACTTTTAAGCGTTTTCGTGATGGATTCGATTTCCATAACTTTTTCACGATAACTAGCTTCACTCATTTTATATGCTGTCAATTGTTCGGCGAGCTCATCCAATACCTGTAGTTGACGATTTATGATCCGATTCTTCGCCGCCGGTCTAAATAGTTCTGCCAAGCGGTCATCCAACTGTTTTTCAACTTGATAAATACTGCTAGATCCTGTTAACCCAATACTTAATAAGACTTCTCCAAGATTTTCCTCATCCATGTCCTTGATGGCATTTAAATCTAATGCTGAGAATGAAAATATCGCTTGGAATGTTTTTTGATCCATTTGATGTAGTCTATCTTTTAACCAAGATTCATCATAGACTTCACCTGTATTTGTAAAACAGGTAGCTGCTCCATTATTTTTATTATCCGTTCTTTCTATGGTGAATTCACCAATTTCGGAATCAAATAAGACTAGCTGACCGCCAAATTTACTACTCGTTTTTGGTTGATAGAACTTCCGCAGTCTTGGTGGCATTCCAAATAACATAAATAAAATAAATTGATGGAAAGTTGATTTTCCAGATTCATTTTCACCATAAATTATTACTGGACCTTCTTGGGGGAAATCAAGAGAGTAATCGACCAGTTTACCGAAACCGAAAATAGAAGCACGCATTATTCTCACTGATTTTCCTCCCCTTTCAAAAGCTTATTTAATAATTGATTACGGGCTTCTTCAAGAATATCTTGCTTATCAACTTCCTGAAAGCTGTCTAAATACTTTCGAGCCTGTCGGTGATTATACAGCTCCTCAAGATGCTCTTGAATAACTGCTTCTTCAAAGCTTGTTTGCAATTCACCTAAGAAATGCTCTCCAAAATAGGATATATGCTTTTGCTCTGCTTCTATTTGAACTTTTGTTCGGAAAACATAAATCCATGGACTTTTATTTTCATTGTTTTCATTTAGTACTTCAATAATTTCTTCTAACTGACCAGAAGATTGCCAATCTCTAAGTGCATCATGTGTGGCTGTTAAAGTTAAATCAATAAGTATGGATTGGTCCCACTTTTCATTAGTAAACACTTCTTGAATCTTACTTTCTAATTGATATGCTTTCGTACAGTCTGATACATCTATTTGTAAAGGAAGAAACAGGATTTCTTGAAGTGAGATAAAATCTATTTTCTGTTCCATAGATGATAATTTAACATAATAACAGCCCTTCGCACCTGTTTCTTTCCGATGCCTCCCTTGAATATTTCCTGGGTAAACAATCAAGGGATCTTTTGCTAAGATTTCACGTTTATGTATATGCCCAAGAGCCCAATAATCGAATTCCTTCGAAGTGAGATCAGATAATTGAAACGGAGCATATGTGTCATGCTCATTATTCCCTTGAATACTACCATGGAGCATCGCGATCTGATACGTTGCTTCAGGATGTTGAATTCGATACTCATTTGCCTTGTTTTGCATAACCGCACGATTCACGTAACTAAATCCTGTGATTGCTGCAAGAGCTTTTCCATCTTTTTCAAAGGAAAAGCTGCGAACGGTGTCGTCTGGGAAAATATAAACGTTATCAGGATAAGCAACTTCATGAATATTCCCACTTATATAGTCATGATTACCGTAGCTTAGGTAAACATTTATCTGGTTTTCTTGCAAATTCTCAAATGCTTTTTTTAAGCGGATTTGTGCTTTTAAACTTTGTTTTTCATTATCAAAAAGATCCCCTGTAATTACAATAAAATCGACTTGTTTTTCGATAGCTGTTGCAACTAGTCTTTCAAGAGCGAGAAAAGTACTTTCCTTTATCTCTTTGAAAATATGTTCAGGTGTATTTGCTAAGCCCTTAAATGGGCTATCTAAGTGTAAGTCCGCAGCATGAATAAACGTAATGTCACGATTCATCCCTTTCCCTCCGTTTCTCTATAAGTTATATTCTATCAAAGGGCTAATAAGAATGCACGTTCTGTTCATTACTATGTTTCGAAATATAGATTTTTTTGGTTGGCCTTACTTTATAACCACGTATAGAACGGTTGCGATACTCTATACAGGAAGAGGTACTTCATGAAGAATTTCGTGTGCTTTTAGAGCAAAAACGAAAATTGTTAAATAGAAGATAAAATAATACTCAAAAATGATTATAATTCGTAATGATTTTAATCCCTTTCTTTTTCTGTTATACGGAGATCTATAGCGAAAACACTTCTTTATAGCGTTAAAGTATAAGTGATTGTTGCATCAGAAATGCATATTAATAATCTAACGCCCCATAGTCTTCTGTGGGGCGTTTTGTTGTAGAGATTAAATCATTTTATATTTTTTCGTTGGGTCTGTTTTTGATTATAGATGGAAAGTTGATTAATTCCCGTTGCTGATGCTTCTTCTGTTTTATTCGGTGATTTATATACGACTTCGATTGCAAGATTTATTTCTATTTCGGCGAAAGGGGCGAAGTCGGTGAGTAGGATTTTCATGATTATTTACTCCTGAATTTGTATGGGTCTGGCTTTCGTAACTTTTATACTTATTAACCAGTAACATAACTTGCTATACAACCAGCTAGTTTATTCTCAATCGTACTGTTCCTAAACAGCCAATTCAAAAGTATCGGTTCTGTATAAAACTCTTCCGCCATCACTTTCCCTTCAATAAATAGCATTGCATAATTAAATTCAACAGTTATATCGATATGCTCTTCTGGATTAAATTGGATTTTTGAATATTCTATTTGATAATCGTTAATATCGTTTCCGAACGTTTCTTGATAATAATCAATATTAGTGTTTCTATTCTTACCGAGAATTTTTTTCAACACATCATAGAAATCATCGATATTCTCTTCGAAAAGTTCCTCATGCAAAGTACCGTGCAACTTTTCATTTTCATCCTGTGTTAATTCAAAACAAGACAGATCCAACCGGTCCTGCAGAGCTGTTTTCCACTCTTCCATCGTCAAATATTTATTTGATCTTGCTGTAAAATTTTTAATAACACCCAAACTGTAAAACTTACCCATGTTATCGCATCCTTTTTTAGTTAGTGATGCTTAGCTAAGATGTTTTATCTAGGTTTATTATAGCAAATAAAAGTGTTGTGTTAAATCTAGAAAAAGGCTCTTTACTTCTTTGAACAATTTCCAGAAAAAATGTTCCGTTAATTCTTCTTTACATTCAAATTCTGATATTCTTTCTCATACGGTTTAGAATTACGCCAAATAACTTTATCTATTAATCCAGCATAATCAGTGTGCATGATTTCAACTATCTCTTGAAATATCTTAGTGTACATAATTGTTGGCCTCCCATTTATCATCTAAATTTTTTTATATTAAAAGTTGTTCCTGTTCAAATGACTAACGTTTGATATTCGCTCAGTCTGGCGGCGGAGATGAAATTCAATTTGAACTGACTGTATACGACATATCTACAAGTAAGTGCTAATTTCGATTAAATAGCACTTAATATCGAATAAGCCGTATGCCACTTTTCAATTTCATTTTTCCACATATAAATTATTGATAAATCAAGATAATCATGATTAACTAGTGTATATAGTGTTTATGACTTCTATATACTGTATAAGATAATTAAATATATCGAAAGGAGGTTTCTGCATGCAAATTATCATTTCAAACAGTTCGAAGGATCCCATCTATGAACAAATATCTAAACAGATTCAAGCTAAAATATTGTCCGGTGAACTCACGGAAGGAACTGCTTTACCTTCTATTAGACAGTTGGCAAAAGATTTAAGTATTAGTGTAATTACAACGAAGCGGGCCTATGAAGAATTAGAAAAAGCAGGGTTCATTTATTTAATTGCAGGTAAAGGTTCTTTTGTAGCTGAGCAAAATTTAGAAATGATTTTAGAGAAAAAACATAGAGTGATCGAAGAACAATTAAGTGCAGTTATCTCCAATAGTAAAGAAATAGGGTTAACTTTTGAAGAACTACAAGAATTATTAAAGCTGTTGTATGAGGAGTGATGACTTGGAAAATGTAATCAAAATTCATAATGTTTCTAAAAAGTTTAAAGCATTCTCTTTAGACAGCATTGATTTACAAATAAAACGAGGTTACACTACAGGTTTTATTGGTGCTAACGGGTCTGGAAAGACAACATTGATTAAGTTGATGATGAATCTTTTACAGCCAGATAATGGTGAAATAAGCGTATTTGGTTTGGACTACGCAACCAATGAAAAAGAAATAAAAGATCGTATCGGTTTTGTATATGACAGTAATATATTCTATGAATCATTGAACTTAAAAGATATTAGTAAAATTGTTGCTCCCTCCTACAAAGATTGGGATCATAAACAATTTAAAAAATACATCAATCAATTTGAATTACCATTAAATAAACCAGTTAAAAAACTTTCTAAAGGAATGAAGATGAAAGCATCTATAGCTATGGCCTTATCACATCATGCGGAATTAATCATGATGGATGAACCAACCGCAGGATTAGATCCGACATTCCGAAGGGAGTTATTGGATGTTTTTCAAGAACAAATGGTTAATGAAAACAGAAGTATATTCTTTTCTACCCACACTACAAGTGATTTAGAACGTTTTGCAGATTATATTGTGTTGATTGATCAAGGGAATATTCTTTTCCATGAACGCATGGATATACTTCAGGAAAAATATGCCCTAGTCAAAGGTAGTGTAGATTTACTTGATCGGGATACAGAAGCTTATTTTATTAACATTGAACGTAAGCAAGACACGTTTCAGGCTTTATCTATAAATCGCAAGCAGGTTGTTACTGTCTTTGGCGACCATGTAGTAATGGAAAAACCATCCTTAGAAGAAATTATGTTTCATATGAAAACAGCACATCGCAATGGAAAACTTTCAATAAAGAATACAATGCAGGAAGATCTTAATGAATAATTGGGATCTTCTTTTTTTTGCAATAATATAAAATTCTTCTTGTATATACTGATTATAGAGTATATACTGTATATATACAGATGGGTACTAATAAATAGAGGAGTGAAAAAATGGCTAGTGTCGTGGAGTTTAAGAATGTGACTAAGAATTTCAAAGACTTTTCATTAAAGGATATTAATTTAGAAATAAAACAAGGAAAAGTGACAGGCTTTGTTGGTGCAAATGGTGCCGGAAAGTCAACAACTATGAAATTAATGATGAATCTCTTACAAGCGGATAAAGGTGAGATTAAAGTTTTTGGAAAACATTTTTCAAAAAATGAAAAAGAAATCAAAGAACGAATCGGGTTTGTCTATGATAGCAATATTTTCTATGAAAGCTTAAACTTAAAAGATATTCGGAAAATTATCGCTCCTGCCTACACTAATTGGAGTGACGAACAATTTTATGATTATATCAAGAAGTTTGAACTACCTTTAAATAAGGCTATAAAGACTTTCTCTAAAGGAATGCAGATGAAAACATCTTTGGCATTAGCTCTTTCCCATAATGCAGAGTTTATCATGATGGATGAACCAACAGCAGGTCTTGATCCAGTTTTTCGCAGAGAATTATTAGATATTCTGAATGAGCTAGTGGCAGACGGAAATAGAACCCTCTTCTTTTCTACTCATATCACAAGTGATTTAGAGCGCATTGCAGAAGATATTGTTTTTATCCAAAACGGGAAGATTCTTTTTAATGAATCGATTTCAGACATTCAGGCAAGATATGGATTGGTAAAAGGTGCTACAAATATACTCAATCCAACTATTGAAAATAGCTTTATAAATATCAAACGTTATAAAAATGAATTTCATGCATTAACAAACAACACAGATGAAGTCAGAAAATCTATTGGAGAATATGTTGATATTGAAGAAGCAACTCTCGAAGATATTATGTATTATGCGAAAGGAGCGCGTGAACAATATGTATAATTTAATTAGAAAAGATATCGTTATTCAAAAAATGCAAGTGTTAATTCTCATTCCATTTATTTTGTTCTTTGCATTTTTTGCGAGTCAGATGAGCCCGGCATTTGTACTACTAATTACTAGCCTTTATATACCTTTAAATGGTTATATTTATGATGGAATGGTCAAATCCAATATTTTACTCAACTCACTACCTTATACAAGAAAAGAAATCGTTAATGCAAAATACGTCGGTTCTGTTGTCTATATGGCCTTATCCATCGCATTAGCTAGCGTAATTTTTTATTTTGTTGGTTATGAATTCTTGTTTAGAGATATTGCAATTGCTGCTGGACTTTTCCTTATTTCTACAGCAATCTTCTTTCCGATTTTTTATGTTTTGAACCCAGCTTATGTCGGATTCTTTATGATACTTGGGGTAATGCTATCAGCATCCGTTATCCCTCCTGTTCTTCAATTTTTAGAACGAAATCTTACATCGATTATGGACTTTCTTATGAGTTTATCAACAATAACGATTTACTTAAGTGGAGCTGCAATCGCAATTAGCTTCTATCTTATTTCCTGGATGGTTAGTCAATTTATTTATCAGAGAAAAGAATTTTAATTTTATGTTTTACAAATCAAAAAGAACCGATTAACAGCTAAGAAACACTGTTAATCGGTCCTTTAATCTTCTCTACTTTTCCTTCTTCGACAACCTAATCGCCTTACCAAAGTCCTTCAGTGAAGCGGAACGTCCGTACATCAGCACGCCGCCTTTGTAAACTCTCGCTCCAATTAGACCAAGTATGATAATCGACGCGACTAAAATCCCGATGGATAAGCCAATTTCCCACATCGGGATGTTTAGCATACCAATTCTTAAAATCATTACCATTGGTGTAAAGAATGGAATGAAGGATGAAACTGTGACAAGTGTTGTCTCTGGTGCTCCTAGCCCAAACATTGCTACCATGAACGCAATCACAATTAGGATAATCATCGGTGTGATTAACTGGCCAACATCCTCTGCTCTGCTTACTAGAGAACCAAGCATTGCTGCGAGTGTTGCGTATAGTGTGTAACCAAGTAGGAAGAAGATGATTCCATAGATGACGAGATCTACAGGAATATCTACGAGTCCAACAGCATCTAGAAAACTACCTGCTAATTCATCTTTTTTCATATTCATCATGATTGCGCCGACACCAACAAAAAGAAGAATTTGCGTAAGTCCGACCAATGCAACACCAAAGATTTTAGCAAACATATGTGTTACTGGTGAAGCGCTTGAAATCAGAAGCTCCATCACTCTCGAGGACTTCTCATTCGCAACATCTTGTGCAATCATTTGTCCATATAATATAACAACCATATACATTAAAAATACCATGACATAAACAATGCCCTGTGCTTGGAATATTTCTTCCATGCTCCTTGCATCATCATCAAGTGCGACCGTTTCAAATTGCACTGGCACATAGATGTCTTGAATGACCGTTGCATCAACACCTGCCTGCTCCATTGAAATAGCTGTTTTCAAATTTTGTAGCTGCTCCTGTACAAGCATTTGCGTCGATGAATCCGTAATATTACTTGCATAATACGTTCCATTTGGTAATTCATTGTCATCTAAACCGACAACAACTAATGCAGCAAAATCTTCCTCTTGAACAGCAGCTTTCGCATCTTCTTCTGTCCCTGCAAATGATTCAACTTCTAAACCATCATCAACAGCTTCCATCCCTTGTTTTAATGGATCGAATAAAGCTCCAGATTCATCAATGACAGCAATTCTGTCTACTGCATCTTCATCGGAAAAGAAACCGATAATTGTTTGCATATTCGCTGCACCAATGACTAATAGTAGTAGCAGTGCTGTAGTAATAATAAAGGTTTTTGATTTCACCTTATCTAAATAAGTATGGCTAAGAATTGTCCAGAACTTACTCATAGGAAGCACCTACCTTTTCAATAAAGATATCGTTCAACGAAGGTTCTTCAAGCTCAAACTTCCGGATAAATCCACGACTTTGTAGGGCTTGGAATATATCCTGGGAGATTGCTTCACTTTCAATTTGTAACTCCATACCTTCAGCTAGACGCTTCACTTTAACTACACCAGGGAAATCTTTTAAAAAGTCCAGAGAATAATCAGCATGAATTCGTAAGTTTTTCTTACCGAAGGAGCGTTTGATGTCTCCAAGTTTTCCTTCAACCACTGGTTTTCCATCTAATAAAATACATAGATTTTCACAAAGTTCTTCAACTGTTGCCATTTGGTGCGAGGAGAATACAATTGTTGTTCCATTATCCTTTAAATCTAAGACTGCTTCCTTCAGCATTTCTACGTTAACTGGATCAAGCCCTGAAAATGGTTCGTCAAGGATTAATAGTTCCGGTTTATGTATAACCGCAGAAATAAACTGGATTTTTTGTTGGTTCCCTTTGGATAATTCTTCTACCTTTTTATTCATATATTCAGGAACTTTAAATCGCTCCAGCCACATTTCTAAAGCTGGCAAACTTTCTTGTTTTGGCATTCCTCGTAATTTTGCTAAGTATATGATTTGATTCTTTACCGTTAGCTTTGGATATAGACCTCTTTCTTCTGGTAAGTATCCAATTAAATGACTTTTATCGTAATTAATCTGTTCATTATTCCAAGTGATTTTTCCATCTGTTTTATCAAGTAACCCAAGAATCATTCGGAAGGTTGTTGTCTTCCCTGCCCCGTTCCCACCCAAGAAACCAAAGATTTCATTTTTTGGAATACGCAAATTCAAATCATTTACTGCGGTAAAGTTTCCAAACCTTTTTGTAACATGATCGATAACTAAACTCATCTCTTCATCCCCCTTGTCCTTATCATACGAATTTCACATAAATAAGTTTCAAATGCATTAATATATTTCGCATTTTTCTAGCAGGTGATTTATAATAATATTTAGAATTCGAAAGGAGCGTATACATATGAGAACTTATGCATTAACTGTTTTTAACCAAACCGGCGAAAAATTACTAGACGAAAAATTTACAGCAGAAAATAATGATGAAGCAAAAGAAATTGGTCAAAAAATGCTAGCTGAACATAACTATGAGGAGCATACGCACCGCTGTGTATCACCTGAAGCTAAACTTGTATTATTTCATCGATAACACTCAAAAGCGCAAGCGACCGTTTAACAACGTACAAACTGGAGTACTTCGCAATAGGATAAAGGAAACACGACGAACGTAGAGAGTCGATGTTGACTTTCACCACAAGGGTATAAGTGCGACTAAGCCTCTGTCTTACGCCATTCGGCAAGTCTTCTTTATCGTAATGGAGAAGTGCGAAGTTTGATAGTTGTTGGTCGCTGGAGCTGGACGCGGCCGTCTATGTATTAAGGTAGAAAAAACTCACAGCGCTGAACTGTGAGTTTTTTTCTTAATGTTGTTCTTGATCAAAACCATATACTTCTTCAAGTGGTTTTGTAATAATCGTGCTGATTTCACCGATGATCACGTTTAAACGCTGCTCTTCTTCCATTAATTTAGATATAATTGGGTTGTCTTGTACAAGTTCTACAACACTTCTAGCCTGCTCAACTTCTTCTTCAGAAATTTCAAGACCTTGCATTTGTTTCTCTTGTAGGTTTAACTGAGTATCGCGGAAGTTTTCGAACATTTCCTTTGATTCAGGGTCGCCCATCACTGCTTCGTAAGCTTCTTTCAAGCTTTTGAATTCTTCACTCTCTCTAATCGCTTTTTCTAAGCTGTACGCGTTATCGTAAATATTTGACATTCAATTTCCTCCCATGTTTTTTGACTAACCCCACTATAACAAATCATTAGCTGATTGTATATCATGACAAAGAATTCATTTATAACGAATAATAACTTTTTTAAGTTACTTTAATTGTTATAATGAAAGGAAGGTTTAAAGAATGAGCATACTACAATAAATCACCTTTGCATTATCAATTTTCTAACTTATTTTTTTATATAAAATTTCTATTAAGGGGTTGTAAAATTTGGCGGAGATACGATTTGATAATATTGAGAAGATATTTGGTAAAGATATCCACGCTGTAAAGGATTTCAACCTCTTGATTAAAGACAAGG
The DNA here is from genome assembly GCF_054482815.1 of Oceanobacillus sp. CAU 1775. Taxonomy (NCBI): domain Bacteria; kingdom Bacillati; phylum Bacillota; class Bacilli; order Caryophanales; family Bacillaceae; genus Oceanobacillus; species Oceanobacillus sp. CAU 1775. The sequence goes on along the minus strand of NZ_JBTLRO010000003.1, from coordinate 121,518 downwards.
AGTTTACAGTTTTTGTTGGGCCTTCTGGATGTGGGAAAACTACTACGCTCCGGATGATAGCTGGACTTGAAGAAATAACTAGTGGGGATTTGTATATTGATGGCAGGAAAATAAATGCCCTTCCTCCACAACAACGCAATATTTCCATGGTTTTTCAAAACTATGCGCTTTACCCGCATATGACTGTATTTGAAAATATAGCCTTTGGTTTAAAGCAACGAAAACTCGATAAACAAATGATTAAGGAAAAAGTATATGAAGCTGCAAAGTTACTTGGTATTGAAGCATATTTAGATAAAAAACCTCGAAATCTTTCAGGTGGAGAGAAACAGCGGGTTGCATTAGGGCGTGCTTTCGTAAGAGATGCACATGTTTTTCTAATGGATGAACCATTATCCAATCTCGATGCAAAACTACGTGTACAGATGCGTGCGGAAATTAAAAGATTACATAGAGAAACACAGACTACTATCATCTATGTTACACATGATCAAATAGAAGCAATGTCGATGGCAACAAAGCTTGTCGTGATGAATGAAGGTAGGATAGAGCAAGTTGGAACACCAAAAGAAGTTTATAATCATCCTCAAAGTGTTTTCGTCGGAAGTTTTATTGGTTCACCACCTATGAATTTCATAAATGGAACTTTAAAAGATAGCTATCTTAAAGTGGAGGATGATAAATTAATTCTACCTATAGAGACACTTAAAATGCTACAGCAAGAGGGTTATTTAGGGAAAGATATTATTGTAGGTATTCGACCAGAGGCGATTCAAATTAATAATAATCAAGAAAAAACATATTCAGCGAAAATTAAAGAAGTAGAACAACTTGGAGCTGAAAACCTTCTATATTGTAACTGGAAAAATCAAAATCTCATCATCCGATCGAGTAATCACTTTTCAATAAAGGAAAATGATTTTATTTCTTTTAACTTTTCTTTAGACAAGTTACACTTTTTCGATTCTAAAACGAAAAAAAGAATAAATGAACCTATATAAAAGTGGGCAAGCTATTAAAAGTTTGCCCACTTGTTTGTTATATCATTTAATTATTGTCCGCCACCACTCATTTGTTGCTGTGCAGTACGAACAAGTCTTTTCGTAATCTCACCACCAACAGAACCGTTAGCACGAGATGTAGTGTCTGCTCCAAGGTTAACACCAAACTCTTGAGCAATTTCATATTTCATTTGATCAAGCGCTTGTTGTACTCCTGGAACTAATAATTGGTTTGAATTGTTGTTATTAGCCATGTCTGTCACCTCCTTCTGTAATACTATTGTTCTCACTTCAACTAATCTTATGACAAAAATGCACTGGTAAAATGTAGCTTGTATTCCAATTCACTGTTTTCCAATGAAAATCACCTATATCTTTTAATGAAAAACACTTATCTACCAGGGTTCGTGTTGTAATTAACTTAAAAGCTAGTTCTATAAAAATACATATAATCTAAAAAAATCCCGTTGTTTTTAGTAAACAACGGGATTTTAATATGAATTTATTTCGGATATGTCATTTCTTTTGGCACTACATACTTATCAAATTCTTCTTCTGTTAGTAGACCAAGTTTAACTGCTGTTTCTTTTAAAGTAGAATTCTCTTCATATGCAGTCTTTGCAATTTTAGCTGCATTCTCATAACCAATATGAGGATTAAGTGCTGTAACTAACATTAATGATTCGTTTAAATGTCTGTCGATTGTTTCATGATTTGGTTCAATTCCAACCGCACAACGATCATTGAATGATACAATACTATCTGCTAAAAGCTGTCCAGATTGTAAGAAGTTATATGCGATTACTGGTTTGTATACGTTAAGCTCAAAGTTACCCTGGCTCGCTGCAAAACCAATTGTAGCATCGTTACCCATTACTTGAGCTGCAACCATTGTTACTGCTTCACTTTGTGTTGGGTTTACTTTACCAGGCATGATTGAACTTCCAGGTTCGTTTGAAGGAATTGTAATTTCGCCAAGTCCTGAACGTGGACCACTTGCTAACCAACGAACATCATTAGCAATCTTCATAATGTTAGCTGCTAGTGCTTTTAATGCTCCATGCGCAAAAACAGTTTCATCGTAACTAGTTAACGAATGAAATTTATTTTCCGCTGTAACAAAGTCTTTTCCAGTAAACTCACTAATTTGTTTTGCCACACGTTCTGCAAATTCTGGATGAGCGTTTAAGCCAGTACCTACTGCAGTACCACCAAGCGCTAGTTCTTTAAGTTCTACAACGCTTGTCGTGATCATCGTTTCAGCTTTTTCAAGCATACGATGCCAGCCACTAATCTCTTGACCTAGTGTAAGTGGTGTTGCGTCTTGTAAATGTGTACGACCAATTTTAACGATATCCATAAATGCATCTGATTTTTCTTTTAATGTATTTTTTAATAATTCAACAGCTGGTACTACATGATCTTCAAGCTTTAATACAAAAGCAATGTGCATCGCTGTTGGATATGTATCATTCGAACTTTGTGATTTATTTACATCGTCATTTGGGTGAAGACGTAATTCACTATCTTTTTCTTCTAACCATTGGTTCCCAACAAAACTAAGAACCTCATTGACGTTCATATTAGACTGCGTACCGCTCCCAGTTTGCCAAACAACAAGTGGGAAATGTTCATTAATGTTACCTGCTAGTACTTCGTCAGCTGCATAAGCGATTGCTTCTGCTTTTTCAGCTTCCAGTAGACCAAGTTCACTGTTTACTTTTGCAGCACTCTTTTTAAGAATGGCAAAAGCTTGAATGATTTCAACAGGCATTTTTTCATTTCCAATTGGAAAGTTCTGTTTACTTCTTTGTGTCTGCGCACCCCAGAATTTATCTGCAGGTACATTAATTTCCCCAATTGTATCTTTTTCTACGCGATAGTTCACTTTTGTTTCCTCCCCATAAAATCTTCTACATCCTTTATTGTAACAAATATTTCACAAAAACTATACTAAATCACATCTAAACATCACAAATCACAGGGTTTTGCTATTACTTTTATGATTGACACAAAATTGTACTACTGAAAACGTGAAATATAATTTTTTTCCGTTATAATATTTGGAGTAGATACTTTAACTGGTAGCTTTAGAAGACAAAGAAACACATCATGCAGAAGTCTTCTTATGAATATTAGTCGGATATAAGGAGGTTTTGCTATGCCAAATATATGGACACATATACTTTTTTCTGAGGAAGTATTAGATAAGGTTCCAAACTTGCAGTCAATTGCAAAACATGAGAACTATTTAAAGCTCGGAGCTCAGGGCCCAGATCCATTTTTTTACTATAAATTTTGGCCATGGATTAAAGACGATTCCATACAAGAAGTAGGGATGGCATTACACACGAGGAATTGTGGCGCATTTTTGCAAGAATTAATTGAGTATGCGAAAGATAGTAGTGATGAAGTAAAAGCTTTTGTTCTTGGCTTCGTTACCCACCACGTGCTAGATCGCAATACACACCCCTACATCCACTATCGTGCAGGATATCGAGGGAATGATCATCAACGTCTAGAAGTCCAAATTGACACGCTTATGATGGAAAAGTATCAAAATTTAAAAACTTGGAAAGCACCAGTGTATAAGGAAATTGATCTTGGAAGGAAATTAAACCAAGATATTGTTGAACTTTTATCTTCATCCATCAATAAACATTTTCCTGAGTTAGATCAAAAAGATAGTAACTATATTCAAAAATCGTATCGCGACATGATGCTCGCTTTAAAAATACTTGCAGATCCAACTGGTTTTAAAAACCTTATTCTCGGAAAAATGATCTCTGCTTATTCTCACCGTCCAATTACAAATGATGTAGATTATTTAAACTTAAATAAAACAACATGGTATCACCCAGCAACAAATGAACCATGTAATAAAAGTTTCATTGAGCTTTATAATGAAAGTCGTATGGAGGGTATTGATATTATTACAGAGGTCCAAAATTATTGGGAAACAGAAGCAGAGTACTCAAAAGTAAAACTCAATAATCTTATTAATGATATTTCTTATGATACAGGTAAAGCATTGGATTTAAATTTGGTAAATGTTTATAGTGATCCGATTGTATAAAACCTTGTTTTGAGCTTATACCCGCTTCGGGAATATACTTCGCTTTCCGCGGGCGGCTGGTGAGCTTCCTCGCACGCTTCGCGTACTCCGGGATCTCACCTAAGCCTTTCCTCCCGCTGGAGTCTACGTATATTTCCGAAGCTGATTTTGCACTACTTTTTTTAATTTGTAATCTCAATAATAAATATTTAACTTATCCTAATCTAAAAACAGCGCTCCCTTTCGATGGGGAGCGCTGTTTTTATTTTTTCTCAATATCTACTTGACCTACAACACCTGTTTTTGCTTCTGCTTCTCTAATTCCTTGATCAATATCGACAAATCGTAACATGATAATTCCAGCGATAAAGAAGAATATTAAAGATATAATTCCGTACCGACTGTTACCAGTTATTTGCCCAACGAAAGCAAAGACAAACGGTCCAACGATTGCAGCGAACTTCGATGAAATACCGTAGAAACCAAAGAATTCCGCATGCTTATTATCTGGAATCATTTTTCCGAAAATTGATCTACTCAATGATTGTGCTCCACCTTGAACCATTCCTACACAGATTGCGAGCGTGTAAAAATGCAAGGCGCTTGTCATAAAGTATCCGACAATGGTAATTCCCATGTACACAAATAATGTAATATAAAGTGCCCGCTTTGCTGTAATCTTGGAAGCGATCCATCCAAAGAAGAATGTAAATGGAATTCCAACGAACTGGGTAATTAATAAGGCAATGATTAAATCATTTCCAGCAATTCCAATTTCAGCGCCGTAAATAGTAGCCATCCTCATGATGGTTGAAATACCATCATTATAAAGCCAAAAAGCCGCTAGAAATAGAAGCGCTTGTTTATATTGTCTAATTTCTCTAAATGTGTTTCCTACACGTGTGAAACCTATCGCAATATAAGATCTATCACGTTTTACTTTAACTTTTTTCTCTTCTTTAATATTTTTCAACAGTGGAATAGAGAAAATCAACCACCAAACACCAACGGTTGCGAATGAAATTCTTGTAGCAATAACTGTATCAGGGATACCGAACCAACCTGGGTTTAAAATCATTAATATATTTATAGCTAGTAATAATCCCCCACCAATATATCCGTAAGCATAACCACCTGCCGAGATCTTATCTATTTCATCTTTATTAGCAACCTCAGGCAAGAAGCCATCATAGAAGATATTTGCTGCAGAGAAACCAATTGAACCTACGATAAATAGTGCAGACGCTAAAATATAATCTCCTTCACCAACAAATGCTAAGAGAACACTTGCAATGATCCCCATGAAAGCAAAGAATTGCAGAAACTTCTTTTTAGCTGCAGAAAAATCACTTATAGCACCTAATATTGGTGCGAGGACTGCAACAATTAAAACGGATATAGACTGAGAATAACCCCAATAGCTTGTGGCTAGCCCATCTTCAAGTCCGCTTGCTGCGACGTTTGCATAATAAACTGGTAGAACTGCAGCCATGATGGTTGTTGCAAAAGCAGAGTTACCAAAGTCATACATCATCCAACTTCTTTGCAGCTTCTTTCTATCTTTCAAAACAATCCCCCCTTATTCAATAGTAAGCATAGCAAATAATTTTTATCATTTGTTAAAATTCGTGCAAGTTTTACACTAATTATATAATTGCTTACTACATTGATTAATCACTAGAGGATTCAAGGTCAGCAGCCGTTTGACTTGTCTCTTCTATAATAGATAGAAGATGGTTCATTCTACTTGTTGCTTCATCTGCAAACCCAACAAGGTCTGTTGTAGTCGCAGTTGTCTCTTCAATATGAGCTGCAAGTTGTTCAACTGAATTATCAATTGTAACAGTAGACTTTTGAAGTTCATCCCCTTGTCTAGCTAGGTATTCTAGATATTGAATGAACCCGACAAGTTGCTTTGTAATAATTTCAAAATCTTTCCTAGTTGTTTGTGTTTTATCTTTTGATTTAATAAGATCTGTCATATTTGCATTTAATTCATTTTGTGTTCCGAGAGCATGCTCCTCAATCACTTGAAGGTTCTGTGAGATTTGATTTGCAGTCTGATCAGATATTTCAGCAAGCTTACGAACCTCACCTGCAACAACCGCAAAACCAGAACCAGCATCACCTGCACGCGCAGCTTCAATACTTGCATTTAACGCTAACAGATTTGTCTGTTCAGCAATTTCTCTTATTTTCATTGTGTAGTTATTATTATCTTGGATATTCTGTACTAACGTTTCCATCTTAGTAATTAAACCAGTAAAGGAATCTTGGAATCTTTGCATAAGAACAGATAATTCATCCATTGAAACTTGGCCTCTCGTTGATAATTCTCGAAGCTCAACACCATCATTACGACTTCTTTCAAAGGAAACCAGCATCTTCTCAATCAATTGGCTATTCGTTTCCTTAGCTACTGTTATGTTTTGGGCGGCTTCAGATTGAAGCTCTGTTGCGCGATTAATATCTGTAAATGCTTCCAACATTCTATTCATTGTTTCCGCATTTTTTTCCCCATCTTCTTTGATTTTGTCAGTCTGTGCATTTACCTCCTTTGCCCCTAATCTAACAATTTCTTTTTGATGCTGTAATCGTTCAGAAGCAGCATTACTGGCTGTTAAAGACTCTTCCACGTTATTGAGTAAGCGGTTCGTAATGATTATCTGAATAAATAAGACGAAAAAGATTAAAATAAAAAATACGAGAGATATCGCAGTAGCTCTTGTGTCAAAACCAATTAACTCACCCTTTGTCACAACAAAGAATGTAAGTAATGCTAAACCTAATACTCCACCAGTGATTAGCACTCTACGTGAGAGGGCAATCATTGCAACTGCAAGTATGTAAAAGATAAACAGGATATTTGTTACATAATCTGAAGTTAACATGATACTATAAGTAACCCCAGCAATTGTAATTATGGCTATGTACGGTATTGCGATAGTAAATATATTTCGGTAATGTAGAATTCCAATTATAGTTAAACTAATTCCACCACCAACTACAATTGCTAATATATTTTCTAATGGCGTTTGGACGATGATTTGTGCACCTGCACCTAGAATTACTGAAAAAATCAATAAGTAAAACATAATTTGGTGCTGTTTTTTCATGAAACTTTCTCTATTCATTATTCTCCCCCTATGGTCTAAAAGTTCACAAGCAAAATTATTTTTGCATGATATTTCTCTATCTAATCTTTCATTTTCAAATAAATTCTTTATACGTTTCACTATATTTGCTGAATTTATTTCTATCTCTTGTACGTAAAGCTAAATTAATTTCTTTTTCTAGTTGTTTTTTATTAAAATTAAAACATATCTCGTCCATGATTAAACGTGCTTGTAGCTTCATCGCGAACGGTATTTCTCTTTTAGCTAGGACTGGCTTTCCTTCATATCGAAAAAATAAAATATTTGCATACTCTTTTTTCATTGGAGATGTCCCCTTCCTTTCATTCATTATCCTAAATGTTCAGAAAAAATGCAATCATAATTTTTTAATCTATACAACTTTAGCAACAGAAATATTACAAATCATGTCAGAAGTTGTAGAAAAAGACCTAGTATTTCAACTGAGCTTCATTATTTTTAATATTTTCTTTCATCTGGCTAACATGTTTTGTCCCGTTCAAAAGTGATTACTTGGCGCTTTTCTTTTTCTATAGACCCACTAAGGACCTGTCTGATAAACTAAGTGAATAGAAATAATCGGAGGCGTATGAATGAAACATGCAGATAATCTAAAGTTAGCCGAAAAAGGTGCATGGTTAAGTATCATTACTTATTTAATCCTAGCAGTTATTAAATTGTGGATTGCAAATTGGGGGAATTCTATAGCCTTACGATCTGACGGACTAAATAACACGACAGATGTCATTGCATCCATTGCAGTTCTCGTTGGCCTGCGAATTTCACAAAAGCCTCCAGATAAAAATCATCGTTATGGACATTATCGAGCAGAAACTATTGCATCACTTTTCGCTGCTTTTATTATGATGTTTATTGGAATTCAAGTTATTTATGATACTTTAAAACAAATGATTTTCTACGATCCAGTGCAACCCAATATGTTAACCGCTTGGACAGCCTTAGGATCAGCTATCATCATGTTTGCTGTTTATTTTTATAATTTTCGTCTCTCAAAAAAATTGAAAAGTAGTGCATTGTTTGCGACTGCACAAGATAATCGTTCAGATGCACTTGTTAGTATTGGTGCGTTCATTGGGATTATCGGAGCGCAAATCGGGCTTAGCTGGCTCGATCCGCTTACAGGTACCATTGTTGGTTTAATAATTTGTAAAACAGCGTTTGATATTTTCAAAGATGCCAGTCTAACACTAACAGATGCCTTTGATGACGAAGAATTAATGTTAATACAAAAGAGTATTGAAGGGATAGAGGAAGTTAAGTCCGTTGAAGATATTAAAGGACGAATCCATGGGAGTGAGGGATTACTGGAAATCACCATTCTTCTTGATGCAAGAATCACAGTTGAAGCAAGCCATAAGATAACAGATGAAATCGAAAGTTATTTAGCCGAAAACCATGCCGTCACACACGCACATATTCATATAGAACCATATTTTCCAGATGAAAGTATTTAATTAGAAATTGCGACGAACTTTTATATAGCACAAAAAATCCGCGAGTATTATGCTCACGGATTTTTTATTTATAATGTTAGTAAAAAGACCGTCAAGATTGCACCGACTACAACAATAACTACATTTAAACCGAAGTAGGCGAGAATAATAGCAACTACCCCACCAATTATTCCTACCAGTGGATTACCATCAATAACGGAAAGTATCCCAGGGAAAATTAGTGCTCCAAGCGCTGCATAAGGAATTGCATTCAACCAACGATTGACCCATGGTTTAAATTGAAGTTTATCCACCAGAAAACTCGGAATAACTCTAGGTATCATTGTTACTAAGGACATCCCAATTATAATAAGTAATATCATGCTTCTTCCTCCCTTAGCAAGAACACGCCACTAAAGCCACCGAGGACCGTTCCGATAACGATTGCCCATCCAGAGCTAAGACCTAACTCTACACAAATGAAATTAATCAGCATGGCTAAAACGGCAATTAAACCATATTTCATATTCTTTTTTACGGACGGAATTAGTAAACCAATAAACATTGCATAAAGAGCAATTCCCATACTCTGGCTTAAATTAGATGGAATCACATCTCCCAAAATTCCACCAAGCAATGAACCAAGCACCCAAGATATGTAAGCAATTAAAATAATACCAAAATAAAAATACGCACCGTTTTTTTCTTCTGCTTCTTTTGGATGGAAGGAAGAGACGGCAAAGGTTTCATCTGTAAGTCCCAGTGATAAAGGTGCTTTCCATTTTCTGTCTAGACTGCGCAGTCTATTCATAAAAGAGAGACTCATGACGAAATGCCTGAAATTCAGAACAAATGTGGCAATAATTATTTCAATCATTGTTGCACTTACAGCAATCATATTAACTGCCATGAACTGACTTGCTCCTGCGAAGACAAATGCACTCATTGCAGTAAGCTCGAATAACGACATGCCTGTTTGTTTCGCTAATACGCCATATGTAATAGCTATTGGAAGATATCCTAACATTATTGGAAAGCCTGTAGTTAATCCTTTTTGAAACATTTTTATTCTATTTTGATCTCTTTCTGTGGACACAGCCTTATCCATGATTATCCTCCTTTGTAAGATTGTAAATTGAATTCATTATAACTCAAATTTTGAAAATTAAAAAGGATGGCGTATTTTAATTTTCATTTCTAGAATTGGAAGAATAGTTGCGTCAGGAAAACCAGAAAAGTGATGTTTATTTAGAAGTTGTTGAGCGAATTTGGGGTTGGGTGGAGCGGATTGATGACTTGGTGGAGCGAATCGAGGCTGGTGTGGAGCGGTTTGAGGGGTTGACTGAGCGAATTGAGGTTGGTATCGAGCGGATTGGAAATCGAATGGAGCGAATTAGCTTCATACTAAAAACAACTACACATTAGTTGCATGCGTAGTTGTTTTTAATCATCTTTATTCTTTATCCTGATCTGTTAAAATAATCGGTCCATCTTTTGTAATCACTATTTGATGTTCATATTGGGCTGATCTGCCTTCGTCAATTGTACGTGCTGTCCAGCTATTATCGTCCATCTGACTATGCCAAGAACCTTCATTAATCATTGGTTCGATTGTAATAACCATTCCTTCTTTTAATCGAATCCCCTTATTTGGTAATCCAAAATGTGGCACGTTTGGTTCTTCATGCATTGTTGGACCAATTCCATGGCCTGTAAAATCACGTACTACGGAGAAGCCTTCTCCCTCAGCATATGTTTGAATAGCATGTCCGATATCACCAATTCGGTTTCCTACTTGTGCTTGCTCAATACCTAAGTAGAGACTTTTCTTTGTAACTTCCATCAGACGTAATCCAGCTTCATCAACGTTTCCTACTGCATATGTCCAAGCGGAATCTGCAAGGCCACCATTTAAATTAACAACCATATCGATTGTTACGATGTCTCCGTCTTTGAGTTTTTCATTTCTTGGAAACCCATGACAGATTTCATCATTAATAGATGCACAAGTTGCATATTCGTAGCCATTATAGCCAATTTGTTCAGGTATTGCGCCACGCTCTCGCATGAACTTTTCTGCGAAATCATTGATTTCCATTGTAGTAATTCCAGGTCGAATCATTTTAGCTATTTCTTTATGACAAGCGACAACGATATCTGCTGCTGCTTGCATTTGAGAAATTTCTCTTTTACTTTTTCTTGTAATCATTCCTAGCCTACCTCTCAGTCAATTGTATATATTTTATATGTCACTTTCATCTAAATAATGCACTATCCTATAGTTTATCATAAATTCATCCTGCTATTAAGCAAGGACCCTTTAACACTTAAAAAAACTGGTTCAGCACTCTATATAAGAGTGCTGAACCAGTTGAAGGTTTTACCAGTAGCCGCCTCCACCGTAGCCCCCACCAGATCCTTGGCCAGTATAGGCAGTTCCAATAATTATTAACAAAATAAACAACACGACAAGTAGCGAAAAGCCACCTGATTTAAAGCTTCCACCTTCTTTGCTCATTGCAGTCCCTCCTTATTTTCAAGACTACAATACTGTATGCAGGTCAAAGAAAAAAGGGAGGGCGAATGGCTAGAAAATGTTGACTAAAGATAATTTTTTATATTATATACCTTCCCATTCTTTACGTCTTCATCGGTTATAATATCAATTAAAACACCTGCAACGATGTCTGTCTGCCTCAATAAATCATTGGATTTATATTCTTTAAAACGTTCTACTTCTGCAAATTCATCAGCTGAAGATTTACGAATATTTTCTTGCATTTCTGTATCCATTATTCCAGGACTAAAAGCAATAATTTTATGTCCGGTTTCTAATTCGTCTTGTTCAAGTGCGACTGTTTTAGTGTACATATTCAAGCTCGCTTTTGTAGAGCAATAAGCGCTCCATCCATAGATTGCACTCTCCGCAGCTCCTGAAGATACATTTGCTACGATCATTGGCACACTTTGTTCCGTCGAAAACTTTAGAAGCTTATTTGTTAAAACCATTGGAGCAATTGTATTGATCGTAACATGTGATATGAGCTCCGACGAATCAATTTGCATTGCTTGATTAATTGGATGTACGACACCTGCATTATTAAGCAGATAAAGAGTTTCAATTTGCCCTTCACGCTCTTTAATTACCTCTTGAATATCAACGATTACCTGATCAAGTGATGCAATATCAGACAAATCACAAGAGAAATGTTTATAAAATTTATTGTTTTCAGCTGATAACTTTACAAGTGATGAATTCTCTGTTCGAGAAATGCCGATAACATCTACCCCAGAATCAAGTAATAGCTTTGCAAGTGACGCGCCTAGCCCTCTTGATATCCCAGTAATTATTGCTAGATTTGACAATCGAAATTCCCCCTTCTACCTCTTACTTTGATGTAACTTTTTCCCAATAATAAACCAATGTCTCCATCCCTTTATCAAAGCTATCTAATGGAAAACTTTCATTCGGTGAATGTAAACGATCTTCTGGAGTACCGAATCCAAGAAGCACAATAGGTATCTCATAAATGGCATCAATCCACTCAACTACTGGGATAGAACCACCCATTCTTACATATACTGTTTCTTTTTCAAATGCTTTCGTATAACTTTCAGCAGCTTTTATAATTAATGGATGGTCTGGTGCTACTTTATATGCTTTTGCTGAGAGCTTTTCTTTTTTCACTTTAACAGTTACCCCTTTAGGTGCAGCCTTAAGCACATGATCTTCCAATAACTGTTGGATACGATCAGGGTCTTGACCTGGGACTAATCGACAAGTAATTTTTGCCGTTGCTTCTGAAGGAATAATTGTTTTCGTTCCTTCACCTTGATAGCCCCCATAAATACCATTTACTTCAAAAGTAGGGCGGCCCATTGTATGTTCTTTTGGTGTATATCCTTGTTCGGAAACTGTTTCTGGGATACCTGTAGCAGCAACATAGTCTTCACCTGGTGCTTGCTTCATTAATTCTCTTTCTTCTTCCGTCAATGGTTCCACGCCATCATAAAAACCATCAACTGTAATTACTTCCTCTTCATTTTTCATGGAAGCTAGGATATGACTTAATGCCATCACTGGATTTCTAACTGCTCCACCATACATTCCAGAGTGAAGGTCATGATCTGGACCGGTAACTTGAATTTCAATACCTGTAAAACCCTTTAGTCCATAAAGAATTGTAGGTTGATTTTTTGCTACCATACCTGAATCTGAAATTACTGCAAAATCAGCTTGGAATTTCTCTTTTTGTTCGTGAAGGATATCATATAAGTTCTCACTACCTATTTCTTCTTCTCCTTCAATACAAACTTTTACGTTTACAGGTAGTTTACCTTCTGTTTTTAAGTAAGCTTCAAACACAGCTAGATGCATAAAGACCTGACCTTTGTCATCACTTGATCCTCTTGCATAAAGTCTGCCGTCTCTAACTTCAGGTGAAAATGGCTCACTATCCCATTGTTCGATTGGATCTACTGGTTGAACATCATAATGTCCATAAAGTAAAACGGTCGGTGCATCTTTGCCTGCTCCATTATATTCAGCATATACAAGCGGGTGCCCTGCTGTTTGTTGTTTTTCGATACTTTCAAAACTCAACTCTTCTAAGTAGTTCACTAAAAAATCTGCTGCTTTATCAACGTCTTGTTTGTATTTACTATCTGTGCTAACACTAGGGATTGATAAAAACTCATTTAACCTTTTTAATAAATCCTCGCGATTTTCCGTTAAATATCCAATTGCTTTTTCACTCATTACCCAGTCCCCCATTCGTTTATATAAAAATAAGTATAAGTAAATGATACACTATATTTTTGATATCTTAAAGAAACGAGTCGATTCCATGAAAAAACATGTCAACAACTTTTGTTGTTGACATGTTTTTTAAGCTTGGTTTATCGTTGGTTATCGGGGAAAATTCTTTCGATCATTGTTCCCATTTGATCAAACAATCCTTCAATTGGCTGTCCTTGGTCAACATCATCTGCATAGTTATTCGCTAAATCTAAAAAGTCAGGGTTCGTTGAGACATATACATGTTCAATATTTCGATCAACCGATCTTACGATATCGGCAATTTCACCTTTTATATTATCAGGTACATCATGGTCACGGTTATTCGTACGTGTCATATTACCTCGATTATTTCCACGATTGTTGTCACTATCTATTCTTCCATCGTCTCTTGTGCTAATATTTCCATCATGGTTTCCACGGTTGTTGTTTCGATTCATATTTCCGTCGTTGTTTCCACGGTTATTGTTTCGATTCATGTTCCCATCGTTATCTCCACGATTATTCGTACGACCGATGTTCCCGTGGTTATTTCCTTGGTTGCGATTATCAGAGTCAAGTTGTACGGCGACATATGCATTATTGTCAGTTGTTAAAACATATGCTCTTTCTACATTGTCGACTTCTTCTGAAATTTTTTCTGCGGCTTCTTCAGCAATTTCATATCGAGAATTATTTCGTCCTTGACTCATGCGATTATCACGACCATCACGATCTCTGTTCTGGTATCGCTCTGCGTCTCTATCCATCATAAAATCTCGATTGTTTACCATGCCATTTCCTGTTTGGTTACCGAAATTTGCTGGATCGATATTTGGATTATCAGTACCTGTTCCAGTATCATTTGTTCCCTGACAAGCCATTAATGCAAATACGAGTATCATAAGAACCCCTAGGATTTTTAACTTCATTCATTTATACCTCCTTCAATATTTGCCTTTAGTATGTTACAGGCATAGGAGAATATGCTTTGAAGTGTCATCCTTTTTTTGGAACCAAGCCCAGTTTTCTTGTGGGAAATCAGTTCAAGTTTTAGGGAACAATAAAATGAAACTTCTAGTTAGGAGGGAATATTGTGATTCCTGATTATGACAAAGCTTTATATTACACGTTATGGGGTCAATGGGATGAACTGCTTGTCCTGATGGTTCGCACGAGGGATGATATCCTCTCTAAAAGAATTGAGAAATTTCTCAATGCGTATCACTATTCATTAGAAGAAGAACAAATTATTCAATCACATGATCAGCTCATTTATTATTTGGATCATGCCATGAAAGATGTAGAAATGCTGACTTTAAAAGTCTAAAGCATTTAATAATTAAATTGGGTTCATCTGCTTAGAGATGAACCCAATTGTTACTTACCTTTATCTTTAATATATTCTTCTAAATATATGAAGTTTCCATTAAGTACGATGAAAACAGCTAATATATACTTACGGTTTCTTTCTAAGGTTTTCTTACTAAGGTGCACAGACTTTTCTAATCTTTTCATTGGTAATTTCTTTTTCGATAATACATATTCACGCATTGCTTTATCTTTTGTTAGCGTTCTTGCAACACATACTGCGTTATCTCTTGCATCCCAATGTTTCGGCGCTATTTCTTCAAGTTCTGCGATACATAAATTATATTCACGGAGCTTCGTAATATACTCTATAATTTCTTCGTGAAGTCTAGAAGTATCACGTTCTTCATCGTACTTTGTTAAGACCGCTACTATCTCTGCTGGATTTTCCATTAAATCTTCATCGTAATATTGGTCAAATGAAATCGCCTGTTGACGACGGGCCTGATACCTTATATAGTCAATTACTTTTCTTTTAATAATCAGCTTGGCAAACGAAAGAAATGTACTTCCTTTGTTTTTTGCATAAAGAAAAAGTGCTTCATTAAAAGCATAGAGACCAATACTAAATTCATCATCCTTTTCTGGATTAATAAATCGCTTACAGACTTCAGATACTGTTTTTGCAATAAATGGTTGATACGCTTTTAATAAATAATTTTGTAAGTCTTTATTGCCTTGCTGAATTTGTTGTACAGTATCTTCAATAGATGGTTGTTCTGTGAAATCAATCATTTCCATTCACGCACCACCCCGTCACTTGGATAACGTTTATTTTTCTCTACAATTAAATTAAAATTCTCCCCATTATTTCTCATCTCTCATACCTACCATCACTTGTTATAAATTGAAGTAATTGTGAAAACTCTTTGATTTTAAGAAAATTATTCCATTTATTTCTCTTTTTCATTTCTAAAATCCAGAAATATCAACAATCAGCTTTAACAAAGCCAATTGATTAAGAAAACTTTTCCTAAATCTAATCCTATATGAATTGATGGGTTTAAGCTATAACAATAGGCTTACAATTAAATTAAAAAAATATTACTATTTATTACATCTAAATGAATGTCTTGGAATTAATATGAAAAAAGCATCAACCTGAGAAATACTTTAGTTGACGCTTCTTTTTTCATTGTTGGTATAAGATTTTATAGTAATTCATTTTGTGAAAGACTATGCAAAATATCTTTCTTGTTTTTAAATGCGACTCCATCTTGGTAAGCTTCGACTGTTATATCGAGATAAACATCTCCCTCAAACCAATCGATGGAAGCAATTTCATTAACTGAGCAGTAACTATATCCGTCTTTTAGTAGCGCTGCACTTTGGGTAACCATATACTTAATGATCCAGTTCTCATCATAAATAAAATCAACTACCTTACCAAGTTTTCCATTTGAGCCGTGAACTCGCGCACCAATTATTTCTTCATGACTGCGTAAATTATTGTCTCGGTGATTTTCAATTAGTTGTTCTCGTTCATAATCAACTGGTTCCCTTGTCATCTCATTATCCGTTTTGAAAACACCAATAACCCGATGTTCACCACTAATTAATGGTTTTTCGTTAAAGTCTCGTGACCATCCAAAGTATTTAATGAGTTGATTTTCTTTATCATGCGTCAAATCAGATTCTTCGGGAACAGGCGGGCTTTTTTTAATCATTTCTTTGTCATACTCAACCTCAAGTACTTCTTCCTCTTCATTTATTCGACTAAATGACGACGGTGGCAAAAGAACTTTACGTTCCGCTAACCACCTACGCGTATCGACAATCGCATAACGAATATGCCATGTTTTGTCTTCCATATAAAGGTCTTTAACTTTTCCCATTTCACCGTCTGTCGCTGCAATATTATAGGTAAGTAATTTACTAGTAAAAGAATACATCTTTACTACCTCCATTAATGTATAGATGTTTATTTATACCCTCTTTGGAAGTCAGTAAACGCACGTACTATTCTTCAAGCACATCATAATAGTAATCAATTGGCACAAATAATCCTACTCTGCCATGGTCATCATGATTTAAAGTGGCAAAGATAACTCCAATTACTTCACCGTCTTTTGTAATAATTGGGCTACCGCTATTGCCCCTGTACACCGGGGCTTGAATCATTATAACTGGTAAGTCCCAGCTCGCAAGTTGTGTATAATCAATAATTTCGCCTTCATTAGCAATCCCATTGAATCGTAATGGATTACCAATAAAATATATTTCTTCATTTTCTGCGTAAGTTGTCCTTTCAGCCAATGTTAAAAATGGCACGTCTTCTGCGTTCGTTTCAACAATAGCTAGGTCAATATCCGGAAATGTCGCTACAACATGTCCTTGATGCAGGCCGTCTTCTGGAAAAGCTACTGTTACACGTTCTTCGCCTTCAATAACATGATGATTTGTTAATATTTTTCCGTTTTCACTAATGGAAAAACCAGTCCCTGTACCATCCTGTGTTTCGATAACAACTACAGCTTCCTTGTACTCTTGAATATCAGCTTGAGCTGATAACCTCGTTGAAGTCTTTATAAATTCAATTGCTGGAATCGAAAAAGTTTGTGGAATGTATGCAAATACACTGAATAGCATTGCAACGGCGATTAACCAAAAAGCCCATTTAGGAAAAACTGATTTTGGTTTTTCTTCTCTTCTTTCCTTTGCTCTTGCTAGTGCTTTTTCCTTTTCTTCCTGAACCAATTCATAAAGTTCTTCTTCGTCTATTTCCTCATATAGGTCTTCATCAATAATATCTTTATGATTTTCTTCTTCATTTCTATCCATGATGCACCCCACTACTTAACCAGCAGTTCGACTTCCACCCTGCTGCATCAAATACATTTGGTAATATAAACCCTTCTCTTTGATTAGTGTATCATGGTTTCCACGTTCTTTAATAGTTCCTTGTTCAAGAACCAGAATCGTATCTGCTTGTTGAATGGTCGATAAGCGATGAGCAATTACTAAAGTTGTACGGTCTTTTTTCAAAACTTCTAATGCATTTTGAATAATCGTTTCTGTTTCCGTATCAATATTCGCAGTTGCTTCATCTAAGATCAAAATCGCAGGATCGAACGCTAAGGCACGAGCAAATGAGATAAGTTGTCTTTCACCAAGCGAAAAAGTACTGCCGTCTTCTGTTACGACTTCATCATAACCTTTAGGCAATCTCTCTATAAATTCTTTAGCTCCAACTGCTTCCAATGCTTCTATTGCCTGTTGTCTTGAAATATCAGGATCATTCATCGTGACATTGGAAAGGATCGTTCCGGTAAACAAGAACGGGTCTTGAAGGACAATTCCCATATGGCTTCTCACTTGTTGCCTTGACCACTCCCCCGTTTCAAAGCCATCAATCGTTATCTGACCTTTTTGCGGGTCATAAAAGCGAAATAGTAAATTCATAATCGAACTTTTTCCTGAGCCAGTATGACCGACAAAAGCTGCAGTCTCACCTGGCTTTACTTCAAAGGAGATGTCGTTCAAAACATAATCGACATCGTTATATGCAAAGCTTACCTTGTCAAAAATCACATGGCCCGCATATCGATTTACTGCTTCGTAATGAACATCCTCACCTTCATAATCCATTAATTCAAACACACGATGTCCTGCAACACGAGCCTGTTCAAGCAATGGTAGTTGGTTCACAATATCTGTCACAGGATCAAATAATCTCGTTATATAATCAACAAATGCATAAAGCATCCCAATGGAAATTACACTCGTTAAATCAAATGAACTTGAACCAAAATACCAAACAAATCCTACGAAAGTTAAGTTGCGGAAAGCTGTTACCAAATTATAAGAAGTAAGTGCACTCAATTTCACAAGTTTCTTTTGGAAAGTAAAATGTCGTTTGTTTAAAACTTCATACTCATCTTTTATCCGTTTCTCTTGATTAAATGCTTGAATAATTGGCATACCTTGAATTGCTTCATTAATATTTCCATTGATTTTACTAATCGTTGAACGAATCACTTTATTGTATTTTGAGCCGTAGTATTTATAGCCCTTCATCCATAAATAAAGTACTGGAATTAGTATTAAACACATCATTGCTAACTGTGCATCTAGAATAAATAGCGCAATAAATATTCCACCCATATAGACGAAACTAGAAATAACTATCGATAAAACGCGCTCATATAAATCTCGAATAGCTTCCGTATCATTCGTTATTCTAGCAACAATGGTACCCGCTGGACGATCATTATAATAACTAATTGGGATACGCTGTGTGTGGGAAAATAAATCCATTCGCATTTTCTTTATTATCTGGTTCGATGACTTTTGTAATAAGTAGGTTTCAAAATACTTAAATACACCCGCAATGATTAATAGCACCATATAAAGGACAAGAAGGACAATAATCGGCCGTTGCTCAGGCTGGAAGAATTGATACATCTCATCAAGTGTTAATTGTAATGCATCATAGGTATAAACTTCATCGCCATACTCTATTTGTAGCGTATCAACTGAAACATCGCGAACGCCTTGTAACGGGGTTTCATCTTCTATCATGTAATAGGATAAGCCAACCTGTAAAATTGTAATTGGTTCACTTAATACTTGATCAGTAGGTTCTAATCGGTCCACACGCTTATAAAGTTTATGCTCATGTGTAATCGTAAAGCGATCGTTATCTTCAGCTACTTCCTGAAAATAACCTTCAACACCTAAAATATGATCATCAATTACTGTTTTCGCTATTAAGGGTCCAGCAAGCTCTAAAGCTACTGCTATCATCAAACAAATTATCCCAATAATAATACCTTTTTTATATTGTAAAGCATATTGAATAAGTCTCTTTTCTGTTGATGGCTTTTTCATCTTAAGAGCCCCCTTCCCCTTTAAGCTGTTGATCTTCATATTGTTCTTTATACCATCCACCAAGCTTAAGTAACTCTTCGTGTCTGCCTTCTTCTACGATTCGACCGTCTTCTAAAACAATAATATGATCGGCATGGGTTACGCTTGAAAGCCTATGTGCAGCAATTAACGTTGTTTTATTTTTTCTTTCTTCTCGTAAATGCTTAATAATATTTGCTTCTGTTTTTCCATCGACTGCAGACATCGAGTCATCTAGAATGAGTATTTCAGGGTCTTTTATAAATGCCCTTGCTAAAGCTACTCGCTGCTTTTGACCACCAGAAAGCGTTACACCACTTTCACCAACTTCTGTATCCAGTCCTTTTGGTAACTGCTTGATATCATCAAGAAAATGAGCTAAATCCATCACTCGAAAAATCTCTTTATCTGTTGCATCAGGTTTTCCAAATTGAATGTTTTCCCGAATCGATTTTGAGAACATGATTTGGTCTTGTGGGACATAGCCAATCCAATCCCGTAAATCTTGTAATCGAAGATCATCAATGTCGACATCAGTGAAGGTTATTTTCCCTTTTACTCCTGGGTACTGCCTAAGTAATAATTTAAATAATGACGTCTTTCCTGCACCTGTTTTACCAACAACTCCAATGGTTTGACCTTTATTTATATGAAGGTTAATCCCTTCCAACTGATTACGGTCTGTCATTGGATATGAAAAAGTAACGTTATCAAAATGAATAGATTCCACTGTTTTAAGTGTTTTTGCATCTTCACTATCCTTCACATCAGCTCGATAATTAAGCGTTTCATTCACACGATCGAGTGATGCATTCCCACGTTGTAAGATATTAATTAGCTCACCAACGGCAAACATCGGCCAAATCAACATTCCAAGGTATACGTTAAAGGTTACTAAATCACCCATCGTCATTTTGTTTTCAAATACGAGAAATGCACCATAGCCTAGACCAATCGTATAGGACAATCCGATCAATATTTTCATTGTAGGTTCAAACAATGCATCAATTTTAGTTACTTCCATATTTTTTAAATAGACATCTTCTGTCGTTTGGTCAAAACGATTTAAATCTTGTTTTTCTTGTACAAAGGCACGAATCACGCGCACCCCACGGATTGATTCTAATACATCGTTATTCATCTCTCCAAAAGCAGCCTGCGCTTTCGTAAATCTCGCATGGATTGCTGCTCCATATTTATTCATAATAATTGCCATAATCGGTAATGGTAAAAGTGCTGCTAAAGTCAATTCCCAACTTATCGTGAAAACCATTACTCCAATAATCATCAACATAAAGATACTTGAATCAACTAACGTTAAGACACCAAACCCTGCTGTTAAACTGATTGCCTTAAGGTCATTTGTTGATCGTGCCATTAAATCTCCTGTTCGGTATCTACCAAAGAAGGTCGGCGTCATCCTTAGGAAATGATCCATCAAATCACTTCTAATCCATCTTTCTAAAATTACTGCTCCACCAAATAATGTATAGTCCCATAAAAAGGAGATTATATAATGTGCTAGTAATAGAAGAAAAAGATATAAAATAATCGTTTGCAATAACTCCATTGTTAATGTATTAAATTGAATTTGATCTATAGCAAAACCGATTAGTTTCGGTGGTACTAATCCAATTGCACTTGCAGTTATTAGTGCGATTACTGCAAATGTGTATCTTTTCCAATAATGTTTGAAAAACCAGTTTAAATTTATAAATATCCTAAACACTTGCTCACCCGCTTTAGTTACATATTTTTCCATTAAAAAACACACGTTTCCTATGACACGTGTGTATGAGCTATTTTCACTAAGTGAATTATATTATACATGTGGTCATAGTTGTATGACCGACCAAAAGAAAGAATACGCGTATGATAATACTAAATATTCCTGTTTACGAAGGTCATTTTCATTATTTTATTTTGCTGCTTTGCTCTGTTAATTGTCTTTTTCATCTTAATGACCTCCTTTATATTATTTCGCATATCGTAGTAAATTATAGTATTTAGAATTTTATAAGTCAATAGCTTTTTTAAAATATTGTAACTATGTCTATGAAGAAACTTAAATGATTCGAATGATTCCACACAAAAAAAGAATACCTCAAGTTTATCTGAGTTATTCTAAAAGGTAATCTATAAAAAGGGTTTCAAAGTATCTTGTTTAACTCTCTTCGATTTCTTTCTACACCATAATGAATCATTCGATCCACTTTGGCGTATTCAACTTCAGTTGCTACAGAAATATCTTTGATTGAAACTAGAGGGTTCTTACGAATAAAATTCCATACTTGTTCGCTTTCTCTATGACAGGTTGTGCATAGCATAAATGGGCTATTTTCCATTGACTCTTGACACAATCGACAATTTCGAACAATTCCCCTCATTTCTTCACCCCTATTAAGTTATATCACTATAATACATCACAGTGCATAAAAATTCAATATTAATATTGAATTTTGTGAAAAATGATTCTTTTGTCACGTCGAAGAAGTACTATTTTTTTTATTCAAACTCACTTTATGTTTCATTATGCTATGTTATCTCTAATTAATAATAAATTCTTCTACTAAAATCATGAAGTAGAGTTAACGCAGCGGGCTTTCCTCCAAAAAACATTAAAGTTTAGCAGCTATTAAAAAAAGTCGAATTTTGTTTTCTATACTTGGATAATTTAAGTGTATCCGTTACATACTACCAAAGAAATGATTCTTAGCTGGAGGTTACTATGCGCCAACTAGACAATGGAAATACTCAATCTACTTTTCCACTTGCCATTGATATATTAAAGAAACGTATTGAAACAAAATTAACGAATGATAATGATTTAAGTTTCACTGTATACAATCAAGAAAAAAATAAAGCAGCCGTATTTTATCTCCCTTATCTAGTGGATCAAGAAAAGATGGAAAACCAATTACTACATACATTACTAGATATTGAAAGTGATTGGTCTAATGAGACAATATTAAATGAAATTCCTCTCGGCCAAGGAAAATCAACTACAGATATTAATCAAATCATACAAGGACTGGTTGCTGGGGATGTATATATATATGTAGAAAAAGAAAAAGAAGTTATCTTTTATAATATAGCAAATGTCGAAAAGCGTTCACTTGGAAAAGCTGAAACGGAATCCATCGTACTTGGACCACAGCTTGCATTTACCGAATCACTTATTAGTAATATAAATATATTATCATGGCGACTCAACTCACCTGATCTCGTCATGGAAAAACTTTATATTGGGGAAAGGTTTCCTAAAGAAACAAGAATTATTTACATGAAGAATGTTGCTAATGATACAGATGTTAATACGATGAGGAAAAGACTAACAGAATTAGAAGTAGATACGATAGAAGATATACATCGATTGAAGCAGTATATTTTAGACTCTTCAACAACCCTTTTTCCTTTATTTGCGACGACTGAATTAGTAGACCGTGCGATGTACACGGTTAAAGCGGGTAAAATTATAGTCTTGGTAGAGGATAGTCCATTAGTGATGATTGCTCCATCTACATTTTTTAGCTTTTTTGAATCGACAGAGGACTTGTATTTACATTGGAACGCGGGAACTTTGCTTCGTGTTGTGCGATTTCTAGCGGCAATTCTTACTGTGCTACTAACGCCTATGTATATTGCAGCAACGACTTATCATTATGAACTAATTCCGACCCAATTACTCATCTCTATCGGACAATCAAGAGCTTCAGTACCATTTCCACCAATATTAGAAGTACTATTTCTTGAATTAATGATTGAACTATTAAAAGAAGCTGGAGCGAGACTACCTACTAAGATAGGTCAGACGATTGGTATCGTTGGTGGTGTTGTAGTAGGTACCGCAGCTGTTCAAGCTGGCCTCACTAGTAATATTCTCATCATACTTGTAACTATGAGTGCGCTTGCATCCTTCACCACACCAAGCTACTTAATGGGTAATACCATTCGATTAATCCGTTTTCCACTTATTATTTTAAGTGGTCTATTTGGAATCATCGGAATCGTATTTGGTGGAAGCATGATAGTCATTCATTTAATAAAACTCCGCTCACTTGGAAGACCATACCTTACACCGCTTTACCCATTACGATTAGCTGACTTTAATAAAGTCTTCTTTCGTTTTCCAATAGAAAAACAGGGCCGCAGATTCCTATCTTATCGATTAAAGGATAAACGTACATTCAGTGAGAAAAAAGCCCATGAGAAAAAAGATATGAATGAGTAGGCGATATTATGGAAGTAAATGTACAAATAACGAAGGATAAACAATTCCGTGCATTTTACATGTTTTTTATTGTTAGCTCCAC
Organism: Oceanobacillus sp. CAU 1775; assembly: GCF_054482815.1. Lineage (NCBI taxonomy): Bacteria > Bacillati > Bacillota > Bacilli > Caryophanales > Bacillaceae > Oceanobacillus > Oceanobacillus sp. CAU 1775. The sequence goes on along the minus strand of NZ_JBTLRO010000003.1, from coordinate 97,565 downwards.
ACATCTTGGGGTTGGAATGATTGGAACCCCAAGAATTGTATTTGATAAAGCTGGGCATGATGCATGGATTTCAATTATACTTGCATATCTCTTTGTACTGTTAGTACTCTCTACCATGTTATTTATTCTTTCCAGGTATGAAAGTTCAGATATTTTAGGGATTCATGCAGATATATTTGGAACATTTATTTCTAAATTAATTGGAATAATCTACATTGTGTATTTTGGAGCCCATATCCTATCGACGCTTATCACCTATGTAGAAATCGTCAATGTATTTATATTTCCTAACTTAGAACCACTCCTATTAGGATTTATGCTTCTCACACTAATCATTTACTCTTCTGTAGGAGGACTAAAGGTTATTGTAGGGGTTGTGTTTTTGTTTTGTATCCTTTCTAACTGGATCATTTTAATGCTCTATCAACCTTTAACACAAATGGACTTTCATAATTTCCTTCCTGTTATGGATACTGATTTGAAAGGACTTTTGCTCGGCATGACATCTACTGCATACACTTTTATGGGTTTTGAAATACTTTTCTTTATCTATCCCTTTGTAAGGAATAAAAAAAATATTCGTGTGCCAATACTATTAGGAACTACTTGGGCGACTTTTATTGTGCTCTTGACAACTATTACGGCAATTGGATTTTTAAGTCCTGGCCAGCTTGAAAGACGTATTTGGCCTGTTATGAATTTATTTAAACTACAAACTACACCTATAATAGAGAGACTGGATTACATCGTTGTTGCAGAATGGATGATGGTTACAGTACCTCGAATGATTCTTCTTATGTGGGGAATCACTTATATTGCGAAAAGGCTATTTAAAACGTCAACCAAACTAAGCTTGTATCTAACTTCAGGGATACTATTCGCCTTAATTCCACTTTTTAGAGAGCATTTTGACATACAGCAACTCATTGATACGGTACGAAATTACGGCATGTGGCTCGTATATGTTTATCCTTTTATTCTTCTTCCACTAGTTCTATTTAAGAAGAGAAAGCAGAAGAAAAAGAAAGGAGTGCCATTAAATGCAGAATAAGATACTTCTTCTGTTACTCGTGGTAATTTTTATTTTACAAGCTTGTATTCCGACTTCTCAGATTGAGCAAACTGCGATTATAAATGCACGCGGGATTGATCTTGTCGAGGAAGAAGATGATGGAAAATTCATTGAAACAACAATTATTCCTTATATTTTTGACCCACAAGCTCAAGAAATTATCGATATAATTAGCGGAAAAGGAACAACAATTAAAGGCGCTCGAGAAGATGCGGAGAAGAAAACAAGTTTTGAGTTATCACCCGGCCACATTCGAGTCGAAGTTTATGGGAAAGAGGCAGCAGAAAGCGGAATTCTATCCTTCGTAAACACCTTAATCCGTGATGCTCGAGTCTCCGAAATGATGTTACTTGCTGTGACAAATCAGTCGGCAAAAGAAGTATTAGAAACCGAGAGACAAATAGATGTGAATGCGGCCCAATATCTTCAAGATTTGATATCGAAAGAAATATATCAAGATGCACTTCCAGGTGTTACACTTCACGATTTTACAAGAACGGTTGAACAAGTTGGTATAGATCCAATTTTACCTCTAATAGAAGTAATCGATGAATTCCCTACACTAAACGGGGCAGCACTGCTTCATATTGATAAATACGTAGGTGAAATCCCTATAGAAGATGCTTTTTTAGTTAACTTATTTAGAAAAAATGTTAAACGCACCCCATTAGAGGCACATGTACCAACTGAAGAATTCCGAGAATATATAAGTGATGTGGATGGTGATCGTGAGGAAGAAAATGAGAAGATTCATGTCTTCTTATCACTAATAACCGGGAAAAGTAAACTAAAACTCGTAGATCAAGAAGCGCTCAAGTATAAAGTAGAAATTAACCTTAAAGTTGAGCTATTAGAAACCTCTGCTCTCATCGATATTAAAACAAGAAGTACAAAAAAGAAACTAGAAAAAAATATCGAGAACTTCTATAAAGAAAAATATGAAACACTTTTTGCAAAACTTCAAGAACATAACTCTGATGCGTTTGGATTAGGTAGACTCTACAATGCAACTAGGAAAGGTAGTGGCCTTACAAATGAAGAATGGACAAAACAATTCCCTGAAACGACGTTAGAGTTCGATATTAATGTAAAAATCTTAAACACTGGTACAATTGATTAAGAGCAAAGGCGCAAGCGCCCGTTCAGCGACGTACAAACTGGAGTGCTTCGTAATGAGATAAAGGAAACACGACGAGGTACGAGTCGATGTTGACTTATCGATTGAAGAAGTACGAAGTTTGATAGTCGTTGGGCGCTGTAGCCGGACGTGGCTATCCTTGTCAGAATAGTTATCCACAATGTTCAAATTTTATAGTTTCCTATGCAATAAAAATAACCTGTAGTTTATACCTACAGGTTATTTTTCATTGATTGATTAATGATTTCAACTACTTTTGTTCTTGTTTCACTTGCTTTAAAGGCTTCCATTTTATCAAGAATAATTGGCGAAGCTTTTATTAAATTTTTCAGATCCTCAATAAGCTTTTCCTCGGTAAGGTTTTCTTCTTCAAGTACACGCGCATAACCTTTTTCTACAAAAGATTTTGCATTTATTATTTGATCTCCCCGACTTGCTCCGAGTGTTAATGGAATAAGTAACATTGGAATTTTTAATGCTAAAAACTCAAAAATCGCATTTGATCCTGCTCTAGATATGACATAATCTGTCGCAGCAAAAATATCTTTCAATTCTTCATTGATATATTCAAATTGTACATAGCCGGCTTCATGAATGGATTCGTCAACATTACCTTCTCCACAAATATGGATTATCTCAAATCGCTTGAGTAATTCTGGTAAACTTGAGCGAATGGTTTCATTTATTTTTACAGATCCAGCACTTCCGCCCATGATAAGTAGTACAGGTTTTTTACCAACTAAACCTGCATATTTTAAACCTCGTTCTGAACTCCCTATAAAGAGTTCTTGGCGAATAATAGCCCCTACATATTCTCTTTTTTGCTCAGGTAAGAAATTCATTGTTTCTTCAAACGTTGCTAAAACTTTTTTTGCAAATGGAATAGATAATTTATTGGCTAGCCCTGGCGTGTAATCAGACTCATGAATGACAGCAGGTACACTTCTAAGTTTTGCCGCAAGCATTACTGGAACAGAAACAAATCCTCCTTTTGAAAAGATAATAGCTGGCTTTCTTTTACCGAGGATACGGAACGCTTGCATTGTTCCTTTTAATACTTTGAATGGATCTTTAAAATTTTCGATTGACATATAACGTCGAAGTTTTCCAGTTGATATGGGATGGTAAGTGACGCCATCTAGGTTTTCTATGAGTTTTCGCTCGATTCCTTCATATGATCCGATATAATCAATTTCCCATCCTTCTTCTTGGTAAACTGGAATAAGTGCCAGGTTTACGATCACGTGACCAGCCGTTCCCCCACCAGTAAAAAGAATTCTTTTCTTGCTTTTCATTCATTACATCCTTTCCGTCATTCCCTTTTAAAGATGATTATCTATTTATCTTGTTTATTCATGATATAATTGCTTTTGCTATGGTTTTTGGTGTTGTTAAGAGGAGAGACCTGCTTCGGAAATATACTCTTCTAAACTATTTGTGATTGAATACATAACAGTTACTTTAACACAGCCTATTTTCGCATAAAGATACTCCATTTAGTTTAAACGAAATTAGTGTAAAAAGGAAGATTAAGATGTATGAGACTGCTCATTGGAAAGCTAAGTTAAAACTTTTTTTGATAATATTAATTCCTATCTTGGTTACGCAAGTTTCTATGAACTTGATGAACTTTTTTGATACGGTGATGAGTGGGCAAGCGGGTGTGTATGACCTAGCTGGTGTAGCAATTGGCTCGAGTTTGTGGATTCCTATTTCTACTGGGATTAATGGAATTATTCTTGCCATCACACCAATTGTCGCCCACTTATTAGGTGCGAAATCATTTAAAAAAATTGCTTCGAAAGTACATCAAGGAATTTATTTAGCAATTATATTAGGTATTTTAATTATTATAATTGGTGCTTTATTACTTGATCCTATTTTGCAAATGATGGATTTGGAAAGTGAAGTAAGGCATATTGCCAAGTATTATCTGATTACACTTGGTGCGGGAATTATTCCCTTATTTGTTTTTAATACCATTCGCAGTTTTATGGATGCCTTGGGACAAACCCGAATCTCGATGGCAATTATGCTCATCGCTTTACCTATCAATATTGTTTTAAATTATATTTTTATATTTGGTAAGTTAGGTGTTCCTGCATATGGTGGTATTGGCTCAGGTATTGCTACAGCTTTAACTTATTGGTTAATATGTTCTCTAGCCATTTTTCTTAGCTATCGAATGCATATTTTTCAACAGTTTCAGTTGTTTAAAAAAGTTAACCTGCCAAGAATATCTGATTGGCTAGAACAACTAAAGATTGGAATACCAATTGGGTTTGCTATCTTTTTTGAAACAAGTATTTTTTCCGCGATTACTTTGTTAATGAGTGTCTATAGTACATCAACAATTGCAGCGCATCAAGCAGCGATGAACTTCTCGGCGTTGCTGTATATGATTCCTTTAAGTATCGGTATGGCGTTAACGATTGCGGTTGGTTTTGAAGTTGGGGCAAATAGAATGAAGGATGCTAAGTCATATACGTATCTAGGAGTTTTAGCTGGTATCATTGTTGCAGTGTTTGCTGGACTCATATTATTCACGTTTAGAGGTACTGTTGCTGAGTTATACAATACAGATCCAAGAGTTATTGAACTAACGAAGCAATTCATTATTTATGCTATTTTTTATCAATTGGCTGATGCTTTTGGAGCTCCAATTCAAGGGGCATTACGGGGTTATAAAGATGTAAATATGACGCTTGTGATTGCACTTGTATCTTATTGGATTGTTGGACTTCCTACTGGTTGGATCCTTGCAAATTATACAGTTCTTGAACCCTTTGGATACTGGGTTGGAATTATCGTTGGATTAAGCACAGGAGCAATTGCACTTTTATTAAGGTTACTCTACGTACAGAAAAAGGTTAAAAAACATAGCATTCGCTAAGTCTTACGCTGAATGCTTTGGTTGTACTTTTGTAGTAAGAACGGATTTATACTCTCTTAAATACCAAAAACTCAGGCCCGTGCTTCGTATGAAAAGCATGGGCCTGAGTTTTTTATTTTACTTATTAACCTTCTAATAATAAATCGTATGGATCTTCTAACATTTCTTTAATGCGTACTAGGAATTGTACTGCTTCCTTACCATCTACAATACGGTGGTCATAAGAAAGTGCTAGATACATCATCGGACGTACTTCGATAGAATCATCTGGCATAACTACCGCACGTTTAACAATATTATGCATTCCTAAAATTCCAACCTGTGGAGCGTTAAGAATTGGTGTTGATAGCATGGAACCAAAGATTCCACCGTTTGTGATTGAGAATGTTCCACCTTGTAAGTCAGAAAGTGCTAGTTTATTTTCACGAGCTTTTAGACCAAGGTCCATAATCTCTGCTTCAATTCCAGCAAAATCTAGACGGTCCGCATCACGAACAACTGGAACTACTAGTCCTTCTTCAGTTGAAACTGCAATACCAATATCGTAGAATTTCTTAATTACTAATTCATTGCCTTGAATTTCAGCATTTAGTAATGGGAATTCTTTTAATGCGCCTACTACAGCTTTCGTAAAGAATGACATAAATCCAAGTTTCACGCCATTTTTCTCAAGGAATTTGTCTTTACGTTCTGCACGTAACTGCATAATTGCTGACATATCAATTTCGTTAAATGTTGTAAGCATTGCTGCTTCTTGTTGTACGTTCACTAAGTTTTTAGCGATTGTTTGACGACGTCTTGTCATCTTCACACGTTCAACTGGTTTTGAGAACTCTGTTTTTTCAGATGCTGGAGCTTCTGCTTTTTTAGCCTGTGGTGCAGGTTTTGACTTCTCAGCAGCTGCTGCTTCTACATCTTCTGGACGAACACGGCCAAGTGGATCAATTGTAGAAACTTTGCTTAAATCAATATTTAATTCACGTGCACGTTTTCTAGCTGCAGGTGAAGCAATCACATCATTTGTTGATGTTTCTGTTTCTTCTGCTTGTGCCTCAGCTTTCGGAGCTTCTTTCGCTGGCTCTTCTTTTGCTGGTGCTTCTTCTTTCTTAGCTTCTGCTTCTGGAGCAGCTGAACCAGCTTGTCCATTTTCATCAAGCTTTGCAACAACATCTCCTACAGAAACATCTTCGCCTTCTTCAGAGAGGATTTCTGTAATTACACCAGAGAATTCTGAGTTTACCTCAACGTTTACTTTATCTGTTTCAAGTTCAATAATCGGATCGCCTTTTTCAACTTTATCACCTTGTTTTACAAGCCATTCTGCTATCGTACCTTCTGTAATTGATTCTGCTAATTCAGGGATTTTAATATCTTGCAACCGTAACTCCTCCTTTAATTTTTGCTAATCGCTTGGTTAATGATTTTCGCTTGTGTTGTCTTATGAATGCTCGGAATACCTCCAGCAGGTGCTGAACGTTTCGGACGACTAATTACACGTAACTTTTGATTTTCTTTAAGCACTTCTCTTAAATAATCATCGACAAAGTCCCATGCTCCCATATTCTGCGGCTCTTCTTGAACCCAGACAATTTCCTCTAAGTTTGGAAGTTGTTCTAACTCTTCTTTTAGAGCTTTTTCAGGGAACGGATATAACTGCTCCACACGAAGGATATGCATCCAATCATAGTTTTCCTCGGAATTCGCCATTTCTTCTTCGATATCAACCATAATCTTTCCACTACCAATTAATAAGCGAGTAGCTTTTTCACGATTTGGTTCAAAGTTCGGCTGAATTCTTAGTGGTTCGAAATTACCTTCTGCGAATTCTTCTGCTGTAGAACCCATTCTCGGATTTCGAATCATACTACTCTTCGGTGTCATCATCACTAATGGTCGAGCTTCGTCACGACCTTTAAGTGCTGCTTGTCTGCGTAAAATATGGAACAGTTGTGCAGATGATGTTACGTTCGCAACGATCCAGTTATTTTCAGCTGCAGATTGTAAAAATCTTTCTAGACGAGCACTTGAATGCTCTGGTCCTTGCCCCTCATATCCATGAGGTAACAGCATAACCATGTTTGATTTTTCTCCCCACTTCGCACGTGCAGAAGAGATAAACTGGTCAAAGATTACTTGACCAACGTTTGCAAAGTCACCAAATTGTGCTTCCCAGATAACCAAAGTATCTGAAGAATATACGCTATATCCATATTCAAACCCTAATACTCCAGCTTCTGAAAGTGGACTATTACGAATATCAAAGGATGCTTTCGCTTCTGATAAACCATGCATTGGGCTATACTTCTCATTTGTTTCCACATCATTTAAAACAATATGACGGTGAGCAAATGTTCCACGCTCAGAATCCTGTCCTGTTAAGCGAACTGGAATTCCATCTCTCAAGATAGTAGCATAAGCTAAAGCTTCTCCTGTACCCCAGTCCACAATATTGCCTTCTTCTAATGCATTCGCACGTCTTTTCAGAACACGCTCTGTCTTACTAAACCCTTTAAAGCCTTCAGGACGCTCTAATAATTCTTTATTAATTGTTTTTAAAGTATCTAAATCAACAGCTGTATCAAATTGATCCAAACCATTTAAAAGAAACTCTGGCATTAATTTAGCTTCTGGATTGCCAATATCATGCTCGCTCATTTCCTGATAAATTTCATTTAGTTCTTTGAAAGAAGCTTCAGCTAATCGGTCATATTCTCCTTCTGGAACAACCTCTTTAGAAATGAGGTGATCGGCGAAGATTTTCGAAACCGATGGGTGATCATCTATTTCACGATAAAGTCTTGGTTGTGTTGTACGTGGCTCATCCATTTCATTATGGCCATAACGACGGTAACCAACTAAATCGATTAAAAAGTCTTTTTTGAATTTTTTACGGTACTCGTAAGCTATTTTCACAGCTGAGATACAAGAGATTGGATCATCAGCATTTACTCGAATGATAGGAATCTCAAAACCTTTTGCCAAGTCACTCGCATAACGCGTCGATCTACCATCTTCTCTATCTGTTGTAAACCCAACAAGGTTATTTGCGATGATATGCAAACTTCCGCCTGTGCTATAGCCAGGTAGATTTGATAGATTTAAAGTTTCTGCAACAACACCTTCACCAATAAAAGCTGCATCCCCATGAATGAGTACTGCCATTGCTTTTTTGTCGTCACGCGTAGGATAACCAGCTTTTGAACGGTCATCTTGTGCAGCACGAGCAAAGCCCTCTACAACTGGGTTAACAAACTCTAAGTGTGATGGGTTGTGTGCTAAAGTTACTTTCGATTTTAATTGACTTCCATTTTGAACTTCTTTTGTTGCACCATAGTGATATTTCACATCATCGGTCCAACCATAGCTAATAGCTTGTGAGCCTTCAGAAGGCATCAATCCTTTTTCAGAAGTATAATTAAACTCTGAGAAAATTTTATCCTCAGGCTTACCTAATACTTTTGCAAGTACAGCAAGACGACCACGGTGTGCCATTCCTAGCATAATATTTTCAATGCTATCCTGTGCAGCGCCATTAATTACTTCATCAAGCATCGGTACCATCATCTCTAAACCTTCGATAGAGAATCGCTTTTGACCAACGAATGTTTTATTTAGGAAGTGCTCAAAGCCTTCTACTTCAACTAAGCGCTTTAGAAGGTTCTTTCTTTCTTCATCTGTTGGCTCAATTCTTGCTTTTCCTTCTTCAATTATATTGAAAAGCCATTCGCGTTCTTCATGATTATTTACATGATCATATTCAAATGTAATTGTTCCAGTATAATATTTCTTCAAACGTTCAATCACTTCTAAGCCATTTCTGACATCAGCTGGTGCTTTTTCCCAAAGCCATTCAGCAGGAATATCACGTAAATCTTGTTCAGTAAGACCATAAGTGTTTACATCAAGATAAGTCGTTTCTTCCCCTTTATAGCCACCTACTGGGTAAATATCTGCTTCTGTGTGACCGTAACGCCTAATAGCCTCAACATATTTCAAGGCTGAGGTTAGTTTCTTCATATCTTTTTCTGTCATTTGTGACGGTGCTTGACTTTGACCATCGGACTTATATAGCCAAGTTGGTTCACCATATGTATCGAACATCTCTCTGAACGATGCGTCAACTAGTTCAGAATTCTCTCTGTATAACTCGTACTGTTCTTCTATATACCCCCTGTTTGGTCCGTAAACTTGTTGCCAAAACTGTTGTCCATTCTCCCCATTTTGTATCACTCTGATACCCCCAATGAAGTATTATTGCCGTTTCTTGAACGGTATAATTTTTGTTTAGGATATAAATTTAATCCCATCTATAAATATACCTCAAATCAACTACTGTTACAATAAATCTAATTTAAAATAATGCTGATTTTACAATGTAAACCTTTACATTTACCAATAGGGTGAAAAAACATGTGAAGTTGCTGTAATTTTTATCTTTTTCTAGTAAACAATTTACCGATATTCATTTTTTGGCAACAATTTGATAATATATAATATAACAATTTCAGTTGTTGGTTCACATTTCGTTTATTTTCCGTTATAATAAGCCTTAGGATAAGAATGTTGTCTTGTTTACATATCAAAGGAGGGCTTTTCATGAAGCTTGCATTAATTTTTGGAGTAATCATCACATTTCTAGTTTCAATGTTCACTTCTGCTCGTCAGTCGAAAGCTGGAGTGCCTAAAAATAATCAGTACTAAAACTAAAGTGGAAGCGCCCGTTTAGCAACGTACAAACTGGAGCACTTCGAAGCGAGATAAAGGAAACACAACGAACGAAGAGAGTTGATGTTGACTTATCGCAGTGGAGGAGTGTGAAGTTTGATAGTTGCTGGGCGCTGGAACTGGATGTGGCTCATGCGATAGAATCATGTTCTGCACCGCATTTTACAAATCCACTCTAATAATTGCAAAACCCGTCATCTACTTTTAGGTGACGGGTTTTTTATATTCTCAAATATATCAATGATTTATATAAAGTGTTGATTAAGTGAATTTAAAAGCACATGCACAGTATATCTAAATCGCAGTCATTAATTACGAGCGCATCTACCGCTACAGGAAAAACGTACTTCGCGCATCCTAAGGCATGGCCTCAGCCTCCTCGCTTCGCTGCGGGGTCTTCACCTCATGCTTTTCCCGTAGGAGTCTTCGTACGTTTTTCCTTCCACTCCGTTTAGCGGATTGAAGATTAAGTGTTTTCGGAGTTTTTTAGTGTATAGACTGCTCCGAGTAAATACGTAGATAAATCTCTTTCACCAAAAATAAAATTCCTATCTATAGATATCAACTGCAAAACATAGCGTAAGAAAAAATACACGGAGAATCCTGTGGCATATCTTGAGCCCTAGGAAAGCGAAGTGTATTTTTTCTGTAGCAATGATTACGCTCCTTACCCTAATTTAAATTAATCATCTCTTTTATCAATTACTATGAGATTTATTAGAGTCTAAAATTTAAGTTAGCTTAGGAAACTTTTGCTGTCTCAATGCTTCGTAAATAATAATAGCAGCTGAATTGGATAGGTTGAGTGAGCGCACTTTGTCATTCATGTGGATTCGCAGGCAACGATCTTCTTTGCCAATTAGTAAGTCTTTAGGGATTCCCGAAGACTCTCTTCCAAACACAAAAAAGATATCTTTTTCTGTGTTGCTATAATCAAAATCGGTGTAATGCCCTGTTCCGAAATTTTCTATATAATAAAATTCACCTTCAGGATAGCGTTCATATAATGCATCTATTGATGGATATTCAAAAACATCTAGGTGCTGCCAGTAGTCTAAGCCAGCTCTACGTAACATTTTATCATCTGTCGAAAAGCCAAGTGGATGAATCAAATGTAATGCTGTATCCGTAGCAAGACATGTTCTACCAATATTACCTGTATTCGCTGGGATCTCTGGTTGAAATAATACAACATGTAAACTCAATTTAATAATCTCCTTACACTGCTTACTTTTAATATTTAATAACTTTATTAGTATAGCATTTATGATCCAATTCGGAAAAATTTATATTGAATATTTGGTGTCCAAGCTGCAGAATCTTCATATGTCCAATATCTGTTACGGCTATTATTCGTATGTGCATTAACAAGCGGCATGCCTGAAGCATCTTTTCTTACTACAATTGTATTATGATCCCACCTGCCATCACCTTGAAAGTCATAGCATATAACATCACCTGGTTCTAAAACCTCGGCACTTGCAACTTCACTAGCTTGTAGGCCAGTTGTAGATCCACTTAAATACCATCTTAAAGAATGTGCAACCGACCAGCTAAAACTCCAATTATCACCTTGATACCACCAGCCAACTTCTCGATTTGGCGCACCTCGCATCGGGGCACCACCTGCAAGTAAGCATTGGGAAATATAATTCGTGCAATCATCTGCGAACCTTCTGAATGCCGGATTATAGTCATTCCACCAGCGTTCTGCATAACGAACAGCTTCTGCACGGTCATAGGAAAAAGTTTGTCTACTAGTGTCTTTTGGTTTTTCATCATGAGAAACGGTATGCTTTATTTTTGGCTTTACTGGTAAAATTTCTTGATGGTTGATTATTTCTCCATTTTCTAAGTCCGCTCGGTAAGATAAGATTTGTTCCTCTAGATGAAAGTCGGAGAGCTTTTCTACTAAATGAGAAAGATATATATCGTATTGAACCGTATATTTATTTTCGTATTTTAGAATGCTTTTTATGGTTGCTTTTCCTCGCGTTAGAACTATCCTCCCGTCTTGTACTTCCCACATTGAACGTTTTCTTTTCCACCAGTCATTCGAATTGTCGTCATTTAATAGCCATGCTAACCAGTACTCTTTTATTTTCTCCATTAAAAATCGCCTCCTATATAATATATGGAGACGATCACTGGATTATTTAATTAACTTCAGCAGCTCTATATTTAGCTTCAAAATCTAGGCCCTTTTCCATTTCAAATAAAACTTGGTCGTCTTTTTCAGTTTCCATCGCAGTTCTGATTGCTTCATAGGCTTCTTCTGTACCTATTTTTCCTAACGTCCACGCAGCGGTACCTCGAATGACAGGTCTAGGGTCATTTTCCATGACAGAAATAATTTCTTCTACTGCTGTTTTGTCACGGTAATGGCCTAACGCAAGTAAAGCATTTCGTTGTAAAGGCTTTTTGCCTCGCCATGCACCTGATAAATGACCAAATGTTTCTCTAAAATCTCTATTTGAAATTCGAAGCATTGGTTTAAGTTTTGGTTTTGCAATCTCTGGATCTGGTTCAAACTCTATATGGAAATGGGAGTCAATCCCTTTATTTCTTGGACAAACTTGTTGGCATGTATCACAACCATAGACGCGATTTCCAATTTTTGAGCGGAATTCTTCAGGCAGGAAATCTTTTGTCTGGGTAAGAAACGCGATACAACGTTGGGCGTTTAACTGCCCGCCTTCTCCTACTAAAGCGCCTGTTGGACAAGCATCCATACATTTTGTACAGTCACCGCAACTATCATCTACTGGCTCATCAGGAATGAACGGTATATTTGTAAGCATCTCACCAAGATAAACAAATGAACCAAATTCTTCCGTTATAATAGAGGTGTTTTTTCCACTGAAACCAATTCCTGCTCGTTCAGCTACTGCACGATCAGATAGTTCACCTGTATCAACCATAATTTTATTATTTGCATCTGGAACTTTTTCATTTATAAATTCAGATAGCTTTTCTAAGCGTTCACGTAAAACAACGTGGTAATCTGTACCCCAAGAAGCACGTGCGAAAATTCCGCGACGTTCTTCTTTTGTACTTCGAATGGCGTTTTTTATTCTACTTGGATAGGCAATGGCAATCGAGATAATAGATTGTGCTTCAGGAAGTAAACGCGTTGGCTCAGTTCTTTCTTCAATCGATCCTTTTTCAAAACCAGACTGGTACTTCAGCTCTTGCTGCCTACGTAGTCGTTCACGTAATTCACCAAAAACATCTGCAGTAGTAAAACCGATTTTATCAATGCCAATTTCTTTGCTATAAGCAATAATCTCCTGTTTTAAATCCTCTGTTCTCATCGTTGCCACCTCCTTTTCTACACTATTAACTTTAACATCAAACCGTATTCATTTCTATAAATACAAAGAAAAAACGTACCACCTCGTAACCATATTATTACGAGATACTACGTTATTAACATATGTATGGAGCGGGTGAAGGGAATCGAACCCTCATCATCAGCTTGGAAGGCTGAGGTTTTACCACTAAACTACACCCGCATGTCATTGTCATTTTTGCTGACAAATATTATTATAACAATTTTTATTAATCAAATCAAGTAGAAATTCGCCATTTCATGAATCTTACACCTTCCACTTTTTATACCTGCATTATATCAAATAATATCTTATGGAATACATTTAGTTTTGTATTAGTTTATTGAGGAAGGTACCTATCCCCATCATTGTATTATTTACAACAATCGGGACAGACACCTGCTTACAAGATTACTTTTGAGTTTGACCTTATTTAATTACTTCCTCATATAGTCTTCTTGAAATAAACTCATGAAAACCGCATCATGATAACTTCCTTTTACAAAATAATGCTTTTTCATTTCGCCTTCTATTTGGAAGCCAACCTTTTCATAAATATGAGCGGCTTTCTCATTTGACTTGTCCACGAATAAATAGAGTTTACGTAAGTTCAACTGGTTGAATCCATAATCAACAATCATTCGTGTAGCCTTGGTTGCATAACCTTTTCCTTGTTGCAAAGGATCAAACATGATTGCAAATTCAGCATTTCTATGACGATTATTAATATTGTATAGCGCAAGGTAACCAATTTTTTCTTTCAAATGGTAAAGAATGAAATGTCTATGCAAGTCACTATCTTGTCCAGCTTCATACCACTTTTTCAAACTCTCCATTGTTGCATAAGGTTCCTTAAACCAATAGTCCATCACGTCGGGATTCGTCCGCATCTGATAAATAAATTCCAAGTCTTCCTTTTCTAACGGGCGAAGTTGTAATTTGTTTCTCATTTTTCCTGCCTCTTTCCTTCATGTATGACTTCGAGAGTAACAAAGCTTTACACATTTTTCAAACATATACTTGTTGTTTTAAAAATATATATCAATGGTCCTTAAAAATCTCTATACTTATCTATTCTTCCCTCTTTAACAGCAACATAAAAAAATCTAGACATATACTAATCTAAGATAAATTATTTTCTATTTCTCTATTGCTTTTATATTTACAAGCAACGATAAAACCTATAGACTAGTGTTAAATTTGTTAAGAAGAAGGGTGAGTTATTGCATGTCAGTTTATCCTATTGTTTTTACACAAGGTACCTTCACGCACCGAGATAATTTGAAATTCCCATTTGAAGAACGTGGACTACAGTTCGGCGATGGGGTTTACGAAGTGATTCGAATCTATAAAGGTAAATATTATTTATTGAAAGAACATATTGATAGATTATACCGTTCACTAGACGAAATTAAAATAAATCTCCCATATGCAAAAGATGATTTTACTAAGATGATTTTAAATTTAATTGATAGAAATAATATGGATGTTGATGGAAGGGTATATTTACAAGTAACTCGTGGTTCAGCTGCTAGGAATCATCTCTTCCCTGAAAACGTTGAGCCAAATGTGTACGCATATATTGAGCCTGCTGAAAGACCGGTGGAGACAATAAAGAATGGAGTATCTACAATCACTCGACCAGATATCCGTTGGAGCTATTGCCATATTAAGAGTTTAAACTTACTTCCAAACTTAATGGCTAAGCAAGAAGCAAAGGAACAAGGCAGTTATGAAGCAATTTTACATGAAGATGGAGTCGTTACAGAATGTAGTTCGGCAAATGCTTTCCTCGTTAAAGATGGAAAGATTTACACACACCCAACTACAAATGATATTCTTTATGGTTGTGTTCGTATGGCTATTGAAAGATTCGCTGCTGACTTAGCTATTCCTATTGTTCATCAAGCGTTTACATTGGAAGATATTGCTAGTGCTGATGAAATGTTCTTATCAAGCAGTACTTCAGAAATCACGCCAATAGTTGAAGTTGATGGAAAGTTAATTCGAGACGGCAAACCTGGAGCAATCACACAAAAATTACAAACAGCGTATGCATTAGATGCGAATATAGAAGCTTTAACATATGAATCTTCTGCAGTACCAACAGAAGCTAAATAACAAATAAAAAGCAGTCATCTTTTAATAAGATTGGCTGCTTTTTTTCTTTTGTAGATTATTACTATTTGAAAATTGATTCGGAATACGAAATAGTTTAAGATATAGTTAGAAAATTTGTTATCTAATGAACAAAAAGAGGAGATGTTTTCATGCATTCAAAGAAGAGAGAAATTCGTGTAGATGATTTTAAACAAGTAGATGTATTAAGTGGTGCTCAATTCACACCAGATGGGAAGGCATTTACATATGTCACAACACAGATTAACGACAAAGAAGAATATCAGTCAAATATATTCTACCAATCTTTAGCTGAGGAAGAACCAACGCAATGGACATTTGGCGATAAGAATCATAGTAATTTATCCTTTGCACCAAATGGAAAGCAAGCCGTCTTTCAATCTTCAAGAAGTGGCACACAACAGCTTTGGTTGTTAAACACAACCGGTGGTGAGGCAAAGCAACTGACAACATTTAAGAATGGAGCGCATAGTCCAAAGTGGTCTCCTGATGGGAAACATATTATTTTCAGCGCTTCCTTAGATGCAGATGATGATATCCAAAAACAAAAAGAACTTTCAAAAGAAGAAAAACAAAAGCTAGAAGCTGAAAAAGGTAAAAAGCCACTTGTTGTTAAGACTTTAAAGTATAAATCAGATGCAGCGGGTTTTCATGATAAGAAGAAAACACAAATTATTTTATATAATGTTGAGGAAGAAAGCTTTACCCAATTAACAAAAGATGACGTACATCATCAATTCCAAGCGATTTCTCCTGATGGAAGTCAGGTTCTCTTTTCAACTAACTTAAATGAGGATGCAGACTATGAACTAACCAATGACCTTTTTCTATTGGACCTTTCAACAAAAGAAACAAGAAAGCTCAATCGACCAGAAGGCGCATTTCATAGTGCTAGATTTTCACCAGATGGTAAAAAGATAGTTAGCTACGGGCATGAGTATGAATATGCTGGCGCAACGTTGACGAATTTATATATTTTTGATGTAGAAACTGGATCTCACACACGCTTAGGAAAAGAGTGGGATTTAGCATTAGGTGATTTACTAATTGGTGATATGCGTTTAGGAAGTTCTAATACTGGACCTCGTTGGTCAAAAGATGGAGATAAAATATTCTTCATTGCTACAGACCGTGGAGCTACTGGTTTATATGAAACAGATTTAGAGGGGAATTTAGAAGTTTTATATAAAGAGAATAGTCATGTGTTTGGATACAGTTATGATGCGAACTCAGACTCTTTTATTTTAGAAATTAGTACGCCAACAAATCCAGGTGAATTTTACTTATTCAAGCGTGGTACTGAACCAAAGCAGTTAAGCCATACAAATCAAGCGTTGTTGCAGGAAGTAGCATTATCTGAACCTGAGGAAGTGAATTTCACTGCAGAAGATGGTTGGGAAATTCAAGGCTGGTTGCTTAAGCCCTATGGTTTTGAAGAAGGTAAAAAGTATCCATTCGTATTACAGATTCATGGCGGGCCTCATATGATGTACGGCCAGAGCTTTTTCCATGAAATGCAGTTATTAGCTGCGAAAGGGTACGTCGTTCTATACACGAACCCACGCGGAAGTCATGGCTATGGCCAGAAATTTGTTGATGCATGCCGTGCTGATTATGGTGGTTCAGATTATACCGATTTAATGACAGCAGTTGATTATGCTTTGGAGAATTATAATTTCATCGACTCTGACCGACTTGGTGTAACAGGTGGGAGCTATGGTGGATTTATGACAAACTGGATTGTTGGTCATACAAATCGCTTTAAAGCAGCTGTTACCCAGCGCTCGATCGCGAACTGGCTAAGCTTTTATGGTGTAAGTGATATCGGGTATTTCTTTACAAAATGGGAGCTTGGACATAATTTACTTGAGGACCCTAAAAAGCTATGGGAATTCTCGCCACTTAAATATGCGGAAAATGTGGAGACGCCTTTACTTATCCTTCACGGTGAACGTGATTTCCGTTGCCCGATTGAACAAGCGGAGCAATTATATATTACATTGAAACATTTGAGAAAAGAAGTAGAATTCGTGCGTTTCCCTGGAGCAAACCATGAGTTAAGTAGAAGTGGCAAGCCAGAAATGCGAGTTGCTAGATTGGAACAGATTTGTAGATGGTTTGAGGAGTATTTGTAGGAGTTATTTTGGTGTGGTGCGCGAATTCGCGGGTGAGCTGCGCGGATTGAGAGTGTGAGTGCGCGGATTCGCGGGTGAGCTGCGCGGATTGGTGTGAGGGCTGAGCGGTTTGACATGGGCACCGAGCGAATTGACGTGGGGACTGAGCGATTTGGCGTGAGCTCCGAGCGAATTGACGTGAGGACCGAGCGATTTGGCGTGAGCACCGAGCGAATTGACGTGAGGACCGATCGATTTGACGCAAACACCGAGCGAATTGAAAAAGCAGGCACGTTGTCCAAGACAGCATGCCTGCTTTTTAACTTTCTATTACTTCTATAAACGTAGTTATAAATAAATCTATCTCTTCCTCGCTAACAGTCAGTGGTGGGAGTAAGCGGAGAACACCTTCTCCTGCTGTGAGTGTTAATACCTGCTTCTCTTGGAGAGCTGTAACATAAGGTCCTGCTCCGCCTTCCATTTCTAGCCCAATTAAAAGTCCCTTCCCTTTGATCACTTGGATAACTGAATACGTTTTTTGTAGACCAGTTAATTTATCTAAAAAGTATTGTGACTTCTCTTGAACGGACGTTAAGATATCTTCATTTAGAATCGTTTTGATTGTTGCGTGACCTGCAGTTGCTGCAAGTGGGTTGCCACCGAAAGTACTTCCATGGCTGCCTGGTGTAAAGGAAGATGCAACTTCTTTCTTGGCCATAGTTGCTCCGATTGGAAAACCTGAACCTAATCCTTTGGCCAATGTAATCACATCTGGATTTATTCCGAACTGTTCGTATGCAAATAATGTTCCTGTTCTGCCAATACCCGTTTGTATTTCATCTAACATTAGTAAGATATCATTTTCTTTACATACCTTTTCAAGTTGTTGAATCCATGCCTCATCAGCCTCGTTCACTCCACCCTCACCTTGAATTAGTTCAACCAATACGGCTGTTGTTTTACCATCATCTACTTTAGTTAAAGCGTCAAAGTCATTAAAAGCAAGATAGCGAAAGCCTGGTGTTACTGGCGTAAAGCCCTGGTGGATTTTATCTTGGCCTGTTGCCGCAAGCGTAGAACCTGTTCTTCCATGAAAAGATTGCTTGAAAGTAACAATATCTGTCCGGTCAGGATTCCCCTGGTCTTTCGCATATTTTTTTGCGATTTTTATTGCAGCTTCATTTGCCTCAGCTCCACTATTACAGAAAAACACAGCATCTAAACTGCTATTTTCCGTTAGGATCTCTGCAAGTTGTTCTTGAACGGGGATGTTATAGAGATTTGAGCAATGCCATAAGGTATCTAATTGATTCTCCATAGCTGCCTTTACTTGATCCGGAACATGCCCAAGGTTACAGGTCGCAATCCCTGATGTAAAATCTAATAACTTATTTCCGGCTTCATCCCAAACATAGCTCCCCTTCCCTTTGACTAAGGTAATTGGAAATCTGCCATACGTTTGCATAATTGCTGATTCTTTTACTTTTTTTACTGCGTTAGACATGTTGCACCTCCCCAATGACAATCTTTGTTCCGACTTGTTTACCTTCTATATACGCTTTTAAATCTTCAGGAACTAGCCCATTTAAAATCACAGATTCCTTTACTCCACCTGATAATGCTGAAAGTGCAGATTTTACTTTAGGAATCATGCCACCATAAATGATGCCAGTTTTAATTTTCTCTTCAATCTCCACTTTTGTAAGCAAAGGATGCAAGTGTTTTTCTCCAGATATTTCCTCAAGAACTCCCGGGATGTCACTTATTAGAGCAAGTTTCGCTCCTAAGCTTTTAGCAATTGCTGCCGCTGCAGTGTCCCCATTTACATTATAGTGCTGGCCAGCAGCATCCATCCCAATTGGTGAAATAACTGGAATACCATCGTTTTCTATAATTAATTTAATCCAACTTGTATTCACTTCTTGGACTTCGCCGACGAACCCTAGTTTTCTTGATGGATCAAGTGGTTTCACCTTGAGGAGTGCTCCATCTACTCCACTCAAACCAAGACCAACTCCTCCTGCTTTGTGGATTTTTGTAACAATTTTCTTATTGATGTCTCCGCTCAAAACAAGTTCAACAACTTGTAGAACTTCTTCACTTGTTACTCGTAATCCGTTAACAAACTCGGTTTTCACGTTCATTTTCTCTAATGTCTGTGTAATTTCTGGACCGCCGCCATGTACAATAACTGGCTGAAATTTTCCGGATTTCCTTAATTCCACAATCGTTTCAAAAAATGAAGAAGGTAATTTCTCAAGAACACTTCCACCAACTTTTAATACTACCGTTTCCATGTATTCACCTCATGTACGATAAGAAGCATTGATTTTCACGTAGTCATATGTTAAATCACAGCCCCATGCTGTTGCTTCTCCATCGCCATTCTCTAGATTAATAATTATTTTTACAGAATCTTGTTCAAGATATGCCTTACCTTCCACCTCATCAAATGGATATGGTAAACCATTCTGAACGACCTGGATATCTCCCAATAAAACCGATACCTTTTCCACATCGATTGGTTGTGCACTATAGCCTATTGCACCAACAATTCTCCCCCAGTTTGCATCGGAACCATAGATAGCTGTTTTCACCAAATTAGAAGAAATTACGGTTTTAGCAATAATGCCTGCTGATTCATTGGAGACCGCTCCAGTAACGTTTACTTCAACCAATTTCGTTGCGCCCTCACCATCTTTTGCAATTTGTTTTGCCAATTCCTTACTTACATACTGCAGGCCTTCCTTAAAAATATTCCATTCAGGATGTGCTTCGTTTAACGTTTCATTCTCTTGTAATCCATTTGCAAGCACTAGGACCATATCATTCGTACTGCAATCTCCATCAACCGTTATCATATTAAATGTCTGATCTGTCGCTTCACGTAGTGCAAGATCAAGACTTTGTTGATCAACTGCGGCATCTGTCGTAATGAAACTAAGCATCGTTGCCATATTCGGTGCGATCATTCCGGACCCTTTCGCTGCACCAGCAATCGTTATTGTTTTCCCATCAATCTCCACTTTTACAGCAGCATGTTTTGTTACTGTATCTGTAGTTAAAATTCCTTTTTCAAACCGATCAGCTGCTTGATTTTTAGAATTTGTCATTGCTGCGATGCCCTTTTTGATTTTTTCCATTGGTAAAGGGACACCTATAATTCCAGTTGAAGCAACTGCCACATGGTCGACTTCTACTTGCATTTTAGCTGCTGCGAGTTTTTGCATTTCCAAAGCATCTGCATAGCCTTGAGGACCAGTAACTGCATTTGCGTTTGCTGAATTTACAACAATGGTTTGGATTTTTCCAGTCTTTGCAATACTAGCTTTTGTAACTTTTAATGGTGCTGCTTGAAAGGCATTTAATGTATATACCCCAGCTGCTGTCGCAGGTACTTCAGAGTGAATCCAAGCAAAATCAAGTTTACTCTTACGAAGCCCGGCATGAACACCACCAGCCTGAAATCCTTTTGGAGAAGTTACATTGCCATTCACTAGTATTTGTATATTTTCTTTCAGTTTTATCATTTGTAAATCCTCCTATGGATACATTGGAACGATGTCTAACCCCAAGGTCTCATCCCAACCATTCATTAAATTTGCGTTCTGAATCGCTTGACCAGATGCGCCTTTTACTAAATTATCAATTGCAGATGCGATAATTACTTGCTGTGTTCTTTCATCGACAAAAATACCAATATCACAGAAGTTACTTCCTACAACTGCCTTCGTCGACGGAAACTGGCCTTCTGGTAAAATTCGAATAAAAGGATGTCCTTCATAATACGCTTTGTATTTTTCTATAAGTTCACTTGTTGTTACCGTTTCATTTACATTCGCATATATCGTACAAATTAACCCTCTTGTCATTGGAATTAAATGCGAAGTAAAGGTCGTTAACACTTTTTCACCGAGCACATCCGATAGATAATTTTCTATTTCAGGTATATGCTGATGTTTTCCTATTTTATATGGTGTTACATTATCGTTGGTTTCTGAAAAATGAGTTGCACCACTTGGCGTTCTCCCTGCTCCAGACACACCTGTTTTACCATCTATTGAAATTCCTTTAGGACTGATTACACCTGATTCAATCCCTGGAATTAACCCGAGTAATGCTGAGGTTGGAAAACATCCTGGATTGGAAATTATTTTCGCTTTATTTATTTTTTCTGCATAAATTTCTGACAATCCATAAACAGCTTCGTCGATCGTTGCTTGAGGTGCTGCAGGTTGCCCGTACCATTCTTCATATTCTGCTCGAGAAGCCAAACGTAAATCCCCTGATAAATCAATGACTTGGAGCTCTGTCTTTTGAAGTTCTGGAATAATGTTTTTTGCTACGCCAGCTGGAGTTGCTAAAAATACGATGTCGACTTCTTGTTCTAAGCTAGGAATATCTAAGTCTACTAATTTAATCTCAGGAAGATTTAACAAATGCGGATAAATTGAAGAAAGTACTTCACCACTTTGTGATTGACTAATCACTTTTGTTACTTCTAGCTTGGGATGCGAATGTATTAATCGAATTAATTCGATCGCTCCATAGCCTGTTCCACCAATAATTGCAGCTTTCTTCAATTTAAAACAACTCTCTTTCTTTAATTTAATAAACTTCATTATAAAAGCTTATGCATAAATATGCAAGTATTATTATAAAAATTCACTGTAAGCCAAAAAATAAGTCCCAAGGCTGATGTTTACCAACCTTGGGACCTTATTAATCTCCTAGATGTTCATCTAAGAATTGATGCATGGTATCAAGATATCCTTCGCGATCAAGTACAATCGATTCGCCATGACTTGCTCCTGGCACAATATGCATGTCTTTTTCGCTTTCAGTGTTTTCATAAAGTATTTCTGTCATTTCGGTAGGAACGAAAGAATCATTTCCTCCATGTATATATAAAATTGGAATTTCTGCTTTTTTCACTTGTTCGACTACGGAAGCTTCTTTCAGATTATATCCAGCATTTATATCTGTTACCATTCCGGTTGTCGGTAAAATTGGAAAGCTCGGTAAGTTAAACATCCGTTTTAATTGATAATCGAATAATTCATGGACACTTGTATAAGGACTGTCTGCAACAACAAGTTTTACATTATCAGGGAGTTCTTCCCCTGCTGTCATAAGCACTGTCGCTGCTCCCATGGAAACACCATGTAAAACGATTTCCACGTCTTCGCCCAATTCCTCTATAATTCTATTAATCCATGCAACATAATCTAATCGATCATGCCAACCGAAACCGATATAGTCCCCTTCACTCAAGCCATGTCCGCGACTATCGGCGGTGAACATATTAAACCCTAGTTCATCATAATAATGTTGTCCGAATAATGCCATATCCTGTGCTCGACCTAGATAGCCGTGTGCAAAAACAACCGTACGATTTGTTTTCTCTTCCGCTTCCAGATAATATCCTTGCAACGTAATACCGTCAAAAGCTTCTTGCTTCCAATATTCAAAGTCCTGCTCATTGACCCATGTACGCCAATCACCTTTTGTGAAAACATCCATCGCTTCAGCAGAAACTTCTAAATCAGCATTACCTGTTAAAAATTCTTTTGTGTTCCGTTCAATTGCTAGCTTATAAAAAAATACACCAGCAACGATATCTATAATTAAAAGAAATACTAATAGTCCCCCAACAATTTTCAACCAACGTTTTTTATTTTTCAACAAATATCTCCTCTCAGATGTCTATAACTCTATTATAGTAAAAATATAAGGTATTCGCTATAACTCTTGGCAAATACCTTTAGCATTTCTTGGAATATTTATAAATTGTACATATTTAGATATGTGATACCGAATTTCATTCCACAACACAAGACACCTCAACCAACGGAATACTTTCCATGGTTAAGGTGTCTTTAAAGAAATTATTTTCGAATAAATTTTGGTGACAAAGATGCTGTTAGGAAGAATACTCCTTGTGTGATTAGTAAGAACCAGCCACCTTTTACCTGTTCATATACAGGGTCAAATGGTAACAGACTAGCCGCGAGTTCTGGTGGAATGCCATCTAGATTAGGGATACAAGCTTCAAGGGTTTGTAAAAATAACTCTGCATCTGAATAAACAATATACAAGCTATTTTCAAAGAAAAATAGTAGAAGACTGTATGGAACAAATAATATAAATATTAAAAGTGCATAAAGTTGCTTTCCTTTTGCTTGCATACGATTAGGTGACACGATTGGTAGCCACAACAGAATTGCGGTAAACAACAAAGCAAGCATAAAGAAATAATTAATAAATAAATCTAATCTCGCATAGTTGAATACTGCGGGAATATGATAAATGTAAAAAATAGCAAAAAATGATATTAATCCTACTGCGGGTTTTTGTAAAAAGCTTAGTATCGACTTTAGAACTTTAATTTCTTTAGCGCGTTCAATTATTTCATTTTTAAAACCAATAATTAACAATGGTGGTGCAACAAGTAGCAAGAGGATCAACTGCACGATATGTGTACTGAACTGAATTCTAGCAATAATATTTATTGGACTACCTAAAGCTGCAAACACTGCCAACATGCCAAGCACAAAAGCTAATTGCTTCCAAATTGGATACTTTTTATCTTGTGGAAGTAGTAAAAAATAAATAACAAATATAAAGCCGATATAAATGAAAATTCCACCGTTCCAAAGTGTTGAAAAATGAAATTCATCCAAAATAATTTCTAACACTAGCATTTCTCCCCCTTCCAATTTCCTTTTAAGTATATACCACCACACCACCTACACCCTGCATTTTTCTGACAAAGTAATGACATTTGCCATTCAACTACTTCTAAAATTGAACAAAAAAATGAAGTAGGAAACATAAACACATGATCCCTACTCCTATAGTCATTTACTATATTTGTTATTCAGATTTAACTTTTTCAATAATGATTCTCCAGCTTGCACCTGAACGAACGTGATATGCATCAGCAAACGAGCCTTGGTTAATCGCTACACCAATTTTATCAATTGAGTTGATAAATAGTAGAGCTTCTCCCAAACGACGGTCAGCAAATGAACGTCCAAATGAAACTAAGTTTTTATATTTATTTACACCATTATGCTCAATCGTAACTTCTAATAAATCTCCATATGCTATGCCAGCCTGTAGAAATAGCTCTCTATTGATATTTGTCCAGATATTTCCAAATCGAATATCAAGAATATCAATACTTCCTTGGATCATTCCATTCTCATAAATTGCCTCTCTCATTGGCAAGTCAATGACCTCAACTACATCAATTTGTGGACCAACTTCAATAAAACTAATGACTCCTGCCGCAAGCCTTGCACCCGTATAAGCGTATATATCACGCCCATGGAAAGTATAGGATTCACCTGAACGTGGAAGGCGATTTACCTTTTCATCTATTACGCGCACTTCTGTAATCCCAATGGTCTCTTTTAAATGAGTAAGTGTTCCGTTATTAGGTGTCACAATATAATGCCCCTCGGTAGTTTTTGCTACGATGCTTAGTCTATCCGTACCTACACCTGGGTCGACTACAGAAATGAAGACTGTCCCTTTTGGCCAATAGGAAACCGTTTGGTATAACCTGTAAGACGCTTCCCAAATATTAAATTGCGGAATTTCATGTGTTAGGTTTGAAACTTTTAGTGTCGGATCAACTGAATAAGCAACTCCATTCATCGCACTAACTGCTCCGTCGCTAAGTCCAAAATCTGTCTGCAATACAATATGTTTATTCATTTTTCCTCCACCTTTTCTTCGTTATTTTAGCAAAAAACCCACGTCACTATCGCTATAAACGATAAAGACGCGGGTAAAATTATGTGATAATATTTCCATGCTCACATAGTTAACCCTACAATTATTACATGTCACCAATTACATCTTATGCTATTTTTTAAAACTTAAGATATCGTGTACCTATCCAAGTCAGGAGTCCATGTAAAATTTATCCTGTTGCTCTTCATTGCTTAATTATATTATGTGAATTATTATAATTATATAGAATATATACGGTTATTGCAATCTATAGTGATTTCAAGTAAAAAGAGTTTTGAAAGGGGGAGCACGAGTGAAACATACCATTTTTATTACAGGTTACCCAGGCTTTTTAGCTAGAAATTTTATCCGTCAACTTTTCGAGGATCATGAAAAAGATCTAAAGCAAATCTACCTACTCGTTTTACCTCATGAAGAAGTAACTGCTAGTAGAGAATTGGAATACTTTATTAAAAGTAATGCATTAAAGCCAGAGCAATTTACACTGCTTACAGGAGATATTACAAAGGAACACCTAGCTATTGATCCTGCAGTTTTGCCTGTTTTAAATGAAACCGTTACACATGTATTTCATTTTGCAGCAGTTTATGACTTAGCAGTGAAAGAAGAAATTGCTTACCAAGTCAACGTTATTGGAACAAAAAACGTAAATGAATGGGTCCGAAAACTTAAAAACTTGGAACGCTATATTTATTTCAGTACCGCTTATGTTTCTGGTAAAAGAGAAGGTAAAATTTATGAAACCGATTTAGAGGCGAATCAAAGTTTTAAAAATCATTATGAAGCAACAAAATTCGAAGCAGAAATATATGTTGAAGCATTAAAGCCTACAGTGCCTATCACTATCATTCGACCTGGTATTGTAAAAGGAGATTCCGTAACTGGACATACGATTAAATTCGATGGCCTTTATTTTTTACTGAATTTATTAGATAGTCTCTCCTCTTCGCCAGTGATTCCTTATTTAGGAAAAGGTGATGTGGAAGGCAATTTTGTTCCTTCAGATTATGTTTTAAAAGCTACGAGTTATTTGAGTTTTTCACCAAAAGGAACTGGTAAAACTTATCATTTAACTGACCCTAATCCTTACACAATGCGGGAATTATACAAAATGTTTTCAGAGGCTTATCTTGGTAGAACGCCTAAAGGAGAGTTGCCACTTTCATTAGCCAGCCTACCAATGCAATCCAAGACGGTTCAGAGACTCTTGCAGGTTGAGCAAGAAGCACTTGATTATTTTATTTACGATACAGCTTATGATTCATCCCAAGCACAAAAAGACTTAGCGGAATCAGGTATTCGCTGTCCTGACTTGAAAGAGACGATCGAACCAATGATAGAGTTTTATCGAAAATATAAACATGATTATGCAAAACATATAACAATTTAATAGTTTGCTTTAAATAGCTATATATTTTTTTATGTATTACTTGTACGGAACTTTTCGACTTTTTCCTTTAGCCAAGGAGAGCGAACAAATTTTATAATAGAACTTATTAAGATAAAAAGAAGCCAACCGATTAAATAAACATGTATGAGTACCGCAAGTCTTGCCCACGTATTTCCGTTACTAATTTCTGCCATGATATATTCATAGACTGGAGTTGAATCTACCCGTTGTGCTGCAAGTAAAAGCACAAGGATTGGTCCGGCTAAGGATAAAATAATTACTAAAGCTGCTCCAATTCTAAATTTGGCGAACACCCAATAAATGATTCCAGTTAATAATGCTAACCCAATTAGTATTAAATAATTATCAAGCGACGACAAAATACTTCCCATAAAAGTACACCCCTAAAAACCGACGATTAATATCTATCTCTCTTGCTAAGATTATATGCAAACTTTAGAATAAAGTCTATTCTTTTTAGACAAAATAAAAAAACTAACCCATTAAAGTTAGGTTAGTTTCAAATGCTTATGTAATACAGGCCACAATTGCCGTATTTTAGAAATAAAAAGTTTTAAACCACCACTTGTAAAAAGTGGGTGTTTGCAGAAACCTTCCTGTCTTCCGTTCAGTGACGGCGCGACATTCCAATTCCAATGTAAAACTCCCTATTCATCATTTAGAGGTTAAAACTTAATTCAATACGAACATTGCAGCTTGTAAAAATATCATAGCTCTTTTCCGAAAGTAAATCAATGGGAATTTTCGACTATTTTTACTAAGTTATCACTCTAACCCCATGATATCAATGTTTGTAACGATTCCAACTAGTTTTTCATTTCTTTTTCCGGTGGGTGTAATGAGTAATGCTTCCAATCGATGCCCCTTGCCAACCTGCTTTTTAAAAATTTCAACTGCTTCTAAAACGGTAGTATCTTCAGGGATAAATAAATAATTGCCATTCGTTTCAAATCTTAAAATTTCTTCGATTTTTGCATTGATTGGGTAATTCTCTGATTCAAACATATTTCCCGCAAGCCAAAACGTAAGTGCATGCTGACTAATTAGTCCAATAAATTTCCCGTTATCATAAATAGGAAATTTCGTTATCTTTTTCTCATGAATCGTTGCTAGCAAATGTGTAACAGGTTCATTTTTTTGAAAAGATATGACCTTTTTAATAAATTGTGGTGATACTTTTCGTGGTTCAAGTAATTCTCTTTCAATTAATTCAATCTGTTCAACGACTGAATCATGTGGCTCTGCAATAGCATGTGTGACAGCTGTCTTATTA
This sequence comes from Oceanobacillus sp. CAU 1775, assembly GCF_054482815.1. Taxonomy (NCBI): domain Bacteria; kingdom Bacillati; phylum Bacillota; class Bacilli; order Caryophanales; family Bacillaceae; genus Oceanobacillus; species Oceanobacillus sp. CAU 1775. The sequence continues at coordinate 69,704 of NZ_JBTLRO010000003.1, read as the reverse complement.
TGTACAATTGCATTACGAAGCTCGGCGAATTCCAATAAGTCATCGCTATATCTTCCAATGATTGCATCATGGTTTTTTAACATTCGTACCATCTTGGAAAAACCAATACTTCTTCCATTATTAATTATCGCTCTTAATTCTTTTTCAATCCGATTAAACGCAGTTAAAAACTTCTCAGAATTCCGGTACATTTCAACTCTCCTAAGCTAGCAATAAATGATAAATCTATCGTAACATAACTTAGAGAAAGAATTCATCTCATAACAAAAGCCATATGACGTTTGTTGATATCATATGGCTTCAAATCTGCCTACCCAGAGAAATATCCAATTACGTAATATGCAATAGCGAAAACAACGATACCAATTACAACAATTCGAATTAAATTCGGTAGATTTCTTCTTAATGATCTTTCTTCATATTCATGGGAACGTTCGACTTCATCTTCGAAAGTGTCGCCTCTTCTACGGCGTTCCTCTTGTAACCTTTCTTTTCTCTTTGAAACTCTAAGCGTTGCAATTACTCCAAAAATACATACTGCAATAATTATTCCTATTAGGATATACATCCATACATTATCCATCATTATTATAACCTCCAACCTAACAGCTTATGAAACTATCTATATAGCTAACTATTCCACAATTTTTTCCAAATAAACCTCATGTTATCAATCGAATAAGTTGGCTACTTCATCAGAGCAACGTATAATTATAAGAGAGGTGATTCGTATGTGTTTAATAAATTTTCATTTACAAAAGCATCCAAAATATAAACTGGTTATCGCAGCAAATCGAGATGAATTTTATGGACGTCCAACAGACAAAGCACATTTCTGGCCAGATGCGTCCGAGCTCTTAGCAGGTCGCGACTTATTACAAAAAGGCACTTGGCTTGGGGTTACAAAAACAGGAAGATTTGCAGCTCTTACAAACATTCGTGATTTATCACTTGAAGGAAAAGATAAAAAGTCACGCGGAGGAATTGTTAGTGGTTTCTTAAATCAATCTGTATCTCCCGTCGATTACCTCGAGGAAATAAGAAAGAATAAAGATAGTTATGCTGGCTTCAATATTTTAGTCGGCGATTCTGAGAAGTTATTCCATTATAACAATCTGTATAACGTAATTTCTGAAGTTACACCTGGTACGCATAGTTTGAGTAACGATACATTAAATACTCCATGGCCAAAGGTCGTCAAAGGCAAAACCAATTTGAATCATTACGTGACAAATGAGGAAAACCTTGATCCTAATAAACTTTTCGAAATACTAGAAAACGCGGAGCAAGCACCTGACAGTGATTTACCAGACACAGGAATAGGTGCTGAATTAGAGCGAAGTTTATCCGCATCTTTTATCAAAACACCAGAATATGGTACACGATCAGCGACTGTCTTGTTGATTGATAATAACAATAATGTTGATTTTATTGAAAGAACGTATACAGAAGGTGTGCTCGAGTCAGAGCAAAAATTTAACTTCTCAATTAAAAATACCGAAAAAGAAAAGCTTAGCTAAAGTCTGCTAAGCTCTCTTTTAATTTAAGTATTTCTTCTTTACTAAGTGTAATGCCTTTGCCCATTTTCTCATGGTCAGGAGCCCAGTCTCTTAAATCATACTTCGGTTCTCTTCCATTCCAGCTGATTAAGTTTAACTCCTTTGTCCACCCTGTTGAAGACTCAGATATTACTGCAATCGTTTCAATAATTTCATATTTAAAATCTGCCAATTTCATTCTCCTCTTCATTTCTTTTATTTATTTGGCGATGTTAAAGTTCAATGTTGTTTTGAGGTTAATCCCGCTTCGGAAATATACGCACGCTTGGCGAGCGGCTGGTGAGCCTTCCATCCCGCTGGAGTCTACGTATATTTCCGAAGCTCAATTTACACTTCTTATTCTTATAAGTTGATATATCAACGATAAACCTTAACATAGCCATTTATTTTATAACTAGCACTTTACAGCTAGCTCTTTGAACAATAGCATTACTTACACTTCCTAAAATCATTTTCCTGAGATTACTTAAGCCCCGATTACCAACAATAATTAGATCGATGTCCTTCTCCTCTGCGAAATCACAAATGGCTACACCTGGATTCTTTTGTGAGAAGTCTGTAAGGATTTCCGAATGCACGAGATATCCCTCAGCAACCAATTCATTCTTTACACTCTCTAATTCTGGAAATATTAATTCCGTATCCTTCATGGAGAGATTCCCCGCGACAGCAGTATTGTTACTCGAAATCCCTGGTGTTACAACAGTAGCAATATATATAATTCCCTCTTTGCCCACTGCAGTTTGTCGTTTCGCCTCAATGATTGCTTGCTTACTTAATTCCGACCCATCATAGGCAACTAAGATATTTCTTCCCACGATCCATCCCCCCTCGCATTTGAATGCTCTACCTATACTTTATCAAACAACAGCAAAATACTGAAATATTCTTTTGATAAGCGCATCATTTCTTTCTTCTGAATAGATATAGTATGCTTTTATTAGGAATAAAAAATGAGGGATTTTATGCAAAAAGTATTTAGTGATGTAAAACAATTCCGTGGGAGTCATTATGATTTTGGATATAGCCAAGGCTTAGATTTAATCGATTCCCCAATTTTAAAAGCTAGGAAACGACAATGGAAAAAGAATTCTCGCCATTTCATTATTGATAGAAATAAAATAGAGCCCATTATGAAATATTTTCATTCAGGAATCTGGGAGGAACTAATCGGTTTAGCTGACGCATTAGAAATTGACATGGATGCAGCTATTCGCGAATTTGGCGGTTATTATTTAGAATATGGTAAAAGCGGCTGTTCGATTACCGCAGGGGAAAATTATATGATCCGTAATTATGATAGCGACCCAGCCTCCTATGAAGGTAGATATGTTCTTTATCAACCTACAGATGGTGGCTACGCATCAATAGGACCATCCATGCAAATAACTGGTAGAACAGATGGGATGAACGAAAAAGGTCTTTCCGTTGGTTATAATTTCGTCAATCGCTTACGTTCGGATGACGGCTTTATTTGTAATATGATCGGTAGAATTATTCTAGAAAAAGCCGCAACAACAGATGAGGCTGTGGAGCTTTTAAAAGAAATACCACATCGTCATTCTTTCAATTATATGATACATGAAGCTTCTGGTAAATCTGTAGTAGTAGAAGCCTCTGCAAATGAAGTTTTATTTCACGAAGGATTTGCATGTACCAACCATTTTGACAATTTAACAAAAGAAAATCGCTACCGTGTGGATGAATCTTTAGAGCGCTACGATAATATTGCTAGTCAACAAGATACAATTGAAACACCTTATGATGCTTACCAATTGATGAATAATGAAGAGCAAGGAGTATTTTCACATAAATATGGAGCTTGGGCAGGCACCATTCATACCGCAGCATATTTACCACATGAAATGCAAGCCTGGATATCCTTTGGAAACAACCGATTGCCAATTATTTTTGACTTTAATAGCTGGCTACAAGGAACAGATGTAATCATCAAACAACTCAAAGGAGAACTATCCTCCACAAATGGATTCATAAATCGATAGTATTTTGGTGGTTAAATAGAAAGTGTTGATTACATTAATTAAGAGGAAGTGACCTTTCATGGAAGTCCGTAGCCCCGATGCACCTTCGCTTTCCGTGGGCGGCTGGTGAGCTTCGGTGCATCGGGGCTACTCCCATTAAATATTTTTAATATGCTTTTTAATTATTGTTTAGTAATTACACAACATGATTGGAAGTAAAACTGTTGATCGACTTATGCATTTCCTAAATTAGATAAATAATTAAATGTAACTTAGTGAGCAAAACATAGCGGAGAAAAAAATATGCGTAGACTCCAGCTGGAAAGCGAAGACGATATGATCCCGCAGGAAGTGGTTTTCCTCCGAGGAAGCATATCGCGAGCCCGCGGAAAGCGAAGCATATTTTTTTTCGGAGCGACGGTTAAGCACATAATTACTCTTATTTAAAATTGAAAATTAATATAAAAAATAAATAACTTATGTATACCCCGACATTTATCTCTTATTTGTTCCTTACACTTCTACTATTTTTGAAAAGTGTGATATATTTTATTAAATACTTTTTTCATAAAAATTTTAGGAGTTAGGAGAAATAGTAATGAACTTACATGAAATGCTAGATTATAACAAAAAATTTGTGGAGAATAAAAATTACGAAGCATATAAAACAGATACGTTTCCAAATAAGAAAATGGTTATTTTCACATGTATGGAAGCGCGGTTATTAGAACTCCTTCACCAAGCTATAAATCTTAAAAATGGTGACGCAAAAATCATTAAAAATGCTGGTGCAATCATCCGAAAACCCTTCGATAGTATTATGAAGAGTATTCTTGTTTCTATCTACAAACTTAAGGCAGAACAAGTCTTAGTTATTGGACACCATGATTGTGGCATGTCAGATGTAGATATTGAAGCACTTCGAAACAGTATGCTTGAACGAGGGATTGGGCAAGAAATAATTGATACATTAGAACATAGTGGGATTCATCTTGAAGAAGAGTTTCACGGATTTGATACCGTCGAGGAATCCGTCGAACAAAGTGTAGGGATTATTCGTAATCACCCCCTCCTTCCAAAAGGAATAAAAGTACATGGATTAGTTATTGATCCAGAAACAGGTAAAATTGATCTTGTAACCGAAGATAAGCAATAAAAAACCACGTCTGCAAAAGTAGTCAACTTCTGCAGACGTGGTTTTATTTTGATGTAAGTTTCCGTGGTTTTCGATCTTTAATATAAAACGAGAGTACGAGTCCAATAACGGAAATAACTCCTGCGAAAATAAAGGAAACATTCACACCATGAATCAGTCCTTCAACGCCTTCTCCAGGGATTGCAGTTCGTGTCATAATTGTAATCGGCAATGCTGTTCCAATTGCACCTGCAACTTGTCGCAATGTATTGTTCACAGCAGCTCCATGAGCAATTAAATCATTTGGCAATACGTTTAACCCTGCCGTAGTTACAGGCATCATTACCATGGAAATCCCAACCATTCTTAATGTGTGGGTTGTAGCTAGATAAATAAAGGACGTCTCCGTGGATAGCACGGTGAGCATTAAGGTTCCGACTGCCATAAGTAATGAACCACTTATCGCAAGCCACCTGGCCCCATATCTATCGAATAACCTTCCCGTAAATGGATTCAAGATCCCATGCAGGACAGCACCAGCCATTAAAGCAAGTCCTGATAGTGACGGAGAATAGCCGAGCATATTTTGCATATAGAGCGGTAAAACAACAGCTGCTCCTATCATGGAAATAAATGCTACCATCCCAATAATGGTTGAAATCATAAACATTTTATACTTTAATACTCTAAACTCTAAGATCGGTTCTTCAAGGTTGAGCTGTCGTAAAATAAACCATACGAGAGTGATAATCCCTATACCCATTCCGAGGATAACTTCTAGACTCGTCCAGCCACTACTGCCCGCAATACTAAAGGCATAAAGGATTCCACCGAAACCAAATGTGGAAAGAATGATAGATAATACATCCAGTTTTGGATTTGTTTTCTTCGTTACATTTTTTAATATAAAATAAGCAAGGATAATATCAATGATTGCAATCGGAAGTATCATCCAGAAGAGCACTTTCCAAGATGCCATTTCAACAATATAACCTGATAACGTCGGACCAATCGCCGGGGCAAATGCAATGACTAATCCAAACATCCCCATCGCTGCTCCACGTCTTTCAATTGGGAAAATCAGCATAAGAATAGTCTGCATTAAAGGCATCATTATCCCAGCACCAGCGGCTTGAAGAATCCTACCCATCAGTAATATTTCAAAGTTGAATGAAAGGGCGGCTGTTAGTGTCCCTAAGGAAAAGAGAGTCATCGCCGTGAGGAAAAGCCCCCTCGTTGTAAATCGACCAATTAAAAAAGCCGTAATCGGAATCATGATTCCATTTACAAGCATAAAACTGGACTGAAGCCACTGAACCGTATTTTCATCTATATTTAAATCAACCATAATTACTGGAAGAGCGGTCCCCAGTAAAGTCTGATTTAAAATTGCCACGAACGCACCTGTAATTAAAACAATTACTAAAGGAACACGTTTTATCTCCGGCGTTTGATTATTATTTAAACTTTCTCCCATATATGAAGCCTTCTTTCTTAAATATAAAACACATTTAGCAGTATATAATTTTACCACTCTTTCATTAAGCTAACAATCTTTAGAACCTTTACAAACCAATTAAGATTTAAAGACGAACTGAAATATACAGGTAATTGTGTTTAATTTTATATAAAAAAGGATATGTTAATACAGACAACAAGAAGATGAAAGGAAGTAGACTACATGAAAAAGTTCTTTATTGCAGTATTATTTATTGCCACAACATTATTTCTAGTTGCATGTAACGATGACGAAGAAGTAACCGAACCATTACCAGGAGATGGTGACACGAGTGGAGAAGTTTCAGATGAAAATGATACAGATACTACTGGTGAGGAAGGTACAGCTGATAACGATACCACTGAAGGTTCAGACAACAATTCAGATGTAAATGATCGCTATAATTTTGTTGAATTTAGTTTAGAAGTTGATGTTGATCAAGATGAAGATGTGATTGATGTTGAATTTGAAACAGATGCTGACGGGACAGAGGCAAAATATGTTGATAAATCTCAAGACATCGATCTTACTGGTGATGAAGCGATGGACAAGTTAGATAGTATTTTTACAACATTTAATTTTGATGATGTATCTTCTGACGATGAAATAATCAGAGAAATCACGGAAGCATTCAATATTCCCGAGAACGCATCTAATATCGATATTGACGTTGAGTTTCAAAATGGGTCAGAACGTGATATTGAGAGATAATCCCCCTTTAATGTATAGAAAGAAGCAGTTCATTAATTAAATGAACTGCTTCTTTTTTATACAAAACCTTTTTCAGTTAATAAATGTTGGACTGCTATGTCGTAGGACGCTTTTGGGACTTCATCAATTAGCTGCTCCGAATAAAAAACGGAAACTGTTTTGTTTGGAAAGTCTGTTAGAAAACGATCATAATATCCTCCACCAAAACCAACACGATACCCCTGTTTATCAAAAATAAGGCCTGGCACAATTAGCAACTCGATTTCTTGCTTTTCAACTTTAGTTGTAAGCGCAGGGTTTGGCTCTCTCAAGTTATAAAAGCTATCTTCCAATTGATTAAAACTATTTAGTCTGTAAAAATCAAGACGTTTTATTTCTGGAATACATTTAGGAACAACAACGGATTTTCCTTCTTCCCAAGCGCGCTCGATAATTGGTGTTGTATCCCACTCAAATCCCGTAGAAACCGTTACACCAATTGTTTTTGCTTCTTTCCATAAGGTTGAAAGAAATAATTCGTTTACCATTTTTTCAGTAATTATTTGCTTCTCTTCAGCTGCGATATTTAACAGAATTTCTTTTCCTAATTCTCTTAATTCTTTTTTATTCAATTAAACCCCTCAATTCACTTTAGAAAAGTCCAATAATTTGACCGTCAGCCGTCACGTCAATACTTTCAGCTCCAGGTTTTTTAGGTAGTCCAGGCATTGTCATAACCTCACCTGTCAAAACAACCAGAAAACCTGCACCAGCTGAAACTCTTACACGTTGAATCATAATATTAAAGTCTGTTGGTGCACCAAGTTTTGTTGGATCATCTGATAAAGAATACTGAGTCTTTGCCATACAAATTGGCAACTTATCGTAACCAAGTGTTACAAGGCGAGTGATTTCGCGCTCAGCTTCTTTTGAAAGTTCAATCCCTGTTCCTCCATAAACCTTTTGAACAAGCTTCTCCATTTTCGTAGTGATGGAATCCTCTAAGTCATATGGATGTTTTAACGTGCTTTCTTGTTCGCAAAGTTCAACAACTTCATGGGCTAATGCCTCTGCGCCTGCCCCACCCTTGGCCCAGACATCTGATAGCACTACTTTTACACCCATCTCTTCACATTTATGCTTAATGACATGAATTTCAGCGTCTGTATCTGTAGGGAATTTGTTAATGGCGACAACTGCTGGTATTCCAAATACATCTTGCATATTCTCAATATGTTTCAATAGATTTGGTAGTCCATGCTCCACAGCAGGTACATTTTCTGTATCTAATTCATGCTTGGCAATCCCGCCATGCATTTTAAGTGCTCTTACGGTCGCAACAATTACTGCTGCATCTGGTGCTAAGCCTGATAATCTACTTTTAATATCAATAAATTTCTCAGCACCTAAATCCGCTCCAAATCCTGCTTCTGTAACTGTATAATCTGCATATTTCATTGCTAGCTTTGTTGCCATAACACTATTACAACCATGTGCAATATTTGCAAAAGGCCCACCATGAATCAGGGCTGGTGTTTTCTCTAGCGTTTGCACAAGATTTGGTTTTAAAGCATCCTTTAATAAAGCTGCCATTGCTCCATGAGCATTCAGATCTCCTGCAGTAACTGGTTCATCAAAAAAGGTGTAACCGATAATGATATTTCTTATCTTTTCCTTTAGTTCCTCAATATTATTTGCCAAACAAAGAATCGCCATGATTTCTGACGCAACGGTGATGTCAAAACCATCTTCTCTTGGAACACCATTTTTCTCTCCATTAAGTCCATTCACAATATAGCGAAGTTGACGATCATTCATATCAACAACGCGTTTCCAAGTAATTTTTTTCGTATCAATTTTCAATTCATTTCCTTGGTGAATATGATTATCGATCAATGCGGCAAGTAAGTTATTGGCTGCACCAATCGCGTGAAAGTCTCCAGTGAAGTGCAAATTAATATCTTGCATCGGAACAACCTGTGCATAACCACCACCGGCAGCTCCACCCTTCATTCCAAAAACTGGTCCCAATGAAGGTTCTCTTAATGCAATCATTGCTTTCTTTCCAATTCGTTTCAATGCATCCCCTAAACCTACAACAGTTGTTGTCTTCCCTTCTCCAGCGGGTGTTGGGTTAATCGCTGAAACAAGAATTAACTTCCCGTTTGGTTTATCCACCATACGATCAAAGGCTGAAAAACTCACCTTTGCCTTATAATCCCCATACAACTCAAGATCACTTCGTTCAATTCCCGCTTCTTCTGCAATTGTTTCTATTTTCTCTAGTGTGACGGACTCTGCGATTTCAATATCTGTTTTGTGACTCACCTTAATTCCTCCTTTGGCATCTGAAAAAATATTTTATCTATATATCTTTCATTACTACTGAGGGAAAAAATTATTCATTTACTGTTAATGACATACGAATAGTATGTAGAATATGGCCATCAAAATCATCATCAAATTCTGCAATCTTTTTAAAGCCTTTTGCTTCATAGAATTGAAGTGCTGGAGTATTTTGTCTCTCAACATTCAAAACAATTTCTTTCGCACCAAGTTCCTGGATTCCCTTGTCTAAAAACGCTGTTCCAATACCTTCTCCTTGATGCTCTTTATATAAATAAATCGCGTATAGATTTGTCTTGCCTTCTTCTGTAACAGGAGAGTAATTTGCAAATCCGATAATTTCTTTGTCTTTTTCAGCAACAAAAATATTTGTATCTTTCAATCGTTTCTTTAACATTTTTGGGCTATATGCGTTTGCAAGAAAATTTTCTTGTATATGTAGTGGAATAATTTCTTCATAGGTCGTCCTCCAACTAGACTGGGCTACTTGGCGGACGTCTTTAATATCTTTTTTCTTCATTTTTCGAATTTTAATATCTATTTCTCTCACCTGACTTTCTAAAGATTTGGTGTAGTTAGTGCTCAATTTCGTCATGAGGATAAACTCGCTTCAGAAATATATTTTGTGTATCCTAGGGCGACTAGTGACCCACAATAGACAGGACTTCCTAATCTCGCCGTTGGTCATATTGCTCTTTAAGCTTTTTTGATCGCTAGGATGGTGCTGACGGCCATCAAATTAGGCTTTTCGATTTTTGTTGACCGATAGATTGGTTTTATCGGCCACTAATTTCAGCTTTTCGAATTTTGTTGACCGATAGATTGGTTCTACCGGCCATCAATTTCAGCTTTTCAATTTTTGTTGACCGATAGATTGGTTCTATCGGCTACCAATTTCGGCTTTTCACTTTTTGTTAACCGATAGATTGGTTCTACCGGCCATCAATTTCGGCTTTTCAATTTTTGTTGACCGATAGATTGGTTCTATCGGCTACCAATTTCGGCTTTTCGCTTTTTGTTGACCGATAGATCGGTTTTATTAGCGACCAAACTAATTAAGCCGACTTATTGTAGCCTATCTATTCTTAATCTGATAAGTGTCAGTTCAAAAATAAGTTCCAGAATACCCTTATATAAATGCAATTAACAAAGTGATATTCTAAAAGCGATATTTATTTTTTCAGCGTTTTACGCTCGTGATGCTTTTCCAGAATTGCTCGTCCTGCTTCGGAACTGTCAATACCTTTTTTCACACCAGCAGCAACTACGAAGTACAAAATTAGAAATGGTACTATGTATACGACGAAACTTAAAATTATATTTAGGATACTTTCCATTGATTTATCATCCTTCTTTGTTTATTAATTCTATTATACTTGTTTAAAGGTATCGCTTCCATCCTTTTATACAACTGATTTAACTACTCCAATAATCTGGGTCTTGCATACGCAGTTCTTCGACAATGTCATCCAAGTCTAAAGGGGTAATAAGATATACAGGATAAGCCTCTTCTTTCTTTGCAACATCATAGAAAAACTTCACGCTTCCTGGATATTCTTCATCAATTAATAGCAAACTCGCATCACTTTTATCTACTAACCACATATTTTTAGCTTGGAATTGATACGGCGCTTTATAATCTCCTTGATATAATGGTTTGAAAAAGTCTGCTGTCATTGTAATTTCCTGATATTTTTCTTTTAGATTATCGGGCCAACGCTTGTCCTGGTTTTCAAAGGGCGGGAAAACAGCAAGATTAATCTCATATTCTTCCTTCAAATCTAGAACGATTTCTGCAGTCCAAAGTTCTACACCCATTTGTCCTGAAACAATAACCCACTCTAAACCTTCTTCAATAAAACCAATAATCCTCTTTTTTATGGCATATTTAATAATCGATACTTTCGGATCATCCTCTTTAAAGATTCCTAACTCTAGAGATTTATAACCCGTAATGTGAAGTACTTTCACGGAATCACCTCTTTTAAGAAAATAGGCTGGTAGCATATTGCTCCAGCCTTCATTCTCTCTATCTTAGCACCATTTACCCTGATGATTCCACTTTCCACCATGATTCATTCCATATTGCGGGGAAGTTGCACCCATTACTTGCCCACCTGGACCCATGTTTGGATTTATTCCCATTGATCCTGGACCCATCATGTTTGGTCCCATTCCCATACCTGGTCCCATACCTCCTGGAGGACTAAAGGCACCTGCTACTTGATTCGGTGCTGGTACATTAAATGATCCACCAAACTGGTCGACGCTGTTCATTGTATTTTGCACGGAAGTTGAGTGAGGGAAGACATGATTATTCTTCACCAAATGATGATTCATGACAGTAGTGTGAGAAGGATGCACATGATTTACCGTGCTTTCCGAGTATTTGTTCACACAATTATGCTTTGTTGGATGCACAATTGTTTTACACTGTTGGCAGCCACAATGCCGCCCATGACGATGACGCATATAATTACTCCTTTCTATTATAGATTCACTACTAACCTATGACAACTATACCTAAGATGTATAAGCAGGTACCCATACAGAAAGAAATAACCTTAAAGGATCTTTTATATTAGATTATGTTAAAGCTAATTGTTGAGACTTCATCCAGTCAAAAATAAAATCGCTAAATTAGCTTCGGAAATATACGAAGACTCCTGCGGGATGCAAGGCATAGGTGAGATCCCGAAGTGCGCAAAGCGCGCAAGGGAGCTCACCAGCCGCCCGCGGAAAGCGTAGTATATTTCCGAAGCGGGTTCTACCTCTAGGCAAGATTAATTTTTAACAGCCCTTCATATAAACATAAAAATCCACTTCAGAAGCCATCAACTTTGAAGTGGATTTCTATTAATAATGCGCTAACAAGCCTTTTTCCATTGCAACTCTTTCACAATAAATAAATACGGATAAACCAACTGCGAAATAAAAGACTGCAGTAACAATTAATACACTAAAATCGTAAGCAGAAAACTGTGTGAGACTCATTCCTTGAATCATCACCTGACGAACCATTTCAAATCCTTTTACAAAAGGTAGAAACTGCATAACTGGTGAAATTGACAAAGGCACAAATGCTAAAGCCATTAAAATAAACTGTAAAATTTGTAAGAACGCCTGCACTTGCTTCAAGATAATCGAAATCCCGGCAATAATAAATCCAATCCCAAACATGCTAATGAGCGTTAAAATAATAATTGGCGCAATCGAAAGAATATCTATATTCAACCATTGACCAGCCGTTGCCATTGAGACAAATAATAACACGATTACAATGACTAAATTAATCATTGTTGTAGAAAGCAATCTCGCTGACATAATCCGCCAAATCCCCATTGGTGACATCGAAAGTTGCTCCAAAGTTCCACGCATTGCTTCATTAATAATTTCATAACCAATACTATTTATAATCGTGATCGTTAGAAACCAAAATATGTAATTAACAATTACATACTGCGTGTTCGCATCCTGTGTCGATGGATCTCCTACAAATTGAATGACTCCAAACAAACCGAGGAAAATAATATAAAAAGTAAGTATCATTGCAATTGTGTTTGGTAAGTACCGTCTTAATTCGAGGTATTCCTTTTTCAAGTTTGCTTTAAGAAGATTGAGCCAAGCCATTTCCCTTTTCCCCCTTTAGTATTTTTATAAAGATTTGTTCAAAATTCACCATCTCACGGTCAATTGCCTCTACTGGAGTTTTGGCACGTTTAAGAATATCGAATAAATCATAAATTTCTTCTGTGTCCATTAAATCAACTTCAATTATTGGGTGAATTTGTTCAGATTCATATTTATAACTAGGGAATTTTTCATTTAATAGTTGTTCTTGTTCCACAGTTAAAATAGAACCCAAAGTTAATTTATATGTGCGAACTTCAAACAGCTTCATTAAATTTTCAACCCGATCATCAATAACAATTTCACCTTTATTGATAATGACGGTTCGTTCACAAATGTCCTGAATAACATCCATGTCATGCGAACTAATAATGATGGTTCGGTTATATTTTTTTACGATATCTTTCAGTATTTCTCTAACTTCATAGCTTGTTTCCACATCAAGACCTAATGTCGGCTCATCAAGTAAAATGACATCACTATCCGCTAGCATCGCAACAGCAATTGCTAACTTTTGCTGCATGCCACGGGAAAGACGATTTACTAATTCATTTTCTTTTGACTTCAAATTAAAGCTTTCAAGTAATTCTTCAATTCTTTCTTTGACATCCTTCACAGAGAAACCACGGTTGCCGGCAAAGTATTCTAGGTTTTCTCTTACAGTAAGACGCCAATACAAATTACGATTCCCCTCTAAGACAGCACTGATATGTTGTAGAGCTTTCAATCGTTTATCTTTATTGTTCATTCCTTTAATTAGGACTGTGCCCTCATCTGCTCGCAAAAGCCCACAGATCATCTTAATTGTCGTTGTTTTCCCTGCTCCATTCGGCCCTAATAAACCTAGTATTTCCCCTGGGTAAACTTCGAAAGATACTTCTGAAACAGCATGTACATATTCATTCGACCTTCTTTTTTTATATGATTTCTTTAAATTCTGAACCTTAACAATAGGCTCCATCCCATCCAACTCCTTTGTTTAACTTATTCTTATTTTATCTAAACTGTATTGAGAATCATACTACCTCAAGTATTAAAAAATCTCAGCCTATAGACTGAGATTTCAAATCATTCACTTTTTGAATTTTGTTCTTTTAGCAAGTCGCGAATTTCTGTAAGTAATTTTTCTTGGGCATCAATTTTTTCTTCCACGATTTCTTCTTCCTCACGTTTAAACTTAGATAGGAAACGAATAACCATAAAAATTGCAAAAGCGATAATTAAGAAATTAATAAATGATTGAATAAAACTGCCGTACATGATATTTGCATCGCCAACTGTAATACTTAGACTAGAGAAGTCAATTCCACCAATTAATATCCCCATGATTGGTGTAATAATATCATCCACGAACGAAGTTATAATTGCTCCAAAAGCCGCTCCAATTACAACCGCGACCGCCAAATCAAAAACATTCCCCTTAAAAGCAAATGCCTTAAATTCCTTCCACATCCCGCTCTCCCCATTCTCTGTATAAAATATTATGATAACCTTCAGTATACCTTCTTTATGATAGGATGAAAAGTATTCTTTTAAAATACGCTTTTAGAAAAATAAAAAGTGCTACACCCTATGTTGTAAAAGGCTATTTACCAAAAAATCGTTTAATTTATGGTATGATTATAGATAGAATACTATAGGAGATGAAGAAACTTTGTTTAGAGACAATCGGTTCAAAGGATTGACTGCCAATGATTTGAAACGAGATTTAATTGCAGGTATTACTGTCGGTATTGTCGCAATACCTTTAGGAATGGCCTTTGCAATTGCATCCGGTGTAAAGCCCGAGTATGGACTATACACAACCGTCATCGCAGGAATCATCGTTGCATTACTCGGAGGGTCACGATTCCAAATCGCTGGTCCAACTGGAGCATTTATCCCAATTTTACTTGCAATCGTTTTGGAATATGGATACGAGGATCTTTTGATTGCAGGATTTATGGCCGGTATCATACTGATGATTATGGGCTTTTTTAAATTTGGTAACCTCATCAAATTTATTCCAAGATCTGTAACCATTGGATTTACAGCAGGAATTGCAGTAATTATATTTTCTGGTCAAATTGAAAACTTCCTAGGTTTAGAAGGCCTAGAAAAGAAAGAATACTTTCATGAAACAATGCTTCAAATAGGACAAAATTTAACTTCTATAAATGGCTACAGTATCTTCATTGCTGTTATCGGCTTACTTCTACTCATTTTTATTCCTAAGTTTTTCCCACGCGTCCCCATCCTTTTAGTGGCTTTAATTGTGCCAGCAGTTATTGCTTATATATTTTTCCCAGGTAAAGTTGAAACGATTGGAACGGCATTCGGTGGTATTTCACAAAGTTTACCAACGCTGCATTTCCCTGAACTTACTTGGAACCGCATCTTGACATTGCTTCAACCAGCTCTTGTCATTGCAATGCTAGGTGGAATAGAATCTCTTTTATCAGCGGTAGTTGCTGATGGAATGACAGGGAAAAAACACAACTCCAATCGCGAGCTCGTCGGGCAAGGAATTGCAAACGTTATTACTCCTCTATTTGGAGGAATTCCAGCTACTGGAGCGATTGCGAGAACTGCAACAAATATTAATAGTGGAGCTGTCAGTCCGTTTTCAGGAATTTTCCAAGGTCTTTTTGTGCTAGTAACCATTTTACTATTTGCACCTATGGCATCACATATCCCACTCGCAAGTATGGCGCCGATTCTTATGCGTGTCGCTTTTAACATGAGTGAGTATAAATCATTTACACATATTATTAAATTACGCACAAGTGACTCTCTTGTTTTAACAGCAACCTTCTTATTAACTGTATTTGTTAATTTAACAGTTGCTGTACAGATTGGATTATTACTTGCAATGGTTTCCTTTGTAAAACGGATGAGTGAAGTTCTTGAAGTTGAAAAGGTTATTCCTTCTCATATTAAAGAAGAAACGCGTGATCACAAAAATGAATTAGCTACGAAATGTCCACAGCTTGCGTTCTTCACGATTGATGGACCTTTGTTCTTTGGAGCGGCAGATAAATTCCAATCCATCATATCTGGAACAATTTCAAGTAAACCAACTGTTCTCATTCTAAAAATGAAACATGTTTCCTTTATTGATGCAACTGGCGGAGCAAACCTCACGTCACTTGTTGTCGATTTTAATAAAAATGGTGGTACAACATTGCTTGCAGAATTAAACGAAGATGTGTTAGAAATTATTAAAACGAGTGGCCTTTACAAAGAAATCGGAGCAAATCATATTTTTGATGATGCTAGTGACGCTGTTGATTATGGATTAAAATTAGTTAATATTAACAAATGTCCTCGTTGTGGAAAGACGGGAAACGATACTTGCCAAGTGTTTAAGGATAGTACAGAGATAAAAGAACTCGGGTAAATTCAACTTTTTTAAATTTTTTTGTAGATTTCTTTCAAATTGACTTGCGTTATTATTTTTCTAATGCTATACTAAGGTTACTTATTTATGTTCGGTAGAAATTAGGGATAAGAGTAACACGTAAGTCGTTATCGTCTTGAATTGTTATCTTGAACAAAAATAGTAATAAACGTGCAACATGCACATGGAGGTTTTTTCATGAACACAGGTTCAGTAAAATGGTTTAACGCAGACAAAGGTTTCGGTTTCATCGAAGTTGAAGGTGGAGACGACGTATTCGTACACTTCTCAGCAATCCAAGGCGACGGTTTCAAAACTTTAGAAGAAGGTCAACAAGTTTCTTTCGATATCGAAGAAGGTAACCGTGGACCACAAGCAACAAACGTTACTAAATTATAATTATAATTGATTGACGAATAAAGAACCTGAAGCATATGCTTCAGGTTCTTTTTATTTTTCGTATTCATCTGTTAATACATTTACGATTTGCTTCTTACGTGACACAACGCCTTCTAGTAAGGCACGGTTATCAATTAGTTCAATTTCAAAACCGCTTGAAACGTTCGTTTTTCCTTCTCCAAGAGCAAGTACTTCTGAATCATTGTTTAAAATATCAGTAACCACAAACAAGAATAAATCTAGATTTTTCTCTTCGATAATTTGATTGATTTCTTTTTCAATTTCTTCTTGATTTGCATAAATCGATTCAATATCCACCGTATTTATCTGAGCAATTTCAACCTTCTTATCACTCATTGTAAATTCTTTTGCATCCATTGTAAGTAATTCTAAAATCGATTTATCACTTAAATCTGCACCAGCTTTTAGCATGTCCATCCCATACTGCTCAGGATCAACATCAGCAATTTTTGCTAATTTCTTAGCAGCATTTACATCTTCTTCTGTACAAGTTGGAGATTTAAATAATAAAGAGTCTGAAATGATTGCTGACAATAAAAGTCCTGCCATTTCTTTTGATAAATCTATATTATTTTCTTTGTACAATTTATGAATAATTGTCGCTGTACATCCAACAGGCTCAGCACGGAAATAAAGTGGCTCTTTTGTTTCAAAGTTTGAAATTCGGTGGTGATCGATTACTTCTTTAATTACAGCATCTTTAATATTGTCTACCGATTGTTGAAATTCGTTGTGATCTACTAAAATAACTTCTTGACCATAGCCTACTGAATCAATCAACTTTGGTGCTTCTACTCCAAAGTAATCAAGTGCGTATTGTGTTTCTTTATTTACCTCGCCAAGTCTTGTTGCTTCAGCTTCTACACCTAATTTGCTTTTCAAATTTGCATAGACGATAGCAGAAGAAATCGTGTCTGTATCTGGGTTTTTATGACCGAAAACGAATGTTGTCATTATTTTTTCTCCTTTATTCTTTTCTCGTTCCTTAACGTAAGTTAAATATAATGAATTACATAACAAATTTTATCATAGGTAGAATTTCCTTTCAAACCAGGAGTTGTATATACTTGTCACATAGTTTTACAAATACAACGAATGAAGCTAAACTAGATATTGAAGCTATGCACTTATTAGAAACTAGATTCGTTATGCTCTAGTAAAAACGATATACAATAGCAATTATTTTTTAATTAAAGGAGATTTTATTATGTCTAAAAAACAATTTAATTTAGCAAGAACTGCACTTATTACTTTTTTCCAAGAGATGGACGAGGCAACTGCTGATGTTCAAGCAACTTATTTTAATAACACAATTCGCTGGCATATCGGGCATGTTCTCGTAACAACGGAAAAACTATTATTCCGCTACCCGAAAAAATCAGAGAACATTCCAGCACATTACTCAGATTTATTTAGTGGTGGAACAAAGCCAAGCGACTGGGAACAAGAAGGCCCTTCACTTGAAGAACTAACAAAGTATTTAGTGGAACAACAAGAAAGAGTAAATAGTTTTGATGATTTATTCTGGAAATCTAACGTTACTTTCAAGGTTCCATTTGGTAGTGTGGAAACGTTCAGTGACTTATTAATCATGCTTGGCCATCATGAAAGTGAGCATTTAGGTAAAATGAAAGCAATGCTACAAGTAGTGAAAAACGAGAATGCCTAAAAAGATTATCATTGTTGGAGGCGGAATCGTCGGGGCAAGCACAGCGTATGCACTTGCTAAAAAAGGTCAGGAAGTAATTGTTGTTGATCGTGCAGATCCTGGTCAAGCAACAGACGCGGCCGCTGGGATTATCTGCCCCTGGCTCTCCCAAAGAAGAAACAAAGCCTGGTACGCTCTTGTTAAGGCTGGGGCTGCTATGTATCAAGATTTAATTACCGAGCTTGAGCATGACGGCGAAACCGACACTGGCTACAAAAAGGTCGGCGCACTTAGTATCCACAAAGATAAAGAAAAATTACTTGCCACAGAACAACGGACGATCAAACGTTTAGAAGAAGCACCCGAAATTGGTGAGGTTCAATTTTTAGATGAAGCAGCTACGAGAGAGAAGTTCCCGTTACTTGCAGAGGGATATCAATCTGTACATGTTACAGGAGCTGCTAGAGTCGATGGTCGCAAACTTCGTGATGCAATGCTTCGGGCTGCGCAAACATACGGTGCATCTATCATACAGGCGGATGCAGAGCTTTTGGTTAATGGTAGACAAGTTACTGGGATTAAAACAGATGATGAAGTAATTCACAGTGACCTCGTTATTATCACAGCAGGAGCTTGGATGGATGATTTAATTAAACCACTAGGTATTAAACTAGATATTATTCCTCAAAAAGCACAGATTCTTCATTTGAAGTATGAAGGCCTCGACAATTCAGAACTTCCTGTCGTAATGGCACCTGGCAGCCAATATTTACTTGGTTTTGAGGATCAACGTTTTGTGATTGGTGCTACGCATGAAGATAATGTGGGCTTTAACACGGATGTTACCGCATTTGGGGTCCATGAGATTTTGCATAAAGCTTTGGAAGTTGCGCCCGCATTAAAGGATAGTGTGTTTCTTGAAGCAAGAGTCGGATTCAGGCCAACTGCTCCAAACTTTTTGCCGTTTCTCGGGGCTCTTCCGAATCATGATGGGGCATTCTTTGTTAATGGACTTGGTTCTACCGGCCTTACAGCAGGACCACTGCTTGGAAAAGAACTTGCGAAGCTTGTACTAAATGAAGCAACTGACTTTCCAATAGAAGATTATCAGCTATAATAAATCCGAACAAATCACCTTTTCTAATTTTAGAATCGAAGGTAATTTGTTCGGATTTTTATTTACTTAATGATAAGCACTGGACAGTTTGCATGTTGGACTACTTTATTACTGACACTTCCTAGTATAAAAGATTGTAGCTGGTTTAGTCCCCTACTGCCAATAACGACGCAATCCATTTCCCGGTCATTTGCAAATTTTACTATGGTTGGGCCAGGTTCTCCGTGCAATACATGCGTACCAAAAATTGCATCGGAGTCGTTGAGCATGTCGCGAATGGGTTGGAGTTTTTCTTTACGCTTTTTCTCAATTTCAAATTGATTGGAAGCATATAGTACATCTTTCTTTGCCGTGTCCCCATCAACAACGTAAACAATATCAATCACACTAGAGAACTTCTTCGCTATTTCTAACGTGTATTCCGTTGCTCGGATAGAGTGTTCCGATCCATCTACAGCCAATAGAATCTTCTTGAACATATTCTCACCTCAACTATTTTGCTCTTTAATTTTATTATTGAAACCAAATACATTGTCCATCCTCGTTATTACATTTCTAAAAAATGTATAAGAATGTTGGAAAATCGGACTTTGAATAAAAGTAAAAATAAAAGTAAAGACAAATACTGGTCCACCAATTACTAGCCCGATAACTAGAACGAGCGATTCAGTTGTAATTCGGACGCGCCGTATCGTCATCCCAGTTTTATCCGAGATAGACAGCATAAACCCGTCCCTTGGTCCAGAGCCTACCCCTGCAGCATTATACATTCCACCACCAATACCCATAATGACGATTCCAATAATTATTATAATAATATCTGTCCAAGTGTTACTGGCATTTGGAAGAAAATCAGCCCATAAGTAAAAGTCTACAAATAAACCGACAATAAAAGCATTCACATAGGTTCCAAGTTTTACATACCTTCTATCTAAAACGAAAGAAATAATTACTAATATAATTGAAAAAATAATACTCCATGTCCCAATTGAGAAGCCTACTTTTTCATACATTGCCACGTTCAAAACTTCCCATGGATGAATCCCAAGATGTTGCATTTTAATTGTAATTGTTATACCTAAACTAAAAATCATATTACCAATAAGAAAGAATAACCAATGGAAAGCGTACTTCAAGTCAATCCCCCTAGCGATGTTATTATTCATACTATATCATATTTTCAGTGAAATAAGCTTAAGAAGGTAGCACGTTAAGAGTGATGAACCCAATATTATACTTCCTGCATACTATAACAAGAAAAAGAAGAAAGGAAGTGACACTTGATGTATGATCGTTATTTTCCATATTACCATTCACTAAACTATTATCCGCAAACACATTATCCGGTTAATAGATATCCTTCCAACATTGTTGATCCATCTGAAGATCATAGACAAAAGGATTTTGGAAAGCATCCGTATGTTGTAAACATGGAACAGGTTGCTGAGAAAAATAAAGCATTTCGCAGAGCATTATGGACAGGTGAGCATCTACAGGTGACTTTAATGAGTATCGACCCTGGAGAAGCGATTGGACTTGAAAATCACCGCACAACAGATCAATTTTTAAGTATAGTAGATGGCCGGGGACTTATTCAAATGGGGAATCATCCAGATCGTTTAAATATAAGACGTAGTGTAAAAGAAGATGATGTAGTGATGATACCAGCTGGAACTTGGCATAATTTAAGTAATACTGGGCGCGTAGCCTTGAAGCTATATTCTATTTATGCACCACCTGAACACCCACATGGTTCAGTAGCCTATAATAAATGAAGTTAAAAAAACAAACCACCCATTCATGTTTTAAATAACATTACTGGTGGTTTGTACTTTACTTATCTATTTGCAAAAAATTCTTCTGCACGTTGAAGGAACACTTCTTGGTCAGGTGATAAATCGTATTCTTCCTCGATTGCATCTACTGGGCAGACAGCTTTACATGCCGCACAATCAATACATACATCGGGATCTATGTAAAATTGGTCTGGTCCTTCTACAATACAATCTACAGGACACACACTTACACATTCACCAGCTTTTTCCCCTTGGCATGGGTCAAGTATAACGAAAGCCATTTCTTATACCTCCTCAAAAATATAACCTTATATAAATGATAAAGCTTTCTGTAGTGAATGTAAATTAATTCGATTATATGATGAAGCTTACCCCCATAACAATTTGCCCACACAATGAACCTCGTGATTCATACAATAACCTAGATTATTCAAAAGGAATGAATGCGATGACTTCATATACTGGATTATTGCTTTTAGGTATTGCTGTAAGCTTGGATGGACTTGGTGTTGGAGTTAGCTATGGCATCAAGAAAACAAGAGTCCCCATTATCGCAATCATCATTATCATGCTATGTTCAGGATTTACCGTCCTGATCACGATGGTGATGGGAGATTATTTGAAATTGCTTATCCCTGCCTCCCTTACAGAAATGATAGGTGGGTTAATTTTAATTTTTCTAGGGATATTAACATTTATAAATATTACACGTGCGAAAACCAATAAACCCCTAGTAATAAAAGAAAAAACAATTTTAGGAGATATGAAAACTGTCCTCCGCTCCCCAACTCATGCCGACCTTGATCAATCAGGAATCATTTCAAAACATGAAGCAGCACTACTTGGAATCGCGCTTGCTTTGGATGCTTTTGGCGCAGGTATTGCAGCGAGCTTCCTCCATTATTCAGCCATATTAACTGCAGTAACAGTTGCAATCATGAGTGGTGCTTTCCTCTTTATCGGACTAAGACTTGGACTGTATTTATCACAGAACAAAGCGATAACGTTTTTCACTTACCTGCCACCGCTAATTCTTATCACAATTGGATTGTTAAGTATCCTATAAGTTTAATAAATTAAGTACAATCGAAATCGATACGAAGCTCACAACAGTTGCGATAAAAGTTATACTTGAAACGAGTTCAGGCTCTGTATCAAACTCAATCGCATACATGGTAGTAGTTGCAGCTGTAGGCATAGCAGAAATTATAATTAATAGCGTCCCTACAAGTGGATCTATCTCTATCAAGGACACAAAAACATACGCGATGATTGGTGACGCGATCATTTTTATCGATACAGACGAAATAATAACTTGCCAATTCAACCTTAGTGCCGTCATCGTTCCTAGCTGCATTCCAAGCACCAACATCATCACAGGAATCGAAGCCTCACCGACAATTGAAATCATCGAATGAAGGGATTCAGTTAAAGGAATTTCTAAAACTTGAAAAAGTATCCCTAGCATTGCAGCATACGTTGTAGGCATTTTCATGACATTTAATAATGCCTGCTTTACCCCACTCTTTCCACGTGATGCATAATAAATTCCAAAAAAGTTATTCATTAACCCTTGGATAACCATAATAAATACTGCATAAGGAAGTACCGCTGGGCCAAGACTAAATAAGACAACTGGCAGCCCGTAATTGCCTGCATTAAGAAAGCCACTAGCAAGAATCGACGCACTCTCTATCTGCGGACTCCAACCAAATATTCTTTTCAATATTTTATTTGATAAAACAACGAATCCTAATAGGACAAACATAAATACAATAATTACAAGATAACTTCTATCAAATGTCGTATCATATAATGTAATAAAAATTAGAGCAGGAGCCAAAATATGTATTGTCATCGCAGAAATAGAACGAACATCCATCGCTCTAAATTTTTGCAATGTAAATCCAGCTATAAAAACAAAAATAATTGGTAAAATTACTTCAATAAATAATGCCACAAACATCTCTCCACTTTATTCATCTCTGTCTAAAAACTATCATATCATAACCTTTGCTCCTTAAGAATTAACAATCCATCATTAACTGTGGTACGATAGTAAAAGTTAGAGTGAAACAGAAGCAAAAGGAAGTGAACATTATGCAATTGGGAACCATCCAAACAATGAACGTGTTAAGAAAAATTGAAACAGGCTATGTACTTGATCTTGAAGGTAAAGAAGCTTTACTGCATCATAATGAAGCTGAAAATGAATTAGAAGAGAATCAAGAAGTAGAAGTGTTTCTTTATAATGACAAGCAAGAAAATGTCGCTGCTACAACAAAACTCCCATCTGTACTTATTGGGAAATATGGTTGGGCTAGCGTCAGCGAAGTACATCCCAAACTAGGTGCCTTTGTCAATATAGGAATCACTAAAGAAATCCTTGTCACTAATGATGACTTACCAAAATTCCGTTCCATATGGCCACAGACGGGAGATAAGTTATTAGTAACACTTGATTTAGATTATAAAAATCGATTAATTGGCAAACTTGCAACCGGAAGTACCGTCGCAGAGATTTTTGAAGAAGCTCCAGAGAATCTACTTAACAAAGAGATCCAGGCATATGTATATTACTCTAGCCGAGAAGGCACAGAGGTATTAACAGAAGATAATTACCGTGGTTTCATTCATCATACCGAACGAAAAAGCGAACCACGTCTCGGAGAACAAGTTACTGGAAGAGTAATTGCAGTAAAAGAAGATGGGACAATCAACATGTCCTTACGCCCTCTCATTAAAGAAAGCATCCCACTCGATGCCGAGCTAATTTTACAGCATTTAGAACTGAATGATGGCGTCATTCCATTTAGTGATAAAAGCGCCCCAGAAGAAATTAGAGAAACTTTTAATATGAGCAAAGCCGCCTTTAAGCGAGCACTAGGGAATCTTATGAAAACAGGTAAGGTCGAGCAAAAAGAAGGTAAGACATACTTACTGTAGAAATTAAAAAACCATAAAATCTCTCCTTTTGGAAAGATTTTATGGTTTTTAATTAAGCTTCTTCAACTGTATTTACGTATGCATCTACAATTGAAGTAACCATGAATCCAATAGCACCTGCAAATAATCCTGCGATACCCCAGCCACCTAGACCTGCACCAAGTAGGTCAACTTTTGGCAATACGGAAGCAATTCCTAATAATAACAAGCCAGATAAGCTGAAGAAAATACTTGCGTAATAACAAGCATTTGATTTGCTCGATACTTTTAATAATACAAGATTAATAATAAGTACGACTGCTGTAAATACAGCACCTAATGTTAATACAGAAATAACCATACTTTCACCCCATATAATAATATCTTCTTCTAGTCTACATATCTTCCCCTTGAAAGTCAATGAAACCAAATGAATAATTTATGAATTAACCCATATAGACTCTGACTTCATAGGATATATTCTTTACTAAACTTTATAGAAAATACACAGAATGAAGTTCAACCATTTATTAGCCTTCTCCTTAATAGTAATACACTAACATTTCACTCAAAACTATATAGAAATACCCCTTACCAAAATTAGTTATACTCATTCTTTACCCACTTCCAAGTCCTAACTAGTGAAAATTTCTGTTATAATTAAATAGTATTTTAATTTTTCAAATAAAAAAACAAATGGGGTATGACGATGAAAAAGTTTCAAGACTTTACTTACGAACGACCAGATGTAGCAAGCTCGGAACAAACATTTAACGAACTACTTAAAAATTTTTCCGACGCAAAAAGTTTTAATGAAGCAACTTTAGCAATTGACGAAATCAATAAACTACGTAACAGATTATCAACGATGGGAAATCTCGTTTATATCCGTGCTTCAATCGATACGAAAGATCCCTTTTATAAAGAAGAGAAAAACTTCTTTGACGAAGTTTCACCTAAACTGAATGAAATGAGTACTAATTTTTACAAATTACTTATCGATTCACCGTTTAGATCTGATTTAGAAGAAAAATATGGTACACAGCTTTTCCAATTAGCTGACAAGGCAATTAAGTCATTTTCACCAGAAGTCATGGAATTAATGCAAAAAGAAAATAAACTAACAACTGAATATGGTAATCTTGTTGCCGCAGCAGAAATTGAATTCCAAGGAGATACATATACACTTGCTCAATTAGCTCCATTTAGACAAAGTAAGGATCGATCCGTCAGAAAAGAAGCTGTCGATAAAAGCTTTAATTATTATGCAGAAAATGGAGAGCAATTTGACCGAATCTATGATGATTTAGTAAAAGTTCGCCATGAAATTGCGACAACACTTGGGTTTAGAAACTTTGTCGAGCTAGGTTACTTACGAATGCAACGTATCGATTATAATGCTGAGATGGTTGATGTTTTCCGAAAGCAAGTTCGTAATGTTATTGTCCCACTCGCTACAAAGTTATATGAAAGACAAGCTGAACGAATTGGTATTGAAGATTTCAAGTTCCATGATGAAAGCTTTGAATACAAAACAGGAAACGCAACTCCCAAAGGTTCATCAGAATGGATAATTGAAAATGGGAAAAAAATGTACAAAGAATTGTCTGCAGAAACGGATGAATTTTTCCAGTTGATGCTTGATCGAAATCTAATGGATTTAGAAGCGAAGAAAGGTAAAGAAGGTGGAGGTTACTGCACATTTATTGAGGACTATGAAGTGCCATATATTTTTGCGAACTTTAACGGAACTTCAGATGATATAGATGTACTTACTCACGAAGCAGGACATGCATTCCAAGCATACTCAAGTCGTAACCTCGGTATTCCAGAGTATGGCTTCCCTACGAGTGAATCCGCAGAAATTCATTCCATGAGTATGGAATTCTTTACTTGGCCTTGGATGGAGCTATTCTTTGAGGAAGATACAGATAAATATAAATTCTCTCATCTAGCTCGTGCTATCCAATTTATTCCTTATGGTGTTGCCGTGGATGAATTCCAACATCTAGTTTATGAAAACCCTGAATGGACTGCAGATCAAAGACATGCCGCATGGAAGCAAATAGAGGAAGTGTATTTACCTCACAGAAAATACGAAGACAATTCATATTTAGAACAGGGTGGATTATGGCAAAGACAGGCACATATTTATGAAATTCCTTTCTATTATATCGATTATACACTTGCACAAATCTGCGCTCTACAGTTCTGGAAGAAGAATCAAGAAGACCACGAAAGTGCTTGGCAAGATTATGTGGAACTATGTAAATTAGGAGGTTCGAAACCTTTCTTAGAGCTTGTAGATGCTGCTAATCTACAATCACCATTTACAGAAGGAACAGTAGAATCAACAGTTGGCCTTATAGAAGACTGGTTAAATGAAGTAGACGATAAAAAACTATAAAATGATGAAATGTAAAAAGAAGACCTCACAAATTGTGAGGTCTTCTTTTAATAATCTGATAATTATTCGCCAGCTTTGATTGGCTCTTCTTGTGTAACTTGGATATCAGATTTGTAAATACCAGATCCAGTTGCGATTGTGTAGTTGTGTACACGGTTGTTAACTGGTACAAGAACTGAACGGTAAAGAGTTGGGAATACTGGAATCTCTTCAACCATTAATTCTTGCCACTCTTTATAAACTTCTTGACGATATTCTGTGTCTAATGCAGCTTCAGATACACCTTCAGCTAATAGACGATCGTTTTCTTCGTTTTCAAAACGTGGGAAGTTAAATAGTTCAGTTGGACCGTATAGACCTGTTGGGTCAACGTCAGAACCTACACCCCATGCACCTTGATAAATATCAATTGCAGGATCATCTTCACCACTTTGTCCTACTCTATCGTAGAACGCGTTAAACTCCATTAATTGACCTTCTAGAAGTTGTACTTTAATTCCAACTTGCTCCCAAGCTTGGATATAGTAGTTAGCGATTGGCTGTGCAACGTCTCCACCAGACATTGAAGCAAAGTTAAGAACTAACTCTTCTCCTTCTGGGTTCTCACGGAAGCCATCACCATCAACATCTTCATATCCTGCTTCATCTAGAATACGCTCAGCTTCTGCTGGATCGTATGATGGAGCTTCGATTGTTTCATCATGATAATCTGGGTGAGAAGGTGGGATTAAAGTAGTACCAGCCCAACGAAGTCCGTTGTAGAACTGTTCACCTACAGAATCATTATCTACTGCATACCACATTGCACGACGTAGTTCAACGTCAGCAACTTTTGAATCTGGGTTCATTTGAACTTTGCCATTTTCAGCATCCCATGAACCTAATTTAAATCCAATATAAGTGTAAGCTAAATCAATATCACCTAAGAACTCTACGTTATCAAGGCTTTGTTCAACGTCAGGATATTGGTCAGTTGGGAAACTATCAACTACATCAACATCTCCAGTTTCTAAAGCTTGAACAACTGTTTGTGGAGAAACAACTTTTAATGTAACGCCATCTAACTTAGGCGCTCCACGCCAGTAATCTTCGTTCTTAACATATGTTACAGACTCACCAGGAGTGATTGTATCTACTTTAAATGGTCCAAATCCAACTGGGTTTACACGTACTGCATCATGTGCAGACATTTCAGCCACTGGGATATCTTGGAAAATGTGTTTCGGCATAGCATATGACCAAATACCACTTGCTAGAAGTGATGGACTTGCTTCAGCGAATGTCATTTGAAGTGTCTTTTCATCAATGATTTCTAGACCTTCAATTTCTCCAGCTTCACCAGCAAGTGTAGTTCCATCTGATGCTTCTTTATATTCAGGAACACCTACAACACCACTTACGTTACCGTAACGAACACCGTCATAGTCAGGGTGTGCTAGGACTTGATAAGCGAATGCCCAGTCTTCTGCTGTAACAGGTTCACCATCATGCCAATTTACATTGTCACCAATTGTGAATGTGAATACTGTACCGCTATCATCAACTTCCCATGTTGCAGCACCATCTTGCGTGTATCCATAGTTCTCATCAATTGCAAGAAGTGACTCGTCAAACCATGCAATTACTTCAGCATCTGGAGCTCCAGAATAGAAGTTAAAGTTTAATGTACCTTCGAATACTGTATCACTTACTAAACCAAAGTTAAGTGTTCCACCTTCGATTGCGTCACCTTCGTTATTCTTTGTAGCACTGAAATCTGCGATGTCATAAATCCCATCATGCTCCTCTTCTTCCTCAGTAGCATCCTCATCTTCAGTACCCTCTTCTACCTCTTCTGTAGTGTCGTCATCAGTTTCTGTATCGCCAGTAGCTCCATCATCTGAATCGCCACTACAAGCTGCAAGCACTAAAACAAATGCAAGCATTAATGCTAATAGCCATTTGCTAAGATTAGCTTTCTTCATCCTTTTAACCTCCCTTTTATAATTCATTACATTTTCTGTCAGCTATATAATTTTTTTGCTGACTATATACTAAACATCAATAAAAGGATTTATATTGATGTAAGTAACTAAATTGGTTGGCTTGGAAGAGGATGAAATTATCCTCTTCTTTGCCTAGAATCTGCCGCACGTCGTAATGCTTCTCCAACGTTACGAACAGATAACATTAACAATAGGATCATGATTGCTGCTGGTACCCAAATCCACCATCTAAATTCAAGTGTTTGTGGGTTTCTAGCATAGCTCAGTAAAGTACCTAAACTTGGTATGTCTTCTGGGAAACCGAATCCTAAGAATGATAGTCCGGACTCTAACCCAATATTGGCTGCTAAGTTTAACGTCATCGTAACAATAATTAATGACGTAATATTAGGTAAAACTTGTGTAAAGATAATTTTGAAATTACTGGATCCGAGCGTTTTGGATGCTTGCGCATAATCTAGCTCTTTTTCCTGTAAGGCTTTCGACCTTATCATTCTGGCTATCCCCATCCAGAGGAACATTGTCATAATGAACGAGAATGACCAAATATTATAACCTGGGTAGATCGAAACAAATACGATGATAATCATGATTGATGGTAGAATCATAAAGAAATCTAGTATACGCATCATCACGTTATCAATATGGCCAGCAAAGTAACCTGAAATAACTCCATAAGTTACGCCGATTAAACCACTAAAGAATGTAACCAAAAATCCAATAGATAATGAGTTTCTTGTTCCTATAATCAATTGTCCAAATACATCTCTTCCACCATAGTCTGTACCTAGTATAAAGTCTTCATTTGGTGGTTGATGCAGAGCAAACAAATCTACTTTTACAATTTCTTTTTGATCTAGTACTAATGAAACACCGAAAACACCAACGGTTACTAATACAAAGAATATTAATGATACTAATGCTAATTTATCTCTAACTAACTCCCGCCATATGATACTAAAACCCGACGGACTTTTTGTTGCAGATATATCTTTTTCTACAACTTCCATATTTTTTTCTTCCATTTTTATCACCTCAGAGTCTATCGAGTTCTAAATTACTTAATACGAATACGCGGGTCAACAATACTAAGAATAATATCAGATAATAACGCCCCTAGAATGGATGCTACTCCAAATAACACAACAACTGCGGTTACAACACTATAATCACGTAGATTAATAGATTCTATGAATAATGCTCCCATACCTGGATATCCAAAAATCTGTTCAATAAAGATTGAACCAGTAATTAATGTTGTAATCTCCCATCCAAAGAAAGCGGCAATCGGCAATAACGAGTTTCTTAGAATATGTTTATTATAGACCCTAGATTCCGAAGCTCCCTTTGCTCTTGCGGTAATAATAAAGTCTTTCTGTTTTGTATCTACAATTTCACTTCGCAAATATTGCACGGTTGAAACTGTTCCTATTAAAGCCATGGATAACCCTGGCAGTAACAAGTGATTAAATTTACTTAATACATATTCAAAACTTCCTGGTTGTAGACCTGGGGTCACACTACCACTAGTTGGGAACCAACCGAGCTGATATCCAAACACCCAGAGCATAACTAAAGCAAATATGAATAATGGTGTGGCGAATCCTAAATAGGTATAACCGGTTATGGCTGAATCAAGTACAGAATCATTATAACGACCACTTGTAATACCGAGAGGAATCGCGATTACATATGTAAATATTAATGTTACTAATGATAACCATACAGAGTTATAAATACGTTGCTCCATTAAGTCTGTAACTGGCATTTTAAATCGGAACGACTGTCCAAAATCTCCTTGGACCGCGCCTGTAACCCAGTCAGCATATTTGATGTGCCAAGGATCATTTAATCCCATTCTTTCACGCTGTTCTTGAACAGCTGCTTGATCTACGTTAGGGTCAAGCATCCCTGTAAGTGCGTCACCAGGCATGAATTGTGCCATGATGAAAACTAGTAAACTTAATAACACAATTTGCGGGAATGTAATAATAATACGTCTAACTATAAATTTCCACATATACGTATCAACCTTTCTCTGGTAGAGCAACTGAATGTGTATCAGAGACAGCTTGTAATCCGTAAGCTAACCCTTCACTATCAAAGTAATCATCGTAGGATTGCTCATATTCCTTTTGTATTTCTTGGCGGTACTCAACTTGTGCCGCTCGATTTCTTGGATTCATATCAGGAATTGCCGCAACAAGGCGTTTCGTATATATATGTTGTGGATTTTCAAAAATATCCTTTGTAGAGCCTTGTTCAACATATCGACCCTTGTACATAATAGCGATATCATCACACATATGCTTCACAACACCTAAATCATGACTAATAAATAGATATGTTAAACCAAGTTCGTCTTGAATATCTTGCATAAAGTTTAATACCTGAGCCTGTACAGATACATCTAATGCAGATACTGGCTCATCAGCTATAATTAGCTTTGGTTTTAAAGCAATTGCTCGAGCTACGCCAATACGTTGTCTTTGACCACCAGAGAACTCATGAGGATACTTTAATATAGATTCTGGACTTAAATCTACCAGTTCTAATAATTCTTCTACTCTTTTATAAAGTTCACCTTTAGTTAACTTTTCATAGTTCCGTATAGGTTCTGCAATAATATCTAAAACTCTTTTTCTTGGATTCAGTGATGAATAAGGATCTTGGAAAATCATTTGGATGTCATTTCTAATTTCCTTTGTCATACTTCTTCTAGATGTAATATCTTTTCCTTCAAATAAAACCTGTCCAGAAGTGATATCGTTCAAGCCAATTATTGCACGACCTGTAGTCGTTTTCCCTGAACCTGACTCTCCAACAAGACCATAAGTTTTACCTTGTTCTAGTGAAAAAGAAACACCATCTACTGCTTTTATATGTCCAACTGTTCGGTTAAGAATTCCACCTTTAATTGGGAAATGCACTTTTAAATCTTTTACCTCAAGAAACCCCATTCGTTTCTGCCTCCTTGCTATTATCTGGGAAGTAGAAATGGCTATGACATGTGCAACGTACAAAGTGTCCTGGTGTTACCTCATGTAATACCGGATTTTCTTCATGCGCCGATTCATCTATCCAAGGTATACGTGCTGCAAATCTACAGCCTTTTCTCGGAAGATTCTTTAGCGAAGGAACAATTCCTTGGATAACATGAAGTTTATCTTCTCCCTCTGCGGGTACAGAATTAAGTAAAGATCTTGTATACGGATGAAGTGGATTTTCAAATAACGTATGTACATCTGCGATCTCAACAATTTCACCTGCATACATTACTGCAACTCTATCTGCCATCTCAGCAACTACACCTAAGTCGTGGGTAATTAGAATGATTCCAGCTTCCATATCTTCTTTCAAGTCTCGAATTAAATCGAGGATCTGAGCCTGAATTGTTACGTCCAATGCTGTTGTTGGTTCATCTGCTATTAACAATTCGGGTTGGTTTGCAATCGCAATTGCGATAATAACACGCTGTCTCATTCCACCTGATAATTCATGAGGAAATTGATCATAAACATGTTCAGGACGTGGAAGTCCAACTTGATTTAATAATTCAATTACTTTTTCATAACGCTGTTTTTTAGTCATTTTCGGACGATGAAGGACCAAAGTTTCCGAGATTTGTCTGCCGATTTCCATCAATGGATTCAAAGCTGTCAACGGATCTTGGAAAATCATTGCTAAATCATCACCGCGTAATTTATTTAACTCCGGAACAGAACTTTTAACTAAGTTTTTCCCTTTAAGTAATACTTCACCTTCGATTTTTGCTCGATTATGTAATCTCATTATGGAATAGGCTAGAGCACTTTTACCTGATCCTGACTCTCCAACAATTCCTAAAACTTCATTTTTGTTTAGTGTTAAAGTTACATTGTCTACCGCAGCATAGTACCCATCGCCAATTCGGAAAGACGTAGTAAGATTCTTAAGTTCTAATAATTTATTACTCAACTTAATCCCCCTTAGTGAATTAAAATTCTTTTTTAAAAATGACCTTGACGCTAAGGGTCATTAAATTTGCAATCAAGATATCATAAGTTTCTGACAATTTTGATTTACTTACTTGTTCTATTCTATCATTTTTTTTAGTTTATGCAACTGCTTTTTATTTTCAGTTAATTTAACTGTTATACTACTTTTTATTATTTTTTTCTTAACCTTCTCTCTAATACAATATTGATTTTTTTCCTCTTGCATGAAAAAGTAATATTATTCTAAAAAAAATGTAATAGAATTGTAACAAATAAATATAGTAATGCGATTATAAGGGAATGATTAAAAAAATGCAATAAGATAAATAATTTTTGTTCGCCTCTTTTTTTGCACATTTGTCGTTATGTATCTCCAAATACCCTGCAATCATTAGCTTAAGCAATAATTTGGAAAATAAATATTTTTGATAAACTTCGTGAATAAACATAATAAAGTTTTCTGTTTTTATTAATTTTTGCTCTTAATAATTCTAAAATTACTTTCGGGATTTTTTATTAAGCGAAGAAATTTTTCACTTTTTATCTTTTCCTATTTCAAGAAATTAAAGCTGTATTATAAATATTAAATTGAAAATTATTACAGTATTAACATATAATCATAAAAAAAGTTTTATAAATTTTTCAGTTATTTATTTTTAATTATGTTTTTATAAGTGCTTTTTGTTTTCAAATGTAGTATGTAAATTAACTTTCTTTGTTTATTGAGGATAAAATCGTATTGAAATTCATACAGGTGCCTGGTGAGTCTTCATATGTTTCCAAAACTTGATTTAGCCTTTTTATTAGACAAATTAAAACAGTATCTGATAATAACCACAGATACTGTTTCTGTTTAGTAGGCTAGAGCTTTATCTTTTTTTGTATAATGGAGGCCTTCTGCAAGTTGTTGAATCCTTGCCATCATACTTATATCAAGATTTCCTCCACTAACAATTACACCGGTATGGCGTGATTTAATCGTCTCGTGGTTTGCAAATAGAGCTGCTAAAGCTGCTGCACCTGCTCCTTCAATTAACGTTTTATTCCTTTCAAGCATGAATAAAATCGTTGCTGAAATCTCTTCGTCAGTAACAGTAATAATATCATCTACATATTCTTGAATAATAGGAAAGGTGTGTTTGCCTGGCTCCTTTACCGCAATTCCGTCAGCTAGTGTATTCACTTCTGTTAAACTTGTTGCATGGTTATTATGAAAGCTCTCATACATTGCCGGTGCACCGCTCGCTTGAACACCAATTACTCGAATATGACGATTGATATGTTTACATGCAACCGCAATTCCACTAATGAGACCACCGCCCCCTATTGGGACGAGAATCGTATCAATTCTATCTTCTTGGCGTAAAAGCTCCATTGCAATTGTACCTTGTCCTGCCATCACATCATGATCATCAAATGGATGGATATAAAGCATTCCACTCGTTTGTTCATGTTCTTTTGATGCCTGATATGCTTCCTGAAAACTTTCACCAACAAGCACAACTTCTGCTCCATAGTTACTCGTCGCTTCCACTTTGGCTTTGGGTGTTCTTTCTGGCATAAATATTTTTGCTTTAGCACCTAGTTTAGCTGCCGCATATGCTACACCCTGTGCATGGTTACCAGCTGATGCTGTTATTACTCCCTGATTTAATTCTTCCTTCGTGAGCTGCATTAATTTAAATGTCGCCCCTCTAAATTTAAATGCACCTGTTTTCTGCTGGTTTTCCATTTTACAATACACATTTTTCCCGACAATTTGATCAATCGTCTGAGAAGTTAATAATGGTGTCTGATGCACAAGTGGTGCTAAACGTTTCCATGCTTGATAAATTTTTTCGCCTGTTAATAAATCCCCAAGATAGCCACTCTCCTTATTTCTTGTTTCTTCTATATAATAGTAGAAAAATAATTTATATATACTATAGAAGAAACAGGTTTAGTTTATAAAATCTAGATCTTCATACTTCTTCAATTTTTATCGGAACTTTCCTAATTTCTTTCATTAAGAAAGTATCCTTTTGCTATCTTTGACTTTCAAATGCTAATATTTTTTCTTCTTGTAATAAAGTTAGAGCAATGTCATCCCAGCCATTGATTAACTTTTCCTTATGATATTCTGGTATGTCGAAGGAGATAACTTTACCTTCATCATCTGTTATCTGTTGGTTTTGTAAATCAATTTCTAAATGTAATTGACCTGACTCTGCTTTTTCCGCCCATTTTTTTATTTGGTCTTCACTTTGTTTTACAAGAATCATGCCATTCTTCAATGCATTGTTATAAAAAATATCTGCGAAGCTCGGAGCAATGACCACTTTAAAACCATAATCATATAATGCCCATGGTGCGTGTTCTCTTGAAGAACCACATCCAAAGTTTTCACCTGCTATAAGAATTGATGCACCTTTGTACTTTGGAGTATTTAAACTGAAATCCTCTCGTAATTTACCCTCATCATCAAAGCGCCAATTATAAAAAAGAAATTGTCCAAATCCAGTTCTTTCAATTCGCTTGAGGAATTGTTTAGGAATAATTTGGTCGGTATCAATATTTACCCTGTTCAATGGATAAACTAATCCCTCATGCTGTTTTATTGCTTCCATATTATCCCTCCTCTTATATTGCTACCTTAGTAAATTCACGTACGTCGACGAACTTGCCCTCGATTGCTGCAGCTGCTGCCATTTCTGGACTAACAAGATGCGTTCTCGCCCTGTTTCCTTGTCTACCTTCGAAGTTTCGATTTGAAGTAGATGCACATCTTTCTCCTGGAGGTACGATATCATCATTCATTCCTAGGCACATACTACAACCAGAATCTCGCCACTCAAAGCCAGCTGATTTAAAGATTTTGTCAATGCCTGCTGCTTCAGCTTGAAGTTTTACACTAAAAGATCCGGGAACAACAATTGCTTTGACCCCTTCTTTTACATGTTTCCCTTCAATGATAGCTGCAGCTTTTTGTAAATCACTAAGTCGAGAATTCGTACATGAACCAATAAATACATGTTGTATCTCTATAGAAGTGATCGGTTGGTTTTCTTCTAATCCCATATATTCTAATGCGCGATTTACCTCATCTGCATTATCTGATTCATTGATGTATGGCGTACTTCCACTAACTGGCACACACATTCCTGGATTTGTTCCCCAAGTAACTTGTGGCTCTACTTCGCTTGCATCAATTTCAACTGTATGGTCATAAACAGCACCTTCATCTGTTGCAAGTTGTAACCATTCTTTACTTAACTCTTCATATGCTTCATCTTTTGGAACATATTCTCTACCTCGTAAATATTCTACCGTTTTTTCATCAGGACTAATCAATCCTGCTCTAGCACCGGCTTCTATCGACATATTACAGATAGTCATTCTCTCTTCCATAGATAAATTGCGAATGGCTTCTCCTGTATATTCCATGACATAACCTGTTCCAAATCGAACACCAAACTTAGCAATAATCGCTAAAATTAAATCCTTAGCTGTTACTCCTGGACCAAGATCGCCAACTACTTTTACATTCATTGTTTTCGGTTGTTCTTGCCAGATGGTTTGGGTTGCAAGTACATGTTCAACTTCACTTGTTCCAATCCCAAATGCCAGAGCGCCGAAAGCTCCATGTGTCGATGTATGACTATCTCCACAAACAATTGTTTTTCCTGGTTGTGTTAATCCAAGTTGTGGACCAATAACGTGTACAATTCCTTGGTCAGGATGAAACATATCTGCTAATTTTATTCCGAATTCTTCACAGTTTTGTCTTAATGTTTCCATTTGTTTACGGGATATTTCATCCTTAATGACTTCCCGATTTTTCGTTGGTACGTTGTGATCCATTGTTGCATAGGTTAGGTCTGGTCTACGTACTGTTCTATTATTTAGTCTTAATCCCTCAAATGCTTGTGGTGAGGTGACTTCATGAATTAAATGCTGATCGATATATAAGAGATCCGGCTTCCCTTTCTCTTGATGGACAACATGTTGATCCCATATTTTCTTTATAATTGTTTCAGGTTTCCCCATTTCTCTCACCTCTCGACGTTTTTTTCTCTTTACGAATTTTAGTTTTAATTATAATAAAATCTTTTGTTTTTTATGAGCATATACCCGCTTCGGAAATATACTTCGCTTTCCGCGGGCGGCTGATGAGCTTACTTGCGCGCTTTGCGCACTGCGTAATCTCACCTATGCCTTTCTTCCCGCTGGAGTCTTCGTATATTTCCGAAGCTAGTTCTACTCTTTTAATCTGTTATAAACAAAGTCTTAACAGTTAAATTTTTTTCTTAAGCATACATAAACGAAATGCTATCTGAGATGCTTCTTGTTGATAGGTTTTCGATGATTGCGTCGGTCATTTCTTTTGTGGTTACTTCGACACCTTGCTTCATTTGGATGTCTTTTGTATGATAACCCTGTTTTAGTGTTTCATCTACTGCTCTTTCAATTTCAATTGCTTCCTCTTCTAGTCCGAACGAATTTCTTAGCATGAATGCTGCTGATAAAATCATTCCTAGTGGATTTGCAATTCCTTTACCTGCAATGTCAGGTGCTGAACCATGGATTGGCTCATATAAACCTAACCCATCTGCCCTTACACTCGCTGAAGGTAACATGCCTAGTGAACCAGTAATTACAGAAGCTTCATCACTTAAAATATCTCCGAAAAGATTTTCCGTAACTACCGTATCAAATTGACTAGGTGCTGTGATTAATTTCATTGCTGCTGCATCAACTAATAGATGCTCGACAGTTACATCTGGATAATTCTTTGCTTTTTCTTCTACAATTTCTCTCCACATTCTGCTTGATTCTAAAACGTTTGCTTTATCTACAGAAGTTAAATGTTTCTTTCTTGTTCTGGCTGTTTCAAATGCCTTCTCTATAATACGTTCCATTTCATGTCGTTCATAATGCAATGTGTCAACAACAGAGTTTCCGTTATTACGGCGTTCACTCGGTTTACCAAAATATAGTCCACCAGTTAATTCCCTAATGATTAAAATATCACTGCCCGCAACTACTTCTTCTTTTAGTGGTGAAGCATGCAACAAAGATGAATATAATTTTACTGGGCGAAGATTTGCAAACAAACCTAGTTGTTTACGAATCTGTAAAAGACCTTGTTCAGGGCGTATATGAGTTGGAACTGTATCCCATTTTGGACCACCTACCGCACCTAATAAAATTGCATCTGCATTCTCACATGCTTCAATCGTTTCTTCTGGTAAAGGAACACCGTATTCGTCAATCGCGGATCCACCAATTGCATATTCATGGAAAGAGAATGTATGTTCAAATTCCTGAGCAATCGTTTGTAACACCTGCTTTGCACTTGCCATAACCTCTTTACCGACACCGTCACCTGGTAATAAAATGATCTGTTTTTTCATTGTTGGATCCCCTCTCTGTTTTTTGTATTGCACGTTTTACTTTTTATGGAACGACTTCGACTTTTCTTGCTGTTGACTTAGTCATCAAGTAACGATTGACTGCATTTAAAAATGCGTTGGCTGAAGCCATGAGTACATCTTGATGTGAACCGCGACCGTTCATCGTTTCTCCGTCAACATTCATTTGTACATAAGCTTCCGCTAATGCGTCTTTTCCACCGCCGACTGAGCTTAATTGGTAGTCAATCAACTTTAATTCTTGGTCCATCAAGGATTCGATTGTTTTATAAAGAGCCTCGACACTTCCTCTACCAGTCAGTGCAGCCTCTCGATGCTCTCCATCTGGTGTTTCAAGGTTTACAACTGCTGTTGGTGTATTACCTGTGCCATAATACACTTGGAAGTTTGATAGAATATATTTATCTACCTCGGTAGCATCTGTTTTAATTTCCATTAACATGGTGTAAATATCATCATCAGTTACTTCTTTTTTATAATCCGTTAATTGTTTAAATCTCGTAAAAGCATCTTGTAATTCAGCCTCTGTTAGTTCAAAGCCAAATTCTTGAACTTTTTCTTTAAATGCATGACGTCCAGAATGTTTGCCTAGGAATAATGTGTTTTTAGTTACACCAACCATTTCAGGAGTGATAATTTCATATGTTTCCACATGCTTCAATACCCCATCTTGGTGAATTCCCGATTCATGTGCAAATGCATTTCGACCGATAATTGCTTTATTTGCCTGTACTTGCATCCCAGTAAGCTTTGCAATTAGATCGCTTGAACGCTTAATCTCATTTAAGACAAGCCCTGTTTCATATGGATAAAAATCAGAACGAATATTTAGCGCAACTGCAACTTCTTCAAGGGCAGCATTTCCAGCACGTTCACCTATTCCGTTGATCGTTCCTTCTACTTGTGTTGCACCATTTTCAACGGCAGCGATTGAGTTAGCGACAGCCATCCCCAAGTCATCATGGCAATGACAGGAAAGAGTAACTTTATCAATGTTTGGTACATGTTCCTTCATATACTTAAACATCGCTCCATATTCTGCAGGTGTCGTATAACCGACCGTGTCAGGCAAGTTGACTACTGTTGCCCCAGCATCAATTACTTTATCAATAATTTCTGCTAGAAAACCCAAGTCAGAACGTGATGCGTCTTCAGCTGACCACTGTACTTCGTCAAACTTCTCTTTCGCATAGCGGACCATCTCAACAGAAGTTTGAATCACTTCTTCTGGAGTTTTTCGTAATTTATAATCCATATGAATTTTTGATGTAGCTATAAATATATGGATAGCTGGCTTTTTCGCGCCTTTTAATGCTTCCCAAGCTGTATCAATATCTGATTTTACTGTTCGTGCTAAAGCAATAACAGATGTATTTTGTATCGTATCTGCAATAGCTTTCACTGCATTAAAGTCACCTTTGGAGGAAGCTGGAAAGCCAGCCTCCATTCTATCTACTCCAAGGCGTTCAAGCTGTTTTGCAATTTCAAGTTTTTCTAATTGATTAAGGTTTACTCCGGGCGATTGTTCGCCGTCTCTCAAGGTTGTATCAAATATTTTAATTCTGGACATATTCCTTCGCTCCCTTTTGTTTGTCTTGTTGTGTTTGAATTGGTTGTTTTACAAAAGGCATGAGGTCACGGAGCTCCCTTCCTACAGTTTCAATTTCATGCTTGTTCTCAGCTTGATTAATTGCATTGAATTGCGGACGGCCTGCTTGGTTTTCTAAAATCCAGCCCTTAGCAAATGCACCTGTCTGTACATCTGTTAAAATATCTTTCATTCTAGCTTTCGTATCTTCGTTGATTACACGCGGGCCTGATACAAAATCACCCCATTGTGCAGTATCTGAAATCGAGTAACGCATGTTTTCTAGTCCACCTTCATATAGAAGGTCAACGATCAATTTCATTTCATGTAAACATTCAAAGTAGGCAACTTCAGGTTGGTATCCTGCTTCAGTTAACGTTTCAAAACCAGCTTTAATGAGGCTTGTAACTCCTCCACATAGCACTGCTTGTTCTCCAAATAGATCTGTCTCGGTTTCTTCTTGGAAAGTTGTTTCGAGAACTCCAGCACGTGCTGAACCAATTGCGCTAGCATAAGCTAATGCAGTTTCTTTTGCCGCTCCTGTTGCGTCTTGGTAAATTCCATATAGTGCTGGTACGCCTGCTCCTTCTGTATATGTTCTTCGGACAAGATGCCCTGGCCCTTTTGGTGCAACTAAGAAAACATCCACATTTTCTGGTGGTACGATTTGTGAGTAATGGATGTTGAATCCATGGGCAAATACAAGTGAATTTCCTTCTTCAAGATTCGGTTTAACACTCTCTTCATAAACCTTTGCCTGTGACTCATCAGGTAAAAGAATCATAACGACATCCGCTTGTTTTACAGCGACATCAACTGGGAAAACATCAAATCCATCTTCCTCTGCTTTTTGTGCTGATTTTCCTGCACGTAATCCAACGACAACATCATACCCACTATCTCTTAAGTTCTGTGCATGGGCGTGTCCTTGTGAACCGTATCCTACAATTGCAATTTTCTTTCCTACCAATACCTCTTTATTAATATCTTGGTCATATAATACTTTTGCCATTTTTATCTTCCTCTCCAGGTTTTATTTTTATAGTGGAAATGCATTTACTTCTACTAATTGTTGACTTGCTTGCTGTCCTCTTAATAATGCTGTGACACCTGTTCTTGCGATTTCTTTGATCCCATAAGGCTTTAACAAGGAAATAAATGCGTCAATTTTATCTGTTTTTCCTGTAACCTGGATGGTCATCGTCTCTCTACTGATGTCTACGACTGTTCCTCGAAAAGGTTCAATGACACCTTGAATCTCTGCTTTTACTTGGGCACTAGCTGCTACTTTTACAAGCGCAAGCTCCCGAGCGACGATTGATTTATCAGTAATATCATTTACTTTAATGACATCAATCTGTTTGTGAAGCTGCTTTGTTAGCTGCTCCAATTTATGTTCATCTGCGACATTGACGACAAAGGTCATTTTTGCTAACCCGTCTGATTCTGATTCTCCAACTGTAATACTTTCGATATTGAACTGCCTTTTTGAAAACATTCCGGTAATTCTGTTTAATACTCCCCCGCGATTTTGTACGGTGCAGGTTATTATCCGCTTCACGCCTTCACCCCCACCATCTCATTGATGCCTTTTCCTGGTGCTATCATTGGAAGTACCTTAGCGAACTTTTCGACGCGGAAGTCAATGACGACTGGTCCTTCATAAGCAAATACTTCTTCAAGCAATTCAGGAACATCTTTTTCATTATCAATTTTCACGGCTCTTATACCGTAACCTTCCGCAATTTTAATAAAATCTGGATTTGCTGGAAGCAAGGAGCTAGAGTATCTTTCTCCATGGAATTCCTGCTGCCATTGTCTAACCATTCCTAAGGCTTCGTTATTTATGATAAAAACTTTAACTGGTAGTTTTAATTCTTGGATGACGCCTAACTCTTGAATCGTCATCTGTACACCACCATCACCAAGAAGCGCAATTACTTGAGCATCGGGACGTCCGATTTGTGCACCTATTGCAGCTGGTAAGCCGAATCCCATTGTCCCAAGCCCTCCTGATGTGACCCAATTATGTGACTTTCTAAAAGCATAAAATTGAGCTGCCCACATTTGATGTTGACCGACATCGGTTACTACGATTGCCTCTCCTTTTGACTTTTCATGAATTTCTTCAATGAGCCATTGTGGTGAGATTGCTTCTTTTCCTCTGTCATACCAATAAGGAAATTCCGCTTTATTTTCATTTATGTGATCTATCCAACTTTTTATATCTGGTTTGTTTATTTTTAAATTTGTTAAGGCTTGGAGTGCTTTCTTGGCATCAGCAACAATTGGGATGTCCGTGCGAATTATTTTTCCGATTTCAGCAGGATCTATATCGACATGAGCGACCTTAGCTCCTGGAGCAAAGTTTGCAATTTTACCTGTTAGCCGATCATCGAAACGGGCTCCAATATTAATTAATAAATCCGCTTCGTAGATTGCTGTGTTTGCTGTATACGTTCCATGCATTCCTCCCATTCCGAGGAATAATGGATGGTCTCCTGGGAAATTCCCTAATCCAAGAAGTGTGTTTACAACTGGGATTTGATATTTTTCAATAAAATTCATGAGCTGTTCGCTAGCATCAGCGAATAGAATTCCTGCTCCAGCTAGTAAAACTGGTCTTTCACTTTTTTCAAGTAATGCTCCAAGTTTTTGAATTTGTAATGGATTTGGTTTCATTGTTGGCTGATATCCTGGTAAGTGAAAGGAATTATCAAAGCCACCTGCAGTTACTTCAGCTGCAATATTCTTTGGTATGTCAATGAGTACTGGGCCTGGTCTACCAGTTGTAGCGATATAAAATGCTTCCCGAACAATTCGTGGTAAATCTTTTATATCCTGCACTTGGTAGTTATATTTTGTAATTGGTGTGGTAATTCCTAGGATATCCGCTTCCTGAAAAGCATCTGTTCCAATTACACTTTGACCAACCTGACCTGTAATAATCACTAGCGGTAAGGAATCCATCATTGCATCGGTAATCCCTGTAATGAGATTCGTTGCTCCTGGACCTGATGTAGCAATCACAACGCCTGGCTTGCCGGTAACTCTCGCATATCCTTCTGCTGCATGGATCGTTCCCTGTTCATGCCTGCAAAAGATATGGTCAAAAGGAAAGTTATGGCGGTACATCGCATCATAAATCGGTAAAACAGC
This sequence comes from Oceanobacillus sp. CAU 1775, assembly GCF_054482815.1. NCBI lineage: Bacteria > Bacillati > Bacillota > Bacilli > Caryophanales > Bacillaceae > Oceanobacillus > Oceanobacillus sp. CAU 1775. The sequence continues at coordinate 27,052 of NZ_JBTLRO010000003.1, read as the reverse complement.
ACCACCAGGATATCCAAAAACCTTTTCTACTTTGGCCTCGACTAAGGCTTCAATAAGTACATCAGCACCTGTTAAGAGCTCATGTTTAATTTCTGTCGTTTGTTTCACTTCCACCGCCATTCAATAAACCTCCTTTTGATAATTTGCATTTTTGAAATAAAAAAAGACGCTCTTCACCCCAACAAATAGACCTGCTTCATGCAAGAATATTGGGGAGAAAAGCGTCTGCTCTTCACGGTACCACCCATATTTACAGCACTCTTACGAATACTGCCTCATCAAGCTATATACTCAGCTTGATTGGATAACAGGTGCATAATGGTGCACCTGGCTTAACCTAATTGGAGTATCCGTTCAGTTAAGCACTCAGAGATGATGTCAGAACAATTGATATTTCTGGGCTTCCAGCAACCCCAGCTCTCTGTGAATATCATGTTATTGTTCTTTTTTTCCCGTCATAGCGTTTTGATATTTAGTTTAAGTTCAAGAATTTTCACTTTAAACAGTTTATACATATTTATTAATAATATGCATGAACAAAAGTTAAAAATTTATTTGTTTTTTGATGTTGTCGCTTATCATAATACTTTTATATCAAGTCGTCAACACCTATTTTGAAAGTTTTTCGATACTTTAGATAAATCAATTAAATTGATTGCGCTTACATCTCTTGTATCATCATGCATTGTTATGAATAAAACTTTTTTAAAATTTATTTTAGAAGTAAGGGAATAGTTAGACTTTTTGGGGTGGGAGGGGGTTTAGTGTGGGGGTGGAGGGTGGTGGGATGGGTTGAGATTGTGAACTTGGGCGAGGTAATTGTGAACTTTGGGTGGTCGGCCTGTGAACATCGGCGAGTCGCTTGTGAACTTGGGCGACTTGATTGTGAACTTCAGCTTTCTCGTAAAAAAGTTTAGAGATGAGGTTCGTGGAAGGAGTTGAATTGTGAACTTCGGCGAGGTAATTGTGAACTTTGGGTGGTCGGCCTGTGAACTTGGGCGAGTCGCTTGTGAACTTCGGCGACTTGATTGTGAACTTCAGCATTCCGTAAAATATCAGCATCAATCCAAGTAAAAACCATAAAAAACCCCAGGCATCCAAGCCTAGGGTAAAATATTATCTATTTAAGTAATCTGTAACTGCACCTTTCGAAGCACTCGTAACGTTATGTGCATACTTCCCGAGCACACCTTTTTTATATAGTGGTGGTGCTTCCCAATCTCTCTTCCGTTTCTCAATCTCTTCATCGGAAACATCAAAGGTAAGCACCATCTCCTCTGTATCAACTGTAACGAGATCACCTTCCGCTAGAAATGCAATTGGTCCTCCGACTTGGGCTTCAGGTGCAATATGACCAACTACAAGTCCATGAGTCCCACCAGAGAAACGGCCATCTGTAAGCAATGCAACTTTTTCTCCGAGTCCTTTTCCTACTAGAATACTAGAAATCGAAAGCATTTCAGGCATGCCTGGGCCACCTTTTGGTCCTACATAGCGAATAACAAGCACATCGCCTTCGTTAATTTCGTTGTTCATTACTGCTGCAGTCGCTTCTTCTTCTGTGTTGTAGACACGCGCTGGACCAGTGTGCTTCTTCACTTTAACTCCAGACACTTTAGCAACAGAACCTTCTGGCGACAAATTCCCCTTCAATACGATTAGCGGACCATCCTTCCGTTTTGGATTATCCAGCGGCATAATTACCTCTTGACCTTCTTTCAAATCCGGAACTTCCGCTAGGTTTTCAGCTAATGTTTTTCCAGTAACTGTTAAACAATCTCCGTGCAAGTAGCCGTTCTCCAGTAGTAGTTTCATCACTGCTGGCACACCACCGACATGATATAAATCTTGGAAAACAAATCTACCACTTGGTTTCAAGTCAGCTAAGTGAGGTACTTTTTTCTGCATGCGTGCAAAGTCATCGATTGTTAAATCAACCTCGATCGCATGGGCAATTGCTAGCAAATGTAGAATCGCGTTTGTAGATCCACCTAAAGCCATGACAACTGTTATTGCATTTTCGAATGCTTCTTTTGTCATGATATCTTTTGGATAAATTCCTTTTTCTAATAAATTATAAACAGCTTGGCCAGCTTCTTTAGAATCCACTTCTTTATCTTCTGACTCTGCTGGATTTGATGAACTACCTGGCAAACTCATTCCCAAAGCTTCCACTGCAGAAGCCATTGTGTTTGCTGTGTACATTCCACCACAAGAACCAGCACCAGGGCAAGCTGCACATTCAATCGCTCGTAGCTCATCATCCGAGATATCATTGTTATTATTTTTTCCAACACCTTCAAACACGGAAACCAAATCAATATCTTTTCCATTTAAATTTCCTGGAGCAATCGTTCCTCCATATACGAAGACAGATGGGATTTCAGCATTAGCAATCGCAATCATGCAACCTGGAATATTTTTATCACAGCCACCGAAGGCGACAAGTCCATCAAAACTTTCCCCACCTACAACCGTCTCAATCGAATCTGCGATAATATCTCGACTTGGTAGAGAGTAACGCATGCCTGGAGTTCCCATAGAAATTCCGTCAGAAACAGTTATCGTATGAAAAAGGAATGGCACTGCGCCTGCTTCCCTCACGCCTTCTCTCGCTTTTTTTGCAAGTGACCCAAGATGAACATTACACGGGGTAACATCACTTTCTGTGTCAGCTACTCCAATCATCGGTTTTTTAAAATCCTCATCTGTCAAACCCACTGCACGTAGCATCGCACGGTTGGGTGAACGCATTTTACCATCAAAAACATGGCTATTAATTCGCATATCTTTTGTCATCATCTGGACCACCCTTCATTTTCGAATCATTATAAAGCTAATTATTTAATATTTCAATGTATAATTTTCTATTTCGTTTAAAGTTTCTTACATTTCCAACAATATTCGTATAAAATAAAAGCTTAACATGACGAGGTTTGCTCGACTTATTAAGCTTCCAAAAATTTATTTATTATTTATTTTTTCAAGCAAAGGTAATAGATCCATCAAATTAGTAATTTCATAGTCTGGCCGAACTCTTTCTGGTCGAACATTTTTACGATTAATCCACACAGAAGGAATCCCCGTTCTCGCCGCTCCGAGAATATCCGTATTTAAATTATCGCCAACCATCAAGACTTCGTCAGCCTGCACATTCATAAGTTCTAGGGCATGTTCAAAAATCGTTGGATCAGGCTTCCCTTTTCCAAAAGCACCAGAAATTATAATATGTTTAAAGTAAGGCTCTAGCTCTGGAGTTAATTCAAGCTTTGTATTTTGCAGGTCTGGTGAACCATTTGTAAGTAGTAAAAGCTCATATTTATCCCATAGTGCATCTAAAATTTCAAAAGACTCTTCATAAAGTCGCGCTGTTTTTCTTCTTTCGCGGGGAAAAGCTTCACCAAGTTCAGCTCCCAAAGCCGCATCATTAATACCCATTGCCTTAAGACCTAGCGTCCAAGCATTCTTACGATACGCCGGAACAATTTCTTTTATCTCAGGAAACTTTCCACCTTCATCAGGAAAATCTCCCCATAAACCCTCAAAGGGATTAATCCCAATCATCTTTGTAAATTCATATGTAGGGTATGAAGCATATAGTTTTGTCGCTTGCTCTCTCACATTTTTTTCTAATTCATTGGTATCCAACTCATACTTATCTGCGGCAATTTTACATGTTTGTTCAAATGCGTCTTTTACGCTCTGTTCGTCCCAAAGGATAGTATCATCAAGGTCAAAAAATATTGCTTTAATCAAGAAAAGCCCTCCTCACACTGTAAGTACATTTAATTTAACATACTTTCAATAAATTTTAGTCTTTTTTGATAAATTTCGAAAATTGACTTGCCTAAAATTTTAAAATCCATTATGATAAGGGATAACTTTTTAATATAAGGAGATAGCGATATGGAAGAACAGTCAATTCACGTTGAGAAAAGCACATCATTGAAGGAAAAACCTAAAGCAAATCAATTAGAATTTGGCAGAATATTTACAGACCACATGTTTGTAATGGATTATGCCGAACCAGTAGGGTGGCATAACCCAGCGATTCTACCATATCAGCCAATCATGGTGGATCCGTCTGCGATGATATTCCACTATGGCCAATCGGTATTCGAAGGGTTGAAAGCATTTCGCACGGAGAATGGGGACGTCCAATTATTTCGCCCGAAACGAAACTTTGAACGCTTGAATAAATCAAATGACCGACTTGTCATCCCACAAATTGATGAAGATTTTGTACTAAAAGCTCTAAAAAAATTAATTGAAATCGATCAAGATTGGGTGCCTGATGCAGATGGTACTTCTCTTTATATTCGTCCATTTATTATTGCAACGGAACCATTTATCGGTGTCGCACCATCACATAATTATAAGTTAATGATTATTTTGTCGCCAGTAGGTTCTTATTACAAAGAAGGTATTAACCCAGTAAAAATTGCAGTCGAAAATAAATATGTTCGTGCGGTAAAAGGTGGTACTGGTGAAGCGAAAACTGGAGGTAACTATGCATCCAGCTTAAAAGCACAAGAAGTCGTTGAAAAAGACGGATACTCACAAGTACTATGGCTAGACGGACTCGAGAAAAAATATATTGAAGAAGTTGGCAGCATGAACGTCTTCTTTAAAATTAACGGAGAAGTCGTTACACCAGAACTGAACGGTAGTATTTTATCTGGAGTAACTCGTGAATCGGTCATTACACTTTTAAAACATTGGGATATTCCAGTAAGAGAAAAGAGAATCAGCATGCAGGAGTTGGCAGAAGCACATGAAGCAGGCCAACTAGAAGAAGCTTTTGGTTCTGGAACAGCAGCGGTCATTTCACCAATCGGACTACTCGCTTGGGAAGGAAATGAATATCAGATCAATGGCGGTCACACTGGAGAACTATCGAAGAAAGTTTACGACACCATAACAGGTATTCAATATGGAAAAATTGAAGATCCATTCCAATGGATCGAGCCAATTAAGAGTAAAGAAGAAGTTAAATTATAGATTCAAATAAGGAGCTAGTACAAAGTTATTTTAGGTTACTAATATAACTTTTGTCTAGCTTCTTTTTTTCGCCTTTTTTTCTAAAAATAATAGCTTGAATAATTGTGTTTACTACAACAGGCGCAAGTGTTAAAGTTAATAGGGTATTATTTTTCGAAGGGAATCTTGCAAAATGAATACAAAAAGCCAATTTACGCAATACATGTATATTCTTATTGGTTCTACGATTGTCGGTCTTACATATAATATGTTCCTGCTTCCTGCGAAATTAGCAGCAGGAGGAATATCTGGTTTAAGTACCATACTTTTTGAACTCTATAGCATTAGCCCTGCACTTATACAATTTGCTATCAATATTCCAATCTTCATTTTGGGTTGGCTTATTTTAGGAAAAGATTTCAGTTGGAAATCCTTAGTTGGTATTACTTTTCTACCGTTCGTTATCTTTCTATCAGAAGACATTCCTGTCAAGGTCACGGACCCATTGCTAGCAGCTATCTACGGAGGAATATTACTCGGAGTTGGACTAGGAATTGTTTATAAAGGAAACGGTTCAACTGGAGGAACAACTGCGATCGCGCAGATTCTAAAGCACTTCACGAAAATCTCCAGTGGCTTATCACAGCTCATCATTGATGGTCTTGTTGTTATTACATCTATCTTTGTTTTCAGTTTGGAATTAACTTTATTTGCTTTAATCGCAATTTTCCTCTCGAGTAAAGCAATTGATTTTGTCGAATTACGAACAGCTGCAAACAAGCTTGTCCTTATTATTACAAATCAAGAAGATCAAGTTCAGTCGATTATTCATAACGAAATTGACCGTGGCATGACAAAAGTTCGCAGTGTCGGTGGCTATTCTAATTTGAAGCAAACGATGATTTTATGTGTGACAGAACATCAAGAAGCAATTAAGTTAAAGAAAAAATTACAAGAGGTTAGTCCAGATGCTTTCGTTATCTTTATTAATGCGTCAGAAATTCTGGGTAGAGGATTTACAATCGATAAGTATTATGGGCAGAAGTTTTAAAAAATCCTGTGCAACTAGATGATTATCTAAGTGCACAGGATTTTTTTATTTCACTCTAGCTAAAAAGTACATCATATTTTTATATGCAAAGCCTTTTACAGTTTCTTCGGGAAAATAGTTTAAGAGCTCATTTATAAGGAGCTGGTATTTCCCTGCATGTTCAAGGTTCTTGACGAATACCTCTATTCCATCAAAATCGGAACCAAAGCCAATTTTGTTTTTTCCGCCTAAGGAATAAAGGTGTTCGATATGTCTGATTAAATCAGTTATGTCCGTTTCTTCTCCGTTATCGCTTATGAATGAGGGATGGAACACTACGTCAAGCTGACCACCTTTTTCAAATAAAGCTTGGATTGCTTCATCTGGTAAATTTCGTTTATGAGGGTGAATCGCGCGAGCATTTGAATGGCTTGCAAATGGATGATCTGCTAGCTCCAGTACTTCCCAAAATGCTTGGTCAGATAAGTGAGAGACATCTGTTAAAAGTTTATGTTTATTTATTAGGCTAATGGCTTCTTTTCCTAATGCAGTCAGCCCTGCTCCCCGTTCTTCTCCAATTCCATCTGCATAAAGATTAGCATTATTCCAAGTTAACCCGACTGATAAAACACCCAATCGAATCAAGGTTTCAAGCTTCATCAAATCATTGCCAATGCAATCTAATCCCTCGAGTGTAAGGACAGCGCCAATTTCATCTGCTTTAAGTAACGCGATATCTTTGAAAGATTTAATATGCTTCATTTCCGGATTTTTTCCTATGACTTCTGTATGGAATACGTCGACCTGTTCCAATGCATGTTGCCATTGTTCACTCGAAGGTATCTCGGGATATACAAATATCGCGAAAAACTGTACCTTTACTTTTCCCTGTTGAAGTCGGTATAAATTTGTTTCAAGTTCAGGAGCATCACGAAAATTCAGCTCATGCTTGAAATAAGTCCCTCGTTTTGCCAGTTGCAATTTATACAAAGCATCACAATGCGCATCAATAATTTGCATGCCGAATCACCTTCACTTTATTTAAATTATCCTTTTACTATTGTATGAGTGTATCTTGCGAATTATCTCGATTATATCATAGGGTTTTAGGGTAATATTATTAAGATTTCATCCACACTAAATTTTCTATCAAAAAATGTCTATTTTTGTTATGATATCCCTAAGGAGCGTGGTACACATGCAACAATACAACGAGAATGACTTTAATATAGCGTTCGATGAAGAAACGGACAGAGTAAATAAACAATTAAACGCCGAAATTTTATTTGCCATGATTGGTGATGTCAACACTGGTAAGTCATCGACGATTAATCTCTTGATTGGTGACGAGGTCGCTGAAGTTGGTGCAAAACCAGGTGAAACAACGAGAATTGATCGCTACGTGTACCGTGATAAAATTATTTTTGCAGATACACCAGGCCTAGATGATATTAACGAGCATAACTCCAAAGAAACCTTAGACTTCTACAAAGATGCTGATATTGTGTTATTTTTCCTTAATGCAGCAGGTACAGTGTTTTCTGAGGGTGAAAGAAAATCATTTGAATTAATTCGCAAGACAAATAAAGATATTATTTTCGTCTTAAATAAAATAGATGCTGCTGATGATATTCCTAGCTTAGTAAATTATGTGAAGGAACATACCGGCAACCAGTTCAAGGTGGTGCCAATTTCCTCAAGAACTGGACAGAATATCGATAAACTAAGAAATGAAATTTTGGATATCCTCAAAAAAAAGCATAAAGAAATCCAATTTGCGAGGTTAATTAAAGAGAAGTCATCAACTGCGAATAAGTGGATATTAGCTGCTTCAGGCTCTGCGACAGCAGTTGGAGCTGCACCAATTCCTGGTTCAGATGTCATCCCATTAACTGGAATTCAAGTTGGATTGATGGTCAAACTAGCTGCACTTTATGAAAAACCACTTTCCAAAGCGAAAGCGAAGGAATTATTAATCGCAACCATTACAGGAAACATTGGTAAAACATTATTTAGACAGGTAGTAAAATTTGTACCTGGTGCAGGGTCAGTAGCCGGTGGTAGTATTGCTGGAGGAATGACTTTAGCAATGGGGTACGCGGTAAAATACGCATACGAAAATCAAATTGAACTTGATGCAGAAACATTAAAATCACTTTATGAATTCTTTAGGAAGAAAACAGAATCTAAAGCGTAAGCGCCCGTTTAGCAACGTACAAACTGGAGCACTTTGCAATGAGATAAAGGAAACACAATGAACGAAGTGAATTGATGTTGACTTATCGTAGTGGAAAAGTGTGAAGTTTGGTAGTTGTTGGGCGTTGGAGCTGGACGCGGCTAATCAGGCAATCAAAATATTTTATGGATATTACTTTTTTAAAATTAAAACAGATAAAAATGGGACAAAGGTATAATCCTTTCTCCCATTTTTTATTTTCCTCACTTTAAGATAATAACTTCTTTTTCACTTCATCACCAGAATAACTAAACCTTACTGTACGATCTTCTACTTGTGTTTCGATGTGAACGGGTCTTCCCCACAGCTCATAAATATATGGTAAAACATGCTGCAAATATGGTAAATCTAATTCAATTCCTTCGTATCCATGTAAAAGATAGAGCTCTCCATTTCGATTATAATCTCCATCAACTACTGTAATATAAGGAAATCCGCCATTGATTCGCATGGAAATTAATTGATCACGTACATCATTAAAATCCTTTGTACTAATTCGATAATCTCGACCTTTTTTCTCGAATAAATACATATCTTCTCGCAGAATAATATCTTTCGTTAAATAATTTCGAATCAAGGAAATATCTGATTCTAATGCGCGAACTTCAAATAATTTTTCTCTACCTGAACCTGGCTTTACACCTCTATTTATCATTTCTTTTGTCGGGTTGTTATGTTGTTCTTCAATATCTTCTAAGATCTTTAATCCTAAATGATAAGGATTAATTGATGTTCGAGATGGCTGCAATACTCCGGCATTAAGCTTTGCATACTCAATTGTTTCGTCACTGGTTAAATCAAGTTCACGTACAATTCGTTGATGCCAGTAAGACGCCCAGCCCTCATTTAAGATTTTCGTCTCTAATTGCGGCCAAAAGTATAGCATTTCTTCACGGAGCATGGTCATAATATCTCGTTGCCAGTCATCTAATTCACGACTATACTGCTCCAGAAAGTAGAGTAAATCTTTTTCTGGTTGCTGAGGTATTTTTTTTCTAACCTTAGGTCGGATCGCTTCTTTTTTGTCCTCATCATCAATCCCCCATAAATCATCATATGGTGTGGATTTGGTACTTAGTTTCTTTGGGGGTTCTTCTGTTTCCACAGGATTTTTCCTTGTTAAAGAAGGATCGACGTGTTCTTGGATAGCCAACACACGATCTAAAAAAGCTTCTACTTCATCTTTTCCATAACGCATCTCATAAGCTGAAATTCGTTCCGCAGTTTGTGTCATGCTCTCGACCATATCGCGGCGAGTATTAGAAAAGCGAATATTATTTTTGAAAAAATCACAATGTGCAAGCACGTGGGCAACGATTAATTTATTTTGTATCAGTGAATTTGTATCAAGTAAAAAAGCATAACAAGGATCAGAATTGATAACAAGCTCATAAATTTGGCTTAAACCTAAATCATATTGCAGCTTCATTTTATGAAATTGCTTTCCGAAACTCCAATGATTGAATCTCGTTGGCATTCCGTAAGCACCAAATGTGTAAATAATGCTTGCGGGGCAAATCTCGTAATGCATATCGTAAAAGTCTAATCCAAAGCCTTCCGCAACTTCGGTGATTTCTTCAATTGCATAGGCTAATTGCTTATCCGCTATCAACGAGACCCCTCCCTCGTTTCATTTTTTGAGAAAAAGCGTTTCAACGCTGGGTAAACATCATTTTTTTCACGTAATTCATAAAAGCGAAAACCTGGGTCTTCAATCGAGCGATACGTGTTCATTAATGTTGAATAGCGATTATAGCTATTTACCTCTCCATAGCCAAACATTTGTGATACATCAAGAAGTTCATCAACTAATTTTAGACATTTTACATTATCTGAAGTTATATTTTCACCATCGGAAAAATGAATAGGATAAATATTATAGCTAGATGGCGGATATTTTTCCTTAATTAATTCAAGTGCCTTAAGATATGCTGAAGAACAAATGGTGCCTCCACTCTCCCCTTTTGAGAAAAACTCCTCTTTTGTCACGACCTTTGCAAGTGTATGATGAGCGATATATTCAAATTCTACTGTTTCGTATTTTGTCGTTAAAAAGCGATTCATCCAAAAGAAAAAACTTCGTGCAACATATTTTTCAAAGTTTCCCATAGAAGCACTCGTATCCATCATTGCTAGTACAACAGCCTTTGACTCACGCTTCACTGTTTCATTCCAAGTTTTAAAGCGTAGGTCATCGTTATAAATAGGAGCAATACTTGGTTTCCCATGCCTTGCATTACGTTTAAGCGCGGAAAGGATGGTTCTTTTTTTATCGATATTACCAATTAATCCCTTTTTGCGAATGTCATTAAACTCGATATTCTTAACCTTTACTTCTCCACTATCTTTTTCTTCGATATTTGGCAGCTCTAATTCTTTTAATAATGCTTCTTCAATCTCTGCTAAGGAAACTTCCATTTCATAATAATCCTCTCCAGGCTGATCTCCCGGCTTCCCATCCCCCGCACCATCATCACCACTACCTGAACTTCTAGCAATCACATCACCAACCTGACTGTCTCCATCTCCTTGGCCAACATGCTTTGTTTTATTATGGTTATAGCGTATTTTATATTCATCCAAGGAGCGAATGGGTATCTTCACAATGTCCTTGCCATCTGACAAGATGATATCTTCCTGACTGACTAAATCAGGTAAATTCTTCTGAATCGCTTCCTTCACTTTTTCCAGGTGTCGTTCCTGATCCTGATTGCCTTTACGATGGAGAGACCAATTTTCCCTTGCGATGTTAAATTCATGCTTTGGTTTATCGCTCATCTCTCTCCTCCTAACGGTTTAATAAGCTACCAACATAACGTAAGAGTTCATTAGCGGAAGTAGAGTTATAGCCATATTCATCAATGAGTCTTGCAATCACTTCATTGACTTTTTTAAGTTGAGATTCATCCGGTGTCTGTGTAGATGTAGTAATTTTTACAACATCTTTTAAATCGGCAAATAATTTCTTCTGGATGGCTTCACGCAAACGTTCATGTGAATGATAATCAAAGCGTTTTCCTTTTCTTGCAAAGGCAGAAAGTCGAATAAGAATCTCTTCACGGAATGTCTTCTTCGCATTTTCAGAAATACCAATTTGCTCTTCAATCGAACGCATTAACTTTTCATCTGGATTTAATTCTTCGCCTGTTAACGGATCAAACAGTTTATTTTTATTACAGAAAGCTTCCACATTATCAAGATAATTATCCATTAGTGCCTTCGCTGATTCTTCATAAGAATAAACGAATGCTTTTTGTACTTCTTTTTTCGCAATATCATCATATTCCTTACGAGCTACAGAGATAAAATTCGTGTAAGTCTCTGCCTCTTCTTTTGAAATCGATGGATGCTGATCTAATCCATCTTTTAAAGAACGCAGGACATCAAGCGCATTGATCGAAGGAACTTCTTTACGAATAATCGCAGAAGAAATCCTATTTATGACATATCGTGGATCAATCCCTGACATACCTTCATCTGGGAACTCTCGTTTCAACTCTTCCATATCGATTTGGTTGAACCCTTCCACATTTTCTCCATCATAAAGTCGCATCTTTTTCACAAGATTGATTCCCTGCTTCTTCGATTCTTTTAATCTAGTCAAAACAGAAAAAATTGCTGCAACTCTTAGAGCATGAGGAGCCACGTGAACATCGGAAATATCACTTTCTGAAATCATCTTTTCATAAATGCGCTCTTCCTGACTTACTTGCAGATTGTATGGAATTGGCATTACAATGATTCTTGAATGAAGTGCTTCGTTTTTCTTATTCGCAATAAATGAACGGTATTCTGTTTCATTTGAATGGGCCAGGATAATTTCATCTGCTGAAATCAAGGCAAATCTTCCAGCTTTAAAATTACCTTCTTGCGTGAGCGAAAGTAAATGCCAAAGGAACTTCTCGTCTGATTTTAATATCTCTTGGAATTCCATAATCCCACGATTGGCCTTATTCAATTCACCATCGAATCGATAAGCACGCGGGTCTGACTCTGAACCATATTCTGCAATTGTAGAAAAATCAATACTCCCTGTTAAATCAGCAATGTCCTGTGATTTTGGATCAGACGGACTAAATGTCCCGATTCCAACGCGTTTATCTTCAGAGAAAAAGATACGCTCTACCATCACATTTTCAATTTCTCCATTGTATTCCTGTTCCAAACGCATGGTGTTCAGTGGAGACAAACTGCCTTCAATTCGAATGCCATAATCATCTTGAAATTCTTTTCTTAAATGAGGGGGGATGAGATGTAGTGGATCCTCATGCATTGGACAGCCTTTAATTGCAAAAACTGCACCTGTGTCTGTCCGCGCATATTCTTCAAGCCCTCTTTTAAGTAAATTTACAATCGTTGACTTCCCACCACTAACAGGTCCCATTAATAAAAGAATTCTTTTTCTAACATCTAATCGTTTTGCTGCTGGGTGAAAATATTCTTCAACAAGGCGTTCGATTGCATGTTCTAAACCAAAGATTTCATCACTGAAAAAATGATAGGACTTCTTCCCGTTTTCTTCGGTTAAACCTTTATCTTTAATCATATGATAGACACGGGAATGAGCGGATTGTGCAATGATAGGGTTTTCTTTTACCATTTCTAGATATTCAGCAAATGTCCCTTCCCAGCGTAATTTATCTTCCTCTTCACGATAAGCGCGAACCTTATTTAATATATCCATAAAAACTCCCTCCATTATAGCAACGATTTATACATCCTATGCACCAGCAAGATTTAACATTACCCCGTAATCATCGATTTACCCAAAGACAAATATTACCCGGGAAATAATTTGTCGAAAGATGGAGGGTTTTGGGTGTTTAGATATCTTAAAACGTATTATCGAAACTCATCCATAAGAGGGAAGTTGAGCAAAATTAGCTTCGGAAATATACGAAGACTCCTGCGGGAAGTAAGGCAACGGTGAGATCCCGCAGCGTGCAAAGCACGCGAGGAAGCTCACCAGCCGCCCGCGGAAAGCGTAGTATATTTCCGAAGCGGGTTTATCCTCATTCTAAGGTTGCCCTTAAGCTATACCAAAATTTAAAAAACCACCAAAATCAATTTCCTCTGATTTTGATGGTTTCCTATTATTTTAAAACATTATCATTGTATTCATCGATAGTCATTTTCTCGCCGTCTACGATTTCATATTGTGTGCTGCCTTTAATAATAACCCACGTCATTATTTCGTTTTCGCCTGCATCAAGTGCAACATAATACCAATTATTATCGTACGCTGCCTCTAACGCAGCAACAATATCTTCATTCAAACGATTCCTTGTTAACTCAACTGCATTAAGTAACTTGATGCCACCCGCATAGCGAACATGTTCCACTAATTCCTCAGAAAGCTCATCTGGTGAATGTTCTTGTAAATATTCCGCACTGAAATACGAGAGCGTCTCTTCTTGCTCTTCCATCAATGCTGCTGTGTACATGTCTTCAATAACGGAAACTGCTATTGGATTAAAACAGCCTGTTAATATAAAAATAGATAAAAATAAAATAAATATTAATTTTTTCATTACGGAACATTACTCCTTAGGTTAAAAATCATCTGGATTAGAACCACTGCGTGAATCAATATGCAGTCGATTTATTTCTTCCATCTCTACATCAGTCAATTCAAAATCAAAGATATTTGCATTTTCGATCATACGATGTTCTTTAGTAGACTTAGGAATCGTTGCAACGCCATTTTGGATATCCCAGCGTAAAATAACTTGTGCAGCAGTTTTATCATGTTTTTTTGCTATCTGCTGAATGACTGGAAGCTCTAAAATACGTCCTTTTTTTAATGGTGACCATGCTTGCATTTGAATATTATTCTTTTTACAAAATGCGAGTGTTTCTACTTGTGTTAAATGTGGATGATACTCGATTTGATTTACAGCTGGCTTAATTTCGGCATCTTTCATTAATTCTTCCAAGTGATGTTTATGAAAATTACTAACTCCAATTGCCCTTACTCGACCGTCCTTATAAATCTCCTCAAGTGCTTTCCAAGTGTCTTTAAATTTTCCGGAAACTGGCCAGTGTATAAGGTATAGGTCAATATATTCTAAATTGAGATTCTCGAACGAGCGCTCAAACGCCTCTAATGTTGATTCATATCCTTGATCGTCATTCCATACCTTTGAAGTGACAAAAATTTCTTCACGGGGGATCCCTGAATTACGAATCGCTTCTCCAACTTCTTTTTCATTTTCATAAAATGCTGCTGTATCAATTAATCTATAACCAACTTTAAGTGAAGTACTTACTGTCTCAACGGCTGATTGTCCAGGTTCAACTTTATAAACACCGAGTCCAAAACCAGGCATTTTAATATTATTATTTAAGGTAACTTTATCTTGTAAATGATTAATCATCAGAAACCTCCTACTTCATTCTTTCTACTTTACCATTTTACCATTCGATGAATTATTTCAAAAGGAAAAGCAGAGTAAAATTTAGTTACTCTGCTTTATAAATATACGTATCGTTTATAGTTTCTCGATTGCACTTCCCAGCTAGTCTTAAATACTCTAAGTGTGCGAGTGTTTCGCCGATTGCAAAGCGACTTTCGTGTACGGTAAGTATTTTATCAAATAGTTTTTCACATGCTTCAAAGACAGTGAGTGGTTCTTTTAGGATTCCGAGTAATTCTTCTAAACGCTCATCATGATGTTGCTTTAATTCTATAACTCTCTCGTGTCCATTGCGAAATGGTTTGCCGTGAGAAGGGATAACTAAATCTACTTCTAGTGCTGCAATTTTATCAAGTGAATTGTAATAGCTCTGTAGTGGATTCGGATCTCCGTGAAACCAATGCGAAATATTTGGTGTGATCCTTGGTAAAATATGATCCGTTCCGATTAGAATATTTTCATTCTTATTATAAAAAGTTACAAGACCTTCTGAATGTCCTGGGGTGAAAATCACTTCATAAGAAAGTTTACCGATTTGCACCTTTTCTCCTTCTTCAAAATAATGATCAATCGTAGGATATGGTGTAACTAGTGGAACAAACTCTCGGGTGTTTTCAACCATACTATTTGCCTCTTCCGCAGATATACCTGCTAGCTTATAATTATTTTCTAGCACATCCAAGAATTCATTTCCCCATGCACTAAAACCATTTTTCGCATCAACCTTTGTCATGGAAACTTTCGCCCCATACTTTGCTTGAAAGCCTCCTGCATACCCAAAATGATCCGGATGATAATGTGTTAGGAGTAAATTATCAACTTTTTTTCCTTCCAGTTCTTCATCCCAACGAGCTACTGTATTATCATTGTGAAGACCTGTATCAATAACCGTTCGTCCATTTTCACCTTCAGCAATAAAACAGTTCACATGATTCAGTCTGAAAGGAAGTTCCAATCGAACGAGCTTTAAGCCATATTCTTCTATCAAAATAATCTCCCTCTCCCGCGATTAATTTCCTGTAAAATTCGGTCTACGCTTTTCAAAGAATGCTGCAATTCCTTCTTTATTATCTTGGGATTGCAGTAGTATTGTTTGCATGCCAATTTCTTGGAGATCAGCCGTATCATAGTTTAACTGATCCGCGTGATTTACAAGATGCTTCACAAATTGATTTGTTAGCGGTGGTCCATCAATGATAAACTGTGCAAAATCTGTTGCTTCCTCAAGGAGGTTTTCACTAGCAACACGATTGACTATTCCCCAGCGTGCAGCTTCTTCAGCATCAACTGGTTTAGCTGCTGAAATCCATTCCTTAACAATATTTATTGGAACTTTTTCGCTTAAAGCTTTAATTAAACCAAGGTCTGGAATTAAGGCAATATTTGTAAAGCTACTAACAAATTTTGCGTCTTTTTCAGCAACAACAAAATCTGCTGCTAAAGCAAGACTGAACCCTGCTCCTGCCGCAAATCCTTGAACTGCAGCGATAACATAAGTATCCATTTTACGAATCGTTTGAACAACTTTCATTGCCATTTTCATGTACTTTACGATATCTGAAGTTTCATTAAACCCTTCCATCGTTTCAATGTCACCACCAGCTGAAAAACCTTTACCCGCACCTGCTAAAATTACCGCACGGACATCTTTATCCTGATCTGCTTCTTCAAGTGCTGCAACAAGTTTGTTAGCTAGTTCAATCGACAGTGCATTTCTCTTATCTGGACGATTCATTGTAATATAAGCAATTTTATTTTCTATTTTTACTTCTAAAACACTCATGCTTTTCTCTCCCTTTATTTAACTTTTTCTGTATTGTTTTTAAATTGGTCAGCAATTTTTTTTAGTGTGTTTTGATATTCAGTTTGAAGTTCTGCTACAATATCTTTTACTGTTTGACGCTTCTCAATTGGCCCTACACCTTGTCCAGCACCCCATATATCTTTCCATGCACGTACATCTGGATTACCAAGCTCAGAAAAGTCTATTTTACCCGTATCAGGTAGGGTTGCTGGATCTAGTCCAGAATTAATAATACTTTGTGTTAAGTAATTTGCGTGAATGCCACTAAAAGCTGGTGTATAAGTAATTTCATCAATTGATGATTCAATTATCATGTCTTTATATTCAGCTTGAGCAGCACTTTCTTCCGCTACAATAAATTTCGTACCAAAATATGCAAAATCAGCATTTAATGTCTCTGCAACAACTATGTCACTGCCCTTTGTCATTGTTCCAGCAAGTACAATTGGTCCATCAAAAAATGTACGAACCTCATGCGTAAAGGCGATTGGATTTAATTGACCACCATGCCCACCTGCACCGGCTGCAACCAATACTAAGCCATCACTGCCCTTTTCAATAGCCTTTTTGGCAAATTTAATATCGATTACATCGCTTAATACAACGCCACCATATTTTTTCACAACCTCTACAACGGGACCTGGATCGCCAAGTGATGTGATCACTAAAGGTGGCTGATGTTTTTCAATTAATGCCAAATCCTCAAAGAATCTTTTATTCGAACGGTGACTTATAAAATTCACACCCCACGGTGCAGGAGTCTCACCGTCTTCTTCTATTGTCGCTAATCCATTAAGAATCTCTGTCATCCATTGGTCTAGGTCTTCGGTTGTTCTTGCATTTAAAGCTGGAAAAGTACCAATGATCCCTGCTTTACAAGCTTCCAAAACCATCTTCGGGTTTGAAATTAAAAACATTGGTGCCATAATCACTGGTAATTTTACGCCTTTTTTTAGTTTTAATGTTGCTTCATTCCCCATACTCTCAACCCCTTTGTTTTAGTAAAGCGCTATCATTTGAGTGAATGCTCATTCACTTCAGCTAATAAAAAAGAAAGATAGAAATCTAGTGTTCTAGCTTTCTGTAATAAATGTATAATACTAATTCTAAATTTTCTTATTTTTAATGTCAAGGAAAGCTTTCTTATTTTTAAATCAATCAGTTAATTTGCTGTTCATATGTTTTCTCTATTACATGAATAAGATTTACCATCAGTTCATTATAAGGCGTTTCGATATTGTGTTTTATTCCAAAAATAACGATCGCACCGTTTATAACGTCAATTTCCGTTTTCCGTTTTTGTAAGACATCTGTGAGCATGGAAGATTGATTCCGCGCAAACTTTTCTTTAATTAATGCAATCACTTCTCGTTCAGGATTATCATATAAAAGCTCGATTCCTTCTGCTTTTGCAACCGTTACAGCTTCTCTAATTAAATTCCTCGCAATAGCTTCGCCTTCATTTGTGAGAACAGCATTGCCATTCGTTAATTTCGTTATGCCTGTTAAACTATTAATTGCAACATTTACAATCAACTTACTCCAAATAACAGATAAAACATCTTCAGCAATTTCAGTAGCTAGCCCAGCATTGGAAAACATCTTGGCGATTTTATCAAACGTAATAGCATGTTGTTTATCTAGAAAACCAATTGTAGTTTTCCCAACTGCACGATGCGCAATTTTTCCTAGTCCAAGTACACTTGCCCCGCTTCCTGTTCCACCAACACCAAGAATCGCATGTGGAATAACTTTTTGCATATTTTCTAAATTTCCTACACCATTTTGGAGTGTAAGCACAACAGTATTCTCTGTTATGAGATGTTTTACTTCTGTTAGTACATGTTCGGTCGCAAAAGATTTGAGAAGGATGAGAACAAGATCATATTCTGGCTTTAGCTCTTTTGCATTATAGTTTATTTCTACTGGGATTGTATGGATTTCGTCAGTTGTAGTATGTAGCTCAATTCCATCTTTTTCGATAGTTTTTACTTTCTCATTTTCTCTATTATAAATAGTTACATCATAACCTGCTTGAGCAAGCTTGGCTCCGAACAGACAGCCCATCGCGCCAGCACCTAAGATTAGTGTTTTCACAACTATTCCCCCGTTTCGTAAATCATGCTATGAAAAATGCTTGGGAACATATCCCAAGCATCTCATTTATTCTTTCAATTCAAGCATTTTCTGCTTCATTTCTTGTTCTAAGATATGCATTTCTTTTTCAGCTTGTTGACGCTTCTCGCGGCCTTCTGCTTGAATTGTCATTGTTTCCTCAAGGGTTGACATCAGCTGTTCTTGTGTACGTTTTAATGTTTCAATATCAACCAAGCCACGTTCATTTTCTCTCGCCGTTTCAATGGTATTCTCTTTTAACATTTCAGCATTTTTAAGTAAAAGATCATTCGTCGTCTGTGAAACAAGCTTCTGCGCTTCTACAGCATTTCGTTGACGTAATAGTGTCAAAGCAATTGCCATCTGGTTCTTCCATAATGGAATCGCAGTAAGCACAGAGGATTGAATTTTTTCTACCAGTGCCTGGTTTGTGTTTTGAATCAAACGAATTTGTGGTGCACTCTGTAAAGTAACTTGTCTACTTAGCTTCAAATCATGCGTTCGTTTTTCAAGACGATCCGTGAATTGCACCAAGTCATTTACTTCTTGAGCCATCATTTGGTTTTGGCTTGCTTCTGCTTTTTCTCGAAGTGCAGGAATATCTTTATTGCGTAGTTCATCGATTTTCACTTCACCAGCTGCAATAAAAACATTCAATGTATCAAAGTAATCTCTGTTTTTCTCGAAAAGTTGTTCAAGTAACTGATTATCCTTCATTAGCTCATCTTTACTGCGGTCGAGCTTCACTGAAATACGATCAATTTGTGCTCCCGTTTTCTGATGTTTCGACATAATTTCATTTACAGAATTAGACACACGGTTAAAGATACGTGACAAAAATCCGCGATTATTCGGATTTAATTCATCTGGATCTACTTGCTCAAGCTTTTTCATTAAGTCAGATAAAATCCCACCGATTTCTCCGATATCATTATTTTTAACCTGATCAAGCATGCTGTGAGAAAAATTCATTAGTTTTTCCTGTGCTTCAATCCCGTATTGTGAAACACTATGCGGGCTATTATGGTCAATTTGTTTTGCAAGTTCTACAGCTTTTTGCTTTTTATCTTCTGGTAATAAATCAACTAATTTATTTGTTGTTTCTTCTTCTTTTGTAGGTTTTTCGATAGAATCCGTACCAAATGGATTCGCTAAAAGCTCGTCCATATCAAAAGCTTCTTCTTTTTTCTTTTCTTGATTCATCGGCTTACCCTCCTGTTTGGTTTCGTGGTTTTTGCAGTGTACGTTTCGCAACGTCTAACTCGAAATCGAGCGTATTCACATCATCATTGAGCATGACGCGAAGGTCTTTTTTCACTGTTTGACCGAGTACAATAATTGCATGTCTTGAATCACGCATCATTTCGTTCATTTCTCGGGATTTCACTGGCTGTTGGGAGAGATAAGCGTACTTCTCTGCAATTTCTACAAGTGAATCGAGATGTTTATAATAGAATCCTTCCACTTGAAAAAAGCGACGTGGTTCGTTTTTCGTATTTACTTGGATTCTTCTAACCGTCATTAGAATCTCCCTGTTTTCCCTTGCATTCCCCAATTGGCGAACGTTAATCAATGCGCGCTGTAATCGTTTGATTTTTAGGCTTGCATCTTTTAAATTATCGGAGATGAATTTATATTCCTTCATCGTTAGTCCATTATTTTTTGCATATCGATGTGTGCTTATATATTTAACAGTGTAGTATGTTCCGACTCCACCAATAAGTCCGTAAAGAGAAGCAAATAGAAAGGCTTGTCCAAAGGCAAAGAAGCTAAGCAGCCATACGGTCCCTGATGCTGTGAGCGCACTGGCAGACCGAACTATAAATTGTAAAAATGCTCTCATTTCACCACTCCTCATAAATTTTGTTGCCATTTATCTTCAGGATGATTGAATCTGTGTTAACCTGTAATAAATTATACGACAAAACCCCCTAGAAAGTTTCATCTATTTTTATTTTAACTGACTTCTAGTAAAATAACTATAAGAAAGTATTAAGATGAGCATATATTTGAGAGGAGTGGAGAAGTTATGAGAATTGGAATTGATGCTGGTGGTTCCCTAGTGAAGATTGCTTACGAGGAAAAAGAGAAACTTCAGGTAAGAAAATATGCAATAGAGGAAATACCAAAACTCGTGGAATGGTTAAGTCTTGTTGCTCCTGATGCCGAACTTGTTGGAACAGGTGGAAATTGGCCCAAGATTCAAGAAGCTACAAAACAAAAGAACTCTACAGTTGATGAATTTACTGCGCTTGTTAACGGAACAAAACATCTGTTGCAAACAGAGAAAAAATACATCGATACTTTTATTCTCACAAGCATTGGTACAGGAACTTCTATCTTTTATGTAGGCGACAATACTTTTGAACGTGTGCTTGGTAGTGGTATTGGCGGTGGAACGTGGATGGGTCTAGGCGCGAAGTTAACGAACGCACAATCATTTTCTGAACTTCTTGAACTCGCTGGAAAAGGAAATCGAGAAAACAACGATTTACTTGTGAAGGATATTTATGAAGGAAATGAAAATATTCCTCTCCTCGGTGATTTAACAGCGGCCAATTTTGGTAAAGCACATAAAACAGATAGTATGGAAGCAGATCATGCTGCAGCTTTAAATCAATTAATTGGAGAGGTCATTTTATCTCTGTCTGGGAATGTGGCTCAAGTCAAGGAAGCAAAAAACATTGTGTTCATCGGTGCGACTATTCAAGACAATAATCCATTACAACAAGTACTGACGAGTTTTAAAGATATGCTTGGGTTTGAACCGATTTTCTTAGAATTAGGTGCTTTTGCAGGCGCAGTTGGAGCTTTATTTGATTAGTTATAAGAGGAATTTTTTTGAAGTAATTTTTCATGTAAGTGTTGTATTTTCATTTTCTGTTTGTTTTCATATTCATCGAGCGTCCAAAGGATAAGTGGTTCTTCGGTTTCCAAATAAATTAGTAGCCACTTTCCTTCTTTTGTATGCCGATTGGTCGGTACAATCAATTCCTTCTCTTCCTCTTCCAGCAGAATAACAGCATAGTTTCCTTCCACACGATCAACGACACCGATCGTAAAACTTTCACTTTGCTTTATAATTTCTTCTGGTAGATTAGGTAAGAGAAAAATGAGCAAAAATAGTAGATTTAATAGCATTCATTAACACCTCCATTTCCATTATGACAAAGGCCCACGAATCATGCACATCGCTATTTTTTAAACTTCAATAGAAAAGAACTTGAGATAATTTAAAAATCTATTAGGAAGAGATGAATTTTAACTAAATTAGTTAGTATGATAATTAAATTTCATATCTTTTTTATTTGGTTATAACCTATGCGTCAAAGCTTATTAGCCACCTGTGGAAAGCGGGGTTTTTCATGCCAAAAACTATAACTGGAAACTTTCACAACTAGTATTTTCCTATTTGATTTGATAATCTTAAGAGTGGAAGAATAACATTATGGGGGATAATTAGTGAAGAATATTAAATTGTTTTTATTTATTAGTATGCTGTTTTTATTAACGGCTTGTGGTACCGTCGAAAATACAGAAGAATCGACGACGGAAGAAGATATTACTGTAGAAGATGTGACAGCTGATGCTGAAACAGAAAGTACAGAACCTGAAGAAAGTAGCGTAGAGGAAAAAGCTGAGCAAGAAACCGTTGAGGAACAAGCTCCTAAATCAAGTGGAAAGCTTGGCGAATTAAATGTACATTTTATTGATGTTGGACAAGCAGATGCAACCTTATTTGCTTATTCTGATGGAGAAAATAATTACAACATCCTTTTTGATACTGGGGATTGGCGCGGGAGCCAAGTTGTTTCCTATTTAAATGCAAATCAAATTACAAATCTTGATCTCGTTGTTGTAAGTCACCCAGATGCCGATCACATTGGACAGTTGGATAAAGTTATGCAAAATATAGCTGTAGACGAGGTTTGGATGTCTGGAAACGAAAGCACATCGCAAACATTCCAACGAGCAGTTGAATCAGTTGTGAACAGTGATGCTGGTTATCATGAACCACGAGCTGGTGAGAGCTTTGATATTGGTCCAATGGAGATTGAAGTCCTTTATCCAAACGGAATTTCAGGAAATTCAAATGAAGAGTCAATTGCGATGCTATTTACATATGGTAGTGTGAAGTTTTTACTGACAGGTGATGCGGATAAGAATGGCGAATCATATATGCACAACAATTTTAATGTTGCTGCGGACGTATTGCATCTCGGACACCATGGCTCAAACACATCTAGTGACACAGCCTTCGTCGATGCAGTTGCACCAGAAATTGCCGTGTATAGCGCGGGAGCAAATAATAGTTACGGTCATCCAAACGCTGAAGTAGTGAACACTATTCTCGATCGTAACATTAAACTTTATGGGACAGATGAACATGGAACGATTATCATTTCATCAGATGGAAAAACTGTTCAAAACGTTACAACGACTGGAAAAAGTGAACCAATAAAACAAACACAAGCAAAAGCTCCGGCGAAGACCGAAAATAAAGCTGAGCCGAAAGCTACCGAACAAAAAGAAAAGAAACCCGAACTAAAACCATCATCAGGATGCATCAATATTAATCAAGCATCTTTTGATGAGGTACAGGGTATTATCCATATTGGACCAGCACGTGCAGAGGAGTTAATTCAAATAAGACCATTTGATTCTGTAGATAATCTTTCGCGAATTAAAGGGATTGGACCTGCAAGAATTGCTGATATTAAAGCAGAAGGAAAGGCGTGTGTACAATGAAAAAAGGTGTTTTAGACCGTTTTGAAGGTGAGCAAGCAGTTATTTTAGTTGAAGAAGATCATGCAGAATTTATTGTTCATCAAGATAAATTACCAGCGAACAGCGAAAAAAACACTATTTTCAAAGTCGAGAAGCAAGTAGACGGCTATCAAATCATTGCAATCGATGAAGCTGCAACCAAATCTGCACAAGCCAAATCAAGTGACTTAATGAATAAACTACGAGCAAAAAGTAGTGGAAGTAAATTTAAAAGAAAGTAAATAAAAGCGTGAAATCCTTAGTTGGATTCCACGCTTTTTTTAATCCCATTTATATGGTGTTTGTTGATAGACATAAAAATTAAGCCAATTTGAAAACAAGAGATGTGTATGTGATCTCCAAATATTTGGTGGTTCATTTTCAGGATTATTGTCTGGGAAATAATTAATCGGGATTTCTATTTCCTTACCCTTATTTAAGTCACGATGATATTCATCAGCTAATGTTGTTGCATCATACTCTAAATGCCCAGTTATCATAATATCCTTGCGATCTTCCGATAAAATAATAAAAGGAGAATCCTCTGCTGTTTTTGATAACAGGAATAAATCAGGATGAGCTTCAACTGCAGCTTTGCTCACTGTTGTGTGTCGTGAATGTGGCGCATAAAAGTATTCATTAAACCCTTGAACAAGTTTTTCCGTCGTGTCGCTCAAATCGTGTTTGAAGATACCAAAATATTTTTTATCTAGTGCTTCCTTTTCTATACCGTAGTGTTGATAGAGGGCTGCTTGTGCACCCCAGCATATGTGGAGGTTTGACGTAACATTGTGCTTTGACCAATCCATTATCTCTGTTAGTTCCTGCCAATAATTTACTTCTTCAAATTCGAGATGCTCAATGGGAGCTCCGGTAATAATCAATCCATCAAATTTGCGATCCTTCACCTTATCAAACGTCGTATAAAAATTCTCCAAATGATAATTACTCACATTTTTTGATTCATAAGTTGCTGTTCGCAGAAATGTGATATTTACCTGGAGTGGCGTGTTTCCAAGCAGCCTTAATAATTGTAGTTCCGTTTTTTCTTTCTCGGGCATTAAATTCAGAATCAATATATTAAGTGGACGAATATCTTGAGAGCGCGCTCTTTCTTCATCCATGATAAAAACTTTTTCCTTATTTAATGTTTCTCTCGCCGGTAATTTCTTTGGTATATTTATCGGCATCTAGCACGCCTCCTTTACAATTTTATTAAGCAATAAAGTACATTATAGATAGTAATCTAAGAAATAACAAGAAAACAATAAAAAGAAAGCAGAATACTTTTTGAAATGAAAAAGATTCTGCTTTCTTTTTATTAAGGAATTTATAAAATTCTTTGGTGTTGACATTATTAGTGGATAGCCACGTCCGGCTCCAGCGCTAAAGCGGCGATCAAACTTCGCACTTCTTCAATCGATAAAGAAGACTTGCCGATTCGCTTGCGAGAGGCTTAGTCGCACTTATACCCTTGCGGTGAAAGTCAACATCGACTCGTACCTCGTCGTGTTTCCTTTATCTCAAAAAATAAGGGAAGTTCAACTAAAAACGCGACATCACGTCGCAACGTTGAACCACCCCACGTCCTGTGGGGCGCAGTTTGTACGTCGCTGAACGGGCGCTTGCGCCTTTGTTCATATTTATATTTTAAACTGATTCACTAAATCATTGAGCTCTTCTGCTAAGTGAGCAAGTTCCGTTGCGCTTCCTGCAACTTCTTCCATTGCACCACTTGTTTGCTCAGAAGACGCAGATGTTTGTTCAATCCCTGCAGCTGACTCTTCTGAAACAGCAGCAATCTCTTGAATCGAGCTATTCATCTTCTGACTGCTTGCAACAATTTCAGTGACACTTGTAGATATATTTGTAATATTATTTACGACATCCGTTACTGAATGGCGAATACTTGTAAATTTCTCGCCTGTTAATTGAATCTGTTCCGTTCCTTCTTTAACCTCTGTATAGCCATTATTCAATTCATTGGTTACGACACCGAATTCTGATTGAATATCATTTACAATCTCAGAAATGTCTGTTACCGAATTTCCAACCTGCTCTGCAAGTTTTCCAACTTCATCCGCTACTACTGCAAATCCTCTACCATTTTCACCTGCACGTGCCGCTTCAATCGCAGCATTTAAAGCTAGTAGATTTGTTTGGTCAGCAATATCTTTGATTACAACAACAAGCTGAGAAATTTCTTGTGTTTTAACATCTAAGCCTTCAACTTTTTCCACAGTGTTTTTGACAGCTTGGTCAATGTTACCCATTTGTCTCATCGATGAATCCATAAGTACAGATCCTTCCTCTGTCATAACAACTACTTGATTAGACTCTTTTTGTACGTACTCTGTGTTACGGTTTACATCTTCAATACTTTCTGTAAATGTGCTCATCATGTTTGAAAGACTACTTGATTGATAAGCTTGGGTTTCGGAACCAGATGCAAGTTCTTCCATTGTACTCGAAATCTGCTCGGTACCTGAACGCACTTCATTTGCTGACTGTGTAAGCTCCTCACTATGTGCTGAAACAGTGTTTGATACATCTGTAATCCTACCCATGATGTCACGCATATCTTTATTCATTTTATTTGTAGCTGTAACGAGTTGTCCAACTTCATCCCTCGACTGCACGTCAAGAGGCTCCTGGCTCAAGTCACCAGTTGAAATTAAATTCATTCTTTCCATCACTTTTTGAATTGGTCTTGCTATCGAAGAAGCTGTAATCATTGCGATAACAGTTCCTAAAATAATAACTAATATCGAGATAACAATGGAAACGATTAAGAACAAGTTCATATTTGTCTGAATCTGATCACCATGTTCTTGAATTCTTACTTCTGCAGCATTTGCAAGGTTTACAAATCCATCAATTAGTTCTCTTCCTAATGGCTCTAATTCGTTTTCCATTATGTTTCTAGCTTCTTCTTCATTACCAGATTCATAGGATGCGATAATGTCATCTGTAAGATAACCCCAATCCAACTTTCTTTCTAATAAGGATGTTAGCTCTGGTGAACTACTTAACTCAGCTGCTCGATTCTCTAAAGCTATACTTTCTTCTAATCCATCTTCAAAAGCATTTTTGTAATTCTCGTTATCAAATAATAAGTAGCCTTGAATTAATCTCGTACGGTCCAACATGTTGTTCGCTAATTCTTCATCTGTTATTAGTAAAACCACTTCTTCATCTATGATTGTCTCTAATTCATTATTCACCATTTGAATAGAGAAAAGTAAATACAAGCTAAATAATATAACCAAAGCCATAACAATGGAAAAGCCGAATAAAACCTTTGTTCTTATCCTTTTAAAATTTAATATTCCTGACTTCTTTTTCATCGAAGCACCCCACTTATTTATTTTGCATCAAAACTTTCTCCTAAAGTTAGCTGATATTCTTTATATCGTACATTTTTCCTAAATTGTTAGTGTAATAATATTAAATTACACTAGTGTTGCATTAATATAGTTTGAATTTTCAGTTAATAACTTTTTTCTAAAAGAGCCAAAAAACTAAATACCCTATTAAAGGTGGCTCCATCCATTTGGGATTTATTTACAGTTAGACGAGAATGACAGCGACGTTTTGGTAGTTAAGAAGCACCTTTTCCCTCAATTTTCAGGAGCCAGATATAAGCTGGCCTCCACAACGAGGCTCTTAAAAAACGACTGATCTGTAGGATTGTTCTTTTACTT